>CAWHOR010000097.1:0-20286 GCA_963830845.1 uncultured Bacteroidota bacterium | reverse complement strand
TACATCGTCAGCAAATACATGTCTAATACTATTTCATTATATGATGTAAACGGAAAAGTAATACTTGCAGGTAATTATCGTGCATTTAATCCTGGATACAGAGAAAAAGTACCTGGTGCAAAAGAAGTAATTGCTATTGAGGATATTGACAAGAGGCTTATTGGTTTATACGGGAAAGATGGAACTATGGTTTTGCCTATTGAGTATAATGCAATTAATTATGAGTCAGGAATGCAGTCAATTATTATTTGCAAAAAATCTGACAAGCAACCATCTGAAATGCTGTATGCGGGAACAAATCTTAATGGAGTCATTGTTGTTCCATTTTCATCTAATAAAATTTCTTATTTACAATTTAGCCCTAAGTTACTTCTGTCAACAAACTCAGAAGAGAATACTGCTTTTATTGATGCCAAAACAGGCGCCTTTTTAACTCAATATGAATACCCATTTAAAATCTATGATAATAAGCTTACCAATGGGTATATCGCAGTCAGGAAAAAGTGGTTTTATGGACTGATATCTCCTGAAGGAAAAAAAATAACAGATGAGATTTATGATTACTTGGATAAAGTCACTGATGATGATTTAATGCGGTTTAATAAAAAAGTTGCTGATAAGATTATTTGTTTAGGCACACGAAATGGAATAGTCTACGGAATTACCAATGAGGGGCAGGAAATTATACGTGAAAAAGTTAAAACAAACTGAGAATGATGAAAAAGTTTTTTTTAATATCCTATGTGATGGTATCTGTTGCAATTGTGTCAGCGCAAAACAGTCTGGTGAATACCATTAGCAGCCCGCATGCTAAATTAAACAGCATCGGGTTAAGTGATGTGCGCTGGACAAATGGTTTCTGGGCCGAACGGTTTGCTGTTTGTCGTGATGCCATGTTGCCGCAGCTTTGGCAAACCTATACGAGCAAGGACATTTGTTATTCGTTTCAGAATTTTAGAGTTGCAGCAGGGTTGGATACAGGTCGCTTCCGTGGCCCTTCGTTTCATGATGGTGATTTTTATAAAACACTGGAAGCGGTGGCAGCGATGTATGCATCAACCAAAGATCCACATTTAGAAAAATGGATGGATGAAGCGATTGATGTGATTGGCAAAGCACAAAAAGAAGACGGATACATTTATACCAAGAACATTATTGAGCAAAAGAAATCAGGCAAAGAAAAAATGTTTGATGATCAGTTGAGTTTTGAAGCGTACAATTTTGGTCATTTAATGACGGCGGCTTGTGTGCATTACCGTGCAACAGGTAAAACAACTTTGCTCAATATTGCAAAGAAAGCTGCTGACTTCTTAATTGGTTTTTACAATAGTGCTACGCCGGAGCTGGCACGCAATGCTATCTGTCCTTCGCATTATATGGGGTTGACAGAACTCTATCGAAGCACAAATGAGAAAAGATATTTAGACCTTGTTGTTCATCTTATTAATATTCGTGGTACGGTTGAAGGTACAGATGATAACAGCGACCGTGCACCTTTCCGTGAAATGAACAAGGTAGCAGGTCATGCAGTTCGTGCCAACTATTTGTTTGCAGGTGTTGCTGATGTGTATGCAGAAACAGGCGACGAAACATTGATGAACACCTTGAATAAAATGTGGAGCAATGTCATCAATACAAAAATGTATGTAACCGGTGGTTGTGGTGCGTTGTATGATGGTGTGAGTGTGGATGGCACTTCGTACAAGCCGGATACGGTGCAGAAAGTACATCAATCATACGGAAGAGATTATCAATTACCCAACTTCAGTGCACACAACGAAACCTGCGCCAACATTGGCAATGTATTATGGAACTGGCGCATGTTTTTATTAACGGGCGAAACCAAGTATGCCGATATAGTTGAACTGGCTTTATACAACAGTGTGTTGAGTGGTGTAAGCATGGATGGTTCAAAATATTTTTATACCAATCCATTGGCTGCAACAACAAATTATCCATACCACTTGCGTTGGGAAGGCGGACGTATCCCGTATATCAGCAAATCGAATTGCTGTCCGCCGAACGTGGTACGCACAATTGCTGAAGTAAATAATTATATGTACAGCATTGGTGAGAAAGGTTTGTATGTAAATATGTATGGTGGCAGCAAACTTGCTACGGAATTACATGATGGCACTAAGATCAAACTTGAACAAACAACTGAATATCCCTGGAATGGAAAAATTGTTATTACAATTAAAGAAGCTACTGATAAACCTGTGAACATTTTTCTAAGGATACCAGGTTGGAGTAAAGGATATTCCTTAAGCATTAATGGGGTTTATCCAAAAGTAAAGAATAGAGATGGTGGGTTTGTAATTGCCGGAAGAAAATGGAATGCGGGTGATAAAATTGAATTGGTCTTTGATATGCCTGCAACATTGATCGAAAGCAATCCAATGGTAGAAGAAACAAGAAACCAGGTAACGGTGAAGCGTGGGCCGGTTGTTTATTGTCTGGAATCAAGTGATCTGCCGCAGCAAAAAATATTTGATGTAGTAATTCCTTCGAACATTAAACTGCAACCTGTGGCAATGAAAATTGCTGATGGCAATGTAATGGCTTTAACTGGCGAAGCAAGATTGCTCGATCAGAATCAATGGAACAATACATTGTATAAAGAAGTAAATACAAAACTCAAACCCATCAACATAAAACTCATTCCTTACTATGCATGGGCAAATAGAGGAAAAACGGATATGACAGTTTGGTTACCACTAATGCGATAAGAATGGAACGGATCATAGCAACATATTTTATTGAAACGCCGTATGCACCTGAAAAGGCCGCAGCGGTGTTGGCAGGTGAACAATCATCAGGAACATTTGTAGCAGTGCCCGGTGAAACGGAAGAACTTAAACAACGTTTTGCTGCAAGAGTGGAATCGGTTGAAGTATTAGAAACAGTGAACGAGCCTGCTATTCCCGGTGCAACAAGCAAGGATGGTAAGTATCATCGTGCAATGGTGAAAGTTTCCTGGAGCATTGAAAACTTTGGTTACAATCTTCCGGTGATGGTTTCAACCCTGCAGGGCAATTTATATGAGATCACACAGTTCACCGGATTGAAGTTGATGGATATTGAATTGCCTGCATCATTCGGCGATCATTACAAAGGCCCTGCATTTGGTATTGAAGGATGCAGACAATTGACCAATGTAGTTGACAGACCACTGATCGGCACTATCATCAAACCATCGATTGGATTATCAGTTGAACAAACTGCTTCGATGGTAAAAACATTAGCTGAAGCAGGAATTGATTTTGTAAAAGATGATGAGTTGCTTTCTTCTTCTGCCAATTCAAATTTTAATGATCGTGTGGATGCGGTGATGAATGTGATCAATGCACATGCAGATAAAACGGGTAAGAAAGTGATGTATGCATTTAACATCAGTGGTGAAGTAGATGAAATGCAGCAACGTTATGAGAAGATTGTTAAGAGTGGCGGCACTTGTGCCATGATCAGTATAAACAGTGTTGGACTTGCAGGTGCAAAGAAAATCATGGATCAGCGTCAGCTCGCCATTCATGCACATCGAAATGGTTGGGGTATGATGACAAGACATCCATTGCTGGGTATTGATTACAAAGCCTTTCAAAAAATATGGCGACTGGCTGGTGCTGACCAGATGCATGTAAATGGTATCAAAAATAAATTCTGGGAGAGTGATGATAGTGTGGTGGCTTCTATTGAAGCATGCTTAACAAAGATGTACGATCATAAAACAGTGTTGCCGGTTGTGTCATCGGGCCAATGGGGTGGACAGGCATTTGAAACTTACAGAAGAACAAAAACAGTTGATCTGTTATACATGGCCGGTGGTGGTATTATGGCGCACCCGATGGGAGCAGCGGCTGGTGTGGTGGCATTGCAGCAGGCATGGAAAGCAGCGGTTGATGGGTTAACGTTGGAAGATGCTGCGAAGATGTATCCTGAGTTTGCTGCGGCAGTAGACAAGTTTGGTAAGAAATAGTTGCCACGAAGAAACAAAACTTGTTGGCTAAAGCCCATTGATACTGTACTGTTCAATTGCCCCACCCTTAAGGGCGGGGCAATTGAAAATGAAAATCGCAAAGGGCTTTAGCCCGGTTTAGTTAAATGAAAATTTGAATAATTAGAATAATACTTAGAGCCTTTGTGCCTTAGCGGCAAAAAATGAATAGCAAACAAAACATATTACTCGCTTTTTATGGTGACGATTTTACCGGCAGTACTGATGCACTGGAATTTATTACCCGTGCTGGTGCAAAAGCTGTGTTGTTTATTGAACCGCCAACAGAGGAACAGTTGCAACAGTTTCCGCAGTTGGATGTGATTGGCGTTGCAGGTAAAACAAGATCATTGTCACCCGGGCAAATGAAAGATATCTTGATCCCTGCATTTGAACAGTTGAAAGCGAGTGGCGCAAAGCAAGTACATTATAAAGTGTGCTCCACATTTGATTCATCGCCTGCTGTTGGAAGCATTGGGAAAGCGATTGATTGCGGTGCGGAGGTATTTCAGAATAAATTGATCCCGCTGTTAGGTGGCGCACCATCGCTTGGAAGATATTGTGTGTTTGGTAATTTGTTTGCACGAATGGGTATTGGCAGTAACGGAAAAATTTATCGGTTGGATCGTCATCCATCAATGAGTAAACATCCTGTTACACCTGCTGATGAAAGTGATCTGCGTTTGCATTTAGGTAAACAGACAACAAAGAAAATTGGATTGATCGATATTACTCAACTGGAACAACCCATTGAGCAATGGAATGATGCAGTGACAGATGAAGAAGTGGTATTGGTTGATGCAATGTATGAATCGCAATTGATCAAGATCGGTGAGTGGATGAATGGATTGGAAGAAAATAAAACCTTGTTCAGTGTCGGTGGTTCAAGTGTGGAAGCAGCGTTGGGTAACTACTGGAATGAAAAAAAGGTATTGAATCCTGTAACTGAATGGAAACACCCCGGTAAAGCAGAATCACTATTGGTGATATCAGGCAGTTGTTCGCCTGTTAGTGCTGCACAGATCGAATGGGCCAAGGCAAATGGTTTTGCTGAAGTGGTGCTGGATGCAGTGTGAATTGTAAATGAGAATATAATTGATGATGCAATCGGAGATCATGTTGCCAAGTTGTTGCAGCAAAAAAATGTGATTGTTCATACAGGAGTAAAGGAACTGGAGAACCTTTCATCGGAGAAATTGGGTACAGCATTGGGCAGCATTGCAAAGAAAGCAGTGATAAATTCAAATGTGAAACGTGTTGTGATTGCCGGTGGTGATACAAGCAGTTATGCAGCAAGAGCAATGGAAATTGATGCGGTGGAAATGATTGCTCCGTTGGTGAGTGGTGCACCACTGTGTAAAGCATATTCAAAGAATGAAAAGATAAACGGACTGGAAGTAAATTTTAAAGGAGGGCAGGTTGGGGGAGAGAATTATTTTGGAGTGCTGTTGAATGGGGAGTTGTAGTGGTGAGTTGAGAATGGTCAATGATGAATTGTGAATGATGAATTTGTTCCGTAGGAACATTTGGTGGGTAGAAAAGGTAGTTGAATGCGGTTGCGTCCCGTAGGGACGCCTGGTGAAGGATGAATAGAAATACAGAACGTACAAGAGTGCGACGCAACAGAAGTTAAATAGAGACAGGAAAGTTGATATCATAAAATAAAACGAGCATAAACGATATGTCACAAAAAACATTAGGATTGATTCATACATCGGCAACATTAGTGCCTGTGTTTGCAGAGTTGTGTAAAAAATATTTACCGAATGTAAAAGTATTCAACATTGTGGATGATAGTTTGATCAAGAACACCATTGCATGCGGTGAGTTAACAGCATCAACGAGCAAGCGTGTGGTGAACTATGCAGCATCGGCAGAAGAAGCAGGAGCAGATTATATTTTATTCACCTGCTCATCCATCGGCCCTGCAGTTGAAACGGCAGCAACATTAACAGGCGTGCCGGTATTACGTGTTGATCAGCCAATGGCCGACAAAGCTGTGCAGATGGGGAAACGAATTGGCGTGGTAGCAACATTGTCAACCACATTAAATCCAACAAGCGATTTGGTGAGAAGAAGAGCAGCAGTTGCTGGAAAAGAAATTGAATTAAGATCTGTTTTATGCGAAGGCGCATTTGAAGCATTGATGAGCGGTGATGCAGCAATGCATGACAAGAAAGTAGGTGATGCATTAAAACAATTATCAAACGAAGTAGATGTGATTTTATTGGCGCAGGCAAGCATGGCAAGAGTAGTGGATACATTAACGGAAGCAGAAAAGAAAGTGCCGATATTGGCAAGCCCGCCGGTAGCGATGGAATATTTAGCAACGATCTTGGCCCCCTAAATCCCCCGGAGGGGGACTTAGCAAAGACTCTGTGAGTGCAGTGTGTTTATGAATTGTATTTGTCGATTAATGAAATGATTTTGAAATGGAAGAAATGAAGTTGATTAATAAATTAAAGAACCGCCTCTTTCCCTCCGGGGAAGAGGAAGGGAGATGGGGCGTATGAAGCAATTCAATAAAATATATTTAATCGCTAGTGCTGTTGCCGCAGTTGTATTGCTGCTGGGAATAGTGCTGCAGAATACATCGCTGTATAAACCTGCTGCAATAGCAACAGCAGTTTTCTTTGCGATCGGGTTGGGTTCGGTGCCTTCATTAAAAGGTTATCAATACACAGCATGGATCATTGCGGCAGTGGTGGCAGGAATGGTTTTTCCTGAAGCGTTTAAGAATTGGGGCGGCGTGAATCTTCGTGATAAAACATTGATCCTTGTGATTATCCAATTGGTGATGTTTGGTATGGGTACACACATGAGTTTAAAAGATTTTAGTGGACTTGCATCAACCGGTAAAGGTGTTTTGGTTGGATTGTTTTGTCATTTCTCTATTATGCCGTTGATGGGTTTATTGCTCACAAAAGTTTTTCAGTTTGAACCGGAGATCGCTGCAGGTATAATTCTTATTGGTAGTTGCAGTAGCGGATTGGCAAGTAATGTAATGGTGTACCTGGCAAAAGCAAATTTAGTGTTGAGTGTAATTGTAACAGCAATGGCAACATTAGTTGCTCCGTTACTTACACCTTTATTAATGAAAACACTGGCAGGTACATTGATCGAAATAAAATTTGTGGACATGATGATGGAGATCATCAAAATTGTATTGGTGCCGATTGGCGCAGCATTGTTGCATGATTTTTTGAAACGTGCTTCAACATCACAAAAGAAAAAAGTGAACATCATTGCAATCGTATCTGCAATATGGATCGCAGTGATCGTTTTGTTCTTGCAAAAGAATATCAGTGATGCAGGCTTGTTACAAAGTGTTCAGTTGTCGGGCTTCTTTGCCGGTGCTGTTATTGCAGGCCTGTTGTATCATATGTTACATCTGAAGTTTCCAAAGCTTGACAGCATCATGCCATTGATCTCGATGTTTGGTATTATTTATTTTACAACAGTAACAACTGCAGCTGGCAGAGAGAATTTGATGAAGGTGGGTGTGTTGTTATTCATTGCATCGGTAATTCATAATGCGGCTGGTTACTTCTTTGGTTACTGGCTAAGCCGTTTGTTTGGCATGGATAAAAATTCAAGTCGCACCATTGCCTTTGAAGTAGGTTTACAGAATGGCGGTATGGCAAGTGGTATTGCAGGCAGCATGGGTAAGTTGGGAACGGTTGGTTTGGCTGCGGCAGTGTTTAGTCCGTGGATGAATATCAGCGGAAGTTTGTTAGCAAACTATTGGAGAAGAAGACCGGTTGAACCACAGAGGCACGAAGACACAAAGGAAGACAAAAGTTAAATCAAGTTAAAAATGAAACGACTACTTGTTTTATTGTTGCTGGCTGTTGCATCCAACGCAAATGCACAGATCGAGTATGCCAAACAAATGGCGACTACTATTATGAACCAGTATAAAGATTCAATGGTGGTGAAAAAATATGCAAGCCATTTGGAGCAGGATAAATTGCCGGAAGGTAATCGTCCGGCCAATTGGAATTATGAAATTGGTGTTGTGTTGATCGGCTTTGAACGATTATGGAAAATGACCAACGATCAAACCTATATTGACTATACAAAACATATCGTTGATCATTTTATTACGGCTGATGGAAATATCCGTACCTATGTGATGGATGAATACAATAGCGATAATATACCTCCCGGCAGACAGTTGCTGCGATTGCATGAATTGTATAAAGAAGAGAAATATAAAATAGCAGCAAAGACATTGCGTGACCAGATCAGTATACAGCCTCGCAACAAAGCCGGTGGTTTTTGGCATAAGCTGAAATATCCATCGCAGATGTGGTTGGATGGCCTGTATATGATCGAACCATTCTATGCAGAGTATGCAGTTGTCAATAAACAACCGCAGGATTTTAATGATATTATCAACCAGTTTGTGTGGATGGAGAGATACGGTCGTGATGCAAAGACAGGTTTGTTGTATCATGGCTGGGATGAAAGTAAACTGCAAGGCTGGGCAAATAAGCAAACAGGTGTATCACCTGAGTTTTGGAGCCGCAGCATGGGTTGGTATATGATGGCATTGGTAGATGTATTGGATTTTATTCCTGCAACTCATCCAAGAAGAAAAGAGTTGATCACTATTCTGAATCGACTGTCGACAGCTATTGTAAAGTTCCAGAATACAAAGAGTGGTGTTTGGTGGCAGGTAACAGATAAAGCGAATAAAGAAAGGAATTATCTTGAATCATCGGGCACGGCCATGTTTGTTTTTGCATTGGCGAAAGCTGTTCGCTTGAATTACGTGCCTGCAACATTCAATGCGCCTTTACAAAAAGCATACAAAGGTATGATCAAAGAATTTGTAACAACAGATGCAAACGGTCAATATCATTTTATACAAGCTGTTGCAGGTGCAGGTTTAGGTGGTATTCCATATCGTGACGGTACCTATGAGTATTATGTGAATGAACCGAGAAGAGATGATGATTTGAAAGCCATCGGGCCATTCATGCAGGCATGTATTGAAATGGAGTTGTTGAAAAAGAAAAAGTAAAATGAAAGAGAGAAGAAATAGAAGCACAATAAATACAAGAAGATTTACAAAGCTTTGTGTAGCTCTGTGTCTCTGTGTCTCTGTGTTTCAATCAAAAGCACAATTGGTTGATAAAACACCTGCTGCTGTTCCAGTTGCACCAACCGTGTTCAACCGTGAACCGTATGAAGATCCATTGGTGAGTAGCATAAATAGAGATCAATCAAGAGTAACTGCTTATTCGTTTGCAACTGTTGCAGATGCATTGAACGGAGATAGAACTAAAAGCGGACGATATATTTCATTAAATGGTGATTGGGATTTCTCCTTTGCATTAAAGCCTGCTGATGCGCCGAAGGATTTTTACAAAAGCAAAGTCAATGGATGGAAGAAGATTGTTGTTCCATCGAGTTGGGAAATGCAGGGCTATGATAAACCCATTTATAAAAGTGCGGTGTATCCATTTCGTCCGGTAAATCCACCACATGTGCCGCAGGATTATAACGGTGTTGGTTGTTACCAGAAAACATTTACTGTTCCTGCTAACTGGAAGAACATGAATGTCACGCTGCATTTTGGTGGCGTAAGTTCGGCGTATAAATTATGGATCAACGGAAAGTTTGCCGGTTATGCAGAAGATAGTTTTCTGCCAAGCGAATTTAATATCACACCTTATTTACAAGATGGAGAAAATATTATTTCTGTTTGGGTGATCCGCTGGAGCGATGGAAGTTTTCTCGAAGACCAGGATCAGTGGCGCATGAGTGGTATACATCGTGAAGTGTATTTGCATGCAGAACCATCGTTGCGTATTGCAGATTTCTTTTATCAAACAAAACTGGATAAGGATTATAAAGATGCATTGCTGAGTATTCGTCCACGAATTGAAAATTTAACCGGCAAGGATATGCCGGGTTATGTATTGAAAGCACAATTGTACGATGCAAAGAATCAACCGGTATTGCAGCAACCACTTTCAAAAAAGACAGATGAGATCATCAATGAAATTCATCCACGGTTAGACAGGGTAAAATTTGGTTTGATGGAAACAACTATCAGTAATCCAAAAAAGTGGAGCCCGGAAGAACCGAACTTATATAAGCTGGTGTTGACATTAGAAGACAGTACTGGTAAAGTATTGGAAGTAAAAACCTGCAAGCTTGGTTTTCGTTCCATTGAATTTCAGAGAAGAGTGACAGCAAATTACTCATCAATGGAAAGTTGACTTATTTATATGGTGTCAATCGTCCCGATCATCATCCAACAAGAGGGAAGGCATTAACAAGAGAAGATATTTTTCAGGATATACAAACCATGAAGCAGTTTAATTTCAACTGTGTTCGCTTGTCACATTATCCAAGCGATCCTTATTTATTGGATCTGTGTGATGAGTTTGGTATCATGGTGATTGATGAAGCGAATTTGGAAACACATGGTTTAGGTGGCAAACTGAGTCATGATGCAGCATGGGCAGGTGCTTATGTGGAACGTATCAGCCGCATGGCGTTGCGTGATAAAAATCATCCTTCCATTATCATGTGGAGTTTGGGTAATGAAGCTGGCAGTGGCCCTAATCATGCAGCGATGGCTGCATGGATCAAAGATTTTGATATGACAAGACCCTTGCATTACGAACCTGCAATGGGTAGCCCAAAAGAGGAAGGTTATATCGATCCGAGTGACAGTCGTTATTTAAAAAGCAATGATCACTCACATCGTATTCAAAATCCATTGGATCAATATTATGTAGATGTGATCAGCAGAATGTATCCATCAGATTATACTGGCGCCATTGTTGGTGAATCAAAAGAATGGCGATCATCGTCCCATTTTCTTTTGCGAGTATGCACATGCCATGGGCAACAGTGCAGGTAACTTAAAAGAGTTCTGGGATCAGTGGAGAAATATGCCGAGAGTGATTGGCGGTTGCATCTGGGAATTTAAAGACCAGGGTTTGGAGAAAACAGATTCAGCCAGTGTAAAATTTTATGCATACGGTGGTGATTATGGCGAACGTTATTTCGACAATTTCACCATTAAAGGAATTGTAAATGCAGATGGAAAACCCAAAGGAGTGATGTATGAATGCAAACGTCTTTTTCAACCGATTCAATGCGAATGGGCAGATTCAGTAAAAGGCATCATCCGTATCATCAACCGAAGTGAAGTAAAGAATGCCAATGCATACACTGCTTATATTGTTGTGAAAGAAGATGGAAAGATCATTACCAATCAACAGATCGGCGGTATTGATGTAGCTCCTGCAACAACAGTTGAGTTTCCTGTTTCAAAATGGTTGCCGAAAATGAAAGCAGGTTCAGAATATCATGCGGAGATGAAATTTGTGTTACAGAAAGCGGAAACATGGGCGCCGGCAGGATTTGAGATTGCATCAAATCAATTAATTTTTAAAGTGGTAACAAATTTATATAAGAATAATTCCAAAGTTTTTTATGCTGAAACAGAAGATGGGTTTACAATCAAAAGAACCAATTTTTCAATTTTCATTAGTAAAAAATCAGGCGCATTGGAATCGTACAAGGTGAAAGGGAATGAGCAGATTTCTGCGCCTTTGTTACCTAATTTTACCAGGCCGCAAACCGATAATGATAAACGTGGATGGAAAACGCACCGTGTATTAAAGCAATGGTATGAGTCTAAGCCTAAGTTAATAGAAATAAAGAAACTCTTACACGGAAGTCATAGTGGATATGGTGATCTTATTAGTTCTGTCTATTCTTTAATTAACGACAGTGCCCAAGTAACTGTTAACTATCTTATCTATGAAAGCGGTCTTATCAAAGTTGATTATGTTTTGACAGTTAAACCTGGCTTACCCAACATTCCCAAAATCGGAATGCAAATGGGAATTGATAGTAGTTTCAAACAAATCGAATATTTCGGTCGTGGCCCATTCGAAAATTATATTGACAAAAACTATGGAGCAGATGTTGGCATCTACAATCAAAACATTCTTGATTTCATGGAAAACTATGTAGTCCCGCAAGAAAACGGTAACCGTACCGATGTGCGTTGGATGTATCTGCACAATCAAAGATCAAAAGACGGATTGTTGATAGTGGCCGATAGTTTACTCAGCATGAGTGCATGGCCTTATACAGAAGAAAATATCCAGAATGTAAAGCACACGAACAAACTCAAAGATGCCGGATTCATCACACTCAATATTGACTTGATTCAAATGGGTGTTGGTGGTAATGATAGCTGGAGCGATGTAGCAGCACCACTGGAGCAATACCAGATCAAACCGAAAGCTTATTACGAATACAGTTTTTATTTAGTTCCGTTCAATTCCAAAAAAAAATCAGCCGGTGAGAGAGCAAAAGAAATTAAATAGTAGCACGAAGTACACAAAGTCATTCACAAAGAACACGAAGAATTCAGTTGTGTTCTTCGTGTTGTTTTTTCTTTGTGCTCTTTGTGCAACAAACCTGCATGCGCAAAATATGGAAGTGCCCCAACCTGTGATGCAACAGATTTATGAAGAAGTAAAAACACCTTACAAATACGGTCTTGTTGTTACACCCGAAAATGATACAAAGAAGATCGATTGTCCATCTGTGTTTCGCAAAGGCAAGTACTGGTACATGACCTATATCCAGTTTGATGGTCGTGGTTATGAAACATGGATCGCAAAAAGTAAAGACCTCTTTGAGTGGAAAACACTCGGCAGAATCATGAGCTTTTCTGATACTGCTGATTGGGATATTAATCAAAAGGCAGGATACATCGCTTTGCAGGATACAAAATGGGGAGGCAATTACAAGCTGGAAAAATTTCAGAACAAATACTGGATGAGTTATATCGGCGGCAAGGACAGAGGTTATGAATCGGGCCCGTTAGCGATCGGCATCGCCAACACAACAAATGATCCAATCAAACCACATGAGTGGAACAGGTTACCACAGCCTGTCTTGGGTTCAACTGATAAAGATGTTCGTTGGTGGGAAAACAGGAAGCTGTATAAAAGCACCATCATTCGTGATAAAAACAAAACACTCGGCAGCGAATTTGTGATGTACTACAATGCCAATGGCGATAGCAGTGGCAACAAACCCAAGTGGCGCTGGTTCGAACGTATAGGTATGGCGGTGAGTGATGATATGGTTACCTGGAAACGGTATCATGCTGATCCCGTGATGGAGCATGGCGTTGGTATTACAGGTGATGCGGTGATTCAGAAAGTAAATGATGTGTGGGTGATGTTCTATTTTGGTGCTTTCTGGGAAACAAGAAAAAATGAAACCTTCAACCGCTTCGCCTGCAGTTATGATCTGGTAAACTGGACAGACTGGAAAGGGGATGATCTGATCAAATCATCTGAACCTTATGATGCCAAGTATGCGCATAAAAGTTTTGTGGTAAAGTGGAAAGGCGTCGTTTATCATTTCTATTGCGCCGTTGATAACAAAGATCATCGTGGAATAGCCGTGGCTACTTCAGTTGACAAAGGAAAGAGTAAATTGCAGTTCTAAACGGCGGTTGTTTACCATATGCGAAAAATATCCCTCCACACATATTGTCTATTGATTGCGTTGATCATTTCGATGCAAGTTTCTGCACAAACAATCGAGCAACGCTTTCTCAATCCTCCTCAATCTGCAAAACCGTGGGTATTCTGGTACTGGATGCATGCTGCGGTTTCTAAAGAAGGCATCACTGCCGATCTTGAAGCTATGAAAGAAGTAGGCATTGGTGGTGCATACTTGATGCCCATCAAGGACACTGCGCATCGGATTCCATTTCAACCAACAGCCCGTCAATTATCTCCCGAGTGGTGGAGCTTGGTGAAGTTCTCCATGCAGGAAGCAAAGCGTTTGGGTTTGCAGTTAGGCATGCATGTGAGTGATGGCTTTGCATTGGCAGGTGGCCCGTGGATCACTCCTGAACTTTCCATGCAGAAATTAGTGTGGAGTAAAACTTATGTTGCAGATGCCAATAAAGAGAAGATCAATCTTTCAATTCCCGAAGGCAACAATGATTATTACAAAGACATTGCAGTGTATGCTTACCCCGCTGTAAGTGAAGCTGCCTTTTCGGAAGTAGTATTGGTGCCGTCGGTTACTACCAGCAATGGTATGAGGGCATCCTTTCTTTCGTTTCAAGGTAGCAGCAATCAAAGTTATAAAAGCGACAGCAGTTGCTGGATTCAATACAAATATCCCAAACCATTTACCTGTCGATCTATTCGCATAAAGACGGGTGGTAATTCTTACCAGGCACATCGTTTGTCCGTTCTCGTGAGTGATGATGGTGTTGTGTTCAGAAAGCATACACAATTGCATCCGCCACGTCATGGTTGGCAGGATGCTGATGAAGATGTGACGCATGCAATTCCTGAGATCACTGCACAATACTTTCGTTTTGTATATGAGAAAGAAGGAAGCGAACCCGGTTCAGAAGATCTTGATGCTGCTAAATGGAAACCATCATTAAAAGTGATCGGTATTTATTTGAGTGATGAACCAATGATCAATCAATACGAATCGAAAAATGGTTCAGTGTGGCGTATCAGTGAAGCAACAACAAAAGAACAAGTAATGGATGCAATGGCGATACCAATAAAAAATATCGTCAACTTAACGGGTAAGATGGATGCTGATGGAAATATTGATTGGATAGCACCTGCAGGTAACTGGGTGATCGTTCGTATTGGTCATACATCAACAGGACATACCAACTATACCGGTGGTGCAGGCTTGGGTTTAGAAGTTGATAAGTTCAACGTATCGGCGATAAAGTTGCAATTTGATAATTGGTTTGGAAAGGCATTTGCGCAAGATGCTGCTTTAGCAAAAGAAGTGTTGAAAGTATTTCATATTGATAGTTGGGAATGTGGCAGTCAGAACTGGGGAGCAAACTTTGCAAATGAGTTTAAGAAACGAAGAGGATACGATCTTATGCCTTACCTGTTGGTGATGGCAGGTGTGCCGGTAGAAAGTGTAGGTAAGTCCGAAAAGATTTTGCATGATGTTCGTACAACCATTGCTGAATTGGTGAACGATGTTTTTTACACTACGTTAAAAAAAGAAGCGCATGCATTGGGTTGTGTTGTAAGTGCAGAAGCCATTGCACCGACGATGGTGAGTGATGGGTTGACGCATTACAAACATACCGATTTGCCAATGGGTGAGTTTTGGTTGAACAGCCCAACACATGATAAACCGAATGACATGCGTGATGCCATCAGCGGTGCACACATCTATGGTAAGAAAATAATCCAATCCGAATCGTTTACATCGGTGCGTATGAATTGGGGAGAACATCCCGGCAATTTAAAAGTGGTTGGTGACCGCAACTTTGCATTGGGCATTAATAAAATGGTGATGCATGTTTTTGCACATAATCCCTGGCTCGATAAAAAACCGGGTATGACATTGGATGGTGTTGGTTTGTATTATCAACGTGATCAAACTTGGTTCAAACAAAGCAAAGCGTGGATCGATTATATAACGAGATGTCAATCATTGTTGCAGTTGGGCGATCCCGTTGTTGATGTTGCTGTATTTACTGGCGAAGAAATTCCTCGTCGTTCCATTTTGCCTGATCGATTGGTGAATGTATTGCCCGGCATTTTTGGAAAAGAAAGAGTGGATGCAGAGAAGAAGCGATTAGAAAATAAAGATCAACCGTTGCGACAAATACCGGATGGTGTAAATCATTCTGCAAACATGGCTGATCCGGAAGATTGGATCGATCCGTTGAATGGATATACTTATGATTCATTTAATCCTGATGCATTGATGATGATGCAGGTGAAGAACGGCAGAGTGGTATTGCCGGGTGGAGTGAGTTATGGCGTGTTGGTGATACCGGGTAAGATGTTGATGAATCCAAACCCGATAATGAGTGCTGCGGTGCAGAAGAAATTACAACAACTTGCACACGCAGGAGCGAAGATGGTGGTTGATCAACAATGGATGAAATTGTTTGCTAAGAATAAGAATGTAGTGGCTGCTCCTTATATGGAAAGTTCGTTTGAAAAGTTGGGAGTGAAGAAGGATGTGGAAGTGATTAAAGGAAAGAATGAGATTGCATGGACGCACAGAAAAGAAGGAGATGAAGATGTTTATTTCTTTTCGAATCAAAGTGCAATGGAAATTATAGTAGAAGCAGCCTTTAATCAAACAAATAAGCAACCCTATCTTTTTGATCCGAAGTATGGCACTTCATTCAAAGCCCGATATGGTGAAATAAAAAATGACAAAACCCATCTGTTTCTAATATTACCTCCACATGGGTCAACGTTTATTCTATTTCGAAAAGCAGAGAAAAGAATACTGCTTAATAATACGATACCATGTTTTGGAGTTTATCAATTAGATACTTTGAAGACAGGTTGGAATATTCAATTTGACAAAAAATATGGTGGGCCGGAAGAAAAAGTAAAACTTGATAGCTTAAAGAGTTGGACCAAACTTTCAGACCCTGCAATTAAATATTATTCGGGAACAGCAGTATATTCCAACACATTTCAATGGAATCAAAACACCGAAGGCAGCTATGTTACTTTATTAATTGATTCTTTATTTAACATAGCAACTGTAAAAGTAAACGGAATCGATTGCGGTACGATCTGGACATATCCTCATTCAGTAGTTATTTCGAAAGCACTAAAAAAAGGTACAAACACAATTGAAATTGAAGTAACGAATACATGGCATAATCGTTTAATTGGTGATGAGTTGTTGCCTAAAGAAAAGAGATTGACATGGACAACAGCGCCTTTCAGACTAACTGGTAAGCCTTTATTGCCAGCAGGTATTGAAGGGTCAATTCAATTGCAGTATTAAAATATCCAAACTCCGTCAGGGCTAATAGCCGCTGACGGAGTTGTAACACCCCGACAGTGGTTGCAAACCCTGTCGGCGGTTAAGTAAAATAAATTGATGAAGTATTTTATCCTCTTGCTTTTTATTACAAACGTTGTTTCGCTATCTGCGCAGCAAACAAACAACTATGATATTATTTGGAACACGCAAAGCAACAACGCATCCGAATCAATGCCATGTGGTGCCGGCGATATTGGTATGAATGTATGGGTGGAGAAAGGAGAACTGTTTATCTATGTGGCACGCAGTGGCAACTTAGATGAGAACAATGCCATGATGAAAACGGGAAGAGTGAGAGTGAAGTTATTCCCCAATCCATTCATTGGCACTTCATTTAAACAACAACTTCATCTCGAAGAGGGATACGTTACAGTTGAAGGCGAACACAACGGGACGAAAGCAACAATAAAAATTTGGGCAGATGTTTTCAAGCCCGTTGCTCATATTGATATCAGCAGCAATAAAAAGATAAACGTTGAAGCATCATACGAAAGTTGGCGCTACCGTGATCGTGTCATAGCCACTAGAGAAAATTGGGGCAACTCCTGGAAATGGGGAGCACCAAAGAACAACGTGTACAAAAAAGATGTGATTGATTTTAATGGTAGTGATGTGTTGTTCTATCATCACAACAACAGCGAAACTATTTTTGATATTGTTGTGAAGCAGCAGGGAATGGAATCGGTGAAAGAGCAGTTGTTATAATCCACTTAAGCAACTAGCATTTGGTGGATCATTCGGCGGAAAGAATTTTATACCTGCAGGAACAGATACAGGGACGTATGCAATCACCGATTTTAAAGCATGGAAACTAAAAAGCAAATCAGCAGCAAAGCAACATGCATTGCAATTGACATTGCACAATGCCCAGGTTGCAACTATTGATATATGGAAACAATCACTTGATTCGTTAAAACAAAAAACGAGTACAGATAAAACTGCTTTTCAAAAAACACAGCAATGGTGGAAAGAGTTCTGGAGCAGAAGTTTTATTGAAGTTGATCCTTCGCAAAAAGATAAACGTTCATGGGAAGTTGGCCGCAACTATCAACTCTTTCGTTACATGCTTGCCTGCAATGCAAAAGGAGCGTGGCCTACAAAATTCAATGGTGGTTTGTTGACTGTTGATCCCATCTATACTGATACCATCAACAAAGGACTTACACCTGATTATCGTAACTGGGGTGGTGGTTTACATGCTGCACAAAACCAACGATTGGTTTATTTTCCTATGATCAAGAGTGGCGATTGGGATCTGCTTCAACCACAACTTAACTTTTATCTGCGTCTGCAAAAAAATGCTGAGTTAAGAAGCAAAGTGTATTGGAATCATGGAGGTGCTTGCTTTACGGAGCAGATGGAAAACTTTGGTCTGCCGAACTATGCTGAGTACGGCACCAAGCGTCCTGATTATTTCGACAAAGGCGTTGAGTACAATGCATGGCTCGAATACGAATGGGATACAGTTTTTGAATTTTGTTTGATGATGTTGCAGGAAGCAGAATACACAGGGAAAGACATCAGCGATAGAATTCCGTTCATCATCAGTTGTCTGCAGTTCTTCGATGAGCATTATCAATACCTCGCCAAACAAAGAGGAGCGAAAGCATTGGATGGGAATGGGCATTTAACATTATTTCCCGGCAGTGCAGCAGAAACATTTAAGATGACGAATAATTCGGTGACAACAGTTGCTGCATTGCAAACAATCACGCAAAGAAATTGTCTTTGCAACCCCTAATCTTACTCAGTAACAAAAACAATTTCATTGAATCATTACAGAAACGTGTACCGTCGCTAAGCTATCAGCAATTCAACGGTCACACAACCATTGCTCCTGCAAAAACATGGGAACGCATCAACAACGTTGAATCACCGCAACTGTATCCTGTTTTTCCTTGGGGAATATTTGGCGTTGGTAAACCCGGATTAGATACAGGCATCAATACATGGAACTATGATACTTCGGTCATTAAATTCCGCAGTCATATTGGTTGGAAACAGGATAATATCTGGGCTGCACGGTTAGGGCTAACAGATGAAGCATGGCGATTAACTTCTTTGAAACTGCAAAACAGTGAACGTCGTTTTCCTGCTTTCTGGGGACCGGGTTTTGATTGGGTACCCGATCATAACTGGGGCGGTAGTGGAATGATCGGCTTGCAGGAAATGTTATTGCAAACAGATGATCAACGTATTCTTTTATTTCCTGCGTGGCCAAAAGAAAAAGATGTACATTTTAAATTACATGCACCATCTAGTACTACTGTTGAAGCAGAGTTGAGAGATGGTAAACTTGTAAAGTTGATCGTGCTGCCGGAAGAACGAAAGAAAGATGTGGAGGTGATGTTGAAATAGCTTGATATCAATACTTCATGGGGGGAGCAGGTATGGTAGGAGGTGCAATGTATTTTAAGTCATCGAAATCAATTAATGTATCTATAGCATTATAAACATTAGACTCTTTTATCTTCATAAGCGATTCTATAGTTTTATAAACCTCATTAGGGGCTTCATAGCCATGTATATAAATCCATTTCTTATTTTTTTCAGTATTCAATACGAGCTTGTAAGAGTCGCCATCGTCAAGGTTTGATTGATCGTAAATGGAATCATACTTGTTGAAATTTATCTCATTAATTATTTGTAGAACGCTATCTTTTATTGACGGGGGCAGTATAGAATAGTAAGTTTGTGCAGGCTCTGGAAATCTTTGAATAAAATACATAGTGTCGGATTCTGTAATTCTTAACGAATAAGCAGAATGTAATGCGCTATATGAGAATATGAATGAAGTTAAGCCTGCTTCCTTCTTAAACTTAGCTTGGTTATTACATGATATAAAAATAATCAGAAAGTAAAAGGGAGCAATAAATTTTGTCATAGAAATTAGAGTGCAAAGTGATTAAAGTCCATAAAAAATCGACAGGAATCTGAAAAGTTTAATCTGATAAATTCGTCAGACGTGGGTGTCAGACGAGTTGAAGCCTCCATGGCAAAAATCACCAATCATCACTTCTAAAACTACTCACCGGAAATCCTTCTGTACTAAACAGATCACCCACCACAAAATCTTTAAACGCATAACGAACAGCAACCGGATCTTTTACATCAGGTGCAGAAACAACTATCGTTCCTCCACTAATCAATGCTTTCGCCGGGCGGAAAATTTTATTCGCACCAGCAACTTCAAAATATTGTAATGCTTTGCCATAGCTGGTAAAACCATTAGGTGCACCGCTGAACCTAATCGTCACAGTATTGCCGCTTACAGTCATCGATTCAAACGATGGACTTTCAGAACCAAAACCTTTTAGTCCATACGTTTTTGCCAATGCCATATATACTAAACGTTTACTGCCGGTTAATTTATCCATCGGGTGAATACCAAACTCTTCACCAATATCCATCAACACCGCCATGCCACTGTC
>CAWHOR010000096.1:0-40030 GCA_963830845.1 uncultured Bacteroidota bacterium | reverse complement strand
TAACTTCGAACTGATGGTAGCCACTTACCGTATTACATATCAACGAATTAACTGTGGAATTGCTCGATTCCATTAAAGCAGCGTTTAAAGACAAAAGCGTGGAAATTATTGTTACAAAACGACAATCAGTAACGACCATTCGCAGATTCGTAACTATCATTCCGACGAAGAAAGCTTTCGTTTTTGGATGGCAGAAGAGGAAGATCTGTACCAGGATTATCTTAAATAAAAAGCCCGTCACTTTTCAGTAACGGGCCGTATAATAAAGAGATTCGTTTATTAAATCAAATCCAACGCTTTTGCCAGGTAATACACAATAAAAGGAAGTGTAACAGTAATGTAATTTGCATACGGGCTGATGTACAGCAGCACAAAAGCAGCTACAGAAACAAAAAACAAGATCCAGTTTAATGCAGATGATTTCTTTTCCATGCGTTGAAATTTTGGCGAAGATAAGGGAAGAAGGCAGAATAGAAAATATTCCGGTAAAGAATCGGTTGTAACAGCTAAACTAACAATTTACCCACTTGTCTGAAAATTACACATTTATGCAGTTGTTTTTGTAAAAACTTTTTTTGTATTTTGCTTCCATTCTTAACCAAAATCATAATTTATTTATGCGGAAATTCGCTCTACTCGTTGTTACCCTCGTTGTAACCATCACCTCAAATTCAGGAATTATTTACATGCCTGAAAATGCATCTGATGCTGCTAAAGCCGGCATTATCGCTGCTCCTGCAAAAACAACTGTTGCCTCCAAACAGAAAGTTTCAAAAGGAAAGTTGTTCATGAAAGTTTTCAAAAGCAAACTTGAAAAAATCGGTAAGGCAGGAAAAAAGCTGGCGACAAAAGTAAAATTGTAGCAATTTTACTGGCATTGTTTCTCGGAAATCTGGGTATTCATGATTTTTATTTGGGCAACAAAAAAGGTGGATTCATCAAGCTAGGCTTAACAATCATTGGTCATCGCATTGATTATTGCAGGTTTTGCTGCATTTGTAGCTACCGAAACAGTTGCGCTTCCGGTACTGGCTTTAATTGGGTACTTCATTATTTTGGGAGTAAGCATTTGGGCATTAGTTGATGTAATCAGAATTGCAACAGGAAAATACGAACCGGTTGATGGTTCTTATACTGACTAATTTTCTTTAAGATTTTGAATAGTCCGAAAGGCCCTCTGCAAAGAGGGCCTTTTTAGTAGAACACTTTCTTCTTAGTAGGCACTTACTAACTATTAATCTTTACAAAGTGAAACATGGAAACTTTTTAAATAGAAATTGCATTGATAGTTGACATTTTTTTTATTTTTACTTTAATCAAAACAAATTACTATGCGTAAACTAATCATCATGCTGGCAGCAGTTGTACTCAGCATTTCTACACAGGCAGGAATTATTTATGTTCCGGCAAATGCGACAGATAATGCAAAAACAGGAATGTCTGCGACAGAAGAATTCAAACAGTTCGACAACAAAACACTTCTTTCGTTAACTCCAGCTAAAATGGAACAGTTAACAGGTAAGAAGATGACAATTGCTCAAAAGCTTGCTTTAAAAACGGCGCAGAAAAAAGCTAAAAAAGCAGGTGAAATTTCAAAAGGTCTTTACATTGTATTGGCAATCTTTGGTCTTGCATGGATTGCAATGGGTGTAATGGATGATTGGAGTGGCAGTACCTGGATCGTGAATTTACTTCTTACGTTCCTGTTCTGGCTACCTGGTTTTATTCACTCTCTGGTGGTTATGAAAAAATATTATCCATAAGAAGTTCGTAATAGAAAAAAAGACTCTCAGTTTTGAGGGTTTTTTTTTGCCCTCACATGGGCTTCGATTATTTTTACCACGAAACAAATTTTAATATGAGCGAGAAACAGGATTTTTTAGAAGAACAACAGCAGTTACTTGAGCAGGAAGGATTTCGCATTCAGGCGTCAGATCTAAGTCGGCCATGGGGTGGTTTTTTTGTTTTGGACGAAAGTCAGGCCGATCAGTTTATTGAAACGTATTTCCCTACTTATAAAAAGGAAGAGCTGATGCTGGGCAATAAACTCAGTCCAAAAGTATTGGTGGTGGAGCCGGGCAAACGATTATCGTGGCAGTATCATCATCGCCGTGCCGAAATATGGCGTGTGGTAGAAGGTGAAGTAGGAGTGGTAATGAGTGAGAACGATGAGGAAACAGAAGTAAACCTGTTTGAAGCGGGTGATATTATTGTATTGAAGAATGGGCAACGCCACCGACTGGTTGGGTTGAAAGACTGGGGCGTAATTGCAGAGATCTGGCAACATACCGATCCGGCCAATCCTTCGGATGAAGATGATATTGTTCGGTTGCAGGATGATTTTGGACGATAAGTAACTTGTAAGAAAACGCAGAAGGTGGCCAACCTTTGTGCAGATAGATAAATGGCAAAAAACCATTTAAAAGGTTAGCAACCTTTAAATGCAAAGGTTGGCAACCCTTGGAAAAGATGTGTTGGAAAACCGACACATCTTTTTTTATGGATTTTCACTAACTTAAGGCTGAATTAAAAAACGGATTTATGAGAAAGGTTGCACACATATTACAGCGTAAAGGAAGAAATGTTATTTCAGTTGAACCCGGTTTGCCGGTGATCAATGCTTTGCAATTAATGGCCGAGAAAAATATCGGTTCGGTAATGGTGATGGAAGCAGAAGAATATCTCGGTGTGCTTACTGAGCGTGACTATGCACGGAAAGTAATTCTCAAAGGCAAGTCATCAACCGAAACATTTGTAAAAGATATTATGACCACGGGGTTGCCACGCATTACACCTGAAAATTCTATTGAAACCTGTATGCATATAATGAGTGAAAGCAATATCCGCTACCTGCCCGTTTTTGAAAACGATGAGGTATGCGGTATTATTTCCATTAATGATGTGGTAACCGAAACCATTCTTTCACAAAAAGAAACCATCGAACAACTGCAGAATTATATTCAATCGTAACAATTGTTGGTCGGCGACCAACAAGGGCTTGGTCTCTTCAGGCGCCCTCATCGTACGTAGAACTATGTAACCTGTTTGTTTGAAGATGCGTTAAACAAATCATTCATTTGATGAACGGTGTTGCGGTGGGTATTCACGTTGTACCTTTGCATCCGCATGAAGCAACTTTCGTATCTAAATAAATATCTCTGGAAATACAGGTGGCGGTTAACGCTGGGTATCGTCTTCATTTTTATATCTAACTATTTTGCAGTGCTTGCCCCGCAGGTTACCGGCTATATTATTGATAAAGTGCAGGCTTTTTTAACCGGTACAGCGAAAGAAAATATTGTGCAGCAAAACGATTGGCTGGTTACCCGCACCATTAAGTGGATTGAAACATTGTCGTTTTCGTTTACAGGAATTGTTGCACTTTTTGGGATCATTCTGTTGCTTTTTGCTATACTGCGTGGCTTCTTCATGTTTCTGATGCGGCAAACCATTATTGTAATGAGCCGTCATATTGAGTTTGATCAGAAAAACGAAGTGTTTCAACACTATCTGCAACTTGATACCAATTTTTATAAAACGAATGAAACCGGCGATCTGATGAATCGTATTTCAGAAGATGTAAGTCGGGTTCGCATGTACACAGGGCCGGCCATCATGTATCTCATCAACCTCATTGCATTGATTTCACTGAGTGTGTTTTACATGGTGAAGAAAAATGCAGAATTATCGTTGTATGTATTGGCACCGATGCCCATTCTTGCCATCACCATCTACTATGTAAATAACATTATTAACAAGCGGAGCGAAGAGGTACAATCCAAATTATCTGATCTTACAACCAATGCACAACAATCGTATTCAGGAATTCGTGTGATCAAGTCGTTCGTGCAGGAAAAAGCCATGCTTCGTTTTTTTCAGTCGAACAGCGAGCAATACCGCACAAGTGCGATGAGCTTGTATAAAACAGAAGCCATTTATTTCCCCATCATGGGTTTGATCATTGGCATCAGTACATTACTTGTAATACTGATCGGCGGTTTAAAATACATGGAAGGGGAGATCAACTTTGGCGATATGGCTGCCTTCATTATGTATCTCACCATGCTGGCATTTCCGGTAAGTGCCATTGGTTGGGTGGCAAGTACTATTCAACGGGCGGCTGCCTCACAGCGACGGTTAAACGAATTTCTCTTAACAAAATCAACGATCCAGCCGCCAGCCGATGCAATCAAGCATCAACTGCAGGGCGATATTGAATTCAACCATGTACGATTTGTGTATCCGCATACCGGGCATTGTTGCGTTAGATGATTTTAATCTCAAGATCAGAAAAGGAGAAAAGATCGCATTGATCGGACGTACCGGTTCCGGCAAATCAACAGTCGGTCAATTGTTATTACGTTTTTATGATCCAACGAACGGAACAATAACAGTTGATGGCGTTGATCTGAAACAAATGAATTTACAGTATTACCGTGCACAGGTAAGTTTTGTTCCGCAGGAGGTATTTCTGTTTAGCGATAGTATTGCAAACAATATTTCGTTTGGTACAGCAGGTGGCGATTTGGATAAAATTAAAATGGCGGCAACAGCCGCATCAGTACATAAGGATATTGAATCGTTTCCTGCATCGTATCAAACAATGGTAGGAGAGCGTGGCGTAACACTCAGCGGTGGACAAAAGCAACGTATCTCTATAGCCCGTGCTTTAGTAAAAGATCCTGGACTGATTATCCTCGACGATTGTTTGAACGCAGTAGATGCAAGAACAGAGCAGGAAATACTTACACACTTGTCTACGTTCCTTCAGGATAAAACCGCAATCGTAATTACACACCGCATTTTCTCCTTGTTGCAGTTCGATCGCATTATTGTAATGGATAATGGACGAATTGCCGAACAGGGCACACATGAAGAACTGCTGCAAAAGCAGGGATTGTATGCTGATTTGTACAACCGTCAGCAGTTGGAAGAAGACCGTTCCTGAGAGTGAAAAACCGACATCAAAATGCTTTTTTGGAAAATTTTGCTAAATCGAAAAGAAATATATCTTTGTCGCTGTTTGAAAAATAGCATTGCACTAACTAAAACTTAAAAACTGTGGCGTACGAAAACAACGACAAACGGATGGAAAGCATTTACAGCAAGCGGATCCGTGCCGGTAAGAGAAGAACGTATTTCTTTGATGTAAGATCTACACGTGGCAACGATTATTACCTGACTATTACGGAGAGCCGTAAACGCTTTACAGGTGAAGGGTACGACCGTCATAAGATTTTTCTGTACAAAGAAGACTTCAACAAGTTTATTAAAGGATTGAATGAAGCGGTGGACTATGTGAAAACAGATTTGATGCCTGACTTCGATTTTGATGCCTTTAATCATGACGATGCTCCTTCAAGCGGCGATGGTGAGTATGTAAATGAATCATCAAATGGCAGCAGCGTAGTTGCTGAACAGGCTCCAGTTGCAACTGAGCAAGTGCAAGTAGAAGAGGAAGCGCCGATTGTTTCTGCGGATATTCCTGCTGCAGCTGCAGGCGATAACCTCGCAAACGAAGAGGTGGATAAATGGTAAGAACCGAAACCGACTGATAAAAGTAAACCCCCGATTTGTCGGGGGTTTTTAGTTTCATAACTGTAGCGAAATCTGATTTTTAATAGACTTTCACCATATAAACATAATCCTGAATTTTCTTCACCTGTTCGCTGGCACCCATTCCTTTTACGGAGGATTTCGAAGGGAGTTTTAATTCAATGGTTGAATCGTCTTTCTTCAATTGATTCACGGTTTCAATAATATATTTCGACTGGATGGCGAATACAACACCATCCGCTTTTGTTTCTTTTGTGCTGAGGATACCGATCACCTCGCCGCTCTTGTTAAAAACAGGTCCGCCGCTATTTCCGGGATTTGCTGCAACTGCAATTTGGCAGCTCAGTGTATCGCCATTAAAACCTGTTTTGGCACTGAGATAACCTTCGCCATATACAATTTCATTACGGGGATAACCGAGTGTGAAAATAGGTTCAGCAATATCGGTTGATGATTTGCGGATACCATATGGCAGAGTTCCCAATGATTTATAATCTTTATCCACGATTTTCAAAATGGCGATATCTTTCGATTCGTCAATTTTTACAATGATGGCTTTAAATTCAGCGCCTTTATTATTCAGAACAATGATTCCTTTTGCATTTTTCAGAACGTGTGCATTGGTAACAAGATAGCCTTTGCCATCAACTAAGAAAGCAGAACCGCTTTCTTTAATTACAGTACCCGGTTCCAGTTTACTGATAAACGTGTTGATCTTGCTATCCTGTTGGCGTTGCTTACGTTCAAGATTGTCAACTTTTTTACTCAGATCAGTAAGTGCCTTTGTATTATTTTTTGGAGCAAGTAATAACGTCATTCCACTTATGCTCAACGCAGTAATACCGGCAATAGATGCAGCGATCGTAATGGTACGTTTGTAACGCTTCCACATGTTCACCACTTTGGCGCCGGTTGACAACACTTCTTCCTGAATTGCACCATCCTGCAGCAATTGGTTATGCACCTCATGCAGCGAATGTTTCATTTCACGGATGCCGCCATAGCGGTTGATCTGCTGCAGAAATAGCGAATGCTCTACCACCATTTGATCAACTTCCTGGTTTGTTTCCCGGAGTTGTTCAAACATCGCTTTCTCCTCCGCATTCATTTCACCGTTGAGGTAACGCTCTGTTGCATCTAATAATAAAATTTCATCCATCTTCAATCCGCTTTTTTATATTGAGCAAAGAATAATTTCTTTAACCGCATCAAACATTTGTACTTCTGGTTCTTAGCGTTATCGGCATTGGTGTAACCAAACTCCGCGGCAATGTCCAGCATTTGCTTTTTCTGGATATAATAAGCTTCCAGTAAACTCTTACAAGGTTCTCCCAAATGGGTCATTGCCTTTTCCATCACACCAAAAGCCTCATTCTTCCGATCATGTTCTTCCAGCTCTTCTTCTACAGGCACCACATCTTCCAAACTTTCAACAGGGGCACCAAAACGTTGCAGTTGTTGTAACCGTTTTAACCAAAGCCGCCTGCAAACCGAATAAACGTAAGTCTTTATCTGGCAGTTCAGCTCCAGTTGCCCATCTTTTGCCTTCTCAAAAAGAACGATCATTGCCTCCTGAAAAATATCCCTTGCATCGTCGGTTGTACCATTATTATTTAATATAAACGCCTGAACCATACTATAGTTCTGTTTATATAAGGTCTCAACCGCCTTTCTGTCGTTCCGGGCCAATCCTTCCAGTAATTCCGATTCGTTTATCTCAGGTTTCACGATGTCTGTTAGTTTAATACCCAAACGGGCAAATTGTAACCCAAAGAACGGCTAAAAATATTTTTTAAAAAAACCGGGTTACCTTTTCTCCCTTCCTGTATTAATCCCTGATAATTATCTTAAACTTTAAAAATTAGAAAGAATGAAAAAGGTTTTATTAGCGTTCGCTATCCTCGGTTTTGTAGCTTGTAACAATGAAGGTGAAGGAACTGAAGCAACTGATTCTACAACTGTAGCTCCTCAGGTTGATTCAGTAGCTGCTCCAGTTGATTCAGTAGCTGCTCCAGTTGATTCAGTAGCTGCTCCAGCTGTTGATACAACTAAGAAGTAATCTTAGCATAGGATTCCGGTGAAGAGTGATATCCCAGCTTGCCGGGGAAGGAGGAATCCGAAATAAAAATTTCATATGGCAAGCAATCGTTAACGGCCGTTCCATTCCTGGAGTGGCTTTTTTCTTGCCCTGATTCAAGCTTTTTGCTCCAACTATTTATTAGAAA
Source organism: uncultured Bacteroidota bacterium (assembly GCA_963830845.1). GTDB lineage: Bacteria > Bacteroidota > Bacteroidia > Chitinophagales > Chitinophagaceae > Lacibacter. The sequence continues at coordinate 32,249 of CAWHOR010000096.1, read as the reverse complement.
CAAGTAGTTCCCGAACCATTTCCAAACGGTTGGACAGATTTTTTTTACGACTAACACTTGTTTTATGCGTTCCCTGCTTTACTTTTGAGTTGATGACAATTAACAAAGGATACCGTTTCTTTTATTTTAGCTTCTTTTATTTTAGAAAGATGCCGGGACTCCTGTTGTTGAAAGTGAACTAAACGAACGAAACGAATCAACATAAAGAATCCCGGCCAGAAGGTTGGGATTTTTCATTTTAAGCACTATGGCAAAAGTTACAATACAAGGTTACGAAGGCAGTTTTCACCAGGAAGCGGCAAGGCAATTCTTTGGAAAGGATGTGGAAGTGATTCCCTGTGCAACTTTCAGGGAAGTGGTAAAGATCGGCGCCAATAAAAAAGAAAGTGATGGTGCGGTGATGGCGATTGAAAATTCAATTGCCGGCAGCATTTTGCCCAACTATAATTTATTGCAGAAAAGTAATCTCAACATTGTAGGTGAAGTGTACCTGCACATCAAACAAAACCTGATCGTAAACCAGGGTGTAAAACTGGAAGACATTAAAGAAGTGCATTCGCATACCATGGCCTTGCAGCAGTGTTACGATTTTTTAGATAAGTACAAATGGAAGCTGGTAGAAACAGAAGATACAGCACTGAGTGCAAAACATATTCATCAGCATAAAAGTAAACATATTGCTGCTATTGCAAGTAAGCTGGCTGCTGAATTATATGGGTTGAATGTGATTGCGCCGAGTATTCAAACGATGAAGAAAAACTATACCACGATTTCTCATTTTGCAACGTGAACAGAATGGTTCTATTGAAGATGCAAATAAAGCATCAGTGAATTTTGTAACCGATCATTCAAAAGGAAGTTTGGCAAGAGTGCTGGGACAAATTGCTGATGGCGGTATTAATTTAAGCAAACTGCAAAGCTTTCCGATACCCGGAACAGATTTTAAATATAGCTTTCATGCAGATATGGAGTTTGAAACAATCGAGCAGTTTCATAAAGTAATTGAATCGATCAAGCCTTCAACAGTTGAGTTGAAGATCTATGGTGTATACAAAAACGGAAAGACAGTTTAATATGATACAGACAGCAAAACGATTGGAAGGTATTGGTGAATACTATTTCTCTCAAAAACTGAGAGAGATCGATGAACTGAACAAACAAGGTAAACAGATCATCAATCTTGGTATTGGTAGTCCTGATCTGCCACCGCATCCTGATGTGGTAAAAATATTGCAGGAAGAAAGTGTAAAACCCAATGTACATGCCTATCAATCGTACAAAGGTTCAATTGTGTTGCGTAAGGCAATGAGTGATTGGTATAAGAAATGGTATAATGTTGAATTGAATCCCGATACAGAAATTCTTCCGTTGATCGGTAGTAAAGAAGGTATCATGCATATCTGCATGACGTATTTAAATGAAGGCGATGAAGTATTGGTTCCGAATCCCGGTTATCCAACTTACAGAAGTGCAGTAAAATTAGCAGGTGGGGTTTGTGTTGATTATGATTTGAAAGAAGACGAATAATTATGCACCTGATTTTGCAGCATTGGAAGCAAGCTGATCTTTCAAAAGTGAAGTTGATGTTTGTGAATTATCCGCAGATGCCAACTGGTCAAGTGCCTGAACGTAATTTGTTTGAGCAGTTGGTTGCTTTTGGAAAGAAAACAGGCATTCTTATCATTCATGATAACCCGTACAGTTTTATTTTGAATGAAAACCCGATGAGTTTATTAAGTATTGATGGTGCAAAAGATTGTGTGTTGGAATTAAACTCATTGAGTAAAAGTCAAGCAATATGGCGGGCTGGAGAGTGGGAATGTTGAGTGGTGCAAAAGAAAGTATTGATGAAGTGCTTCGTTTTAAAAGTAATATGGATAGTGGTATGTTTTTGCCTTTGCAATTAGCAGCAGCAACAGCATTGAATCTTGGTAAAGATTGGTACGATGGCGTAAATAAGATTTATCGTGAACGCAGAGAAAAAGTATTTGAATTACTCGATCTGTTGAACTGTGTATATTCAAAAGACCAGGTAGGTATGTTTGTGTGGGCAAAGATCCCACCGAAATATAAAACAGGTTATGAGTTGAGTGATGAAGTATTGTACAACAGCAATGTATTTATAACACCGGGTGGCATTTTTGGTAATGCAGGTGATGGATATATAAGAGTGAGTTTGTGTGCACCGGTTGAAAGTTTTGAAGAAGCAATAAAAAGAATTCAGGGCTAAAGCCCATTAATAAGATGTTCTTGCCCCGGCCTTAAGGCCGGGGAAAAGAAATAAAAACCGAAGGGCTTTAGCCCTCAAAGAAAATGGAAAGAAAAAAAATTGCAATTATTGGTGTTGGTTTAATTGGTGGTTCACTGGCCATTCAACTGCATGAGAAAAAGATCTCATCACGTTTGATTGGTGTGGATGCCACGAAAGAACACGAAGCGAAAGCATTGGAACTGGAATTGGTAGATGAAATTTTGCCTTTGGATGATGCCATTGCCCAAAGCGAAGTGGTGATCCTTGCTTTTCCGGTTGATAAGATGGTGGGCTTGCTGCCTTCTATTCTTGATAAAGTGGATCAGCAGATCGTTGTTGATCTGGGTTCTACCAAATCACAATTGACAGAAGCTGTAGCCAATCATCCAAAACGTGGACGTTATGTTGCAACACATCCCATGTGGGGCACGGAGTACAGCGGTCCGGCTGCAGCGGTACGTGGTGCGTATGAAAATAAAGCGGTGATTATTTGCAACGAAGGTGAAAGTGACCTGGATGCGTTGGAGTGGACTAAATACATGTACAGAAAAATAGGGATGCACCTCTTGAGTATGGAAGCAAAAGCACATGATCTGCATGCTGCGTATGTAAGTCATATTTCACACATTACTTCGTTTGCTTTAGCAAATACCGTATTAGAAAAAGAGAAGGAAGACAATGCCATTTTCGAAATGGCGAGTGCAGGTTTTGAAAGCACGGTGCGTTTGGCAAAAAGTAATCCTGCCATGTGGGTGCCCATCTTTTTACAGAATAAGGTCAATGTGCTGGATGTATTGAATGAACATATTCAACAGTTGACAAAATTCAGAGACAGCATCAGAGATGATAAAGGAACCGACTTGCAAAATTTGATTGAACACGCTAACAAAATAAGACGCATTATTAAATGATCTTTCGTGAAGCAACCATACAGGATATTCAGCAGATACAGGTTGTACGCAATGCTGTAAAAGAAAACATGTTGAGCAATCCTGCATTGGTGCCTGATAAAGATGTGGAAGATTATATCACCAAAAGAGGTAAAGGTTGGGTTTGTGTAATAAATGATGTAGTGGTTGGTTTTTCTATTGCAGATTTAGTTGATCATAATATATGGGCGTTGTTTGTTGATCCAAATGTGGAAGCAAAAGGTATTGGTAAAGAATTGCACAAGCTGATACTCGACTGGTATTTTTTACAAACCAATGAAACGGTTTGGTTGAGTACAAGCCCGGGTACAAGAGCAGATACGTTTTATCGCAAGCAGGGATGGATAGAAACAGGAGTGTATGGAAAAGGCGAAATAAAATTTGAAATGTCTGAAGCAAGATTCAGAGAAATGAATGATGAATAATGAGTGAGCGGAGTGGTTATCCCCTCCTTGGAGGGGTGGCGGAGTGCAACACATAAACAATGATTGATAGGGGTGGGTAAATATGAAACGAATAATTATTCCATACACACAACAAGCATTGGAGTATGCAAAACGCCTCCGGCAAAATATGACCTATTCGGAAGTGAAGTTGTGGACGGAGTTAAGAAACGGGAATATGATGGGTTATGATTTCGATCGACAAAAACCTATATTGAATTATATCGTTGATTTTTATTGTAAAGATTTAATGCTTGCAATTGAAGTAGATGGTGTAACGCATGAAGATGAAAAAGTGTTGATGAAAGATCCGATTCGCCAAGATGAAATAGAAATGTATGGGGTTACATTTCTTCGATTCAATGCTTTGGATGTTGTTCATGATATGAAAAACGTGTTAAGAACAATTGAGAACTGGATCTTTGAGTTTGAAGAAATGAACGGGGTAAGTGAAATGGTAAAACGTAAACGAAACAATTTGGAATATCCAAAAAACAGAAAGCGTGATGACCCACCCCAACCCCTCCCGGGAGGGGATAGCCCGGCAGTTGAATGATGATCAACAGTTGTTTTTTTGTTTCGTCAACAAAACAACAATTATCTGCGTTCAAGCCACAAAGCTCTTTTAAACAATTAAACTGTTCATCCCCTCCTTGGAGGGGCAGCGGAGTGCAAAACATAAGGAATGATTGATAGGGGTGGGTAAGCAGAATAGAATTAAGAACGCACAAGAGTGCGACGCAACAAAAAAAACATAGCAGAACAAGTGTTCGTAACAAAATAAATATTTATTGCCTTTGTACCCCTTTAGGGGATAGGGGTTTAACTTTACAACCAATAACAATGCAAACATTAGAAGCAAACATGAAAGAGAAAGTGCAGGAAGCATGGAGTAAGAAGCCGCTCATCATTGGCGGTCCGTGCAGCGCCGAAACAGAAGAACAATTAGTATCAACCGCACAGCGCCTGGCAGCAACAGGAAAAATAAATATGTTGCGTGCAGGTATCTGGAAACCACGTACCAAACCCGGCATGTTTGAAGGTATTGGTGCAAAGGGTTTACCATGGCTGCAAAAAGCAAAAGCATTAACAGGCTTACCAACAACTGTTGAAGTTGCAACCGGTAAACAAGTGGAAGATGCATTGAATTTTGAAGTAGATGTATTGTGGATCGGTGCACGTACAACCGTAAATCCGTTCAGCGTACAGGAAGTTGCTGATGCATTACGTGGTGTTGATATTCCGGTGTTGATCAAGAACCCGATCAATCCTGATCTTGAATTGTGGAGTGGTGCTGTTGAACGTGTGGCTCGTGCAGGTGTTAAACAAATTGGTTTAATTCACCGTGGATTTTCTTCTTACGGTAATACAGAATATCGCAATGCACCGATGTGGCATCTGGCCATTGAAATGAAACGTCGCAATCCTGATCATGATGATCATTAACGATCCTTCACATATTTGTGGTCGTAGAGATATTTTACAAGAGACAGCACAAAAAGCCATCGATCTCGACTTTGATGGTTTGATGATCGAAAGTCATATTGATCCGGACAATGCATGGAGCGATGCGAAACAACAGGTTACTCCTGAGCGTTTGGCAGAAATGCTGAACAGCATCATCTGGCGTAAAGAAGATGTTGCATCAGATGAGTTTCACGCAGGCATTGGAAAAATTGCGTCAGCAAATTAATCAGCTTGATGATGAGTTGATGCAGATCCTTGGTCAGCGTATGAAAATTGCTGAGAACATTGGTCAGTACAAAAAAGATAATAATATCACCATCTTACAAACAAACCGCTGGAACGAAATTCTTGAAAGTGCATTTAAAGAAGGTGAGCAGAAAGGTTTGAGTAAAGATTTCATCACCAAGTATTTTGATGCGGTGCATATGGAAAGCATTAATCATCAGAAGAAAGTGTTGGATTCGTAAAGCACCTCATCCTCCAACTCCTTCTCCAAAGGAGAAGGAGCGGAACTGTTGAATATTGATTTGCTTTAAATCTTCCACTTCAACTGTGAGATTTTGCTCGGCATATTAATAAAGTTGAAATGCTGAATTACAACTGTAACAAATAAATACAAAAAGCCCGGCCTCCCTCTCTTTGGGAGAGGGAACGAGGGTGAGGTGATATGAAACGTACATATAAATTTTCAACTGCTTCTGTTGATTACTACTTTGAAGGACAGCTTTCACAGTTAAGTAAGATCGTTGACAAAACGCATACGGTCATTATTACTGATGAAAACATTTTCAAAGCACATGGCAACAAGTCTGAAAAACTGGAATACGATTGTATTAAAAGCAGGCGAAGAATTTAAAATTCAACCAACTGTTGATACCATTGTTGAACAGTTGATTGAATTAGGTGCAGATCGTAAATCAACACTGGTTGGTATTGGCGGTGGCGTAATTACAGATCTTACAGGTTATGTAGCATCGGTGTATATGCGTGGTATCAAATTCGGTTTTGTACCAACAACTGTATTGGCATTGGTTGATGCAAGCATCGGTGGTAAAAATGGAATTGATGTGGGCGTGTATAAGAATATGGTAGGCGTTATCCGTCAGCCGTCTTTTTTATTGCATGATATGTCACTACTTTCTTCACTTGCCACAAAGTGAATGGGAGAATGGTTTTGCTGAGATCATTAAACATGCATGTATTAAAGATGCAGCCATGTTCAAAGAACTGGAAGCGCATTCATTGGCCGATTATCAGAAAAAGAAAAACCTGATGGCTGCACTCATTAAACGTAATGCACTCATTAAAACAAAAGTGGTGCAGGCCGATGAATTTGAAAGTGGCGATCGCAAGTTGTTGAACTACGGACATACGTTGGGTCATGCAATTGAAAACATGTATGAATTATCACATGGTCAAGCCATTTCAATTGGTATGACCTATGCCTGTCATATTTCTGAACAACTTACAGGATTTAAGCAAACGGAAAAAGTAGTGAATCTTGTTAAGCAAATACGGATTGCCAACCTATGCTGAATTTGATAAGAAAAAGGCATTTGAGATTTTGCAAAAAGACAAGAAGAAAGTGAAAGCGGAGATGAGTTATGTATTGCTGAATAAGATCGGCAAAGGAGTGGTGAAGAATATTCCGTTAACACAATTGAAAACCATTATCGAAAGTTTATAACGTGAAGGTAACAATACAACCATCTACACTCACCGGAACCATTCAATCGAACGCATCAAAAAGTTCGATGCAGCGTGCCTGTGCTGCAGCATTGGTGGCGAAAGGAAAAAGCATCATTAAAAATCCCGGCCATAGTAACGATGATAAAGCGGCGATGGATATTACGCAACGCTTAGGTGGAACACTCACAAACAATGAACATGAACTGATCATTGAAAGTAATGGTGTGAATCCGGTGAGCAGCGAAATCAATTGTGGTGAGAGTGGATTAAGCATCCGCATGTTTACACCATTGGTTGCATTGAGTAATCATGAGCTTGCAGTAAACGGCACCGGAAGTTTAACTACAAGACCCATGGATTTCTTTGATGAAATTTTACCACAGCTCGCTGTACATGTAAAAAGTAGTCAGGGCAAATTGCCGTTGAATATACAGGGACCGATTGTTCCGAAAAATATTACCATTGATGGTTCACTCAGCTCACAGTTCTTAACCGGATTGTTACTGGCTTATGCAGCAAGTGATGCAAGTGATGTATCGATCAATGTAACGAATCTTAAAAGCAAACCATACATTGATCTTACACTCGATGTAATGAAACAGTTTGGTTTGAAAGTGCCTGAGAATAAAAATTACGAATCGTTTTATTTTGCTAAGTCGGATTTCGACTCCGCTCAATCCTCCAATGCAACCCCTTCGACTTCGCTCAGGACGTACACCGTTGAAGGTGATTGGAGTGGTGCTGCGTTCTTATTGGTTGCAGGTGCAATTGCAGGAAACATTGTGGTGAAAGGATTGGATGTATTTTCTCCGCAGGCAGATAAAGCAGTGTTGCAGGCATTGATGGATTGTGGTTGTATCATTTCTATTCAACCTGAACAAATTGAAATTGGTCCTGCTCCATTGAAGCCATTTCATTTCAACGCAACAGAATGTCCTGATCTGTTTCCGCCGTTGGTTGCCTTGGCATCTTATTGCAATGGCAAATCGGTAATTGAAGGAACAAGCCGTTTAACACATAAGGAAAGTAACCGTGCAATCACTTTGCAGGAAGAGTTTGCCAAGCTGGGTGTAACAATTGAATTGCAGGATGATTTGATGATCGTTCATGGTGGTGGCGGATTAAAAGCAGCTACTGTTCATTCACGTCACGATCATCGCATAGCGATGGCTTGTGCAGTTGCTGCATTGAAAGCTGAAGGCGATGTAACCATCGAAGAAGCAGAAGCCATCAATAAATCGTACCCTGATTTTTATGAACATCTTAAATTATTAAAAGCTTCCGTATCTTACTGATTCAACAAATGAACAAAAGTTGGAGTATGTAAGATCGTTATTCAAGCAATTTAAGCTTTGGCTGTTTTTGTCAATGTTTATATTATTGGTTCCTTTATTTTGTTGGTCTTTACTTGTTGCAATTGGTTCTAAAAACTATGAGCAACTTAGCGTTGATCAGACATTTTTTAAAGGGCTGTATGATAAATTAATTTATCCAGTAAGTAGACATTTTAGATCGTTTTCATTTTAGGATTCAATTGGTTGGTTTTGGGATTTGATGCTGCCAATTTTGATTTGGTCATTTTTATATGCTCTGATTGTAGAAAGAGTATTTTTTTTAATACGCTTGTTAGTAAAGCGAAAGGTTAAATAGTTATATGAACTCATTCGGTAAATTATTTCGTGTATCCATCTTTGGCGAATCGCATGGCGAAAGCGTAGGTATTGTAGTTGATGGTTGTCCCGCAGGTCTTGCATTAACAGTTGATGATCTCTTGCCCGATCTCGAACGCAGAAAAGGCGGTAAACAAAAAGGAACTACTCCACGCCAGGAAGCGGATTACCCGTTTTTCAAAAGCGGATTATTCAACGATAAGACAACTGGTTTCCCCATTGCCATCTTCTTTGAAAATAATAATACACGTAGCGAAGATTATAATAAGCAACGAAGCATTCCACGTCCGGGTCATGCCGATTGGGTGGCGCATCAAAAATTTGGTGGACATGAAGATTACCGTGGCGGCGGGCATTTTAGTGCAAGACTTACCACAGGATTGGTTGCGGCTGGTGCAATTGCGAAAAAGCTGATGAAGAACCTCTCCCCAAACCCCTCTCCTAAGGAGAGGGACTTAGACCACTCCGATGATTTTGGTTACATCACAGATACAACAGGTAATTATCCGTTGTTGAAAGATTTTGCAAAAGCAAACAGGAAAAATCCAACGGATGGAGAAATTACTTTGTGGCAACAATTAAGAAACAAAAATGTTGATGGATTCAAATTCAGGAGACAGCATCCAATTGCAGGATTTATTCCCGATTTTGTTTGCCTGGAAGCAAAACTGGTTGTTGAGGTTGATGGTGAATATCATTCAAGTGAAGAACAGCAGCAATACGACCATACAAGAACATTATGGCTTAATGAATTTAAATACGAGTTACTTCGATTTACAAACATAGAAGTGCTAAATCAAACAAACGATGTTGTAAATAAAATAAGAGAGAAGCTTTCCGAAATTAAAAGCAAAAATCAACAATCGGAGGCTGGCTCTCCCTCTCCTTTGGGGAGGGAGTTGGAGGGAGGGGTCTCCATTCACGCAGAGGTGATTGAAATCGGTGGTGAAAAAGATTTAGAAAAAGGATTGCAGAATGCCATCGATGCAAAAGATTCCGTTGGTGGTTTGGTTGAATGCAGAGTAACAGGATTGCCTGTTGGTTTAGGTGAACCTTATTTTGATTCAGTAGAATCATTACTTGCACAAATGATGTTTGCTATTCCTGCCGTTCGTGGTATCGAATTCGGAACAGGTTTCGCTGCTGCAAAAATGTTTGGCAGTGAGCATAACGATGCCATTGAAGATATGGCTGGTAAAACAAGAACCAATCATGCAGGTGGAGTAGTAGGCGGTATAACAAATGGAAATGAATTAGTGTTTCGGTTGGCTATTAAACCAACTTCTTCTACGCCCAAAGAACAAAACAGTTTGAACTGGGATACTGAGCAGACAGAAAATTTCTCCATCAAAGGTCGTCATGATCTGTGTGTTGCTTTGCGTGCTCCGGTAATCGTTGAAGCTGCAACAGCCATTGTATTAGCAGATCTCATGTTGCAGGAACAACAGATCAAACGAATCGTCTCTTAACTTTACAGTATGTTTCAACGATTAACGATTGCCTTTCTTGCCTTATTCATCACAACAATTTCATTTGCACAAATAGATGCAAAAATTGAAGTGGTGAAGCACAATCACGTTGCCTTACACGTAAAAGATATTGCAGCCAGTACAAAATTTTATAAAGATGTAATGGGACTTGAGCCTGTTACTGTCCCCGATTCACTCAAAGCAATTCGTTCCTGGTTTAAGTTAGGAACCGATCAACAAATACATTTGCTGGCAGGAAGAGATTTTGAAGTGAAAAACGATCGCAACGGTGCTCACTTTGCATTGTTTGTACAATCGATCACTGCTGCTGAAAAATATTTAACGCAACACAAGATGAGCTTTCAAAAACAGGTTCGTTTTGATGGTGCAGTGCAGATTTATCTTGCCGATCCTGATGGTTATTTAATTGAACTGAACGAAGTAAAACGTTAACGATGCCCATTATTTATCATGTTACCACAGCTGCAGAATGGAATGCAGCAAAAGAAATTGGTGCTTACGAATCTCCCTCGTTGAAAGCCGAAGGGTTTATCCATTGCTCACAGGAAAACCAGGTGGCGGGTGTGCTTGAACGCTACTTCGCCGGTAAAACTGACTTAGTAAAACTCGTAATCGATACCGATAAACTCACAAGCCGTTTTGTATTTGAATGGAGTCCTTCAACTGAAGATACTTTTCCGCATGTGTATGGAACGATTAATACAGATGCGGTTGTGGATGTAGTTGAAATTAATTAGTAAGTTTCTTTAGCTTTTTAAAATCAAGATCCAGCACTTCATAATTCCTGTCATTCGGCCAGTAATAATGCCACCATTCTGTTTCCAGTAAGTTGAAACGATGTTTCAGCATCACTTCTTTCAACAGTTTCCTGTTTTGCAGAACACTTGGGCTTAGTTGTGTAAAGGAGTGATGTGCAGTATCAGTAAAATTATCGTAGCCGGTACCCATGTCTAATTCAACACCTGTTTTCAAATCAACAATGGTTAAATCAACTGCTAAACCACGGTTATGCCCGCTTCCTTTTGTTGGGTTGGCAACATAGCGTTCATCTTTAATCAGCTCCCAGAATTTTACAGTAACAGAGTAGGGGCGGTAGGCATCAAAAATTTTTAATCCCAATCCTTTTTTATGCAATTCTTCCTGTACTTCTTTCAAAGCATTTGCTGCCGGCAAGCGTAAGAAAGTAACGTTAGTGTTGGCAGGATACAGCGACTGTTTTACAAAATTATCGTTTGTTGCATATCGCAGTTCAAGCACCAGATCAGGTATCAGCTGTTTCAGATCTTTCATCTGTTTATTAATGTCAGCAGTTACAGTTCGTTTGTAGGTTTTTTCGAAATCAATATATTTCACACCATAACTACTGGTTTTCAGCGGCTGAGCAGATGATGGTAAAACCAACAGGGAAAAAAATATAATGCCCGTGATTGCTATGTGCAACTGTTTCGCTATTTTGACTATCTGAAAAGCATCCATTACTGAATTTTTGGTGGTGGAACAATAAATGTAGCCATTACATGAGAAAACAATTAGCCCGACTTTCTTATTTGTTCCTGTTGTTTTTTTTTCTGTTCACCAGCAATGCTTGCGGCGACGGTGCCGGTGAGGAAAAGGATATTGTAACTGAACCTGAAAAGATGAACGATCGGGTAACAACCAATATCACCGAATTGCTTTCCCGTATTAAAGATGATAGTAAAGCCGATGACAGCACGACCATTTCCCGTTTCAATGCAGTTGATGCATATTATAATCAATCAGGTTACAAAGCTGTTTGGAGCAGCGACGAACAATTTCTTTCGATTGCAGATTCCATGTTGCTATTTCTTCAACAGGCAAAATTGTACGGACTGTTTCCGGACGATTATCATTTTCCCGTATTAAAAAATATTGCTGCACGTTTTAAGGCAGATACTGCGGCGGTTGGTGATCGGCGTGATGCTGCACTCTGGTCAAAAGCAGATGTGCTTCTCACCGATGCATTTTTTCACATAGCAGCTCACTTGCGTACAGGCAGGTTGAAAGTGGATAGTATGTATATGAATCCGGATTCGGTTTTGACGAATAAGTTTTATCATGCCAACCTTGCGGCAGTTGTAAACGGTAAATCAATCTCAGAAGTATTTCATGCATTGGAGCCATTGCATGAAGGTTATGTAGAACTAAAAAAAGCAATCAAACAATTTATAGACAGTGCCGACTTTGAAAAGAAGTACACCTATGTTTCTTATCCTTATAAAGATTCAGTGGCGTTTGTAAAAACATTACTGAAGCGTTTGCAGGAAGAGGGAATGCTCAGTTGGCAGCTGAAACAGTTAGATTCGGACCAACTCAAAGCCGCTTTGACCAAACTTCAACAACGAAGAGAGATGACCGTTGATGGTAAGTTTGGTATGCAGGTAGTCAGTTACCTGAATAATACAGATGCGGAGAAATTCAAACGCATTGCTATTAATCTGGATCGTTATAAAGTATTACCGCCGAAAATGCCGGAACGGTATATCTGGGTAAACCTCCCCGCTTATAAACTGGAGTTATGGGACAAGGATACAGTGCGTCTTGAAAGTAAAGTAGTGGTCGGTAAACCCAACACAAGAACGCCTTTGCTCACAAGCCGCATCAGCGATATGGTTACCTATCCTCAGTGGACAATTCCTAACAGCATTATTATGAAGGAAATTGTTCCTGCACTTCGGAAAAACCCCGGCTATTTGGCGAAAAAAGGATATTCGCTTCTCACATGGGAAGGTGAGGAAGTTGATCCCTATTCTGTTGATTGGACAAAATATAAAAAAGGAATTCCCTACAAAGTTGTACAAGGCAGTGGCGATGACAATGCACTTGGTATTCTGAAGTTTAATTTTCCCAATAAGTATTCCGTTTACCTGCACGATACCAATCAGCGTTACCTGTTCAAAAATGCAAAGCGTGCGTTAAGTCATGGTTGTGTACGTGTACAGGAATGGGAAAAGCTTACCTATTACATTTCAGCTTTGGATAGTATGAATTATGAAACTGATTCGAAAAGAGTAGTGAGCGATTCTATTAAAGTATGGCTTGAGCGGAAAGAAAAACATACGGTTCGTGTGAAAACAGCGCTTCCGGTTTATTTCCGTTACTTTACTGTTGCAGGTAAAAGTGGAAAGCTGTTATTCTTTGAAGATATTTATCATGAAGATAAAATAGCCAGAGAAGCATATTTTTCAACCAAATAACGATTGATGACCAAATTGTGTCTTTTTTTATACTTGTTTCTTTCCACGTATTTCTCATCTGTTCAGGCACAGCAGGATGGAAGCCAGCCGGTAAAAACGATCAGTCCAAAAACAAAGATCCAATACGGCATGGCCAGTTACTACTCAAATGCGTTTAATGGACGTAAAACTGCAAATGGCGAAATTTTCAACAATCAAAAGCTTACAGCTGCACACAATACACTCCCATTAGGTACTTATGTTCGTGTAACAAATCTCCGTAACGGACGAACAATAACGGTGAAGATCAACGACCGGCTCCATCATCGGAATAAACGGATCATTGACCTTTCAAGAGCTGCAGCCACTAAGCTTGGATTTATTAAAAGTGGCCTCACCCGTGTAAAAATTGAAGTATTGGGAAAAAAACCGCCGGTAAAGTAAACCTGCGGTTAAGTATTTTAACAATGTGAGTAATTTATTTTTCGATTAAGCTACCTACCGTTATTTTTGCTCATTCCAAAACAATTCATTTATGAAACAATTGATCGTATTACTGGTTGCTGCTTGCAGTTTTTTTGCAGCCGGAGCACAGAATAAGGATTTGAAGAAAGCAGCCCTCTATTGGCTTCCAATTTGCTTTTATTGATTTTGAAACCAGGTAGTGATTTGAGAAATCGTGGGCTTTCAACGGTTCTTAGAGAGAAAAACTATAAGTAAATCTGATCGCCTTAATCCAGGCCTTACGGTTAATTACATACAGGGTATTACCAATAATCTTGATTTTATGGCCAGATTAAGCGGCAGCTTTTTTTCATACCCGGTAAGAAATTCACAAGACATCAGCGTTAACGAAAAACTTTTACCTTGAAGCTGATGCAAATCTTAATCTGAAATTATTACCTGATAACTATTGGGTTGTGCCATATCTGCAGGCTGGTATTGGTGTTTCTAAAGAAAGAGATCAACCTTGGATGGCTTACATGCCGTTGGGGCTGGTTTACAAGTAAATCTTTTCAATGCAAACCTTTATTCATCTTAATACAGGTTACAGATACCTGTTACTTCACGAGCAAACTATGGGTTTGTTCCATTCAGTTGGTATAAGTGTTCCATTAAAAGAGCGCCAAGCCCCACCGCCACCTCCTCCACCAGCACCGGAGCCTCCAAAAGATAAAGATGGTGATGGTGTGTTAGATGTGGATGATGCTTGTCCGGATGAAGCAGGTTTGGCAGCACTCCGCGGTTGCCCTGATAAAGACAAAGATGGTATAGCAGATAAAGATGATAAGTGTGCGGACGTTGCAGGTGTAGCCCGTTACAATGGATGTCCGATCCCGGATAGTGATAAAGATGGCATTAATGATGAAGAAGACAAATGTCCTCAGCAAGCAGGCGTAGCCCGCTACGGAGGTTGCCCTGTACCCGATACTGATGCTGATGGTGTAAATGATGAAGAAGACAAATGTCCAACTGTTGCCGGTATTGCAGCAAATGCAGGTTGTCCCGAAGTGAAAGAAGAGATCAAAACAAAAGTTGAGTTTGCAGCACGCAATATTTTCTTCAACACAGGTAGCTATCAATTGCAGAAAAAATCATATGCTCCTTTGAATGAAGTAGCGCAGATTTTGAAAGATAACCCGACGCTTCAATTGGATGTGGAAGGACATACTGATGCATCAGGTGATGCTGCTAAAAATCAAACACTTTCTGAAAACCGTGCTGCTGCCGTAAAAGCCTACTTGGTAGCGCAAGGAGTTGAAAAAGATCGTTTAACTTCTGCAGGATACGGAATCGATAAACCAATTGCTGATAATAAAACGGCTGCCGGTAAAGCTAAAAACCGCAGAGTTGAATTAAAGCTGAGAAGTTATTGATCTAAACATATTTTCTCTTGAAATCCCCCCGTTTTACGGGGGGATTTTTTTGTGTAAAGCGCAGGAAACAAGTTTTATCTTCGCCCACTTATTCTAAGTGAAAGTAAGATCAACTGATATGAGTAAACAGAAAGAAATCGTCATGAGTGGCCTCCGCCCCACGGGTTATCTACACCTGGGGAATTATTTTGGGGCTATGCGGAATTATGTAAAGATGCAGGATGAGTATGAGTGTTTTTTTATGGTGGCTGATTGGCATTCACTTACTACTCATCCTGATACAAAAGAATTGAAAGAAAATGTAAGAAGGGTATTTGCAGAAAATATTGCCTGTGGGTTAGATCCTGAAAAAGTTGCTTTCTACTGTCAGAGTCATGTATATGAAACAGCAGAGTTATATCTCTATTTAAACATGATGGCATATAAAGGTGAGTTGGAAAAAACAACCACGTTTAAGGATAAGGTTCGTCAACATCCGGAAAATGTAAATGCCGGGTTGCTTACCTATCCTGTTCTGCAAACAGCAGATATTATTCTGCATCGTGCAAGATATGTTCCGGTGGGGAAAGACCAGGAGCAGCATTTGGAAATGGCCCGCACATTTGCCAATCGTTTCAATCACCGATATGGCGATGTATTTCCTGAACCAATGGCATTCAATTTTGGTGGTGAACTGGTAAAAGTGCCAAGCCTTGACGGAACAGGTAAAATGAGCAAGAGTGAAAATCAGAATGCGACGATTTATCTGGCCGATGAAGATGAAGTGATCCGTAAAAAAGTAATGAAGGCAAAAACAGATGCCGGACCAACTGAACCCAATTCAACAAAGCCCGATTATATTGAAAATCTGTTTCAATTAATGCGTTTGGTAAGCACGCCCTGATACAGTTGAGAAATTTGAAAGCGATTTCAACAATTGTGTGATTCGTTATGGCGATATGAAAAAGCAGCTGGGTGAGGATATTGCAAAATTTGTAGCACCGATTCGTGAAAAAGCAGCAGCAATACAAAACGATGATGCATATCTGAAAAATGTGATGTTGCAGGGAGCTGAAAAAGCAAGGATCAGCGCTCAAAAAACCATTGAATTAGCGAGGCAGGCAATGGGGCTCAATTATTTTTAAAAAACCCAAGATCCAAAACCCAAAATCCAAAAAGAAGTTTTACTTTGAACGTCCTTCTATTTTGGATGGTGTACATTGGAATTTATCTCAGTTATGGCGAAAAGTAAAAAACCAAAACATGTGGCAATAGCCGGTAATATCGGCGCCGGAAAAACAACCCTTACTGAAATGCTGGCAAAGCATTACAAATGGATTCCGCAGTTTGAAGATGTGGATCACAATCCCTACCTCAACGATTTTTATGAGGACATGCCACGCTGGAGTTTTAACCTGCAGATCTATTTTTTGAATAATCGTTTGAACCAGGTGTTAGAAATTCAACGTGGAACAGAAACAGTCATTCAGGATCGCACCATTTTTGAAGATGCACACATTTTCGCACCCAACCTCTACGATATGGGATTAATGGGCAAACGTGATTTTGATAATTACTTTTCTTTTTTCTCTACATTAAAGACAATGGTATCGCCTCCAGATCTGTTGATATACCTCAAAGCATCGGTGCCCACATTGGTAGCGCAAATACAAAAGCGGGGAAGAGAATATGAAGAAAATATCCGTCTTGATTATTTGAAAAAGCTCAATGAATATTACAACAAGTGGGTGGATCAGTACAAAGAAGGAGGCTTGCTGGTGATTGATGTAGATACCAATAAGTTTGCGGAGAACGAAGAGCATTTTGGTGAGATCATTAATAAAATTGATTCGCAGTTGTACGGTTTGTTTTAATATTTATTAATGCTAAGTATGAGAACACTTTGTTTAATTGCATTTACACTTTTTAGTTTCACATCGATTGTAGCTCAGGAAAGAAAAGATACAATGTATCGGTTTGGAAGTGATTCGATGCTTTGTTCTGTTTCTGAAGACTCAAGAAAATCCCCTGATCAGGTTTTTACTAAAGTTCAGCAGCCCCCAATATTTCCTGGCGGACAATCTGCTTGGGAAAAGTATGTTGCAAGTAATTTCAACCGCATACGGAATTATAAAGGAATAGTTGAGGTTTGGTTTATTGTTGACCTGGATGGAACAACCAGCAAGTTTCAAATTATAAGACCTTCAGGCTTGTCATCGGCTGATCAGGAATCAATTTTACTTTTTTTCAAAACTACTGGAAAGTGGTATCCGGCCCGGCAAAATGGGTATTGTGTAAGAGCATGGAATAGAGTCGAAATAAAGAATTGATAATAGCAGTATGAAATAATAAACCCCGCCAGGAATAGCGGGGTTTTCTGTTCTTAGCAAACAATCGATTACGACCACTTACACTTGCGGCGCTGCGGCTAGAATTTCTTCGCCGCTACCGGAAGCATATTTTTTGAAATTAGTTATAAACTGATCAGCCAAAGACTTCGCTTTTTCATCGTACGCTGCTTTATCTGCCCATGTATTTCGGGGATTCAATAATTCATCGGGAACTGCTGTACAGGTTGTTGGTATTGCAAGATTAAACACCGGCATATTTTCATAACTCACCTCGTTCAATTCACCATTTAATGCAGCGCTGATCAATGCTCTTGTGTACGATAATTTAATACGGCTGCCAACACCATAACTGCCACCAGTCCATCCTGTATTTACCAACCACACATTCACTTTGTTTTCACTCATCTTCCAACCCAGCATCTCCGCATATTTTGCAGGATGTAATGGAAGAAAAGGAGCTCCAAAACAAGCGCTGAATGTAGATTTAGGTTCGGTAACGCCAGCTTCTGTGCCTGCTACTTTCGCAGTATAACCGCTAATGAACTGATACATCGCCTGGCCTTCTGTAAGTTTTGCGATTGGTGGTAATACACCTGTGGCATCACAAGTCAAAAAGAAAATATTTTTTGGCAAGCCGCCAACCGCCGGTTGTAATGCATTGCTGATATAATGCAACGGATAACTCACTCTTGTATTCTCAGTGATCGTTTTATTACTGAAATCAATTTCATTGGTTCCTTCAAAAAACTGAATGTTTTCTACCAAGGCACCCGGACGAATGGCATGAAAAATTTCCGGTTCTTTTTCTGCTGTGAGATCAATACATTTAGCATAACAGCCGCCTTCAAAATTAAAGATCGAATCTTCGTCCCAGCCATGTTCATCATCACCAATCAGTTTGCGGTTTGGATCTGCACTTAATGTTGTTTTACCTGTGCCGCTTAATCCAAAGAATACAGCTACATCACCATCAGTACCCATGTTGGCACTACAGTGCATGCTCAATACATTTTGCTGTTGCGGTAACAGGTAATTCAGCACAGTAAAGATACCTTTCTTCATTTCGCCGGTATAACCACTGCCGCCAATCAAGATCATTTTATGCGTAAAACTCACCAACGCAAAATTTTTGCTGCGTACTCCATCTGTTTCCGGGTTCGCAAAAAAACCGGGAGCTTGTATAATATGCCAATCAGGTTCAAAAGCATCAAGTTCATCTTCTGTCGGCCGCAGAAATAAATTATGCGCAAACAAATTACTCCATGCATTTTCATTCACCACACGGATGTTTAAACGATAAGCAGGATCAGCACAGGCATATGCATCTCTCACCCAAATCTCTTCTTTGGTTCCGAGGTAATCCATCATCTTTTTATACAGCATGTGGAAATAGCGCTCATCAATGGGTTGGTTGAAATCGTTCCAATGCACAGTGTCTTTGGTAATTTCATCCAACACAATAAACTTGTCTTTTGGAGATCGTCCGGTAAACTCACCGGTGTTGATACAAAGTGCTCCGCTGTTATTATATACTCCTTGTCTACGGTTGATCGTTTGTTCACACAATTCATCCGCACTAAGCTGGTAATGGATATTGGCCGATAGTTTCAATCCGAGCTTGATCAATTTCTGCTCAGGGAAAAATACACTTGGTATGGACATAGCAATCGTTGAATTAATTTGACTTTGTCAAAAGTAAAGCCTTAACAAGAACTGGCGAAATCCCACAAACGGTTGCGGTTAAACAAAAAGCTGCAAATAGGTTAAATCGTTAGATTTTTTTCATAAAGCGGCCCTGTATTCTGCTGTTTGTTGAATTTATTCCAAAAGGCGATAGATGGTTTAGAAATCTTTTGCAAACGGCTGTTAGTTTTTTACTTTCTGTGGATTATTTGCCGGCAGAATTGGGCAGCCACCTGCATTGGCTTATTTTGCAGCTTCAATACTTGTTATATGAAATTTCAGCCCGTTAAGCCACAACTGTTCACTAAAAACAGGGAACGTTTTATAAAAGCCATGCAGCCAAACTCAATTGCCGTATTTGTCAGCAATGATGAGTGGCCCATGAATGGTGATGCGTTACATGCCTATAAACAAAACAGTGATCTGTTTTGGCTTACCGGTATTATGCAGGAAGACAGCATGGTGATTCTCTTTCCAAACAATCCTGATCCAAAATACAGGGAAGTGCTGGTGTTAGTTCGCCCCAATGAATTGAAAGAAAAATGGGACGGCAAGCGTTTGCGTGCAAACGAAGCACGGGAAATCTCCGGTATTCAAACCATTGTTTGGTTAGATAGTATTGAAGGACTGTTACAGGCATGGGTGCATTTGGCCGATACGATTTATTTAAGCAGTAATGAGAACGATCGGAAAGCTTCGCCTATCCGTAGCCGTGATTATCGCTTCATTGATGAAATGAAAGCAAAATATCCTTTGCATAATTTTCAACGTGCCGCAAAAATTATGAGAGATCTGCGTGCTATTAAAACAGCCGATGAAATTGAGTTGATGCAGAAGGCGATGGATATTACCGATGTTACATTTCGCCGATTGCTCAAGTTCATTAAGCCGGGTGTTTTAGAAAATGAAATTGAAGCAGAAATTTATCATTCATTTTTATCGCAGGGGTCAACAGGTCCTGCATACGGAAGTATTATTGCCAGTGGTGATAATGCAAGAACATTGCATTACGTTAGCAATAACGGCGAATGTAAAGATGGCGAATTGATATTGATGGATTTTGGTGCGGAGTATGGTGGTTATTGTGCCGATCTTACCCGTACAGTTCCTGTAAATGGTAAGTTTACACGCAGACAAAAAACAGTTTACAATGCATGCCTCAATATTCACAACTATTGCAAGAGCATTCTGAAACCGGGCATAACCATTGTTGACTATACCAATAAAGTAGGCGAAGAAGCAACACAGCAATTTTTGAAAATTGGTTTGTTGAAAAAAACTGATGTAAAGAATGAAGATGTGGAGAACAGAGCGTATCGTAAATATCTTTATCATGGAATTTCACATCATCTTGGAATTGATGTGCATGATCTTGGTACAAAAACGGAACCCGTAAAAGCAGGAATGGTGTTTACCATTGAGCCGGGTATTTATATTGAAGAAGAGCAAATGGGAGTGCGTATTGAAAATAATTTCTGGATCACCCGTAATGGAAATAAAGATCTCATGCAGAATATTCCAATCACTGTTGAAGATATTGAAGCGTTGATGAAGAAATGAGGAAGTCGATAGTCAATAGTCGATAGACCACAGACGAGTTTGATATTTTAAAGTCATTGATTATATATAGCATTTAAGTTTGAAAATCTGAAAGTATGGCAGCAATCCTTAGAGTTAACGGATGATGTTGATTTGTTGGTAAAGTCTTTTCCTGCTCATGAACTGTATTCATTGTCCAGTCAGATTAGAAGAGCCGCAAATTCAGTATCATTGAATATTGTTGAGGGTTCAACTGGTTTATCGAATGCAGAGTTCAGGCGGTTTCTTGTAATTGCTAACCGCTCTGCACTTGAGGTGGTAGGTTGTCTTTTTTTGGCAAAGCGAAGAAATTATTTACAGGAAGAGTTGTTTGCAAAACTGTATAACCAAATTGAAGTCTTAGTAAAAATGATTCAGGCACTCATCAATTCATTAAACGATTAAAACTAAAACGCTCGTCTATGGTCTGTCGACCATCGACTGTGGACTACTATATGAAACAAATCCCCAACCTCTTCACATTACTCAACCTCGTATTTGGTTGCATTGCAATTATTCTCATACTGCAGCCTGGTGAAACCATTACTACTGTTGATCAGGGTAATCTAATCATCAATCTGCCGGAGAAGATCATGTATGCTTCGTTTTTTATTTTTGCGGCAGGGCTTGTTGATTTCCTCGATGGATTTTTAGCAAGATTGATGAAAGCGTCATCCGAAATGGGCAAGCAACTCGATTCGTTAAGCGATGTAGTAACGTTTGGCGTTGCACCTTCCATGATCATGTATCAATTGCTGCGCATGAGTTATTTGAAAGAAGAATCTGCGTTAGACACATCGATTTTGTTTTTATTACCTGCGTTACTGATTGCCTGCTGTGCAGCATGGCGGTTGGCGAAATTTAATATCGACGAGCGCCAAAGCACTTCGTTTCGTGGAGTGCCAACGCCCATCACCGGTTTTGTAGTGGCGGCACTGCCATTGGTGGTGTGGTACAATTCATGGAATCTGGCATCGGTTGTAATAAATCATTGGGTCTTGTACGGCAGTTACCCTTCTCATCAGTTACCTGATGGTGTCGGATATACCTATCATGAGTCTCAAGTTCAAAGATTACAGTCTCAAGGGAAATCAACCTAAGATCATACTGGCGGTATTGGCAATTGTTCTGGGTGTTGTTTTTCAATGGGCAGCCATTCCGCTTATTTATTTAGCCTACGTTGCTTTATCTTTGCTGCTTCGTAAACAAATCTCATAATTTAATTATACGACAATGACGTACACAGTTCAGGTGAAAGTAATGCCACTCAAAGATCTATTGGATCCACAAGGAAAAGCAGTAATGGGTGGATTAAGTAATTTAGGTTTAACAGGTGTGGCAGATGTGCGCATTGGAAAAAACATCAGCATGCAGATCGATGCAGCAACAGCCGACGAAGCAAAAGCAATTGCTGAAGAAGCAGCTAAAAAACTACTGGCCAATGCGGTAATGGAGCAGTACGAAATTTC
Organism: uncultured Bacteroidota bacterium; assembly: GCA_963830845.1. GTDB lineage: Bacteria > Bacteroidota > Bacteroidia > Chitinophagales > Chitinophagaceae > Lacibacter. The sequence continues at coordinate 10,179 of CAWHOR010000096.1, read as the reverse complement.
AGTGAACTAATCAAGTTGTAAGAGGGAAGAAACAGGAAGTAAGAGCCTGTACATTCGTACCTCGTACTTCTTACTTCATACTTGTTTCATGTTGATCATTGTTCCAACTCCCATCGGTAATCTCAAAGATATTACGCTCCGTGCATTGGAAGTGTTACAGGATGCTGATCTAATTCTTGCTGAAGATACACGTACAAGTGGAGTGTTACTGAATCATTACAACATACAAAAGCCCATCTCTCCATACCACCAGCACAATGAACATAAAATTGTGCAGCACCTCGTTGATCAGTTGAAAGAAGGCAAGAAGATGGCCTTACTTACAGACGCCGGTACTCCCGGCATCAGCGACCCTGCTTTTTTATTGGTGCGTGAATGTGTGAAGAATGATATTGTTGTAGAAACACTTCCCGGTGCCACCGCATTTGTTCCGGCATTGGTCAACAGCGGGTTGCCGGCAACACGTTTTACATTTGAAGGATTTCTGCCACAGAAAAAAGGACGAATGACGGCATTGAAGCAATTGGTGGACGAAGAACGCACCATGATCTTTTATGAATCGCCGTTTCGATTGTTGAAAACACTCACCGATTTTATGCAATATTTCGGCGAAGAGCGTTTGTGTTGTGTAAGCAGAGAACTCACCAAGAAGTTTGAAGAGAACAAACGTGGTACCTTAAAAGAAGTACACGATCACTTTGCCGCCAAAGCAATCAAAGGCGAGATCGTTATTGTAGTAGCAGGTAAAGAATAAGGAAATCATTTTTGCAACCACTCGTTAACAATTCTTCATCGCAAACAGTTTTATCTTCGATTCATAAAGTCTTCACGATGAAACAGCTTTTTATTCTCTCCATATTTCTTTTTGTTTCTGCAATTGCTACGAACGCACAATTGTTTCAAGTGCCTGATCTTGTGAAGCAAACATTTGAAAGGCAATTCCCTGCTGCGAAAGATGCGAAGTGGAGCGGAGGAATCGATAACCATGCCGTACAATTCACATTGGGCGAGAAAAATCTCAAAGCTAATTATACACCCAAAGCCGATTGGGTGAGTACAGAAGAAAAAGTACCGATTGATTCTTTACCGGTAACCGTTCAGGATAATTTTAAAAAATCGAAGTACAAAGATTGGGCAGTGAAAGATGCGATCATCATCAGCAAACCACGAGCTGAAGCAAATGAATACCGCATCATTGTTCAGAAATCAATGCTCAATAAAAAATTATTAGTATTTGATGCAAAGGGACGCATGCAGGAGGAGTTGCTTGCACTTTAGTACCATACCGCAATTTCATTTAGTTCCTTTCGTTTCAGTGATGGTACCCAGCATTCGTCAGCAGCATAACCAACCGGTATCAACAGGTATGGTCGCTCATTTTCCGGACGGCCGAGTAGTTTACTGAGAAAGTTCATAGGGCTGGGTGTATGTGTTAATGCAACAAGACCAGCTTCGTGAATCGCTGTCAATAAAAAACCACATGCAATGCCAACACTTTCTTTTACATAATAGTTTTGATGTTTGTGTCCGTTTTCCTCAAACTCATAACTTCTGCTGAAAACAATAATCAGATAAGGTGCTGTTTCAAGAAATGGTTTTTCCCAGTTTGTTTGTAACGGTGCAAGATCTTTCAACCATTCTTCGCTCATTCGTCCATCGTAACTTTCTTTCTCTTCTGCTTCTGCTGCCACTCGAATTTGCTTTTTTAGTTCAACATCGCTTACAACACAAAACGTCCATGGTTGTTTATGGGCACCTGATGGTGCAGTTGATGCTGTAAGAAGCAAATGTTCAATCACTTCTTTTGGAACAGGCTTTTCAGAAAAATCACGGCAAGTACGGCGTTCATCCATCCATTTATAAAACGAGGAGGCTTTTGTTTTTATCTCCTCTTCAGTAAATACGGCTTTAGCATGTTTAATAAACGGATAATTGTTGAAACGTTTGATCATGATCTGTTTTTTTGAATGAATAGGTGGCTGCCTGAACTCTTTTGTTTTAGTAATTTTACTGAATTCATCTGAAAATTTCTTGTATAATCCGCTCTTTTTATATTTTTTTTCGAAGTAACAAAAAGGTAACAGGCCGTTTTTACGATACCTGTAATTCGAATATAATTGAATACTGGCTTGTGTTTCAGTAAAATACTGTTTGAAAAAAAATCAATTCTTTTACCGATTGATTGATTGAAGAAAAAAAATACCTCTTTGTGGTATTGACATTCTTTTAAAAACTTTCAATATTCGTATTCGAATGACCTGTGAGATAATCTTCTACTATTGCAAAACCTCCGTTTAATCTTCCCTACTTAAACGTCACTACCCACATCCGTTGTAAGCTGAAGTCTTTAACTTCTAAATGTTAGAAACTTGATACAACAAGTATTTCGGTTCTTCACGGAAGAGCTAAGCAAGTTTATTATGCTACGTAATGGCGCTGCAACACCAGCTGGAATTGTAATTGCAGCCAACATTGCCAAAGCAGAAGAGCTCACCGCAGTTACTTCCAAGATAGTTATGTCGTTGGTGAACATTGAAGAAGATCGTATCAGTAAACATCCTTCAAACAGTTTTCCTTCGCCTGTTGGTACTGGTGTTGAATATAAAAATCCACCCGTGCTTGTTAATCTATACGTATTGTTTTCTGTTAATCGAGATTATACCGATGATGCATTATTATATCTCTCGTATGTAATGCAGTTCTTTCAGCATAAAAATGTATTTACTCCGCAAAACAGTCCCGGATTATTTACCGATACAATGCTGCCCGTTCAACAAATAAGCAGCGAGTTGATAACACTCAATTTCGAACAGGTGAATCATTTGTGGGCAAGCCTCGGTGGAAAATATTTACCATCAGTATTATATAAAATACGCCAGGTAGTAATTGATGACCGATTTGTGCAGAGTGGTGGCGGAATTATTCTTGAAATTGAAACTACTGCAAAAGACAAAACTCCAACTGTAATATGAACAGCAGTTACAAAATAGTTTGCCGGGTTGAAATATTGCACGATTACTACCGTGATTCAAAAGTAAAAAATCTTTTGCTGAAGGCTTCTGCCGCAACGGAGAAGCTATGCAGAAACTATGATATTAAATGGAAGCAACTTGATCATCAACTCATCATAGCAGCAAAAGTAAATAATGCTTCCGAGCCCGTTAAAGTCTGGCCTGCCGATATGAAGTTTGTGTTTTACGTTGTGTCTGTAAATGGATTGTTCGACAATATCACCCAATCAAATTTTAAACCGGGAAAGGGAGAAACAAATTGGTTATCGAATTTTTCCAACAATGAATTTCTTGAACCTGTACTTCCATCCGGCAGCTTTAACCGATTGTATTTATCAAAACCAATTGCAACACATGTCGCTGCTACTATTTATAAGCCTGGTCGTTTGGTCACCGATGGAACTGACATCTACGAATGTCTGAAAACTACCACCAACGGAATAGTAATAAGCAATCAATCTTTTTGGCGCAAGAGAAGTAAGAGGCAGTTTGTAGCAGAGAAGGATGCAGCAACGATATATACCGCCAGTTATCCGTTTACAGTTGCAGTGCCTGTAAAAGAGTTTGTGATAAAACATTTTGGTATTGATACACAAACGGGGTTGTTTAATAAAGAAGCAAAGAGTACAGTTGTACAAAAATTCGAAACAGCAAGAACGTTGGTTGATGTTAGTCTGCAGGGATTAGATGCCGGTAAGTATCGTATTGATGTGAACGGTGAGTCGTTTTTCATTTTGGTAAAAGATCCCGGCATGGCAGAACATCCTGTTGCAGTTATTGAATTATACAACGAGGTAGGTAATGCGCCAAACTTCTCCATGTTGAATGCCGGCAAAGCGGTTGATCGTTCATTCAGTCTTCGGTTCTGCAACCGTTCTGTATTGATCAAATACATTGCTAACACAAGCGATGTTACATCAGTGCAGGATACAGATGCCGTACTCGGTTTTTCAAATGCTGCGAATCAACTTGAGTTCATCAGCCATGCACCATTTCCATTGAGCGAAGTGCCTGTTAAAACATTATCGTTCACATCAACAATACATGGTAATATCAGTCCATTACCCAATGCATCAGCAGCGTGGCTCAGTCAACTGCAGCAGGGGAGTGATATCTATCATTGTTCATCCGTTTATTTAAATCATTAATCATCATTATAAACATTGTCAACTATGGCATTAACAGTCAAAACTCCAGGTGTGTATATAGAAGAGGTTCCAAAATTTCCTCCTTCTGTAGCACAGGTTGAAACCGCAATTCCTGCTTTTATCGGGTACACCGCAAAAGCAGATGAGTATGGTCCCGGCGATTTAAAAAACAAAGCAGTTAAGATCAGCAGCCTGCTTGATTATGAAACTTATTTTGGCGGTGCACCATCACTTGCGGTTGCGCAGGTGAATGTTGATGCGTTGAATAATTTTAAATCGGCCAATATTAGCCAATCGTTGTTTATGTACGATTCGCTGCGGATGTTTTTTAAGAACGGCGGCGGCGATTGTTACATTGTATCTGTTGGTTCGTATACCGATCCAAAATCAAAAGGCGATTTTCTGGATGATGGAAAGGGATTAAAAGTGATTGAAAAAGTAGATGAACCAACTCTGCTCATTTTTCCTGATAATTCGTTGCTTACAAATGGTAACGATTACTACGAAGTGTATCAGGAAGCATTGATGCAATGTGAAAATCTAAAAGACAGGTTTGTAGTGATGGATGTGAAGAACAACGATTATAAGGGAGAAACATTCCGAAGCAATATCGGCATCAACAATCTGAAATACGGAGCTGTGTACACGCCTTGGCTTGAAGTGATCCTGCCACGGCAAATTAAGTACAGCGATTTTATGAACACGGGCACATCACCTAACCGCTTTCAACGGGAAGGAGTAAATGTTTCATTAAGTGATATTGGTTCAGCTGCTCCTGCGGCTGTGGGTACGCAAATAGGAAAAGTGAATGACGCAATTGCAGATAATGGGAAAGTAGCAGCATCTGTTACGGCATTAACAGGAGCATCTGCAACGGTTTCGCAACGTTATTCTGTACTGGAAAATGCATTATCAGCAACACCTAATGCTGCAAACCTGGAAGCAGTGATGGATTTCTTTTTTGACATTGCCCGTGAGGTAGATAAACTCTCCGGTGCAACAAGTGATGCCGTGAGCGACAGTAATAACCTGAAAACAAATTTTGCAAACACGATCAGTTCGCTGGTAGGTTTTTATTCAAAGATCATCAGTTATGAAGTGGAAGCCGATGGAGAGTTAACTGCTGCTTATACAGTACAGCATTCAATTTCTTCCCCAACGCATGCAAACTGGACAACCATTTTTTCTGCACCTCCGGGTTCATTAAATGTAATGAGTGGTGCAGATGATGCCGCCATGATCAGAAGTATTATTCCATTGCTTCGTACCGAGTTTAATTTTATTAATAGTTATTTCTCCAACGCAATCGTAAAAACAGCATCACTAACAGAACAGGAAGCAGATAAGGGCCTATCCATCATCTTCCCGGCATATAAAGCAATACTTGATGGTATTCAAAATACAAAGACCATTCTTCCAGCATCAGGATCAGTAACCGGTATTTATGCTTTTGTTGATCGCACACGTGGTGTGTGGAAAGCGCCTGCTAATGTAAGTATCGGTGGTATCATCGGGCCAGCCACAACATTTAATGCGGGGCAATTAGATGCATTGAACATCGATGTAACGGCAGGTAAATCCATTAATGCTATTCGTGCATTCACCGGTAAAGGAACATTGGTGTATGGGGCAAGAACATTAGCAGGGAATGATAATGAATGGCGCTATGTTTCTGTACGCCGATTGTTTAACATGATTGAAGAAAGTGTGAAGAAAGCAACCGAGCAGTTTGTATTTGAACCGAATGATGCAAACACATGGACGAAAGTAAAAGCCATGATCTCAAATTATCTCACTGTGTTGTGGCGGCAAGGTGCATTGGCTGGAGCAAAACCGGAGCATGCATTTTATGTTGCCTGCGGACTTGGTACTACAATGACGGCAGTAGATATTCTTGAAGGAAAGTTGATTGTGGAGATTGGTTTGGCTGCAGTTCGTCCTGCAGAGTTTATTATCCTGCGCTTCTCACACAAAATGCAGGAGTCATAATTTTTTGAATTCACATTAATCACAACAAAACGAATTGTATGGCAACTTATCCTTTATCAAAATTTCATTTCCGGGTAGAATGGGGAGGTACACGCATTGGCTTTACCGAAGTAACCGGCTTAGATAAAAGTCTGGATGTAATTGAATACCGTGATGGTGCAAGTCCGGAATATTCAAAAGTAAAAATGCCGGGTCTGCAAAAGTTTTCGAACGTAACGCTCAAGCGGGGAACCTTTGAATCGGACAACGAGTATTACGCATGGCTTAATACAGTACAGATGAATAAGATCGAACGTAGGGATCTGATTATCTCCTTATTGAATGAACAGCACGAACCCGTAATGGTATGGAAAGTAAAAAATGCTTTCCCGGTAAAAGTGCAATCATCCGATTTAAAAGCCGACGGTAACGAAGTAGCCATTGAAACAATGGAACTCGCACACGAAGGTTTGGTTATTGAACTTCCATAAATAAGAGTATGCCGTTTGAATATCCGCTTACAGGTTTTCATTTCCTGGTAACCTTTGAGTTGTTCCCGCAATCGCCTGTAGACGTTCGTTTTCAGGAAGTGGCAGGACTGTCTGTGAGTATGGGAACAGAATCGATCAATGAAGGAGGTGAAAATCGCTTTTCACATAAGTTGCCAACAAGAGCCAACTTCAGTGACATTACATTAAAGCGTGGTTTGTTTGAATACTCTGAACTCTATCGCTGGGTAAAAAATGCAATGGAGAATTTTGAATTTCGTCCATTGAATTTAACCATCAGCTTATTGAACGAAGTACATGCGCCGGTTTATATGTGGCGTGTGTACAACAGCATACCAACCAAGTGGGAGTTGTCATCTTTCAATGCTAATAACAGCGAAGTAGTGGTGGAAACACTGGTATTAAGCTGTGCTTATTTTTCACCCGTTAACCGTTAAACCTTATGCCGGTTGTAATTAACGAAATACAGATCACTGCTTATGTAAACGAAACCGGCAATACAGAGAACCGGCAGCAACGTGGACGAAGCGAAGGTGAAAAAAAAGATGCTGAAGCAAACAAAGAATCACTGGTGAAGATTTGTGTGGAAGAAGTACTACGCATTTTAAAAGAAAAAGAAGAACGTTGATATGATACCGGGTAAGCTACAGAAGATGACATTGAAAGCATATACTGATGCGGAGTTCAGTAATGCATTGCCGGACGGTGAATTCACCGTGCAGGTAAATCCTGAATCGTATACGTTCACACATACGATCGAGTACAGCGATCAACAGGCGGGAGGCACAAGTGCTGCACAACCACGTTACAGTTGCAGTCGACCACAAAATTTGGAGTTTGATTTTTTGTTTGATGCTACGGGTGTGTTGAATGGTGATGGTGTGCCCGCAGCAGAAAGTGGTGTGCCTGTTGTTACAGTAGTCCACTCAATTGTTGAGACCATTAATAAACTGAAAAAGGTAGTGTATGATTTTGTGGGCGATACACATGAAACACCCTACATCAAAATTTATTGGGGCACCATGCTTTTCAAGTGCCGGTTAACAAATCTGAGTATTACATACAAATTATTTAAGCCTGACGGAACACCCATTCGGGCATCAGCCAAATGTTCGTTTATGGGTGCAGTGGAAGATGTGCAACGTACAGCAGCAGAAAATGCACAGTCGCCCGATCTCACGCATGTGCGGCTTGTAAAGCATGGCGATAGCTTGCCCCTTATGTGTTACACGATTTATGGCGATGAGAATTTATACCTGCAAGTTGCCGCTGTTAATCAACTCAGTCATTACCGTGATATAAAAGTGGGACAGGAACTTTTTTTTCCACCAGTTGAAAAAATAAAAGGATGACAGAAACCCGCACCATACCATCCAGCTCAGCAGGTACAGATGTTGTTACGTTCACCGTAAAGATCGAAGGCGAACGTGTGCCACGCAGCATCAATATCAGTTCTGTTGTAATACAACGGCAGGCTTATCGCATTCCTTCCTGCAAATTGATTATTTATGATGGCGATCCTGCGCAATCAAGTTTTCCGGCGAGCAATGAAGATATGTTTATTCCGGGTAAGAAACTTGAGCTGTGGGCAGGTTATGAAGCAGATGAATCCCTGTTGTTCACCGGTATCATTGTAAAACAAGCCATCAAAATACGCAACCAAAAATCACCTGTACTGGAAGTAGAAGCAAAAGATGCCTGTATTAAACTAAGCACCTATTCAAAGAGCAAATATTTTGCTGAGTTGAGCGATCAGCAGGTGATGGAAGAAATCATACAAGATGCAGGATTAGAATCAGAGATTGAAAACACCGGTGCTGCCTTAAAAGAAATTGTACAATACCATGCAAGCGATTGGGATTTTATTATGACACGTGCTGAGGCAAATGGCCTCATCTGTTTTTGTGAAGATGGAAAACTCATTGCAAAGAAACCTGATCTGTCAGCTACGGAAACATTGAGTGTATTATTTGGAGCAACCATGCTTGAGATGGATGCAGAAATTGATGCACGTAATCAGTTTGAAACGTTGCATGCACAAACATGGAGCCATGCTAACCAGGAATTGGTTGATGTGGAAGCAACGGCACCAACTATCAGCAATGCAGGAAACTTATCGCCTGAAGATTTATCTGATGCAACAGGAAATAGCAAACAAGTTATTCAACATGCAGGTGCATTGCCCGAACCACAATTACAACAATGGGCCGATGCACAACTCATGCGGAATCGCTTATCGAAAATAAGAGGCAGTGCAAAGTTTCAAGGTTATGCAGATGTGAAACCAGGTCAAATGATTTCTATTGCAGGTGTTGGGGATCGTTTCAGCAGCAACGCTTTAATTAGCGGTATTCGTCATGAGTTGTTTGATGGAGTCTGGACAACCACTGCACAATTTGGTTTAGATGCCACAGCTTATGCAGCAGCATTACCCATCAGCGTACTTCCGGCAGCTGCATACGGCCCTGCCATTAAAGGATTGCATACAGGTATTGTTACTGATCTCGAAGATCCGTTGAATGAGTTTCGGGTGAAAATAAAACTTCCTTCCATCAGCATGCAGGATGAAGGTATGTGGGCACGAATGAGTATGCCCGATGCAGGAAGCAATCGTGGTTTTTTCTTTCGGCCTGAAGCAGGTGATGAAGTATTGGTTGGATTTCTCAATGAAGATCCAAACTATCCTGTTATACTCGGTGGACTTCATAGTTCTGCAAAAGCAGGACCACTTCAGCAGAAAAACGATAACCATGAAAAGGGATTGCAAACACGCAGCGAAATGAAATGGGTGTGGAACGATGAAAAAAAATCATTCACTACCGAAACACCTGCCGGTAAAAAAATTATTGTAGATGAAGATGCGGGTGAAATTCAGATAGCAGATGAAAACGGAAACAAATTTTTAATGAATGCTGATGGTATTACGATTGAATCAGCGAAAGCAATTAATATAAAGGCAGGCACTGATTTGAAAATGGAAGCATTGAATGCAGAACTGAACGCAAGTGCAAGTGGAAAGTTGAATGCAAGCGGTACAATGGAACTGTCATCGAGTGGTTCAACAACGGTAAAAGGATCGGTTGTACAAATAAACTAAGCAATATGTCAATGGCAGCAAGAGTAGGCGATATGCATGTATGCCCAATGGTAAACGGAACAGTGCCACATGTGGGTGGACCTGTAATGCCTCCGGGATGCCCGACTGTTTTGATTGGCGGCATGCCGGCAGCCAGAGTTGGAGATATGCTGGTATGCACAGGCCCGCCTGATAGTATTATCAAAGGATCAGCAACAGTGTTGATTGGCGGCATGCCGGCAGCACGTATGGGCGATACCACAGCACACGGCGGAACAATTATTATCGGTTGTCCAACAGTTATTATAGGAGGTTAATCATGGAAATAAAAGATGATTTTTTAGGTAGGGGATGGAGCTTCCCTCCATCATTTAATAAAACAGCAGGCCTGGTAAATACAGTTGCAGCAGTGGAAGATATTAATCAAAGTCTCCACATCCTGTTATCTACTATAACCGGCGAGCGCA
>CAWHOR010000095.1:0-95350 GCA_963830845.1 uncultured Bacteroidota bacterium | reverse complement strand
AAATATACTAACGGCTACCAATATCCCCATTGCCGGTATTGCAGGCGATCAGCAAAGTGCATTGTTTGGTCAGTTGTGTACGCACCCCGGTATGGTAAAGAATACGTACGGTACAGGATGTTTTATGCTCATGAATACAGGAGAGAAAGCTGTCATCTCTAAAAATAATCTGTTAACGACTGTTGCATGGAAGATCAATGGCAAAACTGAATATGCGTTGGAAGGAAGTGTGTTTATTGCAGGTGCAGTGGTACAATGGCTGCGTGATGGGCTCGGCATTATCCGTTCTTCAACAGATATTGAAAAACTTGCAGCGAAAGTAACCGACAGCGATGGTGTGTATATGGTGCCGGCCTTTACAGGTTTGGGTGCGCCTTACTGGAATCAACATGCAAGAGGAACCATTGTTGGAATTACAAGAGGAACAACGGCAGCACATTTTGCAAAAGCGGCATTGGATAGTATCGCTTATCAAACAGTGGATGTGTTAAAAGCAATGGAGGCCGATTCAGGCATTGAGATCAAAGAATTACGGGTGGATGGTGGTGCAACTGTAAACAATTTGTTGATGCAGTTTCAAAGTGATCTGTTGAATACGGCGGTTGTTCGTCCCCGTATTACAGAGACAACAGCTTTGGGTGCGGCTTATCTTGCCGGACTGGCAACCGGTTACTGGAATAGTATTGATGAAATACAGGAACAGTGGCAGGTCGATCGGAAGTTTGAAAGCAGCATGGACGAAGAAAAAAGGGAAAGCCTGATGAATGGATGGAAAAAAGCGGTGAAGGCAGCGCAGAGCTATTAATATTTATCGTTTGAAGTTTATGGTTTGTAGTTTCTTAAACTTCAACATGATTAAGTAATATTGTAGATTCTGAAATGAGCAACTATAAACTAAAAACTACAAACTGATTCTTGAATCGTTCACAACAAATACAACAATTAAAAACCACCAATCATTGGGACATCATCATTATTGGTGGTGGCGCAACGGGATTGGGTGCAGCAGTTGATGCAGCAGCACGTGGTTATAAAACACTTTTACTCGAGCAACACGATTTTGGAAAAGGAACATCAAGCCGTTCAACCAAACTGATACATGGAGGTGTACGTTACCTGCAACAGGGAAATTTCCGTTTGGTGCGTGATGCACTTCGTGAACGTGGATTGCTGTTAAAGAATGCGCCGCATATTGCCCATCGTTTGAAACTGGTATTACCTGCTTATCGTTGGTGGGAGAAATTATATTACGGACTTGGTTTGAAAGTGTACAATTTTCTTTCAGCGAAATTAAGTCTTGGCCCGAGTGAAATTTTATCGATCAAGAAAACACAGGAATACATTAAAGGTCTTGATGGGAAAAAGTTAAGTGGCGGTGTTGCGTATTACGATGGACAGTTTGATGATGCACGCTTATGCGTATCACTTGCGTTAACCGCAGCCGATGTAAGTGCAACGGTATTAAATTATTGCAAGGTTACAAATCTCATTCATGAGCAAGGAAAAGTAGCGGGTGTAAACATACATGATTGCCTGACCGATGAAACATACGAAGCAAGAGGAACTGTGGTGATCAATGCTACGGGTGTATTTGTAGATGAAGTATTGAAGATGGATGATGATGGATTGACAAGAACGGTATCGCCATCGCAGGGAATACATATTGTAGTGGAGAAAACATTTTTCCCCGGCGATCAGGCTTTATTTATTCCCCGTACGGATGATGGGCGTGTGTTATTCGCCGTTCCGTTTCATGATAAAGTAATTATTGGTACAACCGATACAAGTGTTGAAACTGCGGTGATCGAACCATTACCATTAGAAGATGAAGTGGAGTTTGTGATCAATCATTTCAATCGTTATGTGCATACCGGTTTAAAACGCAGCGATGTAAAAAGTGTGTTCGCCGGTTTGCGACCATTGGTGAAAGTGCCGGGACAAAAGAAAACGGCTGTGCTTCCCCGTGATCATACTATTTGGGTATCGAAAGGCGGCATGATCAATATCAGCGGTGGTAAATGGACCACGTATCGCAAGATGGCGCAGGAAGTAATTTTAAAAGCTCACTACGAAGGTGGGCTTGCATATACACGATGTCAAACAGAAACCATGAAGCTGCATGGCTGGATGAAGAAAGTAGATGTGGAAGATCCGTTGTATTATTATGGAAGTGATGCAGCTGCGATCCGTTATCTGCAACACCAGGGTTTTTCACAATTGATCCATCCGAACTTACAATATACCATTGCGGAAGTAGTGTGGGCCGTAGGACATGAAATGGCCATGACGGTGGAAGATGTATTGGCAAGAAGAACAAGAGCGTTGATCCTTGATGCAAAAGCAGCTATTGAAGCAGCACCGCTTGTTGCGGATATTATGATGAAGGAATTAAATAAGGATGAAGTGTGGAAGCAACAACAAATTGCAGCGTTCAATGAAGTGGCGAAAGGATATGTGTTGAGTTGATGTCGGATGTATGATTTAGGATGTATGATATAAGAACGCCCGTCTGAGAGGTAATATAAAAATTTTGTTTAGAATAATAACGAATGCCAATCTGAAATCACAAATCTAAAATCTGAAATTGCCATATGACTCCTTTTCTTGCAGAATATATCGGTTCTATGTTGTTATTGCTATTAGGCAACAGTGTTGTTGCCAATGTGCTATTAGCAAAAACAAAAGGTAATAACAGTGGATTAATAGTAATTGCATTTGGTTGGGCCGTGGCAGTATTTGTGGGTGTGTACAGCAGTGCAGCAGTTAGCGGAGCACATATAAATCCTGCAATAACAATTGGTCTTGCAAGTATTGGAAAATTTGAATGGAGTTCTGTTCCTTCTTATATCGCTGCACAATTTCTCGGTGCAATGACGGGTTCTGGTTTAATGTGGCTGGCTTACAAACAACATTTTGATGCAACAGAAGATGCGGAAGCAAAACTTGCGGTGTTTTGCAATTCACCGGCAATTCCCAATGTGTTTTATAATTTAATGACAGAAGCCATTGGCACATTTGCATTGATGTTAGGCGTTTTGTTTATTGCTGCTCCGCAAAATAGTCTGGGTGCATTGGATGCATTGCCTGTTGCGTTATTGGTGCTGGGTATTGGTTTGAGTTTAGGTGGACCAACCGGTTATGCCATTAATCCTTCACGTGATCTTAGTCCACGCATCATGCACTTTCTATTGCCCATTAAAAATAAACGGAACAGTAACTGGGGGTATAGCTGGATACCTGTCGTTGGGCCAATAGCAGGTGCTGTAATTGCTGCACTCTTATTTCAGTTTTTACAATCATAAAAATTTAGCCGGTCACTTTTGAAAATACATACAGGCATTCCATTGCTATCTGGTTGCTGCGTTCAGTATATTTTTCATTCTGCAGAAGGGTATTGTCAAATGCTTTCGGATCGTTGTAAGTAGTGCCGATGCGCAGATCACAACCTGGGATGAACGGACAATTATCTTCCGCATCAGAGCAGGTCATAATGGCTGCAAAGTTTTGTGCAGGATTTATTTCATGGTTGTAAACTTTGGAAAAACAAGTGGTGAATTTATCTTCAGCAAAGTACACTTCGTACACAGGGTTGGTTGTTTCTGTTGTTTTCTTTACTGTAAAACCTGCTGTTGTAATTGCCTTGATCGCATTTGGGTTGAAAGCAGTTGCTTCTGTGCCGCCGGAAAATGTGTGCACATTGTTTACGTTATAATAGGCTGCTGCCACTGCTGCCCACACCTGGCCTAAATGACTGCGGCGTGAGTTGTGCGTACACACATACACAAGATTGATGGCTTCGTTTGCATTCTGTTTGTTGGTAATAAAGTCTGCAATTATTTCCAGCAGTTCTTTCCGGGCTGTGGGGATTTCTTTAAAGTTGTTGACCAGCGCTTCGCAACGGTCCTTAATAGACTGAAACATGTCTCTTGATTTTAGCGTAGTTAATTGAAGGCAATAATACGATGCTGTAAGCAACTGGTAAATTAATTTCTGGCAAATGGGCTTTATATTTTGAGGTCGCAAATTGCGACCTCAAGTTTGAGCTTAAACGATTTCTAATTTTCAATTTTTACGATTATATTTATTATTATACCTGATAATCTATGCGAAAAAAAGACCTGCAAGTACTTATACAGGAACAAAAAGTTCTCAATCGGATTTTTGTTGTACGAGGCCAGAAAATAATGCTGGATGAAGATTTAGCAGAAATGTATGGTGTTGAAACAAAAAGATTGAATGAACAAGTAAAACGAAATAGAGGCCGGTTTCCCAAAGATTTTATGTTTACGCTTACGCAAAGGGAGTATGATCACTTGAAGTCGCAATTTGCGACCTCAAAATGGGGAGGTAGACGAACCCTGCCAAATGCGTTTACCGAGCAGGGAGTTGCGATGTTGTCGAGTGTGTTGAATACTGAAGTGGCCATTGAAGTAAACATCCGTATCATAAGGGTATTTACCAAAATGCGGGAGTTTGCACTAACGCATAAGGAAATATTAATACAATTGAACAAGCTGGAGAAAGAGGTAAAAGGTAATACGAGCGATATCGAGAATATCTTTCTTGTACTGAAGGAACTGATTGAAAAGCAGAAACTGCCTGTAGCTCCGAAACGTAAAATTAGTTTCAGGCGAAATAATGAAGCCGAGTGATAATTATAATAATCGGGGCTGAATTAATCGGCATCAAGTGATCCTGCGGAACACTTGCGCCAGAAAAGAGAAATATCTATTACTCAAAAAGCTTATGAAGTATGGAAGAAATATATGAATTTAGAATTGATGAGGATTATGCCGGTATTCTGTTAAGTGAACATGAAGGTGTAAAACAAGGCATTGCAAGAGTAATTCAAATTAGAAAAGCTGATCCGCTTTTTTTCAAGATTAAGGAAACGAATGAGTTAGTTCAAAAAAAGTATGATACTCTTTTTTTTTATGGGTGGGAAATCATTAGAAAATATTCAAAGAAAGAAATTGATGAAGCTGAATATTTTCTAATGAAGATTGATAAAACATTTGAGCCCGCAGGAGAGGAATGTGGCACAATTTACGATGAAAGTAAGGCCTGTAAAATATGTGGAGTAAATGCATCAATCAAAGGAGACTTAATTTTAAAATACTCTTCAATTCCTAATAAGGATATAGCTAGAACAATCGCAGATGAAATTATTGTATCTGAAAAATTTGTAAAGGTTTTTGAAAATAAGAAGTTGAAAGGTGCAGATTTTTCATCAGTTTATTTTAAAAAGAAAAAAAGCCATTCATGGTATAATTTAACTGCTCATTCACCAGCGGTAAATCTTTCCCAAAAAACTGTCGCTGGAGTAAATCCCTTTGATTTATCAGAATCATCTGAGAGTATAAAAAATAAGAATGTTAGTAATACTTTGGAAATTTATAAATGTCCACTGGGTCATACGATTGGCCTCAACTTGCTTTCAGAAGTTTTTATTAAACGAGAATCAATAATCGGGTATAATGACATATCCATCGCAAAAGAGAAAACGGGTGTAAGGCGTGGATTACTTAGGCCTGACTCTATTTTTATTATAAGTAAAAAATTAAAATCAGTTATAGAAAAAGATAACTTGAAGGGGTTTAGCTTTGAGGTTGCCAATATAGTTGATTAGGTATTTCTTTAGCTGATAAGTAATTCTGCGGAACACTTATGTAAAAAAAATCACTCAACACTAACAGCTACTTGTCGCCATGAAACCGGAAACATGAAACGAGCGTGGCAACAGTTGATGCTATAGAACACAACTGCTGACCAACACCCATGCTTTCCTGACTTTCCTCACCGCAATTAGTTTTTTTACTGATAAGCGTCATTCACTACCCATGATGGGTCGGGTAATTTCGTTGCTTCAAATCAATTGAACATGCAAGCAACAACCAACCCCGTAGAACAAGACAAAGCTATTTACGAAGTAATGGATGGCAATGAGGCCGCTGCTTATATTGCGTATAAATGCAATGAAGTATGCGCCATTTATCCCATTACACCATCGAGCACAATGGGTGAATGGGCCGATGAATGGAGTGCCAAAGGCATGAAAAATATTTTCGGTACTGTTCCCCGTATTATGGAAATGCAAAGTGAAGCGGGTGCTGCAGGTGCCATCCACGGTGCATTGCAGGGTGGTGCATTGGCTTCTACATTTACAGCATCGCAGGGTTTATTGCTGATGATCCCCAACATGTATAAAATTGCAGGTGAATTAACACCTACTGTATTTCATATTGCCGCACGTAGTTTAGCTACGCATGCGCTTTCTATTTTTGGTGATCATAGTGATGTGATGGCCGTGCGTTCAACTGGTTTTGCGATGTTGTTTGGAAACAATCCGCAGGAAGTAATGGACATGGCATTGATCGCTCAATCGGCTACATTAAAAGCCAGAGTTCCTTTCCTGAATATATTTGATGGCTTCCGCACTTCGCATGAATTAAATGAAGTTGAAGTAATTGCTGATGATGTGATTGAACAAATGATGGATATGGAAGCCATTCATGCGCATCGCAACCGTGCATTGAATCCAAACAATCCTTCCATACGTGGTACAGCGCAAAATCCTGATGTGTTTTTTCAGAACAGGGAAGCAGCGAATACCTATCATGCAAATGTTCCTTCCATTGTTCAATCAACTATGGATGAGTTTGCCAAACTTTCCGGACGTCAATACAGTTTATATGAATATTACGGACATGCACATCCTGATCGTGTAATTGTGATCATGGGCTCAGGTGCAGGTGCCGTAAAAGAAACGGTTGATTATTTAAATGAACGTGGATCGCATGTAGGGATGATCGTGGTACGTTTGTTCCGTCCGTTAGATGTGCAGGCGTTTATCAATACGATTCCAAAAAGTGTAGTAAGTATTGCGGTGCTCGACAGAAGTAAAGAACCAAACGGTATTGGCGAAGCATTGTATATGAATGTCGTGAATGCATTGAACGAGGCACAGGAAAATCATCACGCACATGTGATTGGCGGACGTTATGGTTTATCGAGCAAAGAATTTACCCCGGCGATGGTGAAAGCGGTGTTCCGTGAATTGAAAAAAGACAAACCAAAAAATCATTTTACCATCGGTATTGATGATGATGTTACGCATACAAGTTTAGAGTACGACAAAACATTTAATCTGGAAACACAACATAAGTTCCGTGGTTTGTTTTTTGGATTAGGTGCCGATGGAACAGTGAGTGCAAATAAAAACTCCATTAAAATTATTGGTGATAAAACCAACGATCATGTACAGGGATACTTTGTGTACGATTCAAAAAAATCAGGATCGTTAACGGTATCGCATTTACGTTTTGGTGAAAACCCGATTCACTCAACTTACCTGGTACAGTCTGCAAATTTTGTGGCTTGTCATCACTTCAACTATCTCACCAAGTATGATATTTTAAAAGATGCAGAAGAAGGTGCAGTGTTTCTATTAAATGCACCGTATGAAAAAGATGAGCTGTGGGGTATGTTGCCGAAGAAGATCCAGGAAGAGATCGTTCATAAAAAATTAAAGTTTTATGCCATTAATGCTTACACAGTAGCAAAAGAAGCAGGCATGGGCAACCGTATCAATACAATTTTGCAAACCTGTTTCTTCGCCATCAGCAATGTATTGCCGACGTGAAGAAGCCATTGCAAAAATTAAAGAAGCGATTTACGATACGTTATTGGAAAAAAGGCGAAGCTGTTGTACAAAAGAACTACGAAGCGGTTGATAAAACACTGGCGAATTTGTATGAAGTGGATTATGCACAATTTGTAATTGGCAATAGACCCATTGATGCTGCAGTGCCCGATGAAGCACCTGATTTTGTAAAACAGGTATTGGGTAAAATTATTGCAGGTGAAGGTGATGAATTACCGGTGAGTGCTTTCCCGATCGATGGAACCTTCCCAAGTGGAACAACGAAATGGGAAAAACGAAATATTGCTGATGCAGTACCGGTTTGGGATACATCGTTGTGTACACAGTGCGGCAAATGTTTTATGATTTGTCCACACGCAGCTATCCGTCCGAAAGTATATGATAAAACATTGTTGGCGGATGCGCCTGCAGGTTTCAAGCATGTTGATCCAATTGGTAAAGAATGGAACAAAGAAACAGAAGCATACACATTGCAGGTATCAACAGAAGATTGTACCGGTTGCACATTGTGTGTTGAGTTCTGTCCTATTACCAGCAAAACAGATCCCGGTCATAAAGCCATCAACATGCTGGATAAAACAAATATCCAGGAAAAAGAAAAAGAAAACTGGGATTATTTCTTAACACTTCCGGAAGTTGACCGCACAAGAGTGAACAAGAATACGGTGAAAGGTTCACAATTCTTCCAGCCTTTGTTTGAGTTTAGTGGTGCATGTGCCGGTTGTGGTGAAACTCCTTACATAAAACTTTTAACGCAGTTGTTTGGTGAGCGTATGATTGTTGCGAATGCAACAGGTTGTTCATCCATCTTCGGTGGTAATTTACCAACTACACCATGGACAAAAAATAAAGAAGGTGTAGGACCAGCATGGGCCAACAGTTTGTTTGAAGATAATGCTGAATTTGGTTTAGGTATCAGTATGGCAAGCAGCAAGAAACATGAAATGGCGTTGCAGTTGCTGGATGAATTGACGTCCGATGATTGGCGAAGAACTGGTTGATAAAATTATTCATAACAACGGCACAACAGAAGCAGAGCTGCAGGAGAAACATGAATTGGTGAAAGAGTTGAAGCGCAGGTTGAGTGGTGAACGTTCAATGGCTGCTTTGAATTTATTCCATCTTGCTGATTTCTTAGAAGAAAAATCCATCTGGATCGTTGGTGGCGATGGTTGGGCTTATGATATTGGTTATGGTGGTTTGGATCATGTATTGAGTACAGGAGAAAATGTAAACATCATGGTGCTTGATACAGAAGTGTACAGCAATACCGGTGGACAAAAATCAAAATCAACTCCATTAGGTTCCAGTGCGAAATTTAGTGTGAATGGTAAAACAACAGGTAAGAAAGATCTGGCGTTACAAGCCATTTCACATGGCACAGCTTATGTTGCACAAATTGCTATGGGTGGAAATGATATGCATACGATCAGAACCATACTTGAAGCAGAAGCATATCCCGGTCCATCATTGATCATTGCATACAGTCATTGTATTGCACATGGTATCGATATGGCACATGGTGCAGAAGAGCAAGACTTTGCAGTGAAGAGTGGTTACTGGCCATTGTTCCATTACAATCCCATGAAGCCAAGAGGCCAACGTTTTGTGGTTGATTCAAAAGATCCTTCACTTGACTTAAGCGAATTTATGTATCATGAAAACCGTTTCAATATCATTAAAGCAAAAGATCCTGAATTGGCAGCACGTTTTATGGAGCAGGCGCAGGATGCAAAAGTGAGCAGATGGGAACGTTTAGAAACATTGAAAGGATTATAAAGAATTGACCCATATGAATAAAGAAAAGGGAGTTTCGTGAGAAGCTCCCTTTGTTGTTTTGGGTATGCGATACTTGATTTATTTCTTTCTCGAATCCAACTCCGCTTTAATTTTTTTCAGATTCATGAAGTTGATGATTGCAATGGGCATGAAGGCAAACGGTAAAATAGCCGTAACACTGAAGCCTTTTTTCATGTAAGAAAAAACAGCAGAAATAAACATGATGATGATGGATGCAATAATAACAGTTACAGCGATGGTCATCATCCGCATGTTTTTCTTTAATTCTTCATCGGTCATTTCCGAAAGTTGTTTCTGCGCCATGGTATGTGGTTGGTTTGATTGAGGAATGAATGTGCTGTAAAATAATGCAAAAGCACTAAACCCCAAACTGTCGCAGATGATGATCGAGATGCTTCCACATACTCTTGCCCCATTGTTCCGCTTTCATAGGGCCAAATGTTGGATGCATTTTATCGCCGATACCTGCTGCGCCTCGTTCATGAAACGCTTTTACAATCGATAGCATTTCAGCTTTTTCTTTTTCAAAA
This sequence comes from uncultured Bacteroidota bacterium, assembly GCA_963830845.1. GTDB lineage: Bacteria > Bacteroidota > Bacteroidia > Chitinophagales > Chitinophagaceae > Lacibacter. The sequence continues at coordinate 85,357 of CAWHOR010000095.1, read as the reverse complement.
TCACGATCATCTTTAATAATAAAGTTGGGAGCAGTAGGTAAGCTTTTCCGGTAAGGTCTTGAATTATACAACACAGGACGAAAGATCCATCCGATATAACTGATGGGCAATCGTTTTAATTTCTTACTGGTGAGCGGAACTTTGTAAGCTTCTTTGCAATGAGCCAGCATTTGTGCTGCTGTCATCTTTCCCCACTGACGTTCACTGGTTCCGGCTAGTTTTTGCAGGCGGATCATGATCTCTTCATAAGCCTGTTGATCAAACAAATTCTTTACTTCCATTGGTGACTGTTTTCGTCAACAGAAAAATAGGGAATATTATCGCTGCTTGTTGTTTCTTCCTGTTGCCAGTAAGCAAGTGTAACAACACGCTTATCTTTTGTTTTCAAAAAACGACCGAAGATAGCATTTGTTGCATTAAATGTAACATCTGTAACGCCAACCGTAAATGTTTCGGGTGGAGGAGGAGGAGCTGCTTCTACTTGAGCTTCGCCTTCAACCGGTTTTGGCACCGGAGCAGCTTTTGGCGGAGGCGATGGAACAACAATTACTTTATAACGATTGAATTCAAGCAGATCTTTTAAAAATGCAACACGATCTTTTGATGCATTCTTTTCCACCACAGCACATTTCACGCCATCCAGATCTTCGAATTCATGATTTTTATTAATAGCCATAACAAGTACGATTTATAATGTACGAAGTACGATCTTCAAAACAATTATTTCACCAACGAATAAATATATTCATACGCACCACTTACAATACCGGTGATCACAATACCTGCAACGCAAATGGCCATTGACAGTTTTGGTGCCCAGGTCATTTCCACTTTTTCAATCGGTGTTTCATTGGCATCCATAAACATGGCTTTGATGATGCGTAAATAATAATAGAGCGACACCACCATATTCAACGCAGCAATAGTGATCAACGGATAATTGTTTTTCCCTGCACCTGCCAGTATCAAAAAGAATTTACCAAAGAAGCCAGCTGTAGGTGGTATGCCTGCCAATGAAAACAAAGCGATCGCCAATACCCAGGTCAATAACGGGTTGGTTTTGTAAAAGCCTTTGAAGTCATCAATGGTTTCTTTTCCTTTCTCTGAACTTACTAAACTCAGCACACCAAACGCAGCAAGATTGGAGAAGATATAAACGAGCACAAAGTAAATCACTGAACTCTGTCCGATGTCGTTTGCACCCGTTACACCGATCAAAATAAAACCTACCTGCGAAATAGAAGAGAAGGCAAGGAATCGTTTTACATTTTGCTGACGGATGGCAAAGAGATTACCAACGATCATGGATAAAACTGCCAGCACCGCAATGATATTATACCATTGAAAGATGAGCGATTTAAAAACGGTAAACAAAACAGTCGTCATGGCAAAGATCATACTGCCTTTGGAGATCACTGATAAATAGGATGTAACTGCTATGGGCGAACCTTCATACACATCGGCTGTCCATAAATGAAACGGTACTGCTGATATTTTAAAACCAAAGCCCGCCAGTATCAAAATGAAGGAAAACAAAAATAATGGTTGATCGGAAGTTGCTGCTTGTAACTCCGCAAAACTCACCGTGCCTGTAACACCATACATCATGGAGATACCAAACAATAACAAACCCGATGCAAATGCAGATGACATGATGTATTTCATCGCAGCTTCAGATGAACGTCGTTTTTCCAGATCGAAGTTTGCCAATGCTGCTAATGGAATGCTTGCCAGTTCCAATCCCACGTAAAACATCAACAGGTTACTGCTGCTCAGCATAAAGAACATGCCCAGCAAGGTGGAGAGCATCAGTAAATAAAATTCTGTTGCATGTTTATGTTTCAGTAACCAGTTGTACGATTGTAAGGATATTAGCAAAGTACCTAGATTCAGAATATTTTTTTCCAGTCGCAGCAGATCGGTTTGCTGAAACATATCGCCAAATAAAATCCCTTTTCCTTGAAAGAAAAATCCAGCCGTCAGATTGATAACCAATAAAACATTCACCACCAGCAACACATTCTTTGTTTTCCACTCCACTGTACTCAGCTTCATGAATAAAAGAATAAAGATGATTGCTGTTAACAGCAATTCCTGTTGCATCAAAAGAAAAAAGTTACTCATTGCTTCGTTTTACTTTATCGATCCTAACTTTTGTATAATTACTTCGGTGCCGGGGTTGATCAGATCTGTTAACCAGAACGGCACCAATCCCATCACGAATACCCCAACCAACAAAACGATGGCAGCTGTTTTTTCATTCCAGCCGGCATCAGCTAATTGTAAATGCTCATTATTTTTTATTGGTCCCATAATCGATGAACCAACAGCTCTTAAAATATAAACGGCCGTTACTACGATGGAAGCACAGGCAATAATTGTTGCTGTGTGATAGAAAGCACCTGCACGTTGCCAGCTACCCATGAACACCGTCATCTCTGCAACGAAACCACTTAAGCCGGGTAAACCTAACGAGCACAACCCTGCGATCACAAATACAGATGAGATGAATGGCATCACTTTTAATAATCCACCAAGTTGTGCAACCTGTCTTGTATGTGTGCGATCGTAGATCATACCAATGACGGCGAAGAAAAGGGCTGTCATCAAACCATGACTCACCATTTGCAACACCGCACCGTTGATGGATGTTTTGGTTAACATGCCAATCCCCAGCAAAACAAAACCACAATGGCTCACGGATGAATATGCGTTGATGTATTTAAGATCGGTCTGCATCATCGTAGCAAATGCGCCGTATAGTATTGCAATGCAGGATAAGATGATGATAATGGTTGAATAATGTTCAGCAGCATCCGGCATTAAATACGTTGCTACCCGCAAACAACCATAACCGCCAAGTTTCATTGAAATACCTGCGAGGAACATCGATGCTGCTGTTGGTGCAGTTGAGTGACCATCGGGCACCCATGTATGAAATGGAAACAGTGCAGTGAAAATGCCAAAGCCAATAAATGCAAACGGAAAGAATAGGTTTTGCAGAGCCGGGGAAATATTCTGTTTCGAAATTTCTAACAGATCAAACGAATGAACACCGTTGATGCTGGTATTAAAATATAAACCGGAGAGTCCAACAAATACCAATGCAGAACCGGCCATTAACATCAATGCAAGTTTTAAAGCGCTGTATTCTTTCTTGCCACTTCCCCAAATGCCGATCAATAGAAATTTAGGAATCACCGCTACTTCCAGGAAGAAGAACATGGTAAAGAGATCAAGTGAAATAAAGAATCCGTATGCGCCTAAACTTAAGAAGAGCAATAAGAAGAAAAATTCTTTGTGCATGGTTTCCTGTTTCCATGAAACCAACACACCTGCCAATACTACAAATGCTGTTAAGAGGATCATTGCTACTGAAATACCATCTACGCCCACATGATAACTAATGTTGAGTGCTTTGTACCATGTGTAATTGCTTTCAAATAAAAACGCAGCATTGTTCGTTGCCCGTTCTGCAAGGAATTGCATCAACAGAAATAAACCTGCGCCTAATTGTACAACGGCTGCAACTAAAGCAACGAGACGTGCCTGTTTTTGTCCTTTCACTACTAACAACAGCAGTGAAAATACAAGTGGCAATATGAGTAGTAACGTGAGGTTCATATTATGGTTTCCAGAAGTAAATAAATATGATTAAGAATGCAGCCAGTCCACCGAAGAAATACAAGGTGTAGTTCTGTATTTTGCCTGATTGTAAATTTTTAATGAGACTGGATATTTTTCCTGTGCCAGATGCAATGCCGTTCATCAACCCATCAACAATATTACGATCGATCCATGCGGCGGGCCGACCAATAAAATTGAAGACGATCTTTTTGGTGATGAACAGATACAACTCATCAATATAAAATTTCTTGTACGCTGCTTTGTACAATCCGCCGAGTGCAGTTGCAACCTGTTGCGGTTTCTTGTTTTCATTTTTGTACATCAGCATGGCAATTAAAATACCTGCAAGACCAAGCGCCACAGGTGCAATGGAGAAACTTAAATGGAAATGTGATTCCAGTGCTTTACCATCGGCCGAAACAAATTCACCAAACGGAATAAACCCAGCAGCAAGTGTACATGCTGCTAAGAGGATCAACGGAAGCTTCATAGAGAAAGTTCCTTCTCCGTGATGCCCGTGTACTTCTGTTTCCTTGTTCCAGAAAATAGAGAAATACAAACGGAACATATAAAAAGCAGTTAGTCCGGATGTGAGCAATGCAATCACATATACAGTCATACTTGAATTGTACGCCGCCAATAGAATTTCTTCTTTGCTGAAGAAACCTGCAAATGGTGGCACACCCGCAATGGCCAAACAAGCGATTAAGAAACTGATATGCGTGATGGGCATGTACTTGCGGAGACCGCCCATATCTTTCATGTCGTTGCTATGTACTAAGTGAATAACAGCACCTGCTCCGAGGAACAATAATGATTTAAAGAATGCATGTGTAAACAAATGAAACATGGAAGCTGTGTAGCCCAATCCGTTTTCACCACCTGTGCCACTTACACCTAATGCAAACATCATGTAACCGATCTGGCTCATGGTAGAGTAGGCGAGTACACGTTTAATATCTGTTTGTGTGCAGGCGATCACTGCTGCAAACAATGCGGATACTAAGCCAACAATTGTAACAATGGACAACACCTCTTCATTAACGGCGAACAAAGGAAATAATCTTGCAACTAAATAAACACCTGCTACTACCATTGTTGCCGCATGTATCAATGCAGAAACGGGTGTAGGCCCTTCCATCGCATCGGGTAACCAGATATGTAATGGAAACATAGCACTCTTACCGGCACCGCCCATGAACACCAATGTTAATCCCCATGTTAAGGCCGATACGCCAATGAATGATGCAGAAGTGATGGCAATAAACTGTGATGATTGCTGTGCCGTTAAATTTTGCATGAATGGTGTTGAAGTCTAAACTTTCACCATAAAATGCCAATACTAATATGCCGATGAGAAAACCAAGATCAGCAAAACGAGTAACAATGAATGCTTTTTTTGATGCAGCCACTGCTGATGGTTTCTGGAAGTAATAACCGATCAATAGATAAGATGATGCACCAACCAATTCCCAGAACATGTAGATCTGGAATAGATTGGATGATACAACCAATCCCAGCATTGAGAAAGTAAACAGGCCAAGGAACGCATAGTATGTTGCAAAGCGTTCTTCACCTTTCATATAACCGAGGCTGAAGATGTGCACCATCAGCGAAACAAAAGTTACAACCACCAGCATCATCACCGAAATTGGGTCGAGAATGATTCCCATATCGATGGAAACATTTTCAGAAAACGATAACCAGGTGAATTTAAATGCTGTGATGGTTTGATAGGTATCGCCTACTTTACCATCAACAAAAAAATACTGATAAGCAGTGTAGATTGAAAGTACAGTTGAGATCAACAGCAACCCTGTACCAATGATGCCTGCTGATTGATTCATGTATTTCCTTCCAAAAATACCCAGCAACACAAATGCTGCAAGCGGTAGTAAAGGAATCAATGCGATGTATGAAGAATAGTTCATAATATCTTTTTTTCAACAACTATCTAATTAATTCAAGTTCTTTCATAAGTCGGCTTTGTGCCAAGCACTCCTCCCTTTCAGGGGTGGCAGGGTGGGGTTTAGTATTTTAGTTCGGTAGCATCTTCCACATCAATTGAATGATGACTGCGGTAGAGATTGATGATGATGGCAATCGCTACGGCTGCTTCTGCAGCGGCAATCGTAATAATGAAGATGGTAAAGAAGATGCCGTCTAATTTATCGGGATACAAATATTTGTTGAAGGCTACAAAGTTGATGTTAACGCTGTTCAGCATCAATTCGATGGCCATGAGCATGGTGATCATGTTTCTTCTTGTAAACAAACCATACATGCCAATGAAGAACAGGGCCGTGCTGACGAATAGAATATGTGAAACAGGAATGTCGCTCATTTTTCTTCAGGTTTTGTTTTTAAAGCAATAACAATACAGCCAACCATGGCTGCGAGTAATAACATACTGACCACTTCAAACGGTAAAGAGTAACCCCCTTGTTCTATATTCAACATTGCTTTACCAATACGTGCAACGTCATTATCAAAAGGCTGATCTATTGTAATAAAGCCATACTGATCAATCAACAGGTATGTAAACGCAAAGCCAAACAATACGGCCAATGCACCCGCAATGGTTCTTACCAGTGGTGCTTTGGGCATTTCCTTCCCCGACTGTTGTGTAAGAAATATGGAGAAGATGATGAGTACAACAATACCGCCTACATACACTACAATTTGCGCTGCAGCAATAAACTGCACATCCATCCAGAAATAAAGACCGGCTATACCAACTAATGAGAATAGCAACCAGATAGCCGAACGGAAAATTTTTCTCGCGGTTACTGATAAAACACCCATGCTCAGGATAAAAGCAGAGATGAGATAAAATATAATTTGTGATGCAGTCATAAAAGGCCTCACCCTCGTTCCCTCTCCGGTAGAGAGGGAGGCCGGGCTTTATTTTAATTATTATCTTTTGTACTTAAGCATTTCAACACTTAATTCTTTATCAGCAAACTTCTCGTCATTCATCAATATCTTCAATAAGTAGGCCATGTGCCTTGCAAAGCCCCTCTACCGGAGGGGTTTGGGGAGGCTTGGCTTTCTATTCAACACCTTCCCTGATCTTCGATCCGGGAAGGTTCAATGTCTTTGTGAGTTTACTTCTGTCGAACACACTATGTTCAAAAGTTTGCGCCATCTTAATTGCACCTGTTGGACAAGCCTCTACACATAAATTACACATGGTGCATAATTCAAGATGATAGACGAATGTGTCGATCGCTTTTTTCTTCTTGCCTGTTTCTGCATCCACATCAAACTTGGTAATGATCTTGATCGTTGCATTCGGACAAGCCAGTTCACAAGCAGTACAACCGGTGCACGCATGTTCATTGTTCTCATCATGTATCATCACCACTTCGCCTTTAAAGCGTTCAGGTAATACCAATGTATCCCTGTTATCGGGATATTGTTGGGTAATGATCTCTTTGTGGTGTGTGAAATAATAGCCGGTACGTTTCATACCTGTTGCCAGCGATTTCATCGCACCCCAGATGTCTTGTATGTATTGTTTTAAAAACATGGCCTTATCCTCCATCTCCTTCTCCCGTAGAGAAAGAACGGTACTTTTGAATTTATTTAAACTTCAAATCTTCCACTTCAACATTTATTCTTTATTCAACAAAATCAATACTTTCAAATAAGCAGGCCTGTGCCTTGCTCTCCTCCCTTTCAGGGGAGGCTGGGTGGGGTCAAAAATGCCAACCCAAAATTGCGATCACCGTTACCAGCAATAAATTAAACATGCTGATCGGTAATAAATATTTCCACTCAAGGTTCAACAACTGATCAATACGTAACCGTGGGAATGTCCATCGGAACCACATGATCAGAAATATCAAGAAGAATGTTTTTCCAAAGAACCAGATACTCGAAGGAATATAATCCATCACATGATTAAATGCTTCCCAGTTACCAATGTGAAACGGCATCCATCCACCTAAGAATAATGTAGCACCGATTGCACATACAATAAACACATTCACATATTCTGCCAAGAAGAAGAGTGCGAATTTCATTCCTGAATATTCTGTATGAAAACCTGCTGTTAATTCACTTTCTGCTTCTGCCATATCAAATGGTGCACGGTTTGTTTCTGCTGTTACAGCAATAATGAAAATTATAAATGAAATCCATGCTGGCAATAATCCCTTAAAGATCCACCATCCATCGGCCTGTGCATTGATGATATCGCTTATACGCAAGCTTCCTGTTAATACAACAATCGCAAGTATGGCAAGACCGGCAGATAATTCATAACTCACAATCTGTGCACCACTGCGCATAGCACCAAGCAACGAATATTTATTATTGCTTGCCCAACCCGCCATTAAAATACTAATGACAGAAATAGATGATACAGCAGTAATATATAATACACCAATATTGAGATCCCACAATTGAAAATCTTTGGCAAAGGCGATGGGTGCCATCAACAACATCGCAACGATCATGGCAACAAACGGTGCTACATTAAATAATAATTTATCAGCGCCATCGGGTGTCATTCCTTCTTTCACCAATAACTTTAAGGTATCTGCTAATGATTGAAACATTCCCTTCGGACCCACACGATTTGGTCCTAAACGAATCTGTATCCATGCAGATACTTTGCGTTCCATGATCACCAATATTAATCCCAGCATTGCAAATAAACCTATCACCGCCACACCTGCTATCAGCATTTCAATAATGAGTGCGAGTGTAGGGTTGAATGTCTCATTCAGCCATTGATCGATACTTGTTGCTATATTACTTAAGCTCCACATTTATATTTATTTATTCGTCTTCATTGTTTTACTTCAGCTTATTGGCTAAGTCGATGTCTTCCTTCTTAACATCTACGATTGCGTATTTCATGATCTTGTTAATCTGCATTTCGTCCAAAATATCTACTGTGTTTTTATACGCTGTCGTTTCTAAGGGAACAATAAGAACGGTAAAAGAATTCTTTGCTACTTCTTCTTTTGCCAGAAAAGTTCTAAAGTCCTCAAGTGATCCCTTTTTTGCCTCTGTGTTGTTTTTATAATAAATAAATTCATTTACGCCACTAATCAAAACCGTTACAGTCGAATCCGGATTGATCAGTTCTCCCTTTGTTTTTTTAGCATTTACTATTACCGTTCTCGGGCTTGACATCTTCGTTGATAAATAAAAGAACACGACAGGTGTTGCAATTACAAATAGCAGTAGCACCGCTATAAGTATAATCACTTTTTTACGTTTCATGGTTTGCGTTTTATAGATGTGTTATAAAGTTAGTTTCCAAATAATCAGTATCTACAAACAAGCTGGCCCGTGCCTTGCAAAGCCCCTCTTTCGGAGGGGTTTGGGGAGGTCATCTGTCAATATCCGGTATCACCAAATCCAATGTTCCCATTGCGGCAATCAAATCGCCGATCTTTCCACCTTTCACCATATGATTCAATGCTGATAAATTGGAGAATCCCGGTGAACGGAATTTAATCCGGTAAGGAGTTGTTCCGCCTTCACTCACAATGTACACACCCAACTCACCACGTGCTGTTTCTACTCTTGTATAGAATTCACCTTTTGGTAATTTCAACACTGCTTTTGTTTTTGCCTGAAAATCACCTTCCGGAATATTGTCAATTAATTGTTCAATGATGCGGATTGATTGTTGCATTTCACGAAGCCGTACCATGTAACGAGCAAACGAATCGCCACCTGTTTCCAGCACTTCATCAAATTCAAGCTTATCATAAATTTCATACGGATAGTGCTTACGTATATCACAACTTACACCACTTCCTCTTGCTACCGGTCCGGTACAACCGTAGGAGATGGCATCTTCGGGAGAAATATAACCAACACCTTTCATCCTGTTCTGGAAAATGATATTGCCGGTTACCATTTCATCGTATTCGTGAATTTTGCTTTTATATAGCGTTATAAAATCCTTCACCCGTTGTTGAAAGTTTGGATGAAGATCATGCATTACACCACCGGGCACCATGTAGTTCATGGTCAGTCGTGCACCACAGGTTTCTTCCATAATATCATTGATGCTTTCCCGTTCACGAAAAGCATGAAAGAAAGGAGTGAAGGCGCCAAGATCCATTGCCATTGCTCCCCACCATAATTCATGTGAAGCAATACGGGTAAGTTCATCCATCAACACACGTATCACTTGTGCTCTTGCCGGAACTTCTATCTGCATTCCTTTTTCTACGCACATCGCACAAGCATGGTTATTGATATGAGCCGATAAATAATCCATACGACTGGTAACATAAATAAACTGACGGTAGGTAAGGCTTTCACACATCTTTTCAATCGAGCGATGAATATAACCGAGATGCGGTTCTACATTCTTAATGGTTTCGCCATTTAATGTAATCACCAAATGCAACACGCCATGTGTGGCAGGATGCTGTGGTCCTACGTTAATGATTAAATCGCCAGCCCCCTCTAAATCTCCCCCGATAGGGGAGATTTCTGTAGCATCTTTAATTATTTTAGTTTGTCTGTACATTATTACATTTCTTATTACTGATCAAGTTGTATAAGTGAGCTTTGTGCCTTGCCAAGTCTCCCCTCCGGGGAGATTTAGAGGGGCCTATAGTTTTATCATATTAATCGGATCTTCAAAATCTTTCAGCATGGGTTTCTTTCCTTCCCATCCATCAGGTAAGTATCAGCAAACGCAGATCGGGATGGTTCAAAAATTTCACACCAAACATTTCATATACTTCACGTTCATGAAATTCTGCTGTGCGCCAGATATGGCTTACCGTTTCTATTTCAGGATTTGTTCTGTTCGAGTTTTGCTTTTACCACTAGTTCATGACGATGAATGGTGGAACGCAGATGATACACCATTGTTAAATGCGTTTTCCAATCAACACAGGTCAAACAAAAAAGAAAATTGAATTGCAGTGAAGCATCATTGCGTAAATGTTGTGCGAAGGATACCCAATCAGTTGCTTCGATGTTGATCGTGAGGAAATCACTGCCGTCTTCCATTACTGCAGAAGGTAGCCGTATTCCGATGCTTGTCTTTAATTCTTCGTTCGTCATATACTTTCTTTTCCTTCCTTTATTTGTTCTCTTGTTAAACCGCTTTTGATCTTTTCCTGCAATGAGATCAACGCATGTAATAATGCTTCGGGGCGTGGTGGACAACCGGCCACATATACATCAACCGGTATGATATGGTCTGCACCTTTCACAACTGAGTATGTATTATAAAAGAAAGGACCTCCGCTGATAGCGCAGGCACCCATTGCAATCACATATTTTGGATCGGCCATCTGATCGTACAAACGTTTCAGCACCGGTGCCATTTTATTTACGATGGTACCTGCTATAATAATTACATCGGCCTGGCGTGGTGTGGCACGTGCTACTTCAAAACCAAAGCGGGAAAAATCATATTTAGCACCTGCGGTACTCATCATTTCAATACCACAACAACTGGTGGCGAACGTAAGCGGCCATAATGAATTGGAACGTGCCCAATTAATTACATCATCCAATTTACTGAGGACAATACCACCGCCCGGTGTTTCGTGAATCTGACAGCCCAGCCCCCTCTAAATCTCCCCCAGTAGGGGAGACTTTGGCAAACTCTGTTATTTGTATGTCTTCCATTGTTCAGATTGTATAATTCTATTTGTACTTTTACAATTAAGGGCTGTTTCAGTAGCCTCCCCCTCCGGGGAGGTTGGAGGGGCCTTTTATTTCCATTTTAGGCACCTTTTTTATGTGCATATAAAAAGCCCATAAATAATATAAAGAAGAAGATCACAATTTCAATAAGCGCAAGCCAGCCCACTTGTTTGGCGGCAACGGCCCATGGATATAAAAAGATGAGCTCCACATCAAAAATTAAAAAGATGAGAGCAAATAAATAATAACCTACATTAAATTGAATCCAGCTGGGGCCAACGGTTGGGATACCGCATTCGTACGGCTCAGATTTTTGCTTGTTCTTGGTGGCTTTGGTCACCACTTTTGCGATAAGAATAGCACCAGCCGAAAAGGCAATGGCAGCAAGCATTAACAGAATGAGTGAGGCAGCACCCATAAACAGATTGGTTTGTTTGTGGTTTAAATTACATCATTATTCTCTTCCACCTGACGTTAGCATATAAAAAGTTATTCAGAATATGATTTCGACAAATGTTTTTCTTTTGAAAGGCGAAAGGTCGCAGTTGAATGAATGACAGCAATTGATGATCGTCATCAAAAAAACTGTTTCCTCTCATCTGTCGAATAAATGTGTACTATCCGTAGAGTTCCTGGTGAATTGCTTTTTTATCATAACCCATTTCCATGATACGCTTTTTTGTTTCGTCGATCATGGCCTTCCACCCGCAGAGATAAAAACTTGCTTCTTGTCTGCTGTTGCATAACTCCTCATAGATCGGATGTACATAGCCGGTTCGTCCCATCCATTCTTCTCTTGAAAGTGTGGGTATGTATTGAAATGTTGGCAGGTCTGTCCTGCAGTTGTGTTAATTCTTCGTAATAAAGAAGGTCAGCTTTTTTGCGTGTGCCAAACAACAGGTAAATATTTTTATGCGGGAGATTATGCAGCTTGATATAATGTGCCATACTGCGGAATGGAGCGATGCCGGTTCCTGTACAAATAAAGAAGAGATCTTTTTCAATCGGGTCGGGCAATGTAAACACACCCATAGCTCCACGTACAGGAAATTCGGTTCCTACAGTTGCATGATTAAATAACCAGGTAGTACCTGCACCAGCTTCATTTAATACGATCAACAGTTCAAATACATTGGTACCATCGGGCCATGATGCAATGCTGTAGCTGCGAAGACGTTTGCTTTGCTGTTCATGGATCGGAAATTCAAGCTGCACAAATTGACCGGGCTTATAATCAAATACGTCCAGTTCTGAAAGCTGGATCCAGTAACGTTTTGTATTGGGCGTTTCGTCAACAATACGAATGATCTTGCCCGTACGCCAGGGTTGAAGCGCCATGAGTTGGTTGTTTTAGTACCTCAATTTATTTTATATGAAGTTATAATCCAATCTTTTTTACGAAAACGAGTGCATGGTGATGCATATCTGTGGTAAAGAATGGTTCATATCATGGTTTCTATCATGATGCTTAGCAGTTTCATAATTGAATAGGAAAGTGTAAAAGAAAAGGGAACCGAATGATCGGTTCCCTCTTATTTACATAGATTGAACTGACATTACTGTTTAGTGAAAAGCAGTACATAAGTAACGCCTGATTCAGTTGCAGTTGCTTCAAAAGTTTTACAGTTGTTTTTAACTGTGCCGTCAAACGTAACACCATAACCATCATGATCAATAGAGATCGTGCCGTTTACAACATCCCAATTGCCGGTACCATCACCAGCTGGACTGCAATTTGTGCCTGCGTCATCATACACAAGAGACTTGTCGCTTTTTAGTTGGTAAATATCATCTTTTACACAATCTTCAGAAATGAGTGTGCTTGTAACATCTTGCCCGTTTACAGTAATCTTGGTCAATTTGTAATTACCGGCAAGCGCAGCAACAGTACTGTCACAAGATGTTTTGTCATTTTTTTTGCAGGAAAACAGGAGAGCAGAGGCAGCAATAGCTGCGAAGAAGATTTTTTTCATGAGATATTATTGTTTTAATTGGCTAAAAATAGCCTCCGCTGGCAAGAAAAGATAATTTTTCAAACAGGAATTGGTAACTGCGCAGAAGCAGCGATAACCGTGCTGTTTTATTAACGGTACTAAGTAAATACCACATTGGATTTCTTGACTCTGATACTCCGTAATCATATTCAACAATAAAAAAGGGCCTTCTTTCGAAAGCCCTTTTACCAATTGAATGGTTATTACTGTTGTTGGAACAGCGAGGTAAAGAATTCGTTCATATCCTTCCAGCTGGCTGTATCAGCCGCTGCGTTATACTTGATCGGAATTTTAAATTTTTCGCCCATAGCAGTTGCATTGGGGTTCGTGAATGCGTGCACTGCGTCTGCATATTCTCTAAAAGTATAGGTAATGCCGGTAGAGTCCATCTCTTTTTTGAACTTCGCCACTTCTTCAACAGGAACAAACGGATCGGCTGCACCATGACAAACGAGGATCTTTGATTTCAGTAAGTCCTTATTAAGTGGAGTGCCAACTAAATTACCGTGGAAGCTTACCACACCTTTTAAGTCGATACCCATGCGGGCAGTGTTTAATACCATGGCTCCGCCGAAGCAATAACCGATCGCAGCTACATTGGCTGCATCGGTTTGTGGATAGGTTTTAATTTTAGCAATGGCCGCTTCAATACGGGTTTTTGCCATTTGGGGGTTTTGATAAAAAGGAGTTGCAAACGCACCGGCACTATCCGGATTGTCGGCTGTTTTGCCGTTGCCGTACATATCAATCGCCATGGCAATATAACCCAGCTTCGCAAGTTCACGGGCACGCATCATTCCATAATCGGTCAGTCCCCACCATTCAGGAACGACCAATATAGCCGGGCGAACACCTTCAATACTTTCATCGTACACCACAAACCCATTCATGGTAATACTGTCGCCGGTATACGTGATGCTTTCTTCTTTCAGAACAGGTTCTTTGGTTTCAGTTGTTGTTGTGGCTTCGTTGTTACAGGCAGCAAATACTGCAATTGCTAAAACGGGTAACAAAAAGTGCAGAGACATACGTTTCATTCGTTTGTATTTAAGTTTAAACATTGTGCTGAATAACCACAAAATGAGCAAAAAGTTTTGAATTGACTGGTATTGTGCAAAAAGAAGCGGTTTTGTAAATCAGTCGACGGGCTGCGGGATGGAAGCGGCACCGGAGCGAAGCGGAGTTACAGCGTAGAGTCGGACGCTTTGGTCTAACCGAGACCGTTAGCGTCTCGGCCCGAAGAAAAACCAAGGCTCAAAAGCCCACAGCCCCAGGGTTTTCCGGCTTTTTTCCCCAATTTTAAAAATCGGGGCTAACAAATTGGCAATTCATTCTCCCACCCTTACCTTTGCGCCCTGAATAATAACCCCTTTTCTTAAATACATTGACTATGGCCAATACTGGTAAGGTTAAACAGGTGATCGGCGCCGTTGTAGACGTTCAGTTTCACGGTACTCTCCCCGAAATTTACAGTGCTCTTGAATTAAAGCGTCCAAACGGTGAAATCCTTGTAATGGAAGTGCAACAGCACCTCGGCGAGGACAGCGTTCGTACCATTGCGATGGATGGTACTGAAGGTCTTGTACGTGGAATGGAAGTAACTGATACTGGCAAGAACATCACAATGCCAACCGGTGAGCTCATCAGCGGTCGTTTATTTAATGTAACCGGTGATGCCATTGATGGTTTGCCACAGGTAAGCAAAGAGGGTGGTCGTGCGATCCACGCCAAACCTCCTGCATTTGAACATTTAAGTACAACCAACGAGATACTGTTTACAGGTATCAAAGTAATTGACCTGATCGAGCCATATGTAAAAGGTGGTAAAATTGGTTTGTTTGGTGGTGCGGGTGTAGGTAAAACGGTATTGATCCAGGAATTGATCAACAATATTGCAAAAGGTTACGGTGGTCTGTCGGTATTTGCCGGTGTAGGTGAGCGTACCCGTGAAGGAAATGATCTGTTGCGTGAAATGATCGAAGCAGGCATTATGAACTATGGTGATGCTTTCAAGCACAGCATGGAAGAAGGTGGATGGGATCTGAGCAAAGTGGATATGGAAGGATTGAAAGAATCAAAAGCAACCTTCGTATTCGGACAGATGAACGAACCTCCCGGTGCACGTGCACGTGTGGCTCTTTCAGGTTTGACAATTGCTGAGTACTTCCGTGATGGAGATGGTACCGGTAAAGGAAAAGATATCTTGTTCTTCGTTGATAATATCTTCCGTTTCACACAAGCTGGTTCTGAAGTATCTGCGTTGTTAGGTCGTATGCCATCAGCGGTAGGTTATCAACCAACACTTGCAACTGAAATGGGATTGATGCAGGAGCGTATCACTTCAACACGTAATGGTTCAATTACCTCTGTACAGGCGGTATATGTACCTGCGGATGATTTGACCGATCCGGCACCTGCAACAACATTTGCTCACTTGGATGCAACAACAGTATTGGATCGTAAGATCGCCGATCTTGGTATCTATCCTGCGGTAAGTCCGTTGGAATCTACTTCACGTATCTTGACTCCTGCAATTGTAGGTGATGCACATTATAAAACTGCGAACCGTGTGAAGTTGATCCTTCAGCGTTACAAGGAACTGCAGGATATTATTGCGATCCTTGGTATGGATGAATTGAGTGAAGAAGATAAAATGACTGTATTCCGTGCACGTAAAGTACAGCGTTTCCTTTCGCAGCCATTCCACGTAGCGGAAGCATTTACCGGTTTGAAAGGTGTATTCGTAAGTATCGAAGACACGATCCGTGGCTTTCAACATGATCATGGATGGTGAAGTAGATGAATATCCTGAAGCATCGTTCAACCTCGTTGGTACAATTGAAGATGCCATCGAAAAAGGTAAGAAGTTAATGGCGGCAGCCAAGGGTTAAACAGTTTATTGTTTGTAGTTGGTCTCTGCACATGAGACCGTAACTACAAACTATAAAACTATAAACTACAAACAATGAATTTAGAGATTCTAACTCCACTCGGAAAAACATACAGCGGCGAGGTAATTGGTGTACAGTTACCCGGTATCGACGGTAGCTTTGAAGTGCTCGATAATCACGCTCCGTTGGTGAGTGCATTGAAAGCGGGACAGTTAAAGATACTGGTTGAAAAAAACCGTAACGAACTGTTTAAGATCCAGGGTGGTTTTGTAGAAGTGCTGAACAATAAAGTAACAGTACTCATTGAAGGAAGTGAAGCTGTGTAAACAGATGTAGATAAGTTTTAGAAAGGTCCCACGTTTAACGTGGGACCTTTTTTTATGTAATTACATTTCTCTCTGCATCCACTCTTCATAAAACAATTGTTTATGAAAACGAAATGGCTGCAATTTCTTCTTTATATTCTCCCAATTACAATAGCTGCTCAATCGGTAAAACGTGTTCCTGTTGAAACAAAAATGGAACAGGTGACTGTGTTTATGAAAGGGGCACAGGTGAAACGAACGGTGAAACAATCCATCACTGCAGGTAAGCAGGAGATTGTGTTTACGGGTATCTCCACCGACATTGAAAAGCAAAGTGTACAGGTAAAATCAGATGGCAAACTCACGATTCTTTCGGTGCGTGTTCAACGTGATTATTTAAAGGAGCAGGAAGTAAGAGAGGAGATCAAAACAACACAGGAAAAATTCTTTCAGCTGAATGACAAGATCAGTCTCACATCCAAAGTGCTGGAAGTATTTAAGCAGGAAGAAGCAATGATCATCAAAAACCAGCAGATAGCCGGATCAACTGTTACGCTGAAGCCTGAAGAATTAAGACAATCACTGGATTTTCAGCGTGCAAGATTAACAGAAGTGTTGAAACAACAACTGTCGTTACAAAAAGAGATCGAAGAGATGAATAAGGATCGTAACAAACTGTCGAATCAACTCGCAGAAATGAGCAGAAAGATCGATCTCTCCACAAATGAAATTGTGGTTCTTGCTGATGTGAAAGAAACAGCAACGGTTCCATTTGAAATAACTTATCTCGTGCAGAAAGCCGGCTGGTATCCTACTTATAATATTCGAGTTAAAGATGTGGTGAGTAAGCTGCAACTTGAAATGAATGCGAATGTGTATCAAACAAGCGGTGAGAATTGGAACAACATCAAGCTGGTATTGTCAACAGGTAATCCAAACGATAATAATTCAAAACCACTGATCAATCCATGGTTTATATCTTATGTAGATGCGCAGATGAGTAATTACATGAAGCAATGGACCATCAGCGGCAGCGACCAGATGTTGATGGGAAGAGTAACGGATGATAAAGGAATACCTGTTTCAAGTGCAATTGTAACAGTAAAAGGAACAACACAAAGCACTGCAACTGATGCAAATGGATTTTATCGAATTAAAGCAACCGGTAATGCGCAAACACTGGCAGTATCTTCTGTTGGGTATGAGCAATACGAATTTGCTGCAGGAAGAAGTTTTGTAAGTGTAGCATTAAAACCAGCAGTAAATAATTTGCAGGAAGTAGTTGTGGTTGGTTATGGAACTTCAAATGATTTGGCTGGAGCAGTTCCAGGTATACAAGTAAGAGGAAAAACATCATTGAAAATGGAAGACAAATCAATTCCATTGCAAGTGATAACAACTTTTCAAGCCATCACTACGCAATACGAAATACAGGAAATTGCTACAGTGAATAATGATGGCAAAGTAAATGCCATGAGCATCAATGACAAGAGCATCGAAGCATATTATGAATATTACTCTGCACCAAAATTAGATGAAGCCGCTTACTTAACCGCCAAGCTTATCAATTGGCAGGACCTGAATTTAATTCCCGGCGAAACCAATTTGTTTTTTGAAGGCACATTCCTCGGCAAATCTTATCTCGATCTGTCAACTGATTCTGATACATTATCATTGTCGTTGGGTGTTGATAAAGGCATCACCGTTAAACGAACATTGTTGAAGGAGTTCAGCAACAAAAAATTCCTTGGCAATAACCGCACCGATACCAAGCAATATGAAATAACTGTTCGTAACAACAAAACTGTACCGGTGAATATTATTGTGGAAGATCAGTTCCCAATTTCAACAATCAAAGAAATTGAAGTGGATGATCTGAAATATGATGGAGGAAAGTTAAATGACGAAACAAAGATCATCGCCTGGACCTATACGATCGAGCCAAAACAAACGAAGAAAATGGAAATGAAGTACAACGTAAAATACCCAAAGGAAAGGAAATTACAACTTGATTAACCAATCAAAAACCGCAGCAAAACGCTGCGGTTTTTTTCTGCAGCTTGCCTATCTTCATCCCCAATTCTGTTTGCATGATCTCAGTGATTATTCCTGTTTACAACGAAGAAAAAACCATAGCATCACTGGTAACTTACCTGAAGCGGCATGGCGGCTCTTTGCTGCAGGAAATCATTGTATGTGATGCTGCAAGTACCGATGCAACTAAAGACGAAGCAGCGAAAGCAGGAGCAACGGTTATGGTATCGCCGGAAAAGGGGCGAGGTGCACAATTGAACTATGGCGCATCAAAAGCAAGTGGTTCGGTCTTTTATTTTGTACATGCGGATGTATTTCCGTCGCAAACTTTTGCAGACGATATACAACAGGCAATCAAAGATGGATTTACACTCGGGCGTTACCGAACAAAATTCAACAGCAACAAATGGTTTTTATCAATCAACGCCTGGTTTACCCGGTTCGATTGGTTTATTTGCTATGGTGGCGACCAGACCTTGTTTATTACAAATGAACTATTCCAGTCTACTGGTGGCTATCGAAATGATATGCGGGTTATGGAAGATTATGAGTTTGTAAAGCGGGCAAGAATACAGGGGCGCTATAAAATTCTCCCGAAAGCAGCGTTGATCTCGGCCCGCAAATACGATAAGAACAGCTGGTGGAAAGTACAAACAGCGCATCGGAAAATCATAGCGATGTATCGAAAGGGAGCTTCGCAGGAAGCGATGGCTGCGGAATACAAACGTTTACTGAATTGGTAAATTCGAAAAACTAATATCTTCACGCTTTCGTAAATAAAAACAAGTTCAATGAAACGGATCATCAGTGGTATTCAGCAGGTAGGCATCGGTGTAACAAATGCCGACGAAGCAT
This sequence comes from uncultured Bacteroidota bacterium, assembly GCA_963830845.1. GTDB lineage: Bacteria > Bacteroidota > Bacteroidia > Chitinophagales > Chitinophagaceae > Lacibacter. The sequence goes on along the minus strand of CAWHOR010000095.1, from coordinate 66,010 downwards.
TTATCTGGTACAATAAACATTTTGGAACCGATGTGGTGGTGTTTAAAGATGCAGCACGTGCAGAGCTGATGAAACGTTATACAGGTGGAGAAGGGCATGAGCGTTATGCTATTCTTGCATTGAATATGCAGGGCGGTGGTGGTTTTGAAATTTGGGAATACCGCAGCCGCAAATCGCAACCGGCAGCATTTGAAGTACAGTTGGGTGACACTGGTATTTTCGTGATCAAGATCAAGTGTAAAAATGTAAAAGCTGCTTATGCTGAATACCAGAAAGCAGGTTTAAATCTGTTGAGTGCGCCAAAAGAAAATCCGGGTGGTATTGAATCGTTCTTCATGAAAGATCCATACGGAAACATCTTTGAAGTAATGGCGGATGATAATTGGTTCAGCGATACAGGACGATATACAGGCGGTGTTTGTGGCGTAACCATCGGCGTTAGTTCAATAGCGAAAGCAATTCCGTTTTATGAAAAAGTGTTGGGCTATGATAAACAATTGTTTTTAAGCGAAGGTCATTACGATGAGTTCAGCAACATACCCGGTGGGCAACACAATTTCAAACGTGTGATGCTCGGACATACACGCAAACAGGAAGGAGCATTTTCGAAATTACTCGGCCCAACCTATGTTGAGTTGATTGAAGTAACAGACCGCACGTCAAAACAGATTTTTGAAAATCGTTTATGGGGCGATCAGGGATATATTCATGTGTGCTTTGATATTAATGGTTACGAAGAACACGAACGCATCTGCAATGAAAATGGATTTCCATTTACCGTTGACAGTGCCAACAGTTTTGACATGGGCGAAGCAGCCGGTCATTTTTCATACAATGAAGATCCGGATGGCACATGGATCGAATATGTGGAAACACATCGTGTGCCGATCCTGAAAAAAATAGGATGGTATTTAAACTTAAAAAACAGGAAGCCTGAAAAACCGTTACCCAACTGGATGGTAAAAAGTCTAAGTTTCTCGAGGGTAAAAGTGTAGCAGGTGCAACACAATTATGAGGTTTATTTTTTCTGCAGTCATCGTTTTCTTTTTTACAGCATATGTTTTTTCGCAAGACAGCAGCAGAAAAAATAAGCCTCGTCGTTTAACGGCGTTTCCTGTTGTGTTCTATTCGCCTGAAACAAGTGTGGCTGTTGGCGGATTTGCAGCCTATACATTCCGGAATAAAAAAGATACGGCACAACGTTATCCTTCACAAATACAGTTTGGAGCGGCTTACACATTTAATAAGCAACTGTTATTGTATGCACCGTTTCGTATTTACACACCCGGAAGTAAGTTCACTGCTTATGGCGAAGTAGGTTATTACAAATACTCGTATTACTTTTTCGGCATCGGAAATGAGCAGCCTGCTGATTACAAAGAATTATACAAAGTAAATTATCCAAGAGTCCGATTGAATGTGTTGCGTAAGATCAATCCAAAACTATATGCAGGCTTGCGTTATTGGTTAGAAGATTATCGTGTGGTGGAAACAGAACCTGGCAAGCAACTTTCATCTGGTACAATCGAAGGAAGTACACGAAGCTTTATTTCAGGTATTGGCCCCGCATTGAATTACGATACCCGTGATAATATTTTCTATGCTGGCTCAGGGGTGTTTGTTGATGCAGGAGCACAGTTCTACGGTAATGCAACCGGCAGCAATTATCAATACAACCGATATACACTTGATGCATCTACATATCTTTCAACCAAACGAAAAAATGTGTGGGCCTTTAATCTGTTTGCAGATATGGTTGATGGAAATGCACCGTTCAGTCAACTGGCATTGCTGGGTGGTAATAAAAAAATGCGTGGGTTTTATGAAGGGCGCTACCGGGATAAAAATCTTCTGGCAGCAGGAACAGAATATCGTTTTAAGATCTACAAACGATTTGGGGGAACGGTGTTCGCCAATGCAGGTGCAGTAAATGATCAACTGAAAAATATGGCTGAACAGATTCGTACAACGTATGGTGCAGGACTTCGTTTTGCATTAAACCCTGCCGAAAAAATAAACCTGCGTTTAGATGCAGGTTTTGGGAAAAATTCAACCGCTTTTTATTTTACTATTGGTGAAGCTTTCTGATAATCAAGCAATTCTTTCAACTCTTCCCAATCAGTAAGCGTATCTACATCTCTTAACTGTTCGGTGACAGCAACCGTTAATCCTGCTTCTGTTGCATCGTTGATGGTGCTGCTGTAAATACTGTCGGTACTCCATGCTTTGTTACTGAAGAAAGGCAGATGAACAGCACGCAAGCCGAGTAAATAATAACCACCATCATCAACAGGACCAATACAAACATCATGTGTTTCTAACAATTCAAATGCATGGTTCAGATGGCCGGTGGAAAGTTGGGGACAATCGCTGCCAATAATGAGCACACGCTCATAGCCTAGTTCAAACAAAAACGAAAAAGCGTGTTGCATCCGTTCGCCCAAATCATTTCCATGCTGCAGTTGTTTGTAAAACGAATTTGTTTCCCACAAGTCAAGACGGTTTATTTCATCTGCATAGAAAATAAATTTACCTGCAACAACCGGAACCAGTACATCATGCGTATGCCGCAGCAACTGACGGTAAACGTCAACCGCTGCAGCATCGCCAATATCCTTCGCTAATCTTGTTTTTACTTTTCCCGGTTCGGGATTTTTTACAAATACAATAATCGCTTTTTTCGTCATGTAAGTTTTCGCATTAGCAGCATCCACCACCGTCGTAAAACCAGGTAGAGCCTGAAATATAAATATCTTCACGGTTTAATGATGCCAATGCGGCTGCAGTTTTATCGCACACCGCCAGAGGCTGGTTGGGCAACAATACATGTCCATTATCATCATCAAAACTTTCTTCGTTTCCAAAATAAATCGCCGTTTTACCGGTAAACACACACGGACCATCAGCAGGCATCGGATCTTTAATAGCACACACTTCCACGCTTTCAATAAAGAGCAATTCATTGGTATCATAATTCTTTGGATCAAGAATGCGATACGGACGCTTTGCTCTTATTTCAACAGTACCAAAACCTGCATCGGTGATCATTTTAATATAATCCCATAATGGTAATGATCCACTCAAACACAAAGCACGGAGGCGTTCATCTTCACGCAGGTTCTCCGGAATAGTCTGTTCACAAGTCGGATCACTCATCACCAAACGGCCTCTTGGTTTTAATACACGATACATTTCCTGCAAAGCCTGTTCCAATTCTTCCTGTTTAAAAATATTGAAGAGACAATTTTGTGCTGCCACATCAATACTGTTGTCTTCAACCGGCAAATTCAATGCATCACCTTTGCGCAGATCCACAAACTCCGAACGGAACCAGGAATTTTTGCGTTCAGCTTCTGCAAAATTGTCTCTGCTTGCCTGCAGCATTTCATCCACCACATCAACACCAATCACACCGTTCAACTGGCGACTGAAATAGGCAAACTGCAACAATTCCATTCCTCCTCCAACGCCAACATACAATATCCTTGGATTATTGACGAGGTCTCTTGGATGAACGGTACTGCCACATCCATAGTTCATTTGTTGCATACGCACCGGAATATCTAATCCTGGTAATTGCCAAATGGGTGTAGTGGTGCAGCACAAACCAACTTGCGGGTTTTCAGCGGCTTCTTTGTAAACATTTTTTGTTGTTTCTAGATAAGTAGTGCTCATTGTCTTTTTTTATTTGGTGGTGAGTGTTAGTTGATATACGATGTAATAAAAAAAATGGTTGCGCTGAGAATTGCTGCGATAGGTAATGTGAGAATCCACGATAAACCGATCTTCGCTATTTCTCTGTTATCTGCAGTTTTTGCAGAAAGACCAATGCCATAAATACTGCCAACAGATATATGTGTGGTAGAAACAGGTAAACCAAACTTACTGGCCATGATCACCATTGCGCCGGTAACCATATTTGCCAATAATCCCTGTTGTGGTGAAAGCTGCGTAATTTTTTTACTCATTGTCTCAGCAATTTTTCGTGCATTGATCACTCCTCCAATTGCCATTACAACTGCAAGTAGTAAAAAGTTGACAGGCATACTGAAATAAGTAGAAAGCAATAACAATGAAATGAGTTTAGGAGTATCGTTCAACCCTCTTGCAAAACTTACCACGCCTGCACTGAGATAATGAAGTGGATTAATAAACGATCCGGTGTTTGTTACAGATAATCCAGCAACAGTATATTCGGTTTTTTTTGTTGTGGTACTGAGTTTATGCAAGATGCCTGTTACAATAATTGCAATCAATGGACTGATGAGTAACGGAAGAAAAAATATTTTTCCCAATACACTGAAATCAACCTTGTTGCCGGCAGCTACAATGCCTGCGCCAACCAATGCACCTACTAACCCGTGTGTGGTTGAAACAGGAAAACCTAAAAACGTTGCCAGTAAAATAGTAAAGCCTGTACCGCCTGCAACGGCCAATACAAATTCTTTTGTCTGTAATATTTCATCGGGCACCAATCCTTTACCCGAAAAGTTTTTCACCAAACCGTTTGCCAGGAAATAGGAACAGATTGATCCTGTAAATGTGAACAGTGTTGCAAGCAGCAGTGCCTGCTTGTAATTCAATGTGCCGCTTCCCCATAAAGTAGCAGTTCCTTTAAAATTATCATTCGCACCATTGGCGTATGTAAGTAAAAGCGCTGCAAGGAATAGGAGTAGCGTCATGAGTTAAACTTAAAAGCTGTAACGGATGCTGAATAATCCCTGCGCTCTGGAGAGCAGTGCATCGTATTGCCAGGCTGTTGTTTGTGGGTTTGAAAAATTTAATTCTGGTTTCAATGAGCTGTTCACTCTTGCAACAGTGAGTAATTGGTAACTGCTGTTTAAAATATTGGGAACATAATATTGCCTTCCCCAGTTTCTTGAAATAAGATTGGAGAGATTAAATACATCCAGTGAAAAACCAAGTGTATGATTTTGTTCTTTTGAACCTACTTGTATCGAATACATAACCTTCATATCAAGTTGCTGATTCCAGGGAGTGCGTGCTCCATTTCGTTCTGCATATTGGCCTCTTCGTTTGCTGAGATAGCGATCACGTTCGATATAGCTATTCAATTGTTCCCATTGCGCAGCAGCTGTTGTTACAATATTTCCGGCTGCATCTTTTATATCAACCAGGTTGCTTTCAATTTGATTGCGTGGAATAAAAATAAGATCGTTATTGGGCGAACCATCACGGTTAATATCGCCAATATAGGTGTACGTAAACGGACTGCCGGATTGGATTGTGTAAACAAAGATCACATTGACAGTGCTGCGTTTCCATTTACGGTTGTATTGCAGATTGCTGATGCTGCGGTGACGCAGATCGAAGTTAGAATAAGATAACTGTGGAGCATTCGGTAAGACCGTTTGATTGAATTCCCAATTCGCCTGTGGTGAAACACGCACACCATTGGAAACATCTTTTGATACGCCATAGGTGTAAGCCGTAAAAAATTGAAATGCTTTGATACGTTTACCAGCTGTAACAGAAAGTTGATAGCGGTAACCTTGGTTGGTATTGGTGAGCAGGAATACATTGGTGAATGAAGGATTCAGCTTTTGTGCATTTCCATTTCCGAGATACACCGTTCTGTTATCACCTGCTCCGGTTAAATTGGCAGTACTGTCTTTCAGATTGATAGTTTTATACAAAACATCATTCAATGTTTTGGTATAAACAGCTTCAGCAGATATTGACCATCCATTTTCAGTTTTGCAATCAATCCCTAAACTGTTACGGAATACCTGCGGTAGTTTGTAATTGTTATCAAGCAAATTGATTTCTCGTATGCCGGGCTGATACGTGGCAGCGATCTGAGATACATCACTGATCAACGGCACACTGCCTGTTGGACGAAAATCAACATTGCCGTACGTTGTGCCACTGTTGTAATACGGATAGGCAAGCCATGCAAATGGCATACGGCCATTGAAGATGCCGCTTCCACCTCTCAGTACAAGTTGTTGCGTTCCATTTATGTTCCAGTTAAAACCGATTCTTGGTGCAATTTGCGGATATGGATTGTTGCTGTTGGAAAAATTTTCGAAGCCTTTTGTTTTGGTTATATCAGGATTTACGGAAGGTCTGTCGGGATAAGCCGTAAAATCAAATCGGATGCCTGCCGTTACACGTAGATTTTTTGTAATTGCAATTTCATCCTGCAGATATTGACTCAGTAAAAACACACGAAAGCTGGCTGACGGATTATTTCGGTTGAATTCATAATCGTTGTTTTGCAAGTTGTACACACCACGTATGCGGCTTGGTTTATCAGCATAAAAATCATCTACGCTTCTGTAAGCCCACCTTCCGTTAAAAGCTGTAAGAAAACGATAGTCGATATTGTAAAATTCATTGTGCGTGCCAATGGTGATCGTTTGTTTCCTTCGGTAGAAGGTAAGGTTATCCGTTAGTTCAAGTGTTTTTAAATTCAATCCATATACCGCTGCTTCACGGTATGCACCCAGATAAATAGTATTGGCAGTGTTGTAAGTAATTTCAATATGTGGAAACAGCTCTCCTTTGATCTGCCGCTCATCTTTTGTATTTGTAAATCCGATGATCAGATTATTGGACAAACGGTTGGAGAAATTTGATTTTGCTTCAAACACGGCACTATGTGTTTTACTGTAGTGCCGGAATCCCTGACTGCCGAAGTTAAGAATATTCGCCGACCGTTCATTGTTATCTGCAAATGCCTGTACATAATTATGACGGATACTCAATTTGTGTACATTGTTTACATTCCAATCCAGCTTCACAAAAAACTTATCACTATTGATCTTTAAGGTAACATCTTCGTAAGAGCCAAGATCATAATTGTAACGGGATAGAACCGTATCGTACAATGCTTTTGCAAGTGCAAACGGTATAGCTGAACCATTGCTGCCGGGTGCGAATGCAACAGGTTCGTTTCTTCTGGCAATTTCAATTGCAGTAAAAAAGAACAAGTTTATTCTTGATGATGGGTCCACCTAGGCGAAACCCTGTTTGATAGTCGGAAAAGTTTTCAATGCGTTGTCGTTTATCATCGGCAGTAGGTCCCGTGAGTGCCTGATTTCTTCCGGAGAAAAATGTAGAACCTGAAAATTGATTCGTACCACTTCTTGTAACAGCGTTAATACTGCCACCTGTAAAATTCCCCAACGTTACTGTGTAAGGCGATACTTCTACCTGTACTTCCTGGATGGCTTCTAAACTGATCGGTTGTGTTTTTGCTAAACCTCCCGGCGTGCCTGATGCCAATGAGCCACCTGCGCCGCTGGCAGGTTCAGTAAAACCAAATGCATCGTTCAGTGCAGCGCCATCAATACTTAAATTATTATAGCGGTAATTGGTACCGCTCAAACTATTGCCATTTGCCTGCGGGCTTAAACGAGTAAAATCCTGCAAACTTCTGCTGATGGTAGGAAAATTTTCAATCTGGCTTTTTGAAATAGAAGTACCGGCACCGGTTCTGCGAATGATTTTTTTATTGCTTCTGATAATGATATCTTCCAATGTTGTAGAAAGCGGTCGCAACACAGTGTTGATAGTCTCTGTGTTGCCTAAACTTAATTGAATATCTGTAAGTGTATCACCCGCAAAACCGATATAGGAAAAAATGATTGTGTAGGGGCCACCGCTCTTGAGATTAGGTAAGTTGTAGGTGCCGCCTTTTTGCGAAACAGTTGTATAAATTGATCTTGTTGGTTCATGAATTGCCTGCACCGTAATCTTTTCAAGCTCTTCACCATTTTCTGCTTTTACGCTGCCACGTATGCCTGCACTTGTAACCTGCGAACTAGTGGGTAATGCAAAAAAGCACGACAATACAGTTACAGAAATAACTCGCTTTGTGAGAATAAGCAGGAATGATTTATTAGAATGAATAGCCGGAAATTGTTTCGCCATACACAGTTATTACGCCTACTTATAAACGAAATAATTGTGCATGCGGTTTTTTAGAACGAATTATATAAACGGGTTTCGATTATGCAACAGCACCTCCACAACTGCTGCCCATACCGGCTGTGCAGCCATAGCAATGCTGGTTGATGATGATTTCTCTGTTACCTAAAATAGCTGCATTAAAGGTTGATAAATGCTGCGATTCCTTACACGATACTTTCATTTCCAGCATTTGGTTGAAATCGCAATCATAGATATAACCATCCCAGCCAATGGATAATGTAGTGCGGCACATTACGTTTGCAGCTGCAGCCGGATTAAATGCAGCGATCAGTTTTTCCATATACTTCTCATAGTTCTCCGTTTGCAACAGGTAATCGAGATAGCGACTGATGGGCATATTGGTAATGGTAAACAACGAATTGAAAACGATATCGAAATCTTTTTTCAATGCAGCTTTGTATTCTTTTTCCAAAGTAGTTTGTGGAGCCGGTAAAAATGCACCTGCCGGATTATAAACAAGGTTGAGAATTAATCCTGTGCCTTCCACACCATAACCAACTGCATTCAGCATTTGTAATGCTTTGATGGAATCTTCAAATACACCATCACCACGTTGTCTGTCGGTACGGTCTTTTGAATAGAAGGGAAGTGATGAGGCAACTTCGATCTGATGCTGTTTGAAAAAATGCAGGCAGATCATGGAAACGTTTATTCGCCAGAATGATGGTAAGATTACAACGGACAATGATATGCTTCCCAAGTTTTTTGATCTCTTCCACAAACCAACGAAAATCCGGATTCAATTCAGGAGCACCACCTGTAAGATCAACCGTTTTAAACGAAGGATTGGCTGCAAGAATATCCAAACATAATTGCATGGTTTCACGGGTCATGATCTCTTTACGATCCGGTCCTGCATCTACATGACAATGCTTGCAAACCTGGTTACACATTTTACCAACGTTGATCTGAAATATTTCCAGTTGTGTTGATTGTAATGGATACAAACCAATTGCTTCCAGTTTTTGCTGAAAGGGTACAAGACGATATTCGTGGCCGTTATATCCATGTTCCAGAATGTCGATCTGCTCATGCGCATCGGCTAAACTGTTTCCCTGTGCCTTTAATGATTTCGTATTGCTGCTCATCTGTTGTGTAATTGATGGTTGGTAAATCGTTGGAGTTGGTTTTACATAGCGATCTCTTTCACCTTGTTCATCATTTGTACGCCATGCACCAATGCTGCACCACCTTTAATGGCGGCTGCTACATGTACGGCTTCCATCATTTGTGCTTCATCCCAGCCTTTTTCAAATGCATCGCTGCTGTAAGCATCAATACAATAAGGACATTGTACTGCATGTGCTACTGCCAATGCGATCAATGATTTTTCTTTTGCTGTCAAGGCACTGTCTGCAAAGGTTGCGCCGTACCAGGCAAAGAATTTATCTGCCAGGTCTTTTTGGTATTCACCGATCTTTCCGAATTTGCCGAGATCTTCTGCATTGTAATAATGATTGTGCATGAGTGTTGGTTTTAGTTCTGATAATTGTTTAAATATAAAGTCCAGTCGTATGGTTTGAATTTGATTTTTGGATGTACATCATTTGCGATAATCGCTTTTTCTTTCAGCAAACGGATCATTCCTTTTTTACCGCCAAAGTCATTGCGAAACCAGCCCATAATTGCAGGAAGCTTCACTGTATTTGCTTGCTTGTCATATTCCGCTTCACCGGTTAAGTAAGCAGTTGATGCAATATCGAGTTGCTGATTTAAGTTTTCAGGATTGTAAAAAGCAATCGGCGGACAACTCTTCGCTCCACAATTCAACGCAAAGTGCAAACGGTAATCTAATTTATCTACACGTAATTGCTTTTCTGTTTTGCCGGCGAAAAGTTTATTGAGATAACCGCCGCTCCATTTAATTTTTGAACGACGTAAAAAATCATGTTCAATATCATCAAGGCTTAACTGCAATCCGGCAATTGTGAGTTGCTTACTTTTGAAGAATGCACTTCTGCTTTTGTAAGCATCAGGATTCTTCTGTAAAGCAGCCTGCACATAACCATTGTAGAGGTTTATCCAGAATGCTTTCTTCTCATCATCCGTGCTTAATTTATTTTTAAGATCAGTAAGTGTGATCGATCGGAGTTGTTCTTCAAATGCTGCTGTACTTTCACCTGTTTTTGCAGCATAGATGTAGTCCTGCGATAGTTTTACCAACGAATTCTTGCTGCGGGTTTTTGTATTCATCACTTCATTGTAATTCGTTGCTGGAGTACTTGTCGTTTTCTGTTCTTCGATCGGTTGTTTTTCTCCCTTCATCCAGTTGGTTATTGCTTCGTCTGTAATTTTTTCTGCTTCTGTAATGGCAATAATCTTTCCATCTTTCAGAATAACGGTGTAAGGGTAGGCAGGTGGCTGAAATAAATTGGTAATACTGTTATCTGCATCCGACACAATCGGGAAAGCAAAATCTTTTCTTGCAGCAAGGAACTTCTGTAATCTTGCTTCTTCTTCATTTGACACCAGAATAACCGTCAGCTTATCTTTAAACTTCTCCTGCATTTTTACCAGCTGTGGTATTGCTTTGATACAGGGAACGCACCAGGTGCCAAAAAAATCCACGATGGTAAGTTCATTCTGCAAGGAATTGAAGTTCGTGGCAGGTTTTTCCTGATTCAGTATTTTGTTGATAGGAAAGTTTTGTACAGAATCACCCGTTTTGTATCCGTTCTGAGCCGAAACAAGGGATGCAGGAAAAAGAAACAGTATGAAGAGGGGTCGTAATCGCAAAAAACCTATTTTCATTGATATACGTAAGTAGGAAAATTATAGATTGATAGTTAATTCAATAAATACAACGAATGAACAATATTGTTGCAGCAATTCAGGAATCAGCTACTTTTTTAGCAGAACGGGGCATAAAAGCCAAGCCGGTGGTGGGCATTGTACTTGGTACAGGGCTTGGAGCGTTGGTCAATAAAATAGAAGTGGAGCTCACGATTCCTTATACCGATATCCCTCATTTTCCGCAAGCCACGGTTGAGTTTCACAAAGGAAATTTATTGTATGGCAAAATTGGAGGAGTGCAGGTAATTGCCATGCAGGGAAGGTTTCATTATTATGAAGGGTATAGTATGCAACAGGTTACATTCCCTGTTCGTGTAATGAAAGCATTAGGAGTTGAAATGTTGCTATTGAGTAACGCTGCCGGTGGTATGAATCTCAATTACAAAAAAGGTGATCTTATTCTGATCGATGATCATATCAATATGCTTCCCGATAATCCATTACGTGGATTGAGCGATCCTTCGTTGGGTGAACGTTTTGTTGATATGAGTGCGCCTTATGACGCTTCATTGCAACAACGCATGTTGCAAAAAGCAATGGAGCAAAATATTCCGTTGCAGAAAGGAACCTATGTAGCTGTGATGGGACCAAATCTGGAAACAAGAGCAGAGTATAGGTGGTTGCGCAGCACCGGTGCAGATATGGTGGGTATGAGTACGGTACCCGAAGTGATTGTTGCAAACCAGATAGGTTTAAAATGTTTGGCTGTAAGTGTGATTACAGATGAATGCGATCCTGAAAATTTAAAGCCGGTGAATATTTCAGAAATCATTCAAGTGGCAGGCAAGGCCGATGAAAAACTCAGTACCTTGTTTACGTCGTTAATTGAAGGCTTAGTTTAACTGCGGATCAATGGGGTAGTGGATCAATTGTTCAAATTCACCGCCCATTGATTTAACGGATTCTTTCCAGATATGATCGATCTCGGTTTGAAACACGAGTTTTCGGGTAGCGGTTGCCGTTAGCCAGCTTTTTTCTTTCATCTCATCGGTTAGTTGTCCATTGCCCCAGCCGCTGTAGCCAAGATAGAAACGGATCTTACCAAGGTCGAGTGCGCCTTTTTTCAACTTGCTGATCACCATTTCAAAATCGCCTCCCCAGTAAATATCTTTTGTAATGGCTTGTCCGCCGGGAATTTCATTGGGTAATTGGTGCAGAAAATGCAGCGTATCCATTTGTACCGGACCACCATAATGTACCGGAACAGAATAGCCTTCGAGTTCAGTAATTAATTGATCAAGGGTTTGTTCAAACGTTCGGTTGATCACCAGGCCAAAACTGCCTTCGACTTTGTGTTCACAAAGCAAAACAACCGTACGCATAAAGTTGGGATCTTTTAAAAAAGGATCAGAAATCAATAATATGCCTGTACCCGGTTCAATCATAGAATTAATTTACATCGGAAATTTCAATTTTTCAATTTTTTTAGCGGGCTTCTGTCAAAACCACGTTAAAAAGTGACGGTGTTTTTAATTCAGTTATTTCCTGTTACTTTCACAGGTATTTTTGCAGACATTGCAGGTTCCTTAACCAAGTCAATTGTAAACATAAAGAATGAAAAAAATTTTCCCGGTTATCATTGCATTGATCACATTGTCGTTGTTGGGTATTATCTACGTACAGGTATCCTGGCTACGCAATCTGGCATTGTTGCGGGAAGAGCAGTTGAAAGAAAAATTATCAGCAGTCATTCAGGGTGTAGGTGAAGAATTGGTGATGCAGCGAAGTGATGCGTTCAATAACCTCGGCCGAATGCCGGGTATGAAATTTCCGGGCGATGGGTATGATATTTACAAACAATTTTCAGTAACCAACCGGTTCACCATTTTTGAAATCAAAGAGAAACTGCAAAAAGCATTTCTGCGGCAGAATTTAAAAGACACGGAATTTGAATTTGCAGTAGCAAGTGATAATGTGTTTGGTCATTATGAATTAAAGTCGCCACGTTTTATGGAAATGGCGTCCGATACAGTGCATAATTTAAAAGCATGGTATCCGTTGGTGGCCAGTAGCGGCAGCATATTGGAAAGTCTTGCCCCCGATGAAGTATTTGTAATTGTGGTGCCCGATGTAAAAAGTTATGTGATCCAATCGCTGGGATGGATGATCGCCGGTTCGGTTTTGTTTACATTGATCATCGTTACAGCTTTTTTTCTGACCGTAAGAACGTTGTTGCGACAGAAAAAACTGGGCGACATGAAAAATGATTTCATCAATAACATGACGCATGAATTGAAAACACCACTGGCTACTATTTCGTTGGCGGTGGATGCGCTCAAGAATGAAAAAGTACTCAGCAACCCGGAGAAGATGAGCTACTTTACCAACATGATCAAAGATGAAAACAAACGCATGAACAAGCATGTGGAATCCATTCTGCAGGCAGCGCAAATGGAGCGGCAGGAAGTGCAGTTAAGTCTGCGTGAATTGCATGTGCACGAGATCATCAAGAATGTATTGACCAATCTGCAACTGCAAATTGAAGAAAAGCAGGGGAAAGTAGATGTGCAGTTAAATGCAAGTAATGATCTGATGGATGCAGATGAAGTGCATCTCACCAATCTCATCAATAACCTTGTTGACAACGCATTGAAATATTCAAAAGATGATTCGTTTCAATTAAACATTTCTACAAAAAATATCGGCAAGTCCATTCGAATTACGGTGGAAGATCATGGCATTGGTATGAACAAAGAAACACTGGCCCGTGTGTTTGAAAAATTTTACCGTGCCCACACCGGCAACGTACATAATGTAAAAGGCTTTGGTCTTGGATTGAGTTATGTAAAAACAATGGTGGAAGCACATGGCGGCAAAGTAAAAGTAGATAGTGTGTTAGGTAAGGGCAGCACATTTATTGTAGAGTTGCCGTTGAAGAAATAGAGTTAGAGTGTTTAATTTTTATATTTTTCATCAAATTAAAAATAAGACTAACCATGAGGCAACTCATCTACTTTATTTTCCTGTTTCTGCTATCACACAAGAGTGGATTGTCACAAAAAATGGACTTAGATCACACAATCTGGAAGCAAGAGGTTGAAAAGGTTGTATTTAATAAAATCACCGATTTTGATCAAGATTCAACACGGTTTATCGAAGTTTTCTTAGTTTTTCAAATCAGGCAGAATACTCAGCCTCACATACATACTTTCCTCTTATCTCAGAATGGTATTCTAGATAGTTCGTTAAATAAACCTGAACGCTTATACGGTACATCTTTTTTCGCAAATATTGTTTTGCAAAAGCTTAGTAGTTATCAAACTGGTGCCTACTTTATTCAACCGTTACTGTTTGGCAGAACAAGGGACGTTGGTGAACATGTAATTGATCCAGAGTTTTATACAATCAATAATCTCCCCACACTGGCATTGACTGAAAAAAATGCCGACCTCAAAACGATAATTGTTTTCAAGCAATTGGATTGTATTTATTCGGTAAGGAGGTGATTTTTTACAATTATCTCTTCTTTATTAGTGCTTCCAATTTCAACCTTATACTTTGCAGGATTGTGTACACCCCCTCAATTCAATAAAGTAGGTTAGCATATTCCTAACTTGTTTTCTTAATTCACCACTTCCAGTCGGTTTTCCACAGGTAATACAGCTGTATCCACACCCGCCTCACATAAAATTCACCAAAATGGCGCTGTAATGCTTGCCTGCATTGGCTTTGGGTCGTGTGGAAAAAATAAACCCTCTTCCATTTGTGTTCAAAGTGGGAAAAAGTGTTATTTTGTGTATAATTGTGTTTAAATCGAATTAATACATTCTAAATGATTGGTTTTCTGGGAGAATATGAGGTTACGCTCGACGCAAAAGGTCGATTCCTGCTCCCGGCTGGCTTTAAAAAGCAGTTGCCGGAAGATTGGAACACCCAGTTTGTGGTGAGTCGTGGCCTGGACGCTTGTCTCAGCCTGTACCATATGAAACAATGGGAACCCATATTTACCCGAGTTAGTCAGATGAATGATTTTGATCCGAAGGTAAGACAATTTCAACGCTATTTTTTGAACGGAGCTACCGTGGTGGAGCTTGATTCGGCGGGTCGCCTTTTGGTACCGCAACAGTTAAAAGAGTATGCCGGTTTGGAGAAGGATGTAGTGTTATTCGCCAAAGGCGACAAAATTGAAATGTGGGATAGTAATAAGTACAAACAGTTCTTTGACACCCTTTCAGCCGACGATTTCAGTCGTTTGGCGAATGAGGTAATGGCGAAACCATTGCAGTAATTGTGCATGGCAAAAAAGAAAACGATACTGACTGCTGAAGATGGAGCGAACGGTGAGCAAGCGGATGTATATCACATTCCGGTAATGCTCATGGAAGCAGTGGATGCAATGAACATTCAGCCAAATGGCGTTTATGTTGATTGCACATTTGGTGGCGGCGGGCATAGCCTGGAGATTTTAAAACGATTGGGACCAGACGGTCGACTGGTTGCATTTGATCAGGACCCCGATGCCAAACGAAATCTGCCCGATGATGAACGCATTGTTTTTGTGCCGCACAACTTCAGACACATCAGCCGCTTTTTAAAACTCAACCGTTTTGAAAAAGTGGATGGCGTGCTGGCCGATCTGGGTGTATCCAGTCACCAGTTCGATGAAGGTGCAAGAGGTTTCTCTACCAGGTTTGATGGTCCGTTGGATATGCGCATGGATCCCATGCAGCCATTAACAGCAGCCATCATTCTGCAAACTTATTCGCAGCAACAGTTGCACAAACTGTTTGAGCTGTATGGTGAAGTAACCAATTCCAAAACATTGGCCGCTACCATCGTTCAGCAACGCACTACCAATCCGTTTCAAACCATTGAACAATTGAAACAGGCATTGCAATCAGTCGTGAAAGGGAATCCCAATAAATACTTTGCCCAGGTATTCCAGGCATTGCGTATTGAAGTGAACCAGGAGTTGAATGTGTTGAAAGAATTGTTAGAGCAATTGCCGGGAGTATTGAAGCCACATGCACGGGTGGCCATCATTTCCTTTCATTCGCTGGAAGACAGATTGGTAAAAAACTTTTTCAAAAAAGGAAGTTTTGAAGAGGAGGCGTATAACCCATTCGACCGGGAAGAAAAAGAAAAGGTATTTCATATTATCAGTAAAAAACCTGTTGAAGCAACACCTGAAGAGCAGAAAAAAAATCCAAGATCAAGAAGCGCACGGTTACGTGTAGCCGAAAAAATTTAAAACCCCTTGTAAAACAAACGAACAGCATTATAAACGGAAATTACAAACAAACCAATGGCAGTAAAAGAGCCGAAGATTGATTTAAAAAAGTGGTTCAATTACCAGTGGATCGTACGCAACGTTCCATACTTCCTCTTTCTCTCTGTGCTGGCGATCATCTACATCGCCAATGGCCATTACGCCGATAATACCATCCGCAACATCAATCGTACAACCAAAGAATTAAAAGAGCAGGAGTATGAATACAAAACGCTCAACGGGAAACTGATGTTTCAGAACCGGCTGAGCGAAGTGGCAAAAGCAGTAGAGCCAATTGGTTTAAAAGAAAATATTCAACAACCCATCAAACTAACTGACAGCACCAAGCTGAAAGGAAATTAATGGAAGTAAAGAACGACATATTATGGAGAGTGTACCTGGGTTTCCTGGGGTTGATGCTGCTGGGTATACTCATACTCGGTAAAGCATTTTATACCCAAAACATTGAAGGGACTTACTGGAAAAGTATGGGCGATAGTATGCACACCCGCATTCTTGATCTGGCGGCTGAGCGTGGTACAATTTACAGTGAAGATGGAAGTATGCTCAGTACATCGCTGCCGCAGTTTGATGTGTATATCGATTTTGCTGCTGAAGGATTACGCTACAAGAACGGATTACGTTTTAATGAGAACATTGACTCTTTGTCAATTGAGTTGGCTGGTTTGTTCAAGGATAAAACGGCAGCTACTTATAAAAAGGAACTGAAGCAGGCGTATAAAACAAAGTCACGCTATTATTCTTTAAAGAAGAAAGTATCGTTTGAAGAGTACAAACAGTTGCGTGAGTTTCCGTTAGTACGTCTTGGTAAAAACAAAAGTGGTTTTATTGCCGAAGTAAAAACCAAACGATTGAATCCGTTTGGTGAATTGGGTTTCAGAACAATTGGTTTGTACAGAGAAAATTCAAAACTCGTGGGTCTCGAACGCTCGTTCGACAGTGTGTTACGTGGTACCACCGGTAAGCGATTGGTTCGTTATGTGTCAGGTGGCGTATTGATGCCGGTTGAAGGTTACGAAGTAGAACCGGAAAACGGGGATGATGTGTATACTACCATTGATGTAAATATTCAGGATATAACAGAACGTGCATTGATGCGTACCATGACCACTAATCAGGCATTGGAAGGCACTTGTATTGTGATGGAAGTAGCAACCGGAAAGATCAAAGCCATTGCAAATCTTGGTCGTACAAAAGACGGAACTTATTTTGAAACTGATAACTATGCATTGCGTACCGCAGAGCCGGGTTCAACCATTAAATTGGTAACCTTATTGGCTGCGTTGGAAGACAAGCATGTAACCATCAATGATAACATTACCATTCACGGCGGCCGCTGGAATTTGAATGGACGAACGATTGTGGATGATCATCATGGTCCGGAAGTAACAACAATCAAAAACGCCTTTACACAAAGCTCGAATGTTGCAATGAGTAAACTGGCATATCAGTATTACACGGCTGATCCCAAAAAATATTACAAGCATTTCACCAATCTTCATCTCACCGCCAAAACGGGAATTGAGTTGAATGAAGAATTTAATCCGTTGATCAGAAATCCAAATAAAGTAAAACCAAAACAATGGCATCCGCAAACATTGGCTTCGTGGGGTTTTGGTTATGAGCTGATGGTATCGCCGTTACAAATGCTAATGGTGTACAATGCCGTGGCCAATAATGGGAAGATGATGAAACCGTATTTGCTGAACGAGATCAGGAATTTCGGAACAGTGATCCGCAAAAATGAACCGGTTGTATTGAACAAGGAAATTGCCAGCGAATCAACTATCAAACAATTGCAGGAAGTATTAGCCGCTGTTTGTACTGAAGGTACTGCACGCAAGCAATTTGAAACAGCCCCGTACAGAGCATCCGGTAAAACAGGAACAGCGAAAGTAAATGACGGCACCTACAAATACAGAGATGGAGTATATCAATCAGCGTTTGCCGGTTATTTCCCAAGTGAAGCGCCGAAGTATTCCATTATTGTTGTTGTAAAGAACAAACCACACGCTGCTAACTATTATGGGGGGTCAGTAGCAGGGCCGGTGTTCAGAGAAATTGCAGATCATTTGTATAAATACAGTCAGGAGCAACAGCCTTTCACAATGGCAAAGCCGTTTGCTGATTCAATGCTGTACAGTTTTAGCGGTATGAAGCAGGAAGTACAACAGATATCAAAACAGTTTGGCTTTAGTTATACGGATCAGTTAGTTGGTAACTGGCGTGTATCGTTCTTAAAAAATAATACCGTTCAATCACAAATCTATGCAACCAATGGTAAAGTGATGCCGAATGTGAAAGGAATGGGATTGAAGGATGCATTGTATGTTTTGGAAACAGCGGGAATGAAAGTGCAGGTAACAGGAAAAGGAAAAATTAGTAATCAGTCCATCGCTGCAGGTGCACCGGTAGCAAAGGGACAGGAAATCATATTATATCTCAATTGATGGCAGTGTTGAAAGACATATTATACAAAGTGCATTTACGCAGCGTTCACGGATCAACTGCTCTGGAAGTAAGTGATCTGCAGATCGATTCACGTTTTGTGAAGCCGGGCACTTGTTTTATTGCCATCAAAGGGGCAGCAGTTGACGGGCATGCATTTATTTCAAACGCAATTGAGCAAGGTGCCGTTGCAGTGATCTGCGAAGAGTTGCCACAGCAGTTGAATGACGATGTTACTTATATCCAGGTAGCAAACAGTGCAGAGGCTGCAGGTTTTATGGCCAATCAGTTCTTTGGGAATGTAACAGCGCAAATGAAAGTGGTAGGTGTTACCGGTACCAACGGAAAAACAACCATCGCCACCTTGTTGTTCAAAGTATTCAGCGGATTGGGTTACCGGTGTGGATTGGTTTCAACTGTAGAATATCTTATCGGCGATAAAGTAGTTCCATCAACACATACAACGCCTGATGTGATTAATTTGAATCGCTTGCTCAAGGAGATGTACGATGCCGGTTGTACCTATGTATTCATGGAATGCAGCAGTCATGCCATTCATCAACACCGCATTACCGGAATTCATTTTACAGGTGCCTTGTTCAGCAATATCACACACGATCATCTGGACTATCACAAAACCTTTGATGAATACATCAAGGTGAAGAAACGTTTTTTTGATGGATTAACAGCGGATGCATTTGCCATCAGCAACAAAGATGATAAGCGTGGTGAAGTGATGTTGCAAAACTGTAAGGCAAAGAAGCAGTATTACAGTTTGAAAAATATTGCTGAATACAAAGGAAAGATATTGGAGAACAGCCTCACCGGTTTGCAGATGATGGTGAATAATGATGAAGTGCATTTCAGGTTGATAGGTGAGTTCAATGCCTATAATCTGTTGGCCGTTTTTGGTGCAGCAGTTTCACTAGGTGAAGACAAACATAAAGTATTGCAGGTATTAAGCAGTGTAACAGGCGCAGAAGGTCGTTTTGATTATATCATTTCACCCAATGATCTGATCCTGGGAATTGTTGATTATGCACATACACCCGATGCATTAGAAAATGTATTGGCAACCATTAAGAAATTAAGAAGAGGGCATGAACAGATTATCACCGTAGTTGGTTGTGGTGGCGACAGAGATAAAACCAAACGCCCGGTAATGGGTGAAATGGCTTGTGAATTAAGCGACCGGGTGATTTTTACGAGTGATAATCCACGCAGTGAAGACCCATTGGAAATTTTAGCAGATATGGAATTTGGATTAAGCTCTGCTGCAAGAAGAAAGTTTATTTCCATTGCCGATCGCAAGGAAGCGATCAAAACAGCAGTAAGCATTGCCAGGCATGAGGATATTATTCTGATTGCAGGTAAAGGACATGAAAAATATCAGGATATCAAAGGAGTGAAATACTCTTTTGATGATAAGAAAGTATTGGAAGAAATGTTTGAATTATTAGAAAGATAATGCTCAAAGCTCGTAGCTAATAGCTCACAGCTTTTAAAAAGAAACGCATGTTAAAAAACTTAATCGATTGGTTGAACAGCATTGGGATTCAATTCCCGGGCGACAATCTGTTCCAGTTCATCACCAGCAGGGTGATGCTGGCAATGGTACTGTCGTTGGTGATCTCAGCCGTATTCGGTAAAAAGTTGATCAACTATCTGCGTAAGCGACAAGTAGGCGAAACCGTTCGTGATCTTGGTTTAGCAGGTGAGCAACAAAAGAAGGGAACGCCAACCATGGGTGGGCTCATCATCATCGTTGCCATTGTAGTTCCTACATTATTGTTAGCTGATGTAAGCAAAGTGTATATCCTGTTAATGTTATTCGCTGCCATCTGGATGGGGATGATCGGTTTTATTGATGATTATTTGAAACTCCGTTCCAAGCAGATCGCTCAGAAACAAGGAGTAAATTATAAAAAAGGTGATAAAGATGGATTGGCCGGTTGGTTCAAAGTATTAGGGCAAGTGGTATTAGGTGTAGCTGTTGCAACAACCTTGATGTTTAACGAATCGGTTAGTGCGTACCGTGAGTTTACAGGAACGGAGTTGCCAGCAGGAGCCGATGTTATAAATGTGAAGATGGACGGTGTTGAAAAAACAATGATCAAGGCTGATGAACCAATTACAACCATCCCGTTTGTAAAAAGTCATGAGTTTAATTATGCCAAGCTGTTGCCCAAAGCAATTCGTGGGGCAACATGGTTATTGTATGTAATGATCGTTGTGTTTATTGTTACAGCAGTTTCAAACGGCGCAAATATTACTGATGGTATTGATGGGCTGGCAACCGGTGTATCGGCAGTGATCGGTATCGGTCTGGGCATATTTGCGTATGCAAGTGGTAACGTTCGTTTAGCAGATTATCTCAACATATTATATATACCCGGCATTGGTGAGTTATCCATTTTCATTGCGGCAATGGTAGGTGCTTGTATCGGCTTTCTCTGGTACAATTCGTATCCGGCGCAGGTGTTCATGGGCGATACCGGCAGTTTAATGTTAGGTGGTGTAATTGCATCGCTTGCATTCTTAGTAAGAAAAGAATTATTGATACCCATTTTCTGCGGCGTGTTTTTGGTAGAAAACCTGAGCGTGGTGCTGCAGGTAGGTTACTTTAAATACACAAAGAAAAAGTATGGTGAAGGCAGGAGGATCTTTTTAATGAGTCCGCTGCATCATCATTATCAAAAGAAAGGCTTTCATGAGAGTAAGATCGTTACACGCTTTTGGATCGTTACGATTCTTTGTGTGGTGATGGCGATTGTTACCCTCAAAATCCGGTAAAGAGTTTATTGAAAAACCACCATTGGTTTTCAAATCCATATCCATGAATCCCGTGTAAAGCTGAACGAACATAACCTGATGAAACATTTAGTGATCCTGTACTAACCCATACTTGTGAAGAGCCTTTTTTATTTCTCCGTGGGAAATAGAAAAAGTAGAAAAACCAAAACGAAAGGCAAAAGGTTGAAGGTGTAAGGGAATCCTTCCACTTTCTCCCCTGCATCCTAAACAAAAAAACAAGGTAGTTGGTGGGAGGTATTGCCTTACACCTTCAACCCCTGACCTTAGAACTTAAACGATGGCACACAAATGTTACATACTCGGTAGCGGCGAAAGCGGAACAGGCGCAGCTATTCTTGCAAAAAAGCAAGGGTATGATGTATTTGTGAGCGATGCAGGACCTGTAAAATCTTTGTACAAAGAAGAATTAAATGAGTACGGAATTGTATTTGAAGAAAGCATGCATTCAGCCGAACTCATTTTGCAAGCCGATGAAATTGTAAAGAGCCCCGGTATTCCGGAAAAGAGTGACATGATGAAACAGATCCGTAAAAAAGGGATTCCTGTGATCAGTGAAATTGAACTGGCGTATCGCTTTAAGGGCAACAGTAAAATTGTGGGCATCACCGGCAGCAATGGTAAAACAACCACTACGGCATTAACCTATCATATCTGCAAACATGCAGGGTTGGATTGTGCAATGGTAGGAAACATCGGCATCAGCATTGCCAAACAAGTGGCGCTGGATCCCAAGGAAGTGTATATAGCAGAGATCAGTAGTTTTCAATTGGATGATATCAAAGATTTCAGAGCAGAAATTGCGGTACTCACCAATATTACAGAAGATCATTTAGACAGGTACGAGTACAAATTTGAAAACTATATCAACGCAAAATTTAAGATCATCCAGAATCAAACGAAAGACGATTATTTCATTTACTGTGCGGATGACCCCGTAACAGCAACGTATTTAAAAAAACTTACTCTCCAATCAAACCCATTACCATTCACCATGAAACAGGAACCACAAAAAGGCGCAATCATTAAAGATGGCACCATGACGATTGCAGTGAACGACGACAAAGTAACCATGAGCGTAGACGATTTTAAGATCAAGGGTAAACACAACCAGTACAACACCATGGCAGCAGGTATTGCAGCGGCTACATTAGGCATCCGCAAAGAAAAGATCAGGGAGGCAGTTACCACGTTTGAAAGCCTTGAACACCGAATGGAATTGGTAGCAATGGTTAAAGGTGTGGAATACATCAACGATAGTAAAGCAACCAACATCAACTCTACCTGGTATGCATTGGAGAGCATGTCCAGGCCAACCATTTTGATCCTCGGTGGTGTTGATAAAGGGAATGATTATGAGGTACTAAAAGAACTGGTGAAAGAAAAAGTAAAAGCTATTGTGTGTCTGGGTTTAGATAACCGCAAAATACATGAAGCATTTGGCGATTCTGTTTCACTGATCGTGAATACAACGAGTGCAGAAGATGCAGTACGTGCAGCTTATCACTTTGCAGAAAAAGGCGACTCGGTTTTATTAAGTCCCGCCTGTGCAAGTTTTGATCTCTTTAAAAATTATGAAGACAGAGGCGATCAGTTCAAAAAGGCAGTAAGAGAATTATAAATACGAAGTAAGAAGTACGGGATAAGAGGAAAGAAAAATAAATGAGTCAATTAACAGACATATCAGCAAAATTTTCACCAAGCGGCTTTCGGGATAAAACCAAAGGCGATAAAGTGATTTGGGCAATCGTCATTGTTCTGTCGCTGGTGAGTTTACTGGTGGTGTATAGTGCTACCAATTCATTGGCGTATAAACTATACAAGGGAAATACGTTTGTGTATTTGTTCAAGCAAATTGCATTCATTACACTTGGTATTATCATTGTTTATTTTGCACACCGGGTAAACTATACCATTTATTCACGTGTAGCAAAACTGCTGTTTTATATTTCAATCATTTTGTTGATCTATACATTTTTCTTTGGTGCCACCATTAACGATGGCAGCCGATGGATCAAATTGCCGATCATTAATCTTACTGTACAAACATCAGATATAGCCAAGCTGGCGTTGTTCATGTACATTTCACGTTTGTTGTCGAAGAAACAACATGTGATCAAAGATTTTAAAAAAGGGTTTCTTCCATTGATGGCACCCATAGTGATTATTTGTTTGCTCATTGCCCCTGCTAACCTTTCAACAGCATTGTTAACCGGTGCAACCAGTATGTTGTTGTTGTTTATCGGACGGGTAAGTATGAAGCACATTGGTATTGTTGCGGCAGCAATTGCAATTCCGGTGATTATCTTAATTGCCATTGCCGGAAGTTATTACGATAAAGAAGAAGGCAAAGCAAAAGAGTTGCCTGCTGTTCTTTCAGCCGGTCGTGTACCAACATGGATCAAACGTGTACAGGATTTTATGTATGCCAATAAAGCGGAAGCACCATACCAGGTACAGCAGGCAAAAATTGCTGTTGCCAAAGGTGGTTTGTTTGGTTTAGGTCCGGGCAACAGTGAGCAACGCAATTTTTTACCACATCCGTATTCCGATTATATCTATGCGATCATCATTGAAGAATACGGATTGATCGGTGCAGCCTTTATCATTTTTATCTACATGGTGTTTTTGTTCAGGAGTATTCGATTGTTCCGGAAATGTCCGTTTGCATTCGGCGCATTCCTGGCATTGGCTCTCAGTTTTACATTGGTGATACAGGCTATGACGAATATGGCGGTGAATGTAGGATTGTTTCCGGTAACAGGTGTAACACTTCCATTGGTAAGTATGGGTGGCAGCAGTTTTCTGTTTACCTGTTTGTCCATCGGAATTATTTTAAGTGTAGCGAGGAATGTGGAAGAAGCGGAAGGTGATGCAGCAAACGCAAAAGCAATAGCGGCATGAGTGTGAAAATTATCATGGCAGGCGGCGGAACAGGCGGTCATATTTTTCCGGCCATTGCCATAGCCAATGCAATTAAAAAGCTACAGCCCGATGCAGAGATCTTGTTTGTGGGAGCGAAGGGCAGAATGGAAATGGAAAAAGTGCCACAGGCCGGCTATGAAATAAAAGGGATCGACATCATTGGTTTTAACAGAAGTTCTTTGATAAAAAACATTGGTTTGCCGTTTAAGTTGATACGAAGCTTTGTACAGGTGCGCTCGATCATCAATCAATTTAAACCCGATGCAGTAATTGGTGTAGGTGGTTATTCCAGTTTTCCGGTGTTGCGTTTTGCACAGAGTAAAGGCATTGCAACCTTTATTCATGAAAGCAATTCGTTTGCAGGCAAAGCAAATATGATGCTGGGTCGACAGGCGAAGAAAGTGTTTGTTGCAAGTGATGGAATGGAAAAGTTTTTTCCTGCACAAAAGATCATCATCACCGGAAATCCTGTTCGTGCAGCAATTGCACATACAAAAGTTACACGGCAAGAAGGGTTGAAGTTCTTTGGATTAGATACGGATAAGAAAACGGTACTGGTAGTTGGTGGTAGCCTTGGTGCAAAAAGTATAAACGAAGCCATTGATGCCGGGATTGATGTGTTTGAAAAAAACAATCTGCAGCTTATCTGGCAAACTGGCAAGCCCTATGCAGCACAAGGTAAAGCAAGAGCAACCGGAAAAGCAAATGTGTGGGTGAATGAGTTTATAAAGGAAATGGAGAATGCCTATGCTGCTGCTGATGTGGTGATCTCAAGAGCAGGAGCGATGGCCATTGCAGAGATATGTTTGATTGCAAAGCCGGCTGTATTTGTTCCTTATCCGCATGCGGCTGAAGATCATCAAACCGTCAATGCACAGCACCTGGTACAGAAAAATGCCGGACTGATGGTGAAGGATAGTGAAGCAAAAGAAAAATTAGTAAACACGATAATAGAATTGGCAAATGATGAAGCAAAACAAAATGAATTGAAACAGCAGATTGCCAAGCTGGGTGTGGGTGATGCTGATCTGGTGATTGCAAATGAAGTATTGAATACAATCGGCACGCTCTGAAAGAATAATGAATACGCTCCGTCAGACGCCCTCGTCGGACGGATGACAAAAAGAAAAATAAGAATCGGTCCGACGAGGGCGTCTGACCTGGCAACAAGAATGATTCAGTTGAACGATATAAAGGCGGTGTACTTCGTAGGAATTGGCGGCATTGGCATGAGTGCAATCGCAAGGTTCTTTAATGAGAAGGGAGTGAAAGTGAGTGGTTACGATAAAACGGTTACACCGCTTACATCGCAACTGGAAGCAGAAGGGATCAGTATTTATTATAACGAAGATGTAGATCGTATTCCAAAGGATGTGCAATTGGTGGTTTACACACCTGCCATTCCAAAGGAGCATAAAGAGTATCAGTATTATTTGCAGAACGGATACAGTGTGGTAAAGCGGAGTGATGTACTGCAGATCATTACACAAAGTTCTTTGAATATATGTGTGGCAGGTACGCATGGCAAAACAACCATCAGTACAATGACGGGTCATTTGTTACGCCACAGTGGTTTTGGTTGCAATGCATTTCTTGGAGGAATTGCAGTGAACTACAATCGAAACTTCTGGAGCAGTGAACAACAATGTGTGTGTAGTGGAAGCAGATGAATACGATCGTTCTTTTCATAAGCTGAGTCCGGATATCGCTGTGATCACGGCAATGGATGCCGATCATTTGGATATCTACGGAACGGCAGAAGCAATGGAAGAGGCCTTCATCGAGTTTACACGAAAAATAAAACCCGGTGGTTGGCTCATCAGCAAATATCGATTGGAACGAACGAACGACCTCGTTGCAGCGAATCATATCACCTATCATTTGAATGATGTAAATGCAACCGTTCATTCAAAAAATCTGAAAGTACAAAACGGAAGTTATCTGTTTGATGCAGTAATGAATGAGTGGGTGTTGAACGATGTACAACTGAATGTGGGTGGATTGCACAATGTAGAAAATGTTTTAGCGGCGATCGCTGTTGCACATATACTAAAGATCAATGACGACAAGATCAGAGAATCGGTGAAGGCGTTCAAAGGTGTGAAGCGGAGATTTGAATATGTAATTGCGCCGGGTGAAGCGGATGTAACATTTGTTGATGACTATGCACATCATCCGGAAGAATTGAAAGCGTTGATCACAGGTGCACGAAGCATGTTTGCAGATAAAAAGCTGGTATTGGTTTTTCAGCCACATCTGTTCACACGCACAAGAGATCTGGCAGATGGCTTTGCAGAAAGTTTAGATATGGCTGATGAAGTAATGCTGCTGCCCATTTATCCGGCAAGAGAATTGCCGATTGAAGGAGTAACAAGCGACCTCATTTTGAGTAAGATGAAGTTGGTGAAGAAACAGATCGTAACAAAAGAAGAGTTGTTGAATGAGGTGAAGAATAAAGTAGATAAGGATACAGTGTTTGTAACAGCAGGTGCGGGCGATATTGATGCACTGCTGCCCGAATTAAAAAAGAAGATCGAACAAAAGTAAATGAGCAGTAAGAAATTTTCATGGAAAAAATTGTTGACGGCAACCGTTTGGTTGTTGGTAAGCTCAGCCGCTGTTGTGCTGCTGATCGCTGCTACCCGTAACCAAAATGGAAAGCTGTGTAAGGAAGTGGTAGTAAATATCAAAGGTGCAAATGCTGTGGGGTATGTAAGTAAGCAACATATACTGAAAACAATTTCCGGTGGACGGCCTGATCTGATGCCCGGACAGCTCATTAAAACATTTGATCTGCAACAACTGGAGAAATTACTCGAGCGCAACTTATGGATACGCAATGCAGAACTGTTCTTTGATAACAACGATGTGCTGCATGTAGATGTTACCGAACGTGAACCGGTGGCCAGAGTATTTCGTGCAGATGGTGAGTCATTTTACATAGATGAGTTGGGTGATGAATTGCCCATCACGAATGATCAGGTGGCACGTGTACCGGTATTTACATCCTTTCCAAACGAAACAACAGTTGCACGTATAAAAGACAGCGTGTTGAAACAGCAAGTGAAAGAAATAGGACAGTTCATTTTAAAAGATGAATTCTGGATGGCGCAGATAGATCAGGTGAATATCAACAATTACGAATTTGAATTGATGCCAAAACTGGGTAATCATATTATTCAGTTTGGCAGTGCTGAAAAAATTCAACCAAAATTTGACCGCCTGTTATTGTTCTATAAAAAGATTATGCAAAAAACAGGATGGAATTATTACAGTACTCTGGATCTACGTTACGACAGACAATTGGTGGCATTGCGCAGAGATAGTGTAAGTCTGTTTAAAAGTTTTGTAGTTGAACAGAATACGTATCATGTAAATACAAGCGTGGATACCAGTTATCTGCAACCCGATTCTTCTTTTCAATTGAATGTGAACGATAGCTTGCTTACCTCTGGGCCCTATTCTGGTGAACCAACACCGGTACAGCCCGTTTTAAAATCCGTCGCTCTGAAACCAAAACCAAACGAAAGTCGCAATGCGATGAAGAACCAACTCCCTACCCCTAAAGGAAAAATACCAACTCCAAAATCCAATGAACAAAAACCTGGGCCGATGAGTGAAGAAGAAGCTGTATTGAATGAGGTGAAGAGCCAACCTGTGAAAAAACAACCGAAAGCAGTAATGAAGAAGAAAGAGAATGAGTGATGAGAGTGTTTATCCCCTCCCTGGAGGGGCGACAGAGTATAGCACAAAGTAATGATGAAAGGGGTGGGTTGAAGAAGAATAGATGAACGATGAAGTGAGTGACACAACGAAGATGAAAGAAGCCCAACAGTTGATAACAAAAAAGAAATAGTGATAGAAAAGATGAAATGCTTAATTACTAAAGTAAAATAGAAAAGAAAACGCCTGGCCTCCTTCTCCTTTGGAGAAGGACCGAGGATGAGGTAAACACACAACTAAAAACAACATACAACTATGACATCGGAATTACCAACAAACGGAGCCACATCGACCGCACAGGCTGTGAACAACAATCCCATTATTGTGGGGTTGGACATTGGTACCACAAAGATTGCCGCTATTGCCGGACGAAAAAATGAATTTGGCAAACTGGAAATTCTCGGCTTTGGCCGTGCAAACTCCAGCGGTGTGCAGCATGGAATGGTATTGAATATTGATCAAACCATTAAAGCTATTGAACAGGCGTTGCAGAATTGTTATGCCAGCAATCCCAACTTAGAGATCAACGAAGTGTACGTGGGTATTGCGGGGCATCACATAAAATCGTTGCAAACACGTGGCGATATTGTACGCCAGAACAATGAAGAAGAAATTGCACAGCGTGAAATCGATCAGCTCATCGGCGATCAGTACAAAACCTATATTCCCGCAGGCGATCAGATCATTGATGTGATCCCACAGGAGTTTACCGTGGATAACTTTCAAAATATTCCTAACCCGATTGGGTATAGTGGCGTGAAAGTTGGAGCAAACTTTCACATCATCACCGGCGATAAAAATGCGATCCGCAATATTAACCGCAGTGTTGAAAAAAGTAATTTGAAAGTAAGAGACCTGGTATTGCAACCACTGGCATCGGCTGCTGCAGTAATGTGTGAGCATGATCTGGAAGCGGGTGTTGCCATTGTAGATATTGGTGGTGGCACGACTGACCTTGCTGTTTTTTATGAAGGCATTTTAAAACACACAGCTGTAATTCCATTTGGTGGTGAAAACATTACCAATGATATTAAAATGGGATTGGGCGTATTACGTACACAGGCCGAGCAAATGAAAGTACAGTTTGGCAGTGCGTTGGCAGATGAAGCAAAATCAAATGCCTTTATTACTATTCCCGGTATTCGTGGAATGCAGCCCAAAGAGATCAGTGTAAAAAATCTGTCGCATATTATCCAGGCACGCATGAGCGAGATCATGGATTTTGTAACCTATCATTTAAAGCAGGTTGGTTTAGATAACCGCATGCTCAATGGTGGTATTGTATTAACCGGTGGTGGTTCACAATTGAAACATTTGATTCAGTTAACAGAATATGTTACCGGATTGAATGCACGTATTGGTTTCCCGAATGAGCATTTAGCATCTGGCCATATCGACGAACTGGCGAAGCCGATGTATTCAACCTGTATTGGTTTGATCTTGAAAGGATACAACGTATTTGAGAATACACAGAACAAACTGAAAGGCATCGAAATAAAAGAAGAGCCTGTTGCAGAAGTAGTGAATGAATACGACGACCAAACAGAGACACATGTGGTACGAGTTAAAAAACGCAAGAGCCTGAAAGGATTTATGGACAGCATAAAAGATGGTTTGATTGATTTGTTTAACGAAGAAGAAGACAGGAAACTATAGCCCCACCTAGCCTCCCCGGAGGGGAGGAACAAAACAGTTCTTAAAACTTACTAACCATTATTCAAACACGGTCTCTTACTCCTTCCCCTCCGGGGAAGGTTGGGATGGGGCCCAAACCCGGAAAGTTATGATACATTTTGATCTGCCAAAGGAAAAGTCGTCCATCATCAAAGTAATTGGTGTTGGTGGCGGTGGTAGCAATGCAGTCAATCACATGCATGCTCAGATTATTGAAGGCGTAAATTTTATTATTTGTAATACAGATGCACAAGCCATTGCACAAAGCATGGTGCCCAATAAAGTGCAGTTAGGCCCGCATTTAACGCAGGGACTTGGTGCAGGTGCCAATCCTGAAATTGGGCGGCAGGCAACAGAAGAAAGTTTAGAAGAATTAAAAACCATGTTGGAAGTAAATACCAAAATGGCGTTTATTACTGCAGGTATGGGCGGTGGAACAGGTACCGGTGGTGCGCCCATCATTGCAAAAATTTGTAAAGACCTTGGTATTCTCACTGTTGGTATTGTTACTACACCGTTTGGATACGAAGGAAAGAAACGTATTCAGCAGGCAGAAGATGGGATCAACCGTTTGAAAGAATATGTAGATACATTGCTGGTGATCAGCAACGACAAACTGCGTCATCAGTTTGGTAACTTGAAAATGAAAGAAGCATTTTCAAAAGCTGATAATGTGTTGGCAACGGCTGCAAAATGTATCACCGATGTGATCAACAGTACCGGTCAGATCAATGTGGATTTTGCCGATGTATGCACAGTAATGAAAAATGGTGGTGTTGCTATTCTTGGTAACGCAAATGCAAGCGGTGAAAACCGTGCACAGCGTGCGATTGAAGAAGCATTGAACTCACCTTTGCTGAATGATAATGATATTCGTGGCGCTAAATGGATATTGATTAATATCAATAGTGCAGAAGGAGATCATGAATTTACAATGGATGAAGTAGAAATTATTCAAAACCATTTGTTATCGCAAGCCGGAGAAAACAGTGATGTGATTCTTGGGTTGGGTTATGATAATACATTGGGCGATCAACTTGGTATTACCTTGATCGCAACAGGGTTTGAACAAAAAGATCCGTTTGATAAAAAACCTGCTGTGGTAGAAGAGGTGAAACCCAAAGTAGAAAAAATAGTGATGACGCTTGGTGAGCCGGAGAAGAAAGAATATTCACAACCGGTATTGTTTGCAGAAGAGATCAAAGATCCCATTGCACCGAGTATTGTTGAAGAAGTAAAACAAGCAGAAGCGCCTGTAATGCAAATACCAGCTGCGCCAAAAGTAGAAACAGCACGTATTGAATTTACATTGGAACCTGCAACACCTGCTCCTGCACCCGTGCCGGTGGCAGAAGAGAAACAAGTAGTGCATGAACCAACACCGGTAGCCGTTCAAGAAAAAAGTATTGACACATATACAAACGAACCTGTTTCCCGGCCTGTAAGCGGGGGCTATTTAGCCAAGCCCGCCATTATTTACACCGAGGAAAGAGAGGAATCCATTCCGGAAAAAATAGCCGAAGAAAAACCGGTTGCGATTCCCGCACAGTTGCACATTGTGAAAGACGATGAAGAATCGTTTGACATGCAGCTGGTGGAAAAAACAGATCAACCAACGGCGGAGAAAGAGCTTCGGGCCGATCAAAATGTTCATCTTGCTTCTTCGGAAGAGCCTCCGGTAACGGATGAGGCAGAAGAGCAACGGAAGAAGGCAGCCGATCGTTTACAGAAGTTGAGAAACCTCTCGTTTAACATCAATGCACCAGATCCGAATAATGAGTTTGAAACTGTGCCGGCTTATCTCCGCCGTAATTTAGAATTGTACAACACCATTTCACCGGCTGAAAATTTCTACAGCAATTACACGGTGCAAAGTGATGAAAATAACCAGGCACAGATCAATACCATCAACACATTTTTAGATGGTAAAAAACCAGATTAATGAATTGCTCTATGTTTCAACATAGAGACATCTTTGTTTTATAGTTGTAAGTTGAATTTTAGAATCGTAAGTTTTATTAGTTGTGTAAAAGCCCCGCCTTTAAAAGCGGGGCTTTGTTTTGCTTAAACCTTAAACATAAGAAAACCAGAATCGAAATTTTTTACTGTTGCTGAAATGTGAAAGATAGTAATTATGTATCTGCTCCTTTCATGACAATGGTAATGTTGCAAACTGATCTTCATCAAGTACAGTTTTCGTTCATGTATTTATCAAGTGCAATAAAATATGTTGCATTTGTTTTTCTTCTTTCTCAGTATTCATATTTCGTGTATAAAAGATCACATGAATCTTTAGTATTGAGTAGTTGAACACGCATTTTTTCTTCACACAGAATGTTTCCTCTTTTAAAAATTGCGCAAACGGTTGAAACCCCTGCGCAACCGTTTGCGCAGGGGTTTTGAAAAATTGCCGCTGTTAAATCATTAATAATTCCCTCTAACTTGGTCTTGCTTTAAACAGGATAATGTATAGCGATTGATTTTACAAAAGATATGTACTTAAGAAGCAAAAAATGTAAAATCGGATGACAGAAATGTTATCATCGTTTGAAGTAAAGCTTAAACTAACTATAATAATTATGAGTACACGATTGTCTTTAGCAACGGCTAAACAACGGCTTATTTTTTCTGCTTTCATCCTTTTTTCTGCTATTAACGGAAGCGCACAGTCTGATACGTCTGCAAAGGCAACAGACGATTCCATTTTAGTGATTGCAACAAACGGTGTAAAGCTGGAACAAATGTCTGCAGGTGTAAAAGGGATCAATCAGGTGCCTTTAAAATATGCAACTACTCAACCATATATTTCGTTACAACAAATCGTAAAAGGTAATTTGGCGGCTGTTTATGTACAGGAGCCAAGTGGTGAACCGGGTACAGAACAGAATATATTTGTTCGTGGTATTTCTTCACCTCTTTTAAGCAAGCGTGAACTGTTTGATCAGCAAGCGGCTGTTTACCTGAATGGTATTCCACTTGTGCAGGATAATCCGTTTGCATACGAAATTCAGAAATACGACTTCAATCGCATTGGCCCTGCCACCAACTTACTTGCCGCTATTAACTTAGATAACATTGAATCAATCGAAGTAATTAAAGATCCTGTGATGCTTGCGAAACTTGGTCCTGTTGCAACTAATGGTGCCATCTGGATCACTACAAAAAATGCACATTCAGGTTACAGGGAAATATCGATCAACAGTTATTATGGTTTTGCACAAAGTCCTTCGATTACGCCGGTAAATGCAGCCTACGAAAATAATTTCCGCAAGCCGTTTTATGACAGGTTCGGAACTGTTGCCGACAGGTTGAACTATCCGCCGTATTTAAGAGATTCCACCAACGCAGATTATTATGGCTCCGCAAACTGGAATGATAATTATTATAAGAACACACCACTGTATAATGTTGACCTGAGTTTAACAGGTGGATCTGAACGTGCCAACTTCCGTTTCTTCGGTGGTGCAACAAAGAACGCATCAAGTGCAGATGAAACAGCGATCAACCGTTACACAGGCTCCTTCTTTATTAATGCTGCTCCTATTAAATGGTTGATGGTATCAAGTATGATCAACTATACCCGTTTAGAGCGTACCCGCAATCGTAATATACGTGACAGGCTTGCTGAGCAGCGTTATATTCCTGATCTTACCAATCCGCTTACGCCGAATAAAAATTTGTATGGTGCTTATCTGAATGAGTTTAACAAAGCGATTGATGATAACACTTCAAATGTTATACAAGGATACTTTGCTTTATCGGCCGACCTCAACAAGTTTACTTACAACGGACGCATTGCATTCGATTATAACGAAGGTATCCGTGATGCATTCTGGCCAACTACATTATTAGAGAAGAACAACTTTGTATCGAATTATTTCGGGTACAACCAACGTGTAGTTATCAGCAATACAATTTCATATAAAGTAAACGTGAATGAAAGACAGAAGTTGGTACTTGAAGCAGGCCAGAATTTTATGGCCGATACTTACAAGTATGATTATGCATATGCGTACAATGGCCCGAACGATTTCGTAAAGATCAATGTCGTGAACGGAGATCCCAATGCTGCTGATTATTTATTACCAACAGCTTTCAGAGTGAATTACTTTCCAAGTAAAATGCGTTCAGCATTAGCATCTTTTTCTGGCAATGCTACCTACTCATTTAACGATGTGTTGAAACTGAGTGCAGTTGTAAGCAGAGATGGTTCATCGAACATGCAACCGGATAATCGCTGGACAACTAATTTCTCAGGCGGTGCAGAATGGGATATTAAAAAACAATTTGAAACAAAACTGAAACGCATCAATGCATTTACTGTAACTGCATCATGGGCTCGTTTAGGCAGACTGTTGAGTGATGACAGGTTTAATGCAGGTGCACAATATCGTGTGGATATGGGTTGGGGAAGTGAACCAACATTGGGATCTTATGTTGGCATGCCGGGCATTTCACGACCTTATACAAGCGGATGGATCGGTTATGGTATTCCATGGGCGTACAGTGATCAGTTGAATATCGGTTTTCGGTTAGCAACATTGAATAACCGCTTAAAATTTGCAGTTGATATTTATAACAGAGACGATAAGCAAATGCTTTTACCAGTTCCTGTTCCTGTTGAATGGGGCTATACCAGTGCCTATAAAAATGGTATGCATGTTCGCAACAATGGAGTGGAGCTTACCGTGGTTGCGGATCTGTTGCCTGCTGAATCACATGCAGTAAGCTGGAATTTTGCACTCAACATATCTCAAAATAATAATAAACTGATTGCTTTGCCGGATGGTTTGCAGGAAGTGATCATTGGAAATAACAAACTGTCTGTAGGCCGTCGTATTGATGCGTTCTGGGTACTTTTAAATAACAGTAACGGAGCCGCATATCCACCAACAGGGCCGGTACTGAGTTACAGAGGCGTGCCGTTCAAAGCAGGAGACCCACGTTGGGTTGATGTTACAAGTGATGGTGTAATTAATGATGATGATAAAGTTTTAAGAGGAAATTATATTCCGAAAGTAAGTGGCGGCTTCAATCACTCGATCGGGTTCAAATCGTTTACACTTGATGCGCAGTTTTATTTTGCACTCGGTCGCAAAGTAATGAACCAGTATGCATCATCACGCCTCAATTTTATAAACGTTGAAGCGAGCAACAACATTAACTCAGTAAAAGAAATTACATTCTGGGAAAAGAAAATGGACCTGTCAACTTACCCCATGTATAATCCATGGAGTGCGGTTGTTCCTTACCGTCTTGAGCAGGATCTGTTTCTTGATAATGCGTCATTTTTAAAACTCCGTTCACTTTCTCTCAGCTATAGTTTAAAACCGAAAAAGGACAAAGGCATCACCAGTTGTGTGTTTTATGTAACAGGCACAAACCTCTTTACACTTACACCGTTTAAAGGCGATGATCCCGAGCTCGTGAACTACAACGGTATTTATACAGGTTATGGCTTGCCGTTTTCACGCACATTCATTACAGGTGTAAGACTTGGTTTATAATAAAACAGAAATCATTCAAAATAATCAGGAAACATGAAGATTATGTCAGTAACAACAAACAAGCTGATAAGCATTGGAAAGAAACTGGTGCTTGCAACAGGGTTGGTGCTTTTCATGGGAGCTTGTAACAAGCAATTGGATATTCAATCATCACGCCAGGCAGATGAGTTGGGCCATTGGGATTCATACGAAGATGCACGAAGCGGACTAATCGGTTTATACGGGCTGCTGCGTGCAGCAGTAGCAGATAACAATGCACATTGGATGTGGGGTGAATTAAGAAACGGCGATTTTCAATCAGTTTCACGACCCGATCTGAAAGCAGTAATTGAAGGAAACCTCAATGCATCGTTCCCCACAATTGAAGCGGTAACAAACTGGCGCCGTTTTTATGCAGTGATCAATGCAAGTAATTTGTTTATTGAACGTGTGGCAGGTTGCAAAGCCGATCAACGTTATACTGAATCGTATTATAAACTTGATGTTGCACAGGCAAGGGCCATCCGTGCATTCACCTACTTCTACATTGCAAGAATTTGGGGCGATGTACCTCTTATTATCAACACAAAAGAAGGAAGCTTCGATGAACTGCCACGCACCAGTCAATCAACAGTACTTTCATTTGCTGAACAGGAATTGATCCAGGTAGCTCCGAACCTTCCGTTCCTGTATTCAGGTATTGATCCGGCGCAGATATTTCCGAATAATTATTACGGCTATAATTCTTCACAATGGTTAAATGCACCCATCACAAGACTGGCTGCTTATGCAATGCTTTCACATATTGCTGCATGGCAGGGACGTTACATTGATGTGGCTGTTTATACAGAGTTTGTGGTAAACAACGCAACAAAAAGTAATCTTTCGCTGGTAACAACTGCAAATCTTGTAACACAGTTATTCAACAGTGGTGTAAATAACAACTACAACCAATTGATTGGTTTCAGCTTTAACCGCAACATGGGCGAAACAACTTCCGAAGGTCATTTGGAGCAACTCACATTGGCAACTACAACGCTTTATCCAATGTCGAAGCAGTTACCTGAAATATATGTATCGAAAGATTCGATTGCTTCAGCATTTCCAAGAAGCAACGGTGGTACCGATCAACGCTTTGGTGTTGATCCGGCATCTGTGCAGCAAACGATTTATACCAATTACTTTGAAAACTATAGTGCAGCAGTTCCTGTGTTCAAGAAGATCAGAGTGGTGGATGGCAACGTGGGTAATGCAGGACAGTTTGCAGTATTCAATTCATCCATTGTGTTTACACGCCTCGAAGAAATTAAATTATTGCGTGCAGAAGCATTGGCGGTATTAGGCCAAACAGATGGCGCTTATCAAGAGTTAAATGGTATCAGAAGTATCAGAGGACTGGCTTCTGTTTCACCTTCACCATCAAGAGATCTGTTAACGGAAGTGTTTGCAGAAAGAAGAAGAGAATTAATGGGCGAAGGATGGAGATGGTACGATCTGGTGAGGTTTAACCGGTTAAAACGTACAAACGCAGCCTTTAATGATTTGATCGACAGAGGTGGTATTTATTGGCCCATAGCACAGGAAGTGCTCAACAGAAATTCGAAGATCACACAAAACAGCTATTGGCAATAAGCGGTTCCTTAAAAAGAAACTTCTTCATAAAAGTAAAAACGAACAGAATGAGTTTTATCAGAAAAAATTATTTGTTGATTGCCGCATGCGTGTTGATCGGTATGGCATTAACAAGCTGCAGCAAAACCGACAAAACGTATTACGATTACAAAAACACAGCAGGTGTTTTTAAAGGAACAACCTACGAGTATCTTTCGGCACAAACAGGTTTATACGATTCACTTCTGTTTGTTGCAAGCCGTTTAACAGGATTATCGGATCTGTTAAAAACAGGAAACATTACATTGTTTGCTGCCAATAACAGAAGCTTTGAACTGGCACTGTTTAATATTAACCAGGCACGGAAAGATTCGATTCCTGCAATGCCGCAGGTATCATTAGCTACGATTGATTCTGCATCACTTGACACAATTGTTTGCCGCTATATTATTCCTGGGTTACAGCACACA
Source organism: uncultured Bacteroidota bacterium (assembly GCA_963830845.1). Lineage (GTDB taxonomy): Bacteria > Bacteroidota > Bacteroidia > Chitinophagales > Chitinophagaceae > Lacibacter. The sequence goes on along the minus strand of CAWHOR010000095.1, from coordinate 28,880 downwards.
GATAGTTTGAAAGGATTTACAGATGGTAAGCTGTACACATCGTATCGGTACGATTACAACATGCAACTGCAGTACGTTGCTACCAATGCATCGGGTTATGTAGGTGGCGGCCCTAAAGCCATTTCGTTCAGCGATCCACGTAATTCCATCTTTACTCGTAACTGGGTACGGGTAAATACAATTACGGTTGATATTAAAACATCCAACGGAATTGTACATCTGTTGCCGCCCGGACACGACTTTGGTTTTGGAAACGATTTTATTAAACGAGTGAATAAACGATAGGTTTCAGCAATCTCTCATTTTCTATAAAAAGAAGATAACGATGAACAAAAGCATAAAAAAATTAGTACATAGCCGCCGTTATTACCTGGTTGCAGTTGTTGTGGTGCTGGCAGTAAGTGCCTGCAAAAAATACCTGCCAAAAGAACGTGAAACAGTTGGTGCCGATTCGCAATACACGATTGATACATATCAGCCGGTGTTAGGTCGCACCACTTTCTTTAATGATAATTTCTACCAGGGCAGTACCACTTATCCATCCGATTTTAAGATCGTGAACCCTCGTAGAAGAAATGGTGATCCTGCACCTGAGCTTACCGATGTTTTTCCTGTGCTGGTTTGGAAACAGGCGTATAACGGTAATGAACAATCAGTTGCTGAAATTGAAGCGAAGCGTGAAAAGCAATATCGTACACTACTTGAAATAGGACCACACTCTGGTGCATTCACATTGTGGGCCGAAGCAAAATCAGCATTTATCAGATCACAACCCGATTCAGGTTATTTGTTTGATGTGGAACTGTCGAACTCAGGTGGTCGCAGGTTTTATCGTGATCTCAAACTGATGCCATTGAAAGAGCGTCCGTATGAACCATCAAATTATAATGCATCAACCGGGTCAGCCAACAACAAACGGCGTATATGCTTCTGCTATTTCAAATATAAAAGGAGCAAATACCAACCGCTATCTTTCTTACAACGATATTGATGTGTATATCCGCAAAATTGTAAAAGCGGGTGTGCCTGCAACCAATACATTGACCTTTCGTTTTTTGGATACGTTATACAATCCGATCGATCCTGCAAAATTTGCTGAAACCGATTGGGATAATCTCGTGCATGGTTTTGAAAAAGTAATAACAGCAACCGGTGTTACTTACAAAATGGCGTATCCAATTCCTGCTGTTGAAATTCCCACACGCTACACATCATCCGACGGGCGACGTGCAAAAGTGAGTTTCGGTTACTCACGCATTGGTTTTAATGGCGCAAGAGAAACAGCATTACTTGGACTCGACTTCGCCATTTATGAAGCAGGTGATTGGGAGATCGTGTTTGCATTCAAAAACGATAATCCAAAATTCATCAACGATTAATACAGGACGCACATGTTAAGTATAAAACCAAAAAAATTAACTGCTATGAGATTGTTACCCTGTATCGGGATAATGGCACTTGCACTTCTTTTTGCTGTAAATGCCAATGCACAAAACAAGATAACAGTGAAAGGTGTTGTAAAAGACAATGCACAGCAAACAGCTATGCAGGGTGTAACTGTATCTACAAACAAGCCTTCTAAAACAATTGCAACTACCGATGCAAATGGTGCATTTACAGTAACCATTGATGCAGGAACCGAGCTTGTGTTTTCACACTCAGGTTATACAGCTTCCCGCAAAACATTTCTTTCAAGTACTTCATCAGTTGAAATATCACTTTCTGTCAAGGATAACACCATGCAGGAAGTAGTGATCCAGGGCTTCCGTCAAAAAACAAAAGAAACCGCAACAGGATCAAGTACTGTTATAAATGGTAAAGCATTGCAGGATGTGCCAGTATCGAATGTGGTAGAACTGTTGCAGGGTAAGGTGGCCGGGTTAAACGTACAGAATAACTCAGGTTCTCCTGGTGGCATGGGTACCATCAACTTACGTGGTATATCAAGTATCAACATCAGCAGTGATGGTTTCTTAACACCAACATCTCCTTTGTTTGTGATCGATGGTGTTCCCGTTGATGTAAATACAAATTTTGAATATGGATTTCAAAGTGGTGGCTCAGGTATCAATCCATTGGCATTGATACCGCCGGAAGATATTGAACAGATGGAAGTATTACGTGATGCTGCAGCAACATCTGTATATGGTGCAAGAGCAGCTTACGGTGTAATTATTGTTACCACAAGAAGAGGTAAATCAAAAGTACCTATTGTACAATACTCATCCAGTTACTTTGTAAAATCACCTCCACGTTTACGTGAAGTACTTGGCGGTAAGGAAGAACGTTTGTTCCGTATTCGTACCATTCTTGATTATGATACTTCTGCTACAGCAGCACAGGCGCTGATCAATCAAACCCCGTTTTTATCCGATAGCCTTAATCCTTACTACAACAACTCTACCAACTGGCAGGATTATTTTTTCCGCTCTACTTCTAACCAGCAGCACAACTTAAGTATTCGTGGTGGTGACGACAGGTTCAATTACAAAACCAACCTCAACTATTACCAGGAAAATGGTATTGTGCAGAACACGGGTTTTAAACGTTATGGTCTCAGCATGAATGCACAATATGCACCAACCAATCAGTTGCGTGTGCAAATGAATCTTTCAAGTCAGCTTGGGCAAAAACAAAACGGTAGTGGTGTAGGGTTGATCCAAACAGGGTTGGCAAGTGGTGGATCAGCGTCTTCCTTACTTCCATCACCATCATTGTTCTCCGAAAATAACAGTGCCCTCGCTACAGCAAGAGTTACCAATAATAACAAGACAGCAAATATTCTTACCAGTCTTGATATTTCTTACGAACCGGTAAAAGGATTGCGTATCGGTAACCTGATCAGCTACAATTTTAATTCGGGTACAGAAGACAGGTTTACACCATCGTTTCTCAGCAATGGTTCTTCCGAGTCGTTCAGTTATAACAATCGCTCGTATCAGTTGAATAACCGCTCGAACATTAATTTTACAAAGAGCTTATACAACCTTCATAATTTCAATGCGTTTATTTTTAACGAGATCAACTCCAATGGTTTCCGTGCAAACGCCGTTCGTTTAGACCGTACTGCTAATGATCAGATAACCGGCCCTATCGGTTATGGATGGTCAGGTTCACGTGGTGGTACATTGAATAATATTTTCGAAAGAAGACAGCATGGTTATGGCGGATCTTTTTCATACAATTTCGATCGTAAATATGTAATTGATTTCAATTTCCGTTTTGATGGATTGTCGAATATTGGTTCGAAACAACCTTATTCAAAAAACCCTGCGGTGAGTGCACGCTGGAACTTTAACCGTGAAAAATGGCTGGAAAAAGTTTCCTGGTCAAGTTATGGATCTGCAAAGGTTTCATGGGGACGTAACATCAAACCTACCGGCGACATATTTGATACCTATGGTCGATACATTGTTGGTTTACCTTATAACAACAATCCAACTGTAACCATCGACTATGCAACTGTTCCGAATGAAAACTTTTTACCGGAAACACAAACACAAACAAATGCCGGTTTGGAATTAGGTCTTTTCAACAACGCTTTACAACTTACATACGAAACCTACTACCGGTCAATTGATAATCAGATCATGGAAATTGAACTGGCCAATACAAGTGGTTTTGCTGAGTTACAAACAAATGCTGTGAGCCTGGTAAACTATGGTATGGAATGGTCGGCAACCGTACGTGTGTTCAAACAAAGCAAACCCTTTCAGTGGACACTTGCAGTGAATGGAGCTTTTAACCGTGAAATACTCACCAAGCTGCCCGATAATCTCCGCCAGATAAGAAAGGAGATACGAGATAATGGAAGCGATGTGCCGGTTATTTACAGAATAGGACGTAATGCAATTTCGAATCTCATTTATCATACACAAGCTGTTTATGGCAGCACGTCGGATGTGCCCGTAAACATTGCAACCGGCAGGCGTCAACAGTTGGGTTCTGGTACAGGTTATTATTTCCAGGGTGGTGATCCACGCTGGACGGATGTAAATGGTGATTACATCATTGATGAAAAAGATCTGTTACCAATTGGTAATCCCATTCCAAAAGTGATTGGAGGTATTCTTTCACAAATGCAGTATCGAAACTTCCAGTTAAACATTAATGCATCCTACACACTGTTTCGTGATTTGCTGAATGCTTCGCTGGCACAAACCATGCAAAACTTTGGTAACCCCGCTTCCATTGGTGTTGCACCCGGTGCATTGGTGCCAATTGATCAATACAATTACTGGAAACCATCTCCTGTAGATAAAGGAACCGGTACAGTAAATGCACAATATCCAAATCCATTTGATTTCAGAAGAGCAGGTGTCATGCAACCATTCCGTTCAAACCAAACCTTGTTCCTTGAAGATGGTTCGTACTGGAAAATAAACAACATCGTATTGGCTTACAACCTCGATCGGAAATTCATTTCCCGTTTTAAGATGACCTCGTGCAGGTTTACATTAACGGCCAATAATGTATTTACATTTTCAAATTACGCCGGCCCCGATCCGGAATTGGTTACACAGTTGGGAAGAGATAACTCCGGGGGCTATCCAAATGCAAGAAGTTATGCAGTTGGTATCAATGTTCAGTTTTAATTGTTGAAGAAATAACTTATAAAAGATAAAAGATGAAACGTATTATCAGCATACTTACAATCATAACAGTACTTCTCTTTGGCAGTGGTTGTAAAAAATATCTCAGTCTTGATCCGCCGAATGCGCTTTCAGGAAATAATTTCTGGAAAACAAGAACCGATCTTGAAAATTATACCAATGGTATGTATGAATTATTGCGCAAATCTGTTGCAAGGCTTGATATGAAAGCAGATGCCAGTTCATTCAACTTTCCCTTCTTTGCTTTTTCCGGCGACCTGCGAGGTGGTATGGCAAAAGAGAATACAGAGATCGGCTGGGGCCGTACATATGTTGCCAACTTGTCAAACAACAACATCAAAGCACTTTTTATTGATGCACCAAGTGGCGGTAACAACTGGTACCGTGTGTTTAACATGATCCGTTTCAGCCAGTGGGATAATTTTTATAAAGTAATTGCTGCTGCTAACATTGCGGTTGATCGTATTGATGGCGTACCTGATCCCTCATTAACAGACGCAGATAAAAAACAATACAAAGCTGAAGCCATTTTTATCCGCAACATGGCTTATTTCCTGATGGTTCGCCAGTGGGGTGATGTTGCTTATTATACGGATGCTTATAACAGCACACCGTTGAAACGTATGCCAATGGTGGAAGTATTAAAAAATTGTCGGGAAGATATGATGGCTGCGAAAGACGATCTGCCATGGACGTATAAAGATCCGGTGTTTGTTGCAGTACGAGGTATGAGAGGATCGGCTCTTGCGCTGTTAATGCATATTAATATGTGGCTTGCTGCTTTCGATATTGGAAATGAGAAAGGTTATTACGAGGCAGTGGACGTATTGGGCGATGAGTTGTATAACGATAATGAAGGTTCGTATGAATTGCTTCCACTGGAACGTAACGGTGAAATTTTTAAAGGCCGCTCGAAAGAAGGCTTGTTTGAAGTACCACAGAATGCAAACTACGGCGAATCATTTGGCTGGTCGTACTATTATGATCTGGTGTACTACAACCGTCTTGCTCCTGACCCTACACATCCTTACATCAGTTACGATACCAAATTCATGGAAACGATTTACCCGGTTGGGCTGGCAGATAAACGAACAGATTACTGGTTTGATGTATCAACGATGTACAGCGGTAACCGGACGTTTAAAATGCTGAAGTTTTTTGTAAACCGTGATCCGAATTCAGTGGATGGTACTTCGTTTGATGCAAGCCAGATCATTTTCCGCTATACCGATGCTATTCTGTTACATGCCGAAGCATTAGCTAATCTTGGTGACGAAGCAAAAGCAAAAGATAAAGTAAACATTGTGCGTAGCAGAGCTGCTGCCACTCCTTTAACAAGTACAGGTGCTGATCTAAAAACGGATATTTTTTATGAACGATGCAGAGAGTTGTTGGGTGAAGGGCATTATTGGTTTGATGTGGTACGTACAAAACGCATCATCGATCCTACCTACAAGTTCGGTTACCATTGTACCGTTGAACAATTTAAAGCAGGTGCATGGACATGGCCAATTAATCAATCGGCTTTGGTGAACAATCCAGGAATGACATTAAATACTACTGGCAATAACAACTAAAAAACAAAGCAGATGAACTATATGAACCGTTCAATCATCATCGCTGTTCTCATTGCAACCATTTCTGTTGGTTGTCAGAAAAATGAATACTTCACCGATACCGGGAAGCATACACCCAACTACGAGGGTACTGCACTTGATTACTTAAAATCGAAACCGAAAATGTGGGATTCGTTGTTGAAAGTGATCCGCATTGCAGGGATGGAAGATGTGTTTCAAAATGAAACGATCACCTTTTTTGCTCCGGCCGATTCTTGCATCACACGTACCATCACATCATTAAACGCATATCTCGATGACAGGGGAAAGCAACGTGTAACAAGGCTTGATCAAATTAAACCGGAAGTGTGGAAAAAGCAATTGAGCCGTTACCTGTTTAAAGATGCCCGTTCAATGAACGATTATCCGCAGCTTGACCCCGGCAACTTATCAGCTTACCCGGGACAGATCTACAGTTCATACCTCGGCGACATTATGAATATCGGTGTGATTTATAATAATGCAGGTGGTGTAACATATGCAGGGTACAGACAATTGCGTCTGTCGTTTATCCCCTCCATTTCTGCACCGAGAGATTATAATAGTTGGTTTTCTGCTGTAGTGGCTACTGTAAATGTTGCACCTACTAACGGGTACGTACATGTGTTGAATTATCCGAATCATAATTTCGGGTTTGCAGTAAACCAGTTCATTGAGGATGTAGTTGATAAAGGCATTATTTACTGATTATAAAAAGCGAAAGCGTTTTTCATGATAAAGCAAACGATTAAAAATTTTTCAGCAATGACAATAAAGAACAGGCAGGTAAGCCTTGCAGCAATCAGTTGTTTTCTCGTAGCTGTACTTTTAAGTTCATGCACAAAGCAAACGGTAGAGCCAACTGAAGTGTATCCCGATCCCCCTGCTGTATTGGTGAAATTTCTGGATGGCGGTCCTTATCCTGCTATTGGCAGCGAAGGCTCCATTGTAAAATTTAATGTAAACGGTTTAAAAGGAAAGGAAGGACAGTTTAAGTTTTTCGTTCATCTTACCGAAGCAGAAATCATAACAGTTGAAGAAAATGCAATTACAGTAAAGGTTCCGTTGGGAGCAAGTACAGGTGCTGCCAATGTGCTCATCAACGGTCAATATTATTTCGGGCCATCATTTGTTATTAAAGGAAAGCTTTCCATTGATGCTTCGTTTAATACAGATGCGTATGTTTCAGATGGTGCGATCAATGGTATCTTCCTCCGTGCCGATAACACTTCTTATTTTCTTTATGGACGTTTTTCCAATTATCAAAACAGTGCTACTGTCGCCAATCCAATTACAGGTATGGCCATTGTAGATCTCAACTGTGCATACAAAGCTGTAGCCGATCAAATGAAGGTTGGCAAAACAGGTGTTGCAGGAAGTTTAACAAGTGTAATTCAACAACCCACCGGTCAATACCTGATTGGAGGTGCTTTCAGTGGTTACGATACTACCAATGGTATCAACAATATTACCCGTTTAACATCAGCAGGTGTATTGGAAACACAGGTTGTTGATATTATTAATCCGGATCCGGTAAATTTTCCAAACGATGGAACAGCAACAGTGGCTTCTCTGAATGGAGGAACATCGGGCGGCGGTATTACAAAAATGTTTTTCAATTCAACAACAGGTGATATTACGCTGGTAGGAAACTTCGCAAGTCATGTAAGTACGTTTTATGAGCGCTCAACCAAAACAGGTCCATTTGTGGATCTCGTGAAAGTGCGTCAGTTGATTCGCATGAAATCAACAGGTGCATTTGATTCTTCATTCAATTTCAATTTTGCAACGAAAGAAGGTTACGAAGGTGGTAATGGATTTATTTATGATGCAGTGCGGTTGAACGATGGAAAGATCATTCTTGCCGGAAATTTTACAACCTATAACGGAACAACCACAAACTACATCACACGCATTAATGCAACAAACGGTTTGGTAGATGCTACGTTTAATCAAGGCGGAGTTGGTGCTGATGGTCCCATCAATAAGGTGAGGTATAATGCTACCACCAATAAACTTTTACTTGTTGGTGATTTCAAAAAATACAATGGACAGGATGCAAATGGTGTTGTGATGATCAATCCTGATGGTTCAACAGATGCAACGTTCAAGTTTGGAAGAGCAACAGGTGGTATACCAACTTTTGCTGCACAGTTAAACAATGGAAAAATTATTGTTGCCGGCAGCTTTAGCCATTACAACTATAATTATTTGACCACACCCAATAACTCAATTGTACGTCCAGGTTTTATGGTGCTTGAAAGTAACGGTGAATTGGCGCTGGGTTATAACAATACCGGATTGTTCAGAGGAACGATCAATGATCTGGTACAGATCGTTATTAACGGAACACCGGGTGTAATTCTGGTAGGAGATTTCGACCGATTCGATGGTAAGACAGTGGGAGATATTGTAAAACTCCGTATGGAAAACTAATAGATTCATAAACACATTAATTGATACGATTATGATACGTCTGAAATATCTAAAGGTTTTATTTCTCTTTGCCGGAGCAGGATTTATTGCAGCAAGCTGCAACAAATCATTCCCCAATCCTTTGGAAACAACTACAGGTGGAAATACTGCAACAGTTGTTAATCCAAAAACATTGGTGATCGTGGTTGACGGTGCAGTAGGTACACAGGTGCAGGTCTCGAACCCGCCCGTGTTGAACAGCCTTGTAGATTATTCCATCTTTTCATGGGATGCATTGAGCGATTATGATAACGTGAATGTTACAAATGAATTAGGTTGGTCAAACCTGTTTACCGGAGTAAGAGTGAATAAGCATAATGTTACCGGTGCAAATTTTACGGGTAACCGTTTTGCAGATTATCCTTCGTTGTTTACACGCCTCAAGCAGCAACGGCCAGGTATGCGAACAACTGCGTTCTTCTCATCAAACGGTATTGCAGGTGAACTGGCAGCAGACGCTACAAAAAATGAAACATTCAATGAAAATGATGCAGCGGTAAAAGAAGCCGTGAAAGCTGAATTGAATACACAAAACCCCGACCTGGTGCTGGCGCAATTTCATGCAGTTGATAAAGCAGGTGCAGCATCATCGTATACAATTGGTTCAACAACGTATAAAGATGCAATTCTGCAAACCGATGCATACATTGGTGAAATATTAACTGCTTTAAGAAGCCGTCCTGCCTTCAAATCAGAAAACTGGATGGTGATCATTACTTCAAACAAAGGAAGTAATACGGTTTATAATTCACCCGGCTCATGGTCTGCATTTGAGGATACACGACATAATACGTTTTTCTTTTGCTTTAATCCACGCTTTAACAGCAAAGGGTTATCAAAGCCCGGCGCATTGATTCCGTATACAGGAACAGCTCCGGTTTATTCAGGTGCAGTTGCTCAAAACCGCAGAGCAAAAGTGTTAGGTGGCGGAACGGCATTTGATATTGGTACAACAGGTGAAATGACGATTTCATGTAAAGTAAAAATTCCTGTTGGCAACTATAACTATCCACCAATCTTATCGAAGCGTGCTTCTTTTACAGGTGGTGTTGCGGGTTGGACATTTTTTCTTGAAGGAAATTACTGGCAAATAAATTTTGGACAAACAGCATTAAGTAACCGTCAGATTCGTGGTCATGCAATTGCCGATGGTCAGTGGCATACACTTACTGTTGTAATTAAAAATGAAGGAGCTGCACGAAATGTTTATACATATACTGATGGTGTAATGTATCCGGGTATTGCTGCTGCAACAAGAAATATTGCCAGCTATGGAAACCTCAACAGTCCTCAACCACTAACTGTTGGTAATCTTCCTCCCGACAACGTAACGGGGCTTGCCAGTTATTTACTTACCGATGTAAAGTATTTTAATGTTGCCTTGCCCGATGCATACATTGCCAATACATTTTGTACAACAAGCATTGAGCCATCAAATCAGTATTACAATAACCTGTTGGGTTTCTGGCCCGGGTTCCCTGTTATAAATGATAACGGCGTGTTTAAAATGCGTGATGAAAGTCCGTTCGGTCGTGATTTCACACTCGAATCATATACTCCCGGAAGCTTTAATGATCTGAATGCAAATGTTTGTCCTCCTGTTAGCGAACCTGTTTACAAAACAGTTCCCAACTCGGTGGATGTAGTAACGCAGATCTATGCATGGTTTGGAATTACGGTTCCTGCTGCATGGGGCCTTGATGGGAAAAACTGGATACCGACCTACAGCGATGTAAGCGGAGGTTAATAAAGAAAACGAACGATCAATAAACTAGTTACAATAAAACGAACAAGCATGAATTCTGTTATTCTTGTTAAGCGATTATCGGTTTGCCTGCTGTTACTTTCAGTAGCAGTAACCGCCTGCAGAAAAAAGTATGCATACGAATTTGAAGATGGCACTCCCGGCAATGGTGCTCCTGTTGGCAGCATTACTGTTGATACAAGTATTAAAAATGTTGATGCAAGTAAGTACGCACAGGCAAGGGTGTTTCCCGGTTTGGTGTGTGCTTCTGAACCACGTACCAAAGTGGATCTTGCAATGAATTTAAACTACAACAATGTGCAGGATGAGTTGCGTATCTCTGTTCCGCCAAGTCCGCAATTCAGTACAGGGCTGTATGCAGCTCCGGGAGAGTTGGTGATCATTGATGTGCCGCAAAACGAATATTCATTGTCGGTGCAAATAGGTGCATGGACCGATAATCTTTCATCTATCCAAAATGCACCACGTGATCCAATAATCTATTCACGCAGCCAGTTAAATCCGGGCAGAAATTATTTACGGAATTTATACGGAGGTCATATCTATATTTTCGCAGGTCGTCCAATTGCAACTCCTGTAAACTTATCGTTTACGAATGTTGTAAAGTCTCCTGATTTTGTCTTGGGACAAACCGATCGGGCAACTTGGGAAGCAGCTATCCGTGCATCCTGTGTGCCATGGCTTGAATTAAGAAGTGCCAACATGATCTTTGTGGTGCCACGTCAATATTGTATCGACCGTCCGTTTGTTGATATTCAAAAAGCAATGCAGGATTGGGACGATATTATCAATCTTGATTTTTACCAATGGGAAGGCTTAAGCGAAAATCCTGTTGATGCAATTGATAAAGCACCGCTTCTTCCATGGAGAGTGGTGATGGATATTAAACCGGTGGTAGGCTATGGTCACTCAGGTTTTCCAATTGTTGTGCAAAACGATTATAGCTGGTTCGATGGTATTGGTAACGTTACAAATATTAACGGCGGCGGGAACTGGGGTGTGTTCCATGAAGTGGGACATAACAATCAACAAGGTACCTATTGGAGCTGGAGTACATTGGGTGAAGTTACCTGTAACATTTTCTCTTTTAAAGTTGCCGATCGGTTGAGTGCAATAACACCAACAGCATGGCCTCCGAAACATCCTGCTTTAGCAACAGCAATACCCGGTGCTATCACATGGGCATCTTCAGCTATTGGAACAAGAAATTTTGATGGTACCGATGCTGCTATCAACGATCCGTTTGCACGGTTAACACCCTTCATTCAGATCATGACGAAGATACCGGCCAACTGGGGTTATCCCGGCCAACCCAGTGGATGGAGTTTTGTAACAGAGCTGTACAAAAAAACAAGGCGTTCAAACAGGATTTCGTTAACCGATCAAAACAAGCGTGATTTTGTGTACGAAACACTTTGCGATTTTACCCGCAGGGATATGCGTGCATTCTTTAGAGCATGGGGCATTACTGTAAGTACTATTTCATTGAACAAGATGGCGGGTGTGTATCCACTATCATTCCAGGAAATATGGAAGTATAACCCATTAACAAAAACTGGCGGAGATACAGAAATAGCTGATAAGAGAGTTGTTTGGGTGCCCACTGCAAGCTCATGGTCCACAAGTGAAGGTACAAACGGAACAATCAATAATGCATTTGATGGCTCGTTCACAACGTACTGGCATAGTAATTACGGAACCGGTACTGGACCAACAGCACCAACGCATACCATTACAGTAGATATGGCTGTACCAACAGTCATCAAAGGTTTTTCTGCTGCATTAAGGCAGAGTGGTACAGGAACAGCAACCCGTATTAAAAACATACGGGTACAGGTAAGTGATGATAATATTAACTGGACTCCGGTTACGTTTGTTACCGGCGCAAGTACAATTGCCGGAGCAATGACATTGTTGAATCAGCAGGGATTACAAAGCTTTAATCTTACTGCAGATATTACTGCGAGGTATTTCCGGTATGTAGTATCTGCTACATCCGATAATGATCCAACAGGTAATAACTCAGCATTATCAGAAATAAATATTGTAAGACCTTAATCTTCTATCAACGATAAATGAGTAATATGAACAAGAACAAACTACATATAGGTTTCTTACTTTCTTTCGTAGGAATCATGATCATTTTGTTTGCATCCTGTAAACGTTATGTTGATCCGCCTCCTTATTTTGAAGATCCGGGCGATACAACAAAGCCAGCAGTAAGAAAAGTGTTGTTCATTGGTATTGATGGCGCTGTGGCAGCAGAGTACAAAAAAATGAGTTTACCTGTTTTGCAAAGCATGCTGGTTAAAAGCAAGTTTACATGGGAAGGTGTATCTGATGAAGTAAGTACTGATGCTGCTTCCTGGAAAACACTCATGACAGGTGTTTCTTATTCAAGACATAAAATAAAGGACAGCACATTTATTTATTCGCAAAGCATTAACGATCCGCAACATTCATCTATTCCGAATTTTCCATCGGTTTTCTCTTACATTTTGTCGTCGCCAAAAAATGATATGCGTACCGTAGTTATATCACCATGGCGTACAATGGTTGAAAAACTGGTACCCGAAGTGCTTGATCCGGTAGTTGCTGCAAATGACCTTGCCGTAAAAGATTCAGCGCTCACCCGTATCAAAACAGGTAGCCCTGATTTTATGGTGGTTAATTTTAATTCAGTAGCCATTGCAGGGAAAGCTGGTACATTCCTTGCCGATAACGTTGTTTATAGAGATGCAGCGTTGAAAGTAGATGGATATATCGGTGAACTGTTAACAGCACTGAAAGCTCGTCCCGGGTATGATAAAAATGAAGAGTGGTTGGTAATTGTTGCCAGTACGCATGGTGGAACAGGTAACAGTTACGGAGGGCCATCTGCAAATGAAGTAAACAGTTTTTCCGTTTTCTATAACGAGAATTTTAAGCCACTTGAATTTGTACGTTCTGGTTTTTCAGGCGTTGCAATGAAAGGAACCGGAAGCTCTGTTATTCGTGCAAGCATACCTGATGATGCTGGCTTGTACAATCCGGGCTTGGCACAGCAAACAATATCATTTAAAATGAAGTCTCCAACAAAATCACAATACCCGCATTTCTTTTCAAAAATGGAAAGGTTTGCGAGTACTACAGGTTGGTCATTGTTTACTAATTCAAGTGGTATTTGGTGCATTAGTGTAAGAGGAGTTGGGGAGTCACGTATTCAGGGAACAACACCTGTTGTATTTGATGATAAATGGCACACTGTTACATTTAAGTTTATGGATAGTGCCAGTCAGCGTTGGCTCGTTCGTTATACAGATAATGTTCGTATTGACCATACAAATATTACAGCCCGTGGAACTGTCACCAGCCCATCTCCTCTTACAATGGGATGGCAGGCAGACCCTGGCATGGGTGCAAGCACTGTAAGCTTTGCGGATTGCATGATTTTTAATACTGCTCTTTCCGATGCTGAAATTGCAGGGCTTGCGTGTATAAACGATGTTACACAGCATCCGAAATATAATAATCTTATTGGGTACTGGCCTTGTGGCGATGGATTTGGTGGCCGCTTCCTGAATAAAGCACCGGGTGCCGTAAATAAAGATTTTGTTTTGCAAGGCTCTTTTACCTGGGATAATTATGCTGAGGTACCATGCAGTATAACTCCTTTCCAACCTACAGCAGGAAAAGCTGCCTTGTTTTTAAAATCTGTTGATGTAACTGTAACCAGTTTGTATTGGCTAAAATTAAATATCCTGCCTTCATGGGGATTGGAAGGCAGTAAATGGCTTGAACTATACGAACAGGAATTTGTGAAATTGTAAATGGAAGAGAATAACAAAGAAATGTGGGTTGACTAAAGTACAGTTTCACAGATTGATGCCCATGAAAACGAATTTCTATACATCAATCATTCCTGCTTGTTATCGAAACATCATCCACTAGGCAGAATGGGTTTGTATATTGAACTTATTAAAAGAAGCGCTGATGTTTTTAGCATGAAAGCAGGCAGGCTGTTTATTATTCATCTGTAATTTTTCTTCTGAGGGCAGGCATTGTTAAATTAAAAAGAATGTAATGTTGGAATTTGTTATAAGGCGTTATGGGTTGAAGAGAGAGGAATTGCATATGTCTCCTTTGGGAAATGGATTGATCAATTCAACCTGGAAGCTTTCAGTAGATGGGAACGACTATGTACTTCAAAAAGTAAATGATGAGGTATTTAAGAAGCCGGAAGCTATTGATTGGAATCTGAATCTTATTGCGGCGCACCTGCAGCAAAACTATCCTCAATATAATTTACTGCAGCCAATCTTTACATTGGATGGCAGTACACTGGTACAAAAAAGCGAACATGAATATTTTCGCATGTTTCCCTTTATTCCCGATTCTCATTCAAAAGATGTGGTAGAAACACCGGAGCAGGCCTTTCAGGCTGCAGCGAGGTTTGGTAAGTTTACAAATATGCTTGCCGACATTTCCGTGAATGATTTGAAAATTACAATTCCCGATTTTCACAATTTGTCCTTACGGTACCAGCAGTTTTTAGAAGCTTTAACAACAGGCGATAAGAGCAGAATAAACGAAGCTGGTGAACTCATCCGGTTTATTAAGCAGAACAATGACATTGTTCGTGATTTTGAAAAATTAAAAAACGGAGCTGGGTTTAAAATACGGGCTACTCATCACGATACCAAGATCAGCAATGTATTATTCGACAGTTACAATAACGGTATATGTGTAATTGATCTGGATACTGTGATGCCCGGCTATTTCATCAGCGATCTGGGCGATATGATGCGCACTTATCTCTCACCTGTGAGCGAAGAAGAAAGTGATTTTTCCCTGATTGAAGTAAGAGATGAATTTTACGAAGCAATCGTCAATGGTTATTACAATGAAATGAAGAATGAGTTATCAGCAGAAGAAAAGAAATACTTTTTTTACGCAGGTACATTTATGATCTATATGCAGGCCATCCGGTTTCTTACAGATTATCTCAACAATGATGTGTATTATGGCAGCCGGTATCCGCAGCATAATTTTGTACGGGCGAAAAATCAAATCGTTTTATTGCAACGCTTGCAGGAAAAGAGGGAGTTGTTTGAAGCCATGCTGAACAATGCGGCTGATATGAGCGAAGCGTAACAACGTTCATTTGTATAAGATCATGTTATGCTGATAAATTTCATTACTCCAGATTCGATTCAGAAATGCTTATAGCAATAGAAAAGCCCTCATACGAGGGCTTTTCTATGATCGTTCAGAACGATTTATTTTTTCTTCTTCTTTTTCTTCTTGGTGAATGGAACTTTCACAATTACAGTTTCTCCACGGCCTTTTTCATTGGCAATGCTTTGAATGGTCCACAGATCAAGTAAGTTGTCGCCATCAATTACGCTTCCGCTGTAATCGCCCCAGGCAACACCGTCGGCAGCACCCTTTCCTTCGCCAACGTTTACAATTTCACGAACAGTTCCTGCTGCATCATTTGCATACCGGTAAGCAAACCTCGGGCTGATAAAAGAAGCGCCATTTACTTCCTGGAAACCAATGAGCACATCGTTTCGTTTATTCACCGCTAATGTGGTTTGGATATAGTTGGTTGTATCACTTGAAATAATACCTGTTTGCAGAATAGTGCCATCCTCTCCTTTGATCTGGTGCCATTGTACTGCTGAATGTCCGTTCTTATTTACCGCATGTGAAAACCAAAGACTGCCGTTTTGATAAACTAAGATTTTTAGGATTGCGATCGCCACTTGATACTTTTTGTGCAGTGCCTTTTTGAGATGATTGAGGAGGGTAATTGTAATACTGCAGTTGATGTGGTTTCTTCGAAACAACTACACAATACGGTACACCATCGGAACCTTCTGTTACTTTTCTGATGATAAAATTGGGCCCTGCAATTTCAAAGAAATACAGATCATCCACATTATCCTGCATAGCAACAGGATGACCTAAGCTTCCTTTGAAATGATAAATTGTTGCAGGCTTTCCCGATTTTGCTTCAGCAAGTTTCAAAACAAATGTTCTTTCCTCTCCACCGGGAAATGAATAACCGATCCATTTTTTGCTGTAACCAATACCACCGCCATCAACACCTTTTTGCGCAGGAACAGGGTAAGTGTTCCATGCAGCAGTGGGATCGCTTGTTTCAGACACAGAAATATTAACAGGTTTTGTTTTCTCTTTATCATAGTACCACCAAAGATCAAACAGGAATACTTTATTATGAAGTTCATAACCCATCTTTGGATCAATGCCGTTGTTAAAATGTTTTTGCGAAATACCTGCAACAAACTCACCTTTTTTGGTATAAATGATCAGGCCGTTGTTTGTTCCGTGCAATACATAGCCACCACCTACTGCAATTTGCGGATCTACCTGGCGGTTGCCATCTGTTGAACCATTAAAAATAAGATAGCCGTCTTTTGTTTGCGGGTTGCCTCCCTGTTTCCGGGAATTACGGAGACTGTCTTCGCTAAATTTGTCTTTGTGAAGCGGGGTAATAACTTCTGTACGTGAAGGCAGTTGTTTATCGCTCACAGTTTGTGCATGTAATGTGCCGCATAAAAGAAGAAACAAAAGAAAATGTCGCATAATGAATGTACAGTTTAAATAATTTACATATGGAATTTCAAAATGAAATACCATACACAAAATAGACTACAGCTATCAACTTATGCTGATTCAGAAGACGAAATACAGCACAACCGATTGCACACTGTTTAAGTGGTTAATGCAATGAAAGTGGAGGCCTTTTTTTCTTTACGAATTGAAGTAGTAATACTGCTGGTTCATCAATTCATACGGATAAACATAAAAGCTTGATTAATTCGTAACGTATCGAGATTGGTTGTAATGAAGATTCGAATTTTTATGCGTGCATTCTTGAAAAAATAATACCGGCGATCAATGCCTGGAAAAATCCGTACAATAACCACGAGCCGATTGTAATCAGCGAAACATCAATCGCACTGTAGGTGATCAATAACGACGGAACGGTGGCAATAGCAACATAGATCAGTGCCATTTCAATTCCCTGCATCAATGCATTCCCTTTCAGTAATGATTTGAAGCGGTTCCAGAACCAGGCCAGTCCGAAAGCCAATACAACCGGATGTACATAATACAAGAGGTTACGTGATTCATCGTTTATAAATGCCGGATTGTAATATTCTTCTGCCACTTTTGGAAGCAGAATGGGCATAACCAATAAACACAGGTAGGCAAAGGCCAGTAACACAAGACTAACAACAAAGCCGGAGCTGATGATCTTTTTCATGAATGAACATTTAAGGGCGAAAGGTAGTATGCTGAAAGTACCGCTTTCCTAATGCTGGTAATACAAAACCCTGACGTTCATCAGTACTCCGTAGGGCCCCGGGTAATACAGTTATCCCCAACCGTATTTTCACTCTTTCAAAAGCGTTTTCTTTTTTTTACATTGGTTGATCTTATCACTAACAATTGTCAAATGAAAACACTCACCATTCTCCTATGCTGCTTTGCAGCCTCTTTTAGCTATGCTCAGGAAAATGAGCAAACGCAAGATTCATCGTATGGCTTTGGCCTCATCTTCGATCAGGATTTTTTTACACCGCAAAACCAAGACCGCAATTACACCATGGGTGTAAGCATTAATATGAACGGTCCCGTGTTCGACAAAAATTACCTGATCGTTCCGCTTTTCAGAAAAGGTGCCGATTGGCTTTTTGGAATTAAAAAATGGCATAAAGAAGGCGACACCTATTTAACAGGTATGCAATTATTTGATGGTGCATTTACACCGTTAAATTTAGAATCACTCACACCTGTAACAAACGACCGGCCTTATGGAAATGTATTGGGCATTGGAGCTTCACGCACTACCGTTATCAATTCATCAGAAGATTTAAGAGAACAAAGCAGTATCACCAGCCGTTTTGTAGTGGGCATTATTGGTACAAGAGTAGCGGAAGCAGTGCAATCGTATATCCACAAAAATTTCTTTGATGGAAAACGGGCAGTGCCTGTTGGCTGGCCCACACAAATTTCGGATGGTGGTGAACCCACGCTGCTGTATCAATTGCAATTTATGAAACCAATCTTCGAAGAAACACATCCAACACAAACACAATTGAAACGAATGCAGGCAACGTGGCTGCTGGAAACAAACCTTGGCTACTATACCAATATGGCGAGTGGTCTTTCATTTCGGATCGGTCGTTTTACAACACCGTTCTGGAAATTCAATAATTCCGGTATGTCGGTAGTATCGCAAGCACCTTCACGGATCGATAAAAAACCGGAGTTCAGTTTTTTTGTGCAATTCAGAGGTAGAGCGGTGGTGTACAATGCATTATTAACGGGGCAGTTTAAACAAAATGAATTTGAGTTGACGAAAGAACAGGTGAATCGTTTTTTGTTTGAAGCAGAAAGTGGAGTAATGTTCAATATCGGTAAACTCACTGCTATTTTTCAACCGTATATTTTACGCACATCCGAAACAACTCTTCCAACTGCCCGTAATCATTCCTGGGGAAGTGCGGCCTTGTATTATAATTGGTAACACACTCAACCGATCGCTATGTCTTATTTTGTTTATCAACAAGGGATCAAAAAGAAGATCAACAGTAAAAATATCAGCAATGAAAAAAAGCAGGAACACTCGATCCTGATCATACGTTTCAGAGGCGGAGTGAGCAAGCATACAAATGAATTTAATAAAGCAAACGGACTGTTGCGGAAGAAAGCGTATGATAAAGAGAAGCATATTTATCTCTGCTATTTTAAAAAAATGTCGGTGAACAAACTGGCGGCACTTGCAAAAACGTATTATGATAGTGGCATTGCTGAATTTGCTGAACCTTATGTATTGCATCATGTACAAAACACAGCACTTTCATTGAACGATCCGAGGTTTTCATCGCAATGGATATTTGACAACACCGGTCAATTCAATGGAATTCCGGGTGATGACATTGGCATACTGGATGGCTTGAAGTTGATCGCTGACCATCAACTTACACTCGACAAAACGATTTGTGTGGCAGTACTCGATGAAGGTGTGGACACAAGGCATCCGGATTTGAAGGATCCGAATTTGTGGCATCAGAATTTTAGTATGTTCGGCGATACTAAATTATTACCAAAAGATAAAGATCATCATGGCACATCGGTAGCAGGTGTAATTGCAGCTATACAGGATAATGGGGTGGGTATTGCAGGTATCAATCCGTTTTGTAAGATCATGTCGGGGCGTATTTATTTTACACAAGACAATACGGGGATAGATGCATTACGGATCAGCAACGGAATAAAACGTGCAGTTGATAACAATGCACGGGTGATCAATTTAAGTTGGCGCATGGAACCAAGTCCGTTGGTAGCAGAAGCTATTCAATACGGCTTTTCGAAAGGAGTGATTTTTTGTGCAGCAGCCGGAAATTATATGCGTGCAAGTGATGATCATGCAGTACAGTTTCCTGGCCGGCTTGATGAAGTGATCACCGTTGCTGCTATTAACAATAAGTCAGAATGGGTGAATCTCGTTAATACACCTTCTGATCAGAAATTCGGTTCCTGTTACGGGCGTGAAGTGGACATTGCTGCGCCGGGTTTATTTATTTCCACTACCAGGAATAATGGAAAGTACACCGATATTTTTTGCGGTACCAGTGCTGCCACTGCCATTGTATCGGCAGTAGCTGCCATACTTGTCGCTATCAATCCTGCACTAACGGCTACGGATGTACGTGATTGTTTATTATCAACTGCAGATGCTGTAGGCAGTGAAGCAGGGTTAGAGCATCTTAACCGAGTTGGACATGGAAAGATCAATGCATACAAAGCAATTGAAAAGGCAATTGAAACGGTATGGTTGTAATGATCAATTTGTTTTTCAGCAAATGAAAAATTATGTAATTACGTAAAAGAAAAAATATCGGATTTGTATTCATAAAATAAAAAAAGAACAGCAACAGTGCTGTTCTTTTTTTATTCACAAAAACGCTTGTTTCTCATTGATTTTGAGTAATCAATAAATAGCAGCTTATTATCATGAATGATTAATTATTTCTGTTGGCACACTTTCTGCTTTATACCGGATGTTGATGCAAAAAAATAATTTATCAACAGTTTTAAACCTGCGAAAACAACCTCTGTCTGTATATCCGGAAAAGAAGCATAACGCTTTTAATTTATCAATCACAAAAAAACAATCAAATGAGGAACAAGATGAAACAATTAACAGCCGCTGCAGTAGTGATGCTTTTAGGTAACGCAGCTTTTGCACAGGTAAACCTGAATTTGAACAGTACAACAAGTGCGGTTACGAAAGCCACAGTAAACACAAGTAAAGTTGCAGATGTGGTAAGTAAAACAACTCAGGCTACTACAAGAGTAGTACAGGCAACCGGTAAAGTAGTGCAGACTACTGCGAATGTTACAACACGTACAACAGCGAACGTAACTGCAAAAACAAATGCAGCTGCGAATGCAACAGCAAAAGGAAGCAAAGCGAAAGTAACAAATGAAACAGCAGTGAATGCCCGGATAAAGGGAGAAACAAATGCTGCTGAGCAAGGGAATGGTATGGCAACCGAAGTAATGGAATTGGTTGTAACAGAAGCAAAAAACATCCGCACAACAACTAAAGAAATGCGGAAAGATGTAAAGCCCGGACTTAACATCAGCAGCAATACCGATGCAAATGCGCAAGGTGAGGTTGGTACAAACAACGCATCTGCCAATGGCGATGTGAAAAGTAGTACAGAAGTAACAACAGATGCAAAACTGAAAACAAAAAAAATTAAGACAAAAGCAAGCAACACAACAGCAGAAGCAAAACAAACTACAAAAGCAACTGTAAAGAAAGTGAAGAATACGAAAGCGGGCGCTGATGTAGAAGTATCAGCAAACAGTAACAGTACAATTACTGCCGGTCGTCAATAAGCTTCGTGTAGTTATAAAAATCATGACGCTCGGGTATAGGAGTCCCGCTCAGGCGGGGCTTCTTTCATCCATTACCAAACTGTAAGCCCATGAAAAAAATGAAACAACTCTTACTTTCTGTTGTCATGTTTTGTCCGCTGCTTCTTTCCGCACAGGACGACAGTACAAAAACTGATACACGAAAACCTGTATTTACAGCAACACTTGCACACCAAACGCTGGTGCATTTTCTCGGACGTACAGATAGTTTAAACAGTAGTGCTACATTACCGATCGTTGGCTATCAATTAAAAAATGGATTGTATGCACAAGGCGCTGCCATCTTTATACAAAACAGTGCATTGCCATTTCAATTAACAGGTGGTAGTGTGGAATTAGGTTATCGTTTTCCGGAGAGTGAACATTTTACAGGCAATCTGTTTGCATCGAGGTTCTTATACAAAGAAGAATCGTCATTGGTGCAATCGGCTTTGAAATATCAAACAGGGATCAATACATCTATTCAAACAAAAATCATCAACATAAATCTTGGTGCTGATCTTAAATTCAGCAGCAATACAGATATCGGTGCAACAGCTGGGCTCGATCATTTGTTTATTATTAAATTAAAAGAAGGAAAGCCGCAGGCATTGGCCATTAATCCAACCATTACAGCATACGGAGGTACACAACGGTTTGTTGAAACGTACGAGGAAAAACGAAATGGCACCATTGGCGGATTGCCGGTTGGACCTCCGCAAACAGTAACCGGCACAAGAAATGTAAATACGTTTTCATTACTCGCCTACGAATATACCATGCCAATTGTATTGGTGATGGGGAAAATGAATGCAGTGCTGAGCCCATCGTTTGTAATGCCCCAGAATCTTCTTGCATCAAATGGTGAATACGGCCGTAACCGTTTTTACATAACTGCAGGAATTGGAATTCGGCTATAACTTCAGCAACTCAACATATATCGAAAGCCAGGCAATTATTGTCGGGCTTTTTTGTTTTATCATCAGTGGGGCGAAAACAGTGAATGTGCCCAGTCCTGCCGTTTATTGAACTATACAATCGTTTGCGCAAATTGATGAAGCAGTAAAGAAAAATAAATGTAAATTGAAGGCATAAGTTAACAGGGTATTGCTATATGAAATCATTCTTCAAACAAAAGTCGGTTCTTATTATCGGGTTGCTCATTGTACTGGCAGCAGGCTATTTGTTCCTGATGCCATCACGTACCGTTGATTTCAGCGCCGATGTAAAACCAATTCTCAATAACAAATGTATTTCCTGCCATGGCGGCGTAAAAGCAAAAGCCGGGTTTAGTGTATTGTTTCGTGATGAGGCATTGGCGAAAACAGAATCAGGTAAACCGGCGATCATTCCCGGTGATCCCGGTGCAAGTGAAATGATCAGAAGAATTACAGCGAATGATCCGGAAGAGCGGATGCCTTACAAACATGAACCATTAAGTAAAGACGAGATCAAGATTTTAACGCAATGGATCAAACAGGGTGCCAAGTGGGGCGATCATTGGGCGTATTTGCCAGTGAAAGAAACCGAATTGCCGGATGTTGATGATCCATGGATACGCAATGATGTTGACAAATTCATTTATGAAAAACTGAAGGAACTGGAATTAAAACCTTCCGTTCAAGCCGACAAACCTTCGTTGTTAAGAAGAGTGAGTCTTGATTTGATTGGTATGTATCCATCCGAAGCAGTTGCAAAACAATTTTTGCAAAGCACAGATGAGAAGGGATATGAAGTATTGGTTGATTCATTGCTTGCATCGCCACGTTTTGGTGAACGCTGGGCGTCACTCTGGCTTGATCTTTCACGCTATGCTGATACGAAAGGTTATGAGTCGGATGAAGGTCGTACCATCTGGAAATACAGAGACTGGCTCATCAATGCATTTAATGAAGACAAACCGTATAACGAATTTTTAGTGGAACAACTGGCCGGTGATTTGTTGCCCGATCCCACCGATGCACAATATATCGCTACCGCTTTTCACCGCAACACCATGAATAATATGGAAGGCGGAACGGATAATGAAGAATTCAGAACAGCAGCAGTGATTGACAGAGTGAATACAACATGGGAATCACTCATGAGCACCACGTTCAGTTGTGTACAATGCCACAGTCATCCATACGATCCCATCAAACATGCTGAGTATTATAAATTCCTGGCGTACTTCAATAATACAAGAGATGAAGATGTGCCTGCTGAATATCCATTGCTGAGGGAGTATAACGATACGTTGAAACAAACGTTGAATGAAGTGGTAAACTGGGTGCAGCAATATGCGTCAAAAGAAGAAGCAAACAGAGTGAAACTTTTTTTACGTACCTGGCAACCATCGGTTAATTCAACTACAGCCGATAGTCTAAAAAATGCAGTGATTGGTAATAATAACTATGCATTGATGATGCAGAATTATTCTTCAGCTCGATTGAAACGCATCGATCTGCAACATTCAAATCAACTGATATTTAATTTTATTTCAAGAATAAAGGGGGGCGTGTTAAAATTTCGTACCGATAGTCCGGAAGGAAATGTATTTGCAAGTGTACCGCTTCAGAAGATGAATACATTTCAAAAGTTCTTCCTTTCATATACGCCTCAACAAGGCATACATGATGTATATGTAACGTATGAAAATGCAACGCTGCCTGCCAATAGCAAAGAGTTTGCACTCATCTTCGATTGGTTTGCATTCGTGAATGAGTTGCCCGGAAAAAATGAACCTGGCTATGCTGCAATCAATCAGGACTATCGTACACTGTTAGATGCAAATCCTGTTACCACACCGGTGATGGTTGAAAATCCTTCGTGGATGTGGCGTGCCAGCAATGTGTTTGAACGTGGTGCGTGGACAAGTAAAGGAGAAGAAGTGCAGCCGGATGTTCCGCAAACATTTGCGTTTGCGATGCCTGCCAATGCACCAAAAAATCGTTTGGGATTAGCGATGTGGTTAACAGATAAAAAAAATCCATTAGTATCACGCACATTGGTGAATCGTTTTTGGGAACAATTGTTTGGTACAGGCATTGCTGAGACGTTGGAAGATATGGGTACACAGGGAGCGACACCCACACACCAGGAATTATTGGATCATCTTTCATGGAAATTAATGAATCAACATAAGTGGAGCATGAAAGCATTGCTGAAAGAATTGGTGATGAGTGCTGCCTATATGCAGGATTCAAAACTTACAGAAGAGATCAAACAAAAGGATCTATTCAATCGATATTATGCACGTGGTCCACGAGTAAGGTTGAGTGCAGAGCAATTACGTGATCAGCACTTGTGCATCAGCGGAGCCATGAGTGCTAAAATGTATGGACCCGGTGTAATGCCCTGGCAGCCCGAAGGTATTTGGTTGTCGCCCTACAATGGTGCTAAATGGAAATCAAGTGAAGGTGAAGATCAATATCGCAGAGCAGTGTACACGTATTGGAAACGCACGGCTCCATATCCATCCATGATTGCGTTTGATGGTATTGCGAAAGTAGTATGCAATGCCCGTCGTATCCGTACGAATACACCTTTGCAGGCATTGGTAACCCTAAATGATTCTGCATATCTTGATATGTCACGACATTTTGCATACCGTATGCAGAAAGAAGCAGGAAGAAATCCCGAACAGCAAATCGCAAAAGGCTATGAAATGATGTTGTATAAAAAAATTGATGCAGCAAAATTGAAAACATTTACCAGTCTTTACCAAACAGCGTTCAATGAATTTAAAACAGATCAAATAAAAACACGTGAATTAATTGGGAAAGATGATGAACACAACAATGCGGAGACAGCCGCATTGGTAATAGTGGCAAACGCCATGTTGAATATTGATGAAGTAATTATGAAAAATTAGAAGAAGCTATGAGCTGATAGCTTTGAGTTGCGAGCAAAATACATTACGCTCACGGCTCGTCGCTCAAAGCTCGTAGCTATCAAACAAACAATATGACTCAAAAGGAATTACATACGCAACGAATGGTGAAAGAAGCGCAGGAAGCACAGCTTCGCTTACACACACGCCGGCATTTTTTAAAAGAAAGTGCAATGGGACTTGGTGCATTGGCGATGGGTTCTTTCCTTGGTAGTTGTGGAAATAAAACAGCAGGCACCAATCCAATTGTGTTTGATCCTGCACATCCGTTGTTGCCAAAATCACCACCATTCATTGGGAAAGCAAGAAGTGTGATCTATTTGCATATGGCTGGTGCGCCATCACAACTGGAGTTGTTTGATTATAAACCCGAGTTAATGAAAATGGATGGACAGGATTGTCCCCCTTCACTATTAGAAGGGAAAAAGTTTGCGTTCATACGTGGTGTGCCGAAAATGATGGGACCGCAAACAAGTTTTAAACAGTACGGACAAAGTGGTGCATGGGTAAGTGAAAATCTTCCGCATCTTTCAACTGTTGTAGATGATATCAGTTTTTTAAAAGCAGTAACAACCGATCAGTTCAATCATGCACCTGCACAATTATTATTGCATACAGGTAGTGCAAGGTTAGGCCGGCCGAGTATTGGCAGTTGGGTAACGTATGGGCTGGGAACAGAAAATCAAAACCTGCCTGGCTTTGTGGTATTAACAAGTGGTGGTAGTTTTCCTGATGCAGGAAAGAGTGTATGGGGTAGTGGATTTTTGCCATCGGTATATCAAGGTGTGCAATGCCGCAGCGAAGGCGATCCTGTTCTATTTATCAAAGATCCGCATGGTATGAGTCGTGATTTGCGGAAAGCTTCCATCGAAGCCATCAACGAAGCAAACATGCAGGAATATGCGGAGTACAATGATCCGGAAATTCTTTCACGTATTTCCCAATATGAAATGGCGTACAGGATGCAGATCACAGCACCTGATGTAATGAACATCAATGATGAGCCGCAATATATTCACGACATGTATGGCACGCAACCCGGCAAAGCATGTTTTGCAAACAATGTATTGCTTGCACGAAAACTTGTTGAAAAAGGTGTTCGTTATGTGCAGTTGTTCGATTGGGGTTGGGATGCACATGGTGATCATGCAGACAATGCGGTAAACATTGGTATGGTGAATAAATGCAAAACGGTTGATCGGCCAATCACTGCATTGTTACTGGATCTCAAACAACGGGGATTACTGGAAGAAACATTGGTGGTGTGGGGCGGTGAGTTTGGTCGTACACCTATGATGGAAAACCGAAACGGTTCTGATGCTCCCTACAAAGGAAGAGATCATCATACAGAAGCATTCACGATGTGGATGGCCGGCGGTGGTATCAAAGGCGGTACAACGCATGGCGAAACAGATGAGATCGGTTACAGTCCTATCAGTGGTAAAGTAAATGCGTTTGATATACAGGCAACCATTTTAAACCAGTTAGGATTTAATCACGAAGAATTTACTTATCAATTCCAGGGAAGACCTTTTCGGTTGACTGATGTAGAAGGAAATGTGATTCGTGATATTATTGCTTGAGGATGAGTGATGAGAGATGAATGATCAGTGATGAGTAATGAGTGATGAGAGATGAGTAATCAGAGATGAGTGGTCTATGGTCTGTCGTCCGTGGTCTTTTATCAATAGAGTTTTTTTCAGAATTTT
The DNA here is from genome assembly GCA_963830845.1 of uncultured Bacteroidota bacterium. Taxonomy (GTDB): domain Bacteria; phylum Bacteroidota; class Bacteroidia; order Chitinophagales; family Chitinophagaceae; genus Lacibacter. The sequence goes on along the minus strand of CAWHOR010000095.1, from coordinate 1,908 downwards.
TAAAACCAACCGCATTGAACCGTAGAAATTTTTTACAAACATCAACCTCTGCCGCAGCAGCAACCATTCTTGCTTCAGTGAATGATGTGAACGCACAAACGAAACTGAATGTTGTATCTGCTCCCGGCTTTCAACTAACGGTGATGGCTACCGACTGGGGTTTTCAGGGAACTGTTGATGCGTTTTGTGCCGCTGCCAAAAAAGAAGGCTATGATGGCATTGAAGTATGGTGGCCCGGCGATGCAAAAGCACAGACTGATCTGTTTGCTGCATTAAAAAAACATGGGTTGGAAGTTGGTTTTTTATGTGGCGGATGGCAAACCGATTACAACGAACATCTTACTACATTTAAAAAAGCAACGATAGCCGCAGCAAAAAATACGTTTCAAAAACCGTTGTACATCAATTGTCATTCCGGAAGAGATCATTATAGTTACGAACAATCAAAAGCATTTGTTGATCATACTACACAATTATCAAATGAAACGGGAATTACGATCTGTCATGAAACACATCGTTCAAGGATCATGTTTGCAGCACATACTACAAGACAGTTCATAGAAAAAATCCCTTCATTAAAACTAACCTTCGATGTATCGCACTGGTGCAATGTGCATGAAAGTTTGTTAGGTGATCAAAAGGAAACGGTTGAAATGGCATTGCAACGGGTGGAGCATATTCATGCACGTATTGGTTATGCTGAGGGCCCGCAGGTAAACGATCCACGTGCACCTGAATGGGAAGCCGTAGTAAAACAACATTTCGATTGGTGGGATAAAGTAGCAGAACGCAAAAAGAAAAACGGAGAACGATTGACCTTCTTAACAGAGTTTGGTCCTCCCGGTTATATGCCTACACTTCCCTATACACAACAGCCGGTGGCCGATCAATGGGCAATCAATGTGCATATGATGAAATTGTTGCGGAAGAGGTACGGATAAGAAGCTGTGAGCTTTGAGCTGCGAGCTACGAGTGGGAGCGTTTATGAGGTAATTATTTTTCACTTATAAAATTTGCGTATGAGAAACTTTAAAGAGCTTCTTATCTGGAAAAAAGGATTCCAAATTGCTGTTGATTCGTTTAAACTTGTTGCGGGTTTTCCAAAAGAGGAACGATTTAGCTTATCTTCTCAAATAACGAGAGCCGCAGTCTCTATTTCTTCAAACATTGCCGAAGGAAGCAGCCGCAGTTCTGAGAAAGACTATAACCGTTTTATTGAAATTTCATTAGGGTCAACATTTGAATTGGAAACACAGCTTTTAATTGCAGAAGCTGTAAGCTATGGTGATAAAGAAATAAGAACTGAAATGCTGAAGGAGATTGATGAGGAACAGAAAATGCTGATTAGTTTTATGAACAAGCTAAATAAATAAAATAGTAACTATTAACCCAAACGCTTACTGCTGTCAGACTTGTAACTCGTAGCTCACAGCTCACAGCTCATAGCTCACCGCTTTTTTATGATTCTTTCCATAGCTGATTTCATTGGACGATTTCACCCGGTACTGGTGCATTTGCCGATCGGCATTTTGTTACTTGCATGTTTTTTTCAACTGCTTACCATTAAACCAAAGTTTGCTTTTTTACAACCTGCTGTACCAGTCATGTTCTTTTGGGGAATGTTGGGCGCCGTGTTCTCCTGCATCAGTGGTTATATGCTTTCGTTAAGTGGTGATTATGACGAACAGTTGGTGGGTCGTCATCAATGGCTTGGAATTGCTACGGCTGTTGGTTCGGTTGTATTATGGTTGTCGTATCGGTTTTCAGTTGCCGTGAAAACAACACGCATTGTTGCTGTACTCATCATTGTATTGGTAACTGTTACCGGGCATTTGGGTGGTTCATTAACGCATGGCTCTACTTATTTAACCGAAGGTTTGCAAGGTGGTGACGAACAAGCTGCAGCTT
>CAWHOR010000094.1:0-3408 GCA_963830845.1 uncultured Bacteroidota bacterium | reverse complement strand
CTGAAATTAGATATGCGTACCGGTAAAAATGAAATCGGCCAATACTGGGATCTTGATAAAGAAACGCAAACAACATTAAGTGAAGCTGAAGCCATTGAACTGTTCTTCCAACTATTCAATACTTCGGTTAAACGAAGATTACGAAGTGATGTTGAAGTGGGTACATCGCTGAGTGGTGGATTAGACAGTTCATCAATTGCCGCAACGATCAGTCAACTACAAACCAACAACCACAAACTACAAACCTTTACTGCCTCCTTCCCCGGTTTTGAAAAAGATGAAACGGCTTATGCCAAACAGATAGCAGACAAGTTTCAACTGCAACATCATTTGGTTACACCAACAGCCGACACATTATTCAACGATGTTGAAAAATTAATCCGTCATCAGGAAGAGCCTTTTCAGTCTTCCAGCATTTATGCTCAATACAAAGTATATGAACTGGCGAAACAACAAGGTATCAAGGTAATTCTTGATGGGCAGGGTGCGGATGAAACACTTGGCGGCTATCATAAATACATTCATTGGTTTCTGCAGGAGAAAATTCGTGAATCGTCAGTCGTTAGTCATGAGTTAGAGGCATTTGCTGCAAACAATATTCCTGTTGACTGGAGCTGGAAAAATAAACTGGCTGCACGGTTCCCTGAAATTGCTGCAGTACAGTTAGAAAACAAAGCCAATAAAGAACTGCTGAATAACAAATTCATTTCAAACAGCTATCGGAAAACAAACTATAATAAGAAAAGCATTTTCAAACCAACTGTCAGCAAACTCAATGATCTGCTGTATTACAATACCATGCGGCTTGGTTTGGAAGAACTGCTCCGTTATGCCGATCGTAACAGTATGGCACATGGCGTGGAAGTACGATTACCTTTCTTATCACACGAACTGGTGCAGTTTGTTTTTTCATTGCCTTCGCTTTATAAAATACGAAACGGATTTACAAAGTATATCTTACGAGAAAGTATGAAACAGGTGCTTCCTTCTTCCATTGTTTACAGAACCGATAAGATCGGTTATGAACCGCCGCAACAGCAATGGATGCAATCGACAGGTTTTGTTGAACTTTTGCAAAGCAGCCGGCAAAAACTAGTAAAAGAGAACATCCTTAAAAAAGAAATTCTGCAGCAACCTGTCAATGCACAATCAGCACATGCTGTTAAGAATGATGATTGGCGTTATTTCTGTGCGGCGCATCTGTTGTAATTCCTCATCTTTGCATCCCCGTCCGACGCCCTCGTCTGACGGACCAGACAACTCAACTCATTCGTCAGACGAAAAAAAATATAGATATGAAACTCGATACTAAAATGATCCATGCCGGTTCGCATCCCGATCCTTCAACCGGTGCTATTATGACGCCCATTTATCAAACCAGTACCTATGTGCAGGAAGCGCCGGGTGTAAACAAGGGATTTGAATATGCAAGAAGTCAGAACCCAACCCGTTTTGCGTTAGAAGAAGCGGTGGCCGTAATTGAAAACGGAAAGTTTGGTTTGGTGTTTGGCAGTGGCGTAGCTGCAACTGATGCGGTGATTAAACTACTTGCACCCGGCGATGAAGTGATTGCAGCAAGTGATATGTACGGCGGTACGTATCGTTTGTTCATGAAAGTGTTTGAAAAATTCGGGTTGAAGTTTATTTATGTAGACACTACAAATCCAGAAAATGTAAAAGCAGCGATCACGGCCAATACAAAACTCATCTGGCTGGAAACTCCTACCAATCCCTTGATGAATATTACCGACATCAAAGCTGTTTCCGTAATTGCCAAAGAAGCTGGCGCATTGCTTTGTGTTGACAACACCTTTGCTTCTCCGTACTTACAAAACCCGTTAGATCTGGGTGCTGATATTGTGATGCACTCGGCTACAAAATACCTCGGTGGACATAGTGATGTGATACAAGGTTGTTTGATTATGAATGATAAAGACCTTCGTGAAAAATTATATTTCATTCAGAAAAGTTCCGGCGCTGTTCCCGGACCAATGGATTGTTTTCTGGTGTTGCGTGGTATTAAAACATTGGCTGTTCGTATGAGAGCGCATTGTACCAACGGTTCAAAAATTGCACATTGGTTAAAAGCAAATCCAAAAGTGGCGAAAGTATATTGGCCCGGCTTTACTGATCATCCCGGTCATGCAATTGCAAAAGCACAAATGCGTGACTTTGGTGGCATGATCAGTTTTGAATTGAAAGACGATAGCATTGAAGAGGCAAGACGGGTATTATCATCCACCCATTTATTTGCGTTGGCTGAAAGTTTAGGAGGAGTGGAAAGTTTGATCAATCATCCTGCGAGCATGACACACGCTTCTATTCCAAGAGAAAAACGTATCAAAGATGGCTTGCATGATTCGCTGATCCGTTTGAGTGTGGGTATTGAAGATGCAGATGATCTGATTGAAGATTTGGCGAAAGCGATTGGCTAGGACAGCCCTGAGCGAAGTCGAAGGGTATTCTGTGAAGTATCGAGCGCAGTCGAGATACAAACAAATACCGAAGGATTTTTTGTAACTTGTAAGAAACATTATTTTCTGCCTTACAATAAAGAAGAGTTGTTGAAATTATCAGTTGCTGAAAAAATTCAACTCATAGAGGATCTTATTGCCAGCGTAAATAATGAAATAGAGGAAAATGACAAGGATGAGCTGATTGCAATTGCCAATGAAAGGTATCAGGCTTATCTCAAAAATCCACAAGATGGGATAAGCTGGGAAGAACTTAAACAAAGAATGAACGTTAAGTATGGATTTTTAGATGAAGAAAAGTGAACTAAAAAAGTTTCTCAATACGAAGGTTGATTTTTACAATCAACCTTCGTTCATTAAAGATGATCCCATCTGCATCCCTCACCTGTTTACCAAACAACAGGACATTGAGATCGCTGGTTTTTTTGCCGCCATCTTCGCCTGGGGCAACCGCACCACCATCATCAACAAAGCAAGAGAGTTAATGCAGTTGATGAATATGCAGCCGCATAACTTCTGTATGAACGATGATTTGGATGGATTAAAAAGATTAACCGGATTTAAGCACCGCACCTTTACCAGCGATGACTTATTTTATTTCATTGAATTTTTTCAGCAGCATTACTTAAAACATGATTCGTTGGAAACTGCCTTCTTCCCAAAAAAAGGGATGACAGTAGAGTATGATTGAATCATTTCAAAAACTATTTCTTTTCATTCGAGCATTTGAAACGAACCGAGAAACATGTTTCAGCACCTATGCAAAAATCAACCTGCAAGCGGTTGAATATGTATTTGCGCTGGATGGTGAGGGTTACCACAAAGGAGTTGACTTTGGCATCTGGAAAAACATCAAGCCAGCTGATTTGATTTGTCCGGATCATGCGCACGTACAAGATAATAGCACGGCAGTACGATCTGCTTCATCGAAAAC
>CAWHOR010000093.1:0-12416 GCA_963830845.1 uncultured Bacteroidota bacterium | reverse complement strand
CGCCGGAGGTCACAAGTACGTCAGCGCCTGGCTATTGGCACTCGATCAGGGAGACTACGCTCTGGCTGCTCGCCTGCACGGCTGGCTGTTTGACGAGGTAAGCTTTCACCCCGATCTCGACCGAGAGCAGCGCGAGCGTTATCGCGCGGCGAACGACTACGCCGCGCGCTTTTGTCACGGAATCAGCCGTCGCCTGCAGGAGGGCAACGCGGCCGGACTGGACGAGCTGCGCCATTTCTACCGCCTGACCCAATCGCACAAGATCGGCCATATCCACTCGCAGGCCTGGGCAGCCGAGAAGCGCGGACAAAAAGACGGTGGCATGGCCACCGTCAAAAAAACGAAACAAACCGCATAAGGGGATTTAGTTTGTTACGTCTACTTCTTTGCGAATTACCCGCAGTTCCCTGGTTGCGCCCGGCGGCAGTGGTGGGCATGCATCGCTGCGAGCCAGGCCCCATATCTGCAGTATCGATAAAGCGCACTTCGGTCATGCCGGCTGCTGCCAGCGTTGACGTAATGCTGGCACGCGTAGCGTCGTCGAGCGGACCCGGGCTCAGAATTGTCACGCCGTCCGGGTGCGGCCCGGGACCAGCACCGACATGGCGCATGACGCGAACTTCCCGGTGGCCGGCACCGGCTTCGTGGTCCGCCATCGGCATGGTGATCTGTCGGCCATCGACGTCGAAGGTATAGCCGTCGGCGACGCGGGTTATCAGGACCGGGCGCCCATCCACGGTATGGACCGAGCGGCTTTCGCCGAGCTGCAGCTTGTGCAGGTCGAGATCCTGGTCTTTGCCGTTGATGCGAATCACGAGGTCGTCTCCCTGGCCGTCGTTAATCGCCAGCTTGATCTTCGATTCCTGTTGCTGGGCCAGCGCGGCGCTGCCCAGCAGCGAGCAAACCCCAAGACGTATCCCGCCATCAAGAGGTACTGACATGTCCACCGCACATATCTATTCCGTCTTCGACGACGAACTGAAGCACCTGACGCGCCGCATCGCCGAAATGGGCGGCATTGCCGACACAGATGGTGTCAGATTTTATCCAGGCGCTCGTGACTTCGGACGCCGCACTTGCACAGCGCGTGATCTCGGAAGACACGATCATGGACGCCACCGAGCGCGAGATCGGCGACAAGGCGATCCTGATGATCGCCAAGCGCCAGCCGGTCGCGTCCGACCTGCGCGAAATTATTGGATCGATCCGCATAGCGTCCGATCTCGAACGCGTCGGCGATCTTGGCAAGTCCAATGCCAAGCGCGTGATCGCCGTGCAGTCGGCAGGCATCCCCCGCCCGCTGGCGCGTGGTATCCGAGCATCTCTCCGAACTGGCGCTCAACCAGCTCAAGGATGTGCTGGACGTCTATTCCAAGATTTACAGATGCCGTCCATTCGCCCTGTTCATTTTTTTTGCTGATGTAGAGATCGCCTGTTCCAAAAGCATCTTTCCTTTGTAGCCGGTATAGATCACAAACTGCTCATCAGGATCAATAAAGGCATTGAATTCATCGCCACTGGTATTGATCACATCTGGTAAACTAATAGCAGGTTCAAATACATTGTTGTTCCATTTGCAATACACAATGTCTTCGCCTTTTTCTTTTACGATTCTTGTAAAATAAATGCTGCCGCTTTTTGCAACGGACGGATAGAACTCATCGGCCGTGCTGTTCACCGGTTCGGGTAGAGGAACCGGATTGCTCCACTTTCCATTTTCTTTTGACAGCACCCACAGGTTGTAATCTTTTGTAGCGGTGCCGGGCAATGGACGGTTGGAAGCGAAATACAATTTCTTTCCATCGGGTGAAAACGCCGGCTCCAGATCATTATACTTTCCGGAAAAATTTGCCACAGCCGGTTTACTCCATTTGCCATTTTTCTTTTCGGCATGCAGAATGGTGCTGAATACGCCGCCCCTGTATTGAACCGTATACAACAACTCATCGTTTGTCGGCGAAATCGCCATATCCCGGTTGCTTAATTCATCTGATACAATACCGGGTGCAAACAAGATCGCTTCCTTGCCGGGTGCAGACTGATCAAAAAACAAAACCGATGCATTGCTTTGCGCAACGGGTTGTAAGCCCATCATTGTATTAACAATGAGAACTATAATCCCATGCTTACTTGTATTGCTATAACACTTCATTATAATGCGGCTCTTGTTTCTTTCAATCCTTTGCTTTGTAAATAGTCCACCAGCTCTTTCGCTTCTTCGCCTCCACGATTTGCATGATGCAACAATGTAAAACCATGCGGACCTCTTGCATACAGGTACGATGGATAGGTTTCGATATAGGCTTTTACAAGTTGAGTTTTACCCAACATCGTTAGCACAAACAAATTGGTACGTGCTCCTTTTTCAATCAGGTAATTGGCAATGTCTTTATTACCCACATGTCCAGCACCTTCCAATCCTGTTTCAAAATCGCCACCGCCCAGATCCCACGTGGCATAGATGAGTGTTGGAAATTCAGCCAATAAGGTTTTAACCTTATCCAGATTATTGTGGCCTGCACTTACAAATTCTTTTACTTTTTCAGCAGGTAACGGATCAGGTTTGGTTTGTTGCATGGGTTTTGTTTCCTGTGCAAACAAAATGGATGGGATAGTGATAATGCCGCTGCCAACAGCTATATTCTGCAGAAATGATTTACGGTTCATGATAAAGGTTTTCTTAAAGTTCTGAAATAAAAAAGAGGATTTTACTCCACTCATCCTTTTCTGCGTTTGGGTTTTACTTTCAGGGTTGCCAACCTTTGCATGTTTTGGTATACAGCAAACCTTACTCAAAAATGTTGGTAACCCTTTCCTGTTATCCCTTCTTGCGTCGATATTCCAGATCGTATTCTGTTTGCCAGGTTGCCCCATTGTCTTTTGTAATTTCTGCAAACTGGCGCACTTTATCAGTCGACAGATTGAAGAAGGTTAACTTTCTTACTGCGATCGTATCTTTTGTAAAAGGGAATGGCTTTGTTTGAAAGATGATTTTCTGATCATCATATTTCCCTTCGAGATATTCGGTACTGCCGCCTGTATTATCTACCCATGTTTGTTGCCATTGCTTGGTATTCCTGTTCCATGTATTAAAACTTTTACCGGCATAGCGTAAACCTTGATTTGAACCGGCACTTGTCCATTCTTCAAGAATAATACAACTGTCAAGTATCAAACTGATCTTACTGTCACCGGCCTTAGCTCCCGTTTTTCCATACACATCCCATTCACCGATCCAAAAATCAAATTGCCGGTAAGCAGGAGTACTACAAGGTTTTTGTGCTGTAAGCTGAATTGTTATGATGGAAGCGAAAAGAAAAAGCAGATACTTCATGGCGATAAGGTTTAAACAACAAGGTAATGGTTAATGTCATCATTTTATCGCCACACACCAATGATTGCGCCCATTAGTATAAGAGCAAGTAATGCGTAACCGCCATTGATAAAAATGTACCGTGCGGTTTTCTGTTCAAACAAAGCAGCAATCGCAATTGCAGCAAAGCCCCAGATACCTGCCAGAAAACCGGCAATGGCTCCCCAGGTTATATCTGTTTTTTGTGCACAGTTACCGTTGCATTCAGCAGGCGTGTCAGCCAAAAACATAGCAAGGTTAGCTGCCATAATAAGCGACAGCACAAAGGCCCATCCGTAAATTTTTGTGGCGTTGCCTTTCTTTACATCCTCTTCTGTTAGTTTATTTTCACTCATCCATGCTCTGCCAAATAATAAAGGCGAGTACCAAACGCCGCCTAATACAAAAGCGGCAATACCGGCTACCAATACGGCCAGCCAGTTAATTGAATTAATGTCCATATGGTTGGTTTTTGGGTTGAAAAATAAGTTTTACGGAAGGTTGCCGACCTTCCATTTCAAATGCGAAATGAACGATCCTGGAAAAAGGTTGGCAAACTTGTTAAGTTGAAATATTTCAAGTCATTCATTTGTATTCGAATCTATTTTACAAACTTTACATGCACAAGCCGTAAACGAACGAAACCGGAACTTATGCCGACAAACGCACAAAACATCGTGATGAAATTGTTTGGTCCCAAAGACAAGATCAACGATATCGGCATTCGTGTAGTGTTGGTGCCCTTGTTTGGCATTGCCATTCCGTTGATCACACAGATGGTGCCGCATGAGCAATTCAGTAACTGGCAGATCAAACTCAGTTATCTCTATACCATTTCAATTGCCTTTGTAATCTATGAAGGAGTTCGGTTTCTTCAGTTCACCTTACGTTCTTATTTTGATTGGCTCAATAAACCATTCAAAAAAATACTGGCCTTTATCATAACGATCCCCTTTTATGTAGTGCCGGTAAGCGTATTAATGCTCGTAGGCTGGTACAAGATATTTCTGAATGGAGTGGTGGATTGGAACGTCGTGCGTTTGTCGTCCATCATCATCCTGATTGCTGTTTTCTTTTTGGTGAATTTGTATGAAACGGTTTTTTTAGTAAGGGATGTGGCAAATGACAAACTGGAACAGGAACAACTGATACGTGCAAAGGCAGAGGCGGAACTGGAAGCATTGAAGAACCAGATCGATCCGCATTTTATTTTTAATTCGCTCAATACGCTTTCGCATTTGATCGATGAAAAACCGGAAAAAGCCAAGCTGTTCAATGATCACATGGCCGATGTGTATCGGTATATTTTGCAAAACAAAGCCCGGGATCTTGTTTTGCTGCGTGACGAGATGTTGTTTATGCAGGATTATTTTTCATTGTTAAAGATCAGGTTTGAAGATGCCTTGCAGCTGCAAACAGAAGTTGAGGAAACGTTATGGGACCAATATTTGATTCCACCCATTTCATTACAGGTATTGCTGGAAAATGCGGTGAAGCATAATGAATTTTCTGAATTATTCCCTTTGCAGATTCAACTTGAATTAGTGGGGAATGAATTACAAATGCGGAATAAACTAAAAGAAAAAAAGCTGCGAAAACCATCCTCCCGTATTGGTTTACAAAACCTGAAGAACGCTACCGCCTCAGCACAGGCAAATCTATTCATATAGAAAAAGCGGACGATACGTTTACTGTTTGTTTACCTATTCTGAAAATTGACTGATATGCGCATTGTAATTATTGAAGATGAAAAACCGGCTGCCGAAAAATTGAGGAAAGCCTTACAAAAAGCTGATGAAACGATTGCTGTGGAAGCCGTGTTGGATAGTATTCAATCGGCCCACGAATGGTTTGCAGCGCATGACATCCCCGATCTGTTGTTTATGGATATCGAATTATCAGACGGACTTTCGTTTCAATTGTTGGACAATGCAAAGATCTCTTGCCCCATTATTTTCTGCACAGCTTATGATGAGTACTGGCAAGAAGCATTTGAACATAACGGCATCGACTATTTATTAAAACCTGTAAGTGATGAAAAACTGCAACAGGCATTGAATAAATATGAATCGCTAAAAAAATACTTTGCTAAAAACTTACAGCAGTTGCTGCAATCGCAACAAAAACAAACAACAGAATTCAAGAAGCGTTTTTTGGTGAAGCGTGGCAGCGATTATATCAGCATCAAAACAGAGGACATTGCCTATTTCTATGCCACCCATAAACTGGTGTGCATGGTTGATAACCGGAGCCAAAAATTTATCCTCGATCAATCGTTGGCTGATCTGGAAAAGGAAACCGATCCCTCCGTTTTTTATCGGGTAAACAGAAAATATTTAGTAAATATATCGGCCATTCAGAAAATAAAATCGTATCCCAAAAGCAAACTGGAACTTGAACTGCAACCCACTGCTCCTGAAGAAGTGATCGTAAGTCAGGAAAGTGCAGCAGCTTTTAAAGAGTGGATGGGAAGTTAATTCAACGGGCAATTGGCAAATGAACACCACTTGTCTATTGACCGTTGCCAATTGCTTATTGCTTTTTTCATGCCCGTTCTTCCCTTAACTTTGCAGTTTAAACTAAGTACATGAAAAAGTGGGGATTGATGATCGTTTTTTTAGCCATTGCTTTACTGTTTACAGGCGTTGATGCTGAAGCGCAGTGTTCGATCTGTACGAAGACTGCTTCGCAACTCGGCGAAAAACCAGCGAAGGCGTTGAACGGTGCCATTATTTATCTCATGAGCACTCCCTTACTCATCATCGGTTTTATTGGCTGGCGCTGGTGGAAGATGCAGAAGAAGGATGAAGAAATACAATCCTGATTTTTTTCGAATCATTGGCAATTCATTTATCCGTCAGACGAGGGCGTCAGACGGTAAACAACCATTAATCACATTCCTTTTTTTCGTTAACACTCATCCCGTAACTTGTATGCATCAATCAACTGCATATGAGACAATCAATTTTACTATTGTTGCTGTTACCACTTTTCACAACAGCACAGAAACTTCCATCTATTGAAGAAAAAACAAACGGCCTGAAAAAGTATGAAGGTTACTTTACCTTTTACTGGGATGAGAATACCGGCAAAGTTTGGCTGGAAATAGATAAGTTAGATACAGAATTTTTATACGTTGTTTCACTACCTGCCGGTTTGGGATCAAATGATATTGGTCTTGATCGTGGATTATTGGGCGAAGACCGTGTGGTAAAGTTTAATAAAGTTGGACGGAAGATCTTACTCATTCAACCAAATTACAGTTACCGTGCATTATCGAATGATGCTGCTGAAAAACGTGCAGTGGAACAGGCGTTTGCTCAAACGACGGTTTGGGGTTTTACTACCGAAGCGGAAAGCAATGGCAAGTTCCTTGTTGACGCAACAGATTTTCTGATGCGTGATGCTATGAAGGTGAGTAATACCATCCGCAGGATGCGGCAAGGAAATTATGTGCTGGATAAAACACGCAGCGCCATGTACCTTGCACGTACCAAAAACTTTCCACTTAACTCTGAACTCGAAGTAAGCGTTACCTATACCAACAGCGATGGCGAAGTGGGGAATTTTGTACAATCAGTTGCTCCTTCTACTGAGGCTATCACACTTCGTATTCATCATTCATTGGTACAATTACCTGATAATAATTACAAGCCAAGGTTGTTTGATCCCCGCAGCAGTTTTATCCCCGTGTCGTTTTACGATTATGCATCACCCGTTAGTGACCCCGTCGAAAAACAATACATCATCCGTCATCGGTTGAATAAGAAAAATCCATCTGCTGCAAAGAGTGAAGCAGTAAAGCCGATCATTTATTATTTAGATAACGGTACACCAGAACCCATCCGCTCAGCCTTACTTGATGGAGGTAAATGGTGGAACCAGGCTTTTGAGTCAGCAGGATACAGCAATGCATTCGATGTACGGATTCTTCCGGATAGTGCAGACCCGATGGACATCCGTTACAACATGATCAACTGGGTGCATCGTTCCACACGTGGCTGGAGTTACGGAGCATCTGTTGTTGATCCACGTACAGGAGAAATCATTAAAGGACAGGTATCGCTTGGTTCATTGCGTGTGCGACAGGATTATCTCATCTTCTCTGGATTATTATCGCCTTATGAAACAGGCATTCCGGCAAATGATCAAATGTTACAGGCAGCATTGGCACGGTTGCGTCAACTATCAGCACATGAAATTGGTCATACCATTGGTTTGATGCACAACTATGCAGCCAGTGTAAGCAATCGTGCAAGTGTCATGGATTATCCGCACCCCACTATTCGTGTAAATGCAGCAGGCGAAATGGATTTCTCCAGTGTGTATGATGATAAAATTGGTGATTGGGATAAAGTAGCTGTTACATGGGGCTACCAGGATTTCCCTGCAGGTACGAATGAGAAAACTGCATTGAATAATATTATTACGGAGGCAAATAAAAAAGGCTTGCAATTCATCAGCGACCGTGATGCACGTGCACCGGGTGGTTTACATCCACAGGCACATTTATGGGACAATGGTGTAAACGCTGCCGAAGAATTAAAAGAAGTAATGAAAGTGCGCAGCAAAGCATTGCAACAATTTGGCGAAAAAAATATTGTGCCCGGTATGCCGATGGCAATGCTGGAAGATGCATTGGTGCCGGTTTATTTTTATCATCGCTATCAAATAGAAGCAGCCACAAAACTTGTTGGTGGTATGTATTATAATTATGCATTACGCGGCGATGGGCAACTCGTCACAAAAATGCTTTCGAAAGAAGAACAACGCAAAGCATTAAACGCCATTGTTGATTGTATTGATCCAAAAGTGTTGATGATACCCGATCGTATTGCTGCATTGATTCCACCACGGCCATCGGGCTATGGAAGTTCAAGAGAGTTATTCCGCAAGCGAACCGGTTTATCATTCGATCAATTATCGCCTGCAGAAACCGGTGCTGATCTTCCCTTCTCTTTTTTATTCAACAGCGAACGGTTGAGCCGTATGGTGCAACAGGAAGTAAATGGTGGGCTGGGTGTTTCAGAAATGATTCAAACCCTGATCGATAAAACGTGGAAAGCTCCCCGCAGAACAGGCATGGAAGCATTGATCCAACAGCAAACAGAACAGGTGCTGTTAACGTATCTGCTAGCTTCATCTGTTGATGAGAATAATTCGTTTCTTGTTCGTGCTGTTCTGCAAAAAGCAATGAGCGATCTAAAAAAACAAATTGAGTTGCAATTAAAAACTGCAACAGGCACTACCGCCGGTCACCTGCAATTGGCATTGGAACGGATGAAGAATCCGAAAGATGCGAAACCAACTTTGCATAAAGAAGCGCCGCCGGGAGCGCCGATTGGATGTGAGTAATTTTCAAAATTAATGTACAAGCGATAGGCCTAATGCTACTACCTATGTATCACGAGCATTGAAAAATCAACTCATGCAAACATGATGAAAAATCAAATAGATTCAAAAGGTTTCTTTTTGAATGGCTAAACTAGTTATCTTCAATTGTGGCATCTATCTGCTTCAGTGAGTGGGGACAAATCAACATGCTCTTCCTTACACAAAGCTTTCAGGTAAGGGCATAAGGTTTTACAGATATTTGTATCATACGAATCGTCAATAAATTCAAACAAATCGTACTTTATGAAACTTTTTGCTATTCTTGTGTTCAGCAGTCTCTTTTTTATTACCTGTAAAAAAAAGAATACAAATGAAGAAGAGAAACCTGTTGTTTTAACGGGAGAAACTAGTAAGAAAAGCTATAACCTTTACGAAATTGGCTCCATCACCTTTAGCAATAAATTGGCTCAGGGAACCCTTATTGCAGCTACTGTCAATGGAAGTCCAAGTAAAGTAGCCGTAGTGAATGATTCATTGGTAGCCTTTAGTATTTTCCCGCCAGCTTACAGGATTGGATCAAACGAAATAAAGTTCGAATCTGGAGGACAAACCATAAAGGCTTTGTTTACTGTCTCTGCTTCCGTTGTTATAAGTGATCCACAAGTTTATTTTGATAGTTTCATTGCTGCTCAACAGGCGGATGTTACATTAATGCAATCGGTTTTTAATGACGATTCTTCAAAATTATCGAGTACAGATCTGAAAACAGTAATAGAGCAGACGAATACTGCGATAATTTCATTCAAGACACAATGGGCCTCCTTGTCGACTATCGATAAGCAATCGTTGGCTAATTACTTAGAGGCTAATAAGGCAGCTTTTGCTGCATATACTCAAGGGGCGCAGGATTTGTTGAGTTTTACTCAGGATAATCAAAATGGGCTGAACAGGCAAACTGGAATAAACGGAATCATATGTGCTACAGGAGCTATTCCCGAAAAATACAAGTGCTTGGCATCAGCTATTAAAAGCCAGCTCAAAGAAGTTATTGGTTATGGAACATTAGCTGCCATTGCGGGCTCAACTATTCCAGTGACAGGATGGGCGGGGCTGGCAGTTGCAGCAGTTCCTTCTGCACTTGGCGCTCCTGCATTTATTCGTTTGTCATTTGTGAGTGCCCGATTTGTTCGATATCATTTTTATATCGGCAAAGTCGTTGCCTATAATCTTTTCACCATGGTGGCAGGGCGTACCACTGGGAACGAAATAATCTTTGCAAAGGATCAACCTAAACCATTGGATTTTAAAGTTCAACTGCGAAACATTCAGCCAACTGATCTCTCCTCTTCCCTAGTATGGTTAGGTGAGTTGGTGGGAGTGATTGATGTTTTTAATTCACTTTGTGATCGTTTGGGAGCATCTCAGTTTAGATGGAAGTATGCTTCAATCAGTACAAAAGAATATGAAGCATTGGATTTATCATTTCTAAGCATTTCTTCTATTACCAATCCAAACGTAATTGGAGCAGCTATTGGCGGAACCCTTTTAGCGCCTACTCTGAAATTCTCTAGCACATCTTCCGACGAACAGCTGTTTAAATTTGATCTGCTGTATAATGATGGTGTCAACAAGTCAATAAAAGTAACCGTGGAAGCCATCTTGAAACCATTCAATTATAAAGTTGGGTTTATTGATGCAACACCGGTGCCGGAAACACAGCTTGCTTTTAGTAAAAATGAATCCCGCTTTTTTACACTCATCAATGAGAATAATACTTCTGCTACCGGCATTAATTATAGTTTAGTTTCTATTAGCGGGATTACCAATCCAAATGTCACCGTTGTTGCCAATAATGTAGGTGGTAGTACGTTCAGTATTCGCTTAAACTCTGCGCTTACCACATCCCAAACAACTTCATTTGATGTTTTATATCAAAATCAAAAAGTGCAAACATTGAATGCGATTGTTGACGATTCAGTTGCTGTGTATAAAGCTAGCATTGTCGGGAACTGGAAAAGTGTAATTAATCTATATTGTCCTTCTCCTTGTGACTTGGCATACACTGCTTTTGAAACTTTTGAAGCTAGTGGGTTACATTTATTTACAAAAAGGGAGAACCCCAATGGTACGTTTGAAATTTATAATCCACCAATTTCATCTTCATGGACAGTTGTAGGAGACAATGTTAATGGATATCGAATGAAACAAGGTTTTTATACCACAGAAAGACTAACCTATCCGGTTACACAAATGACATACAAACAGCCAGGTGGAGGATATGTCTTCAGTTATACTAAGCAATAAGTGGGCTTTAGCATTCAAAATTTGTAGCTAATGGCTTTTTCACCATATATTAAAGATGTTTTTCAGAAACCCCCGACGAAAGTTGGGGGTTTGTTTGTTTTAAAAGAAAGGGAACGATGATCCAATTGCAAAGATCCGCTTCACAAATAGGTTGCAAAGTGCCCTGCTACTTTAGCATCAAAAAAATATATGATCCTCATCGCACAACTCACCGCTCAGCAACCCGAAGTGAAACTGCTCGTTCACGGAGCGTTTGTTAATGGCAGCATTCTCAGTAAACAGCTTAACATAAATGATCCCGTTCAACCTCCGCTGAGTATCGGCTGGCGCATCATTGACCGTTCCAAATCCGCTGCTTCACCTGATTGTGTTGTAGTAACAGATGCAGCTGAAACTACGGAAGCTTATCAACTGCATTCCCATGCAAACAGTGTCAATAACACAGCACATAATCTCAAAGAATTTTGTGTGAACAGCGCCGATTACAAACTAACCGGTAATGAGCAAGTGACCGTGATGCTGGAAATTGATACGGAAAGTTGATGATAAGCTAACCGTTATGCGGCTCGTTTTTTATCTTGCAATCCCATGATCTATTATCAGCATTTTTATCCGGAATCGATGGACCCTCAACTGCTTGATGCCTATCTAAGCAAAGGCTGGTACCGGATCCATCAAATGCTGATCACCACCGATGTTATTTCGAAAGAGGACGAATACCAGGCGGTGTTCTGGCTACGTTACCGTTTAGAAAATTATCAACACAATAAGAAGAGCCGGAAATTGTTACTGGCAAGTGAACCATTCAGCTGCGCCATTGAGCCGTTGCATTTTACCGATGAACTGGAAGAACTCTATACAACATACCGTTCGCAACTTGACTTTGACATGAGTGATTCAGCAAAGGCATATTTACTCGGCGATCGAAACGAAAATGTGTTCCCCTCACAGTTACTTACACTTCGTGATAACGGACAATTGATCGCTGCCGGTTGTTATGATGAAGCTGCTACCTCACTCACAGGTATCCTGAGTATCTACGATCCTGCGTATAAAAAATACAGTTTGGGAAAAGTGCTCATTTTAAAAAAACTGGAAGAAGCCATCCGCTTACAAAAAAATTGGTTTTATCCCGGCTATATCAGTCTGCACTGTACCAAGTTCGATTACAAATTATTTCCGGATGTGAATTCCACCGAAGTGTACAACCGGTTAACGGATACCTGGCAACCGTACGTCAGTACCAATTTGCAGGAACTGCATGAAGCGATGCTGAAGGAATATTTGGAGCATCAACGATTGTGATACTTCAGAAAGGATTCGCTTTTTTGATGCTTCGTTACAGTTGCGGTATAACTGTCTGTGTCGATCAAAGCTCTCCTGAGGCTCCAACAAAAAAGCCTCAACTTTCGTTGAGGCTTGTGGT
>CAWHOR010000092.1:0-37395 GCA_963830845.1 uncultured Bacteroidota bacterium | reverse complement strand
AACGCATTGTCGAGCCGCTTTATCAGCCTTAGTGGCTTAAGTGGTATTGCTGCAGGTTTGTGTGCACTAACCGGAGCATGGTTTGCATACGATGTAATTGAGGGATCGGGCGGGGTAGCAGGAAGAAAATCGGGATTAATAGCAGATGGTTATAGTAGCGATGGCGTGGTGATGCTTCGTTCTTTCATGGGAAGCCGGTTATTTTTCATTGCTGTGCTTACATTAATTTCTGCAATTATACTGGCAGTATTCTTTACCTATATCCGAAGTAAACGTCAAGGCGTGCCAATATGGGGGTCAACGGCCAAACGAATGATTTGGAATATTGCAGTGCCATTAGTTGCAGGTGGATTGTTTCTTTTAAAATTGATCGAAGCTGGCGTTTACGGATTAATTGCTCCTGGTTGTTTGATCTTTTACGGAATTGCTCTTATTAATGGTGCGAAGTATACATTCGGAGAAATTCGTTTTCTCGGGTATGTAATCACAGCGTTGGGAGTAATTAATTGTTGGTTTCCGGGTTATGGACTTTATTTTTGGGCCGCAGGTTTTGGACTGCTACACATTGTATATGGAATAGTGATGTGGAATAAATATGAACGACAGCCCATGCAAATGGAGAAGAAAGTATGAAGAATCCGATAGAACAGTTACAAAAGGTGTTCGATAGCCGGGTAAGGTTAGGCGTAATGAGTGCGTTGATGGTAAATACGCAGGTAAGTTTTAATGAACTCAAAGAACTGATCAATGTAACGGATGGAAATCTGGCATCGCACCTGAAAGCACTGGAAGAAAACGGATACGTGAAAGTGAACAAAGGATTTGTAGGACGTAAAACAAATACAACGTATGCAGTTACAAAAGCTGGTGAAAAAGCGTTCAGGTTACATCTTGATGCATTGGAACAGATGATCAAACAAATGGGGAAGTAATTTTTTTGTACATAAACTTTGAAATTCAAAGTGCTTTTAAAATAAAAAAAATGGACACACAACAACCTTCTTTCTGGCAACGGTATGGGATCTTTATCAAATCCATTCTTGTGGGTTTTCTCATTCTGGTATTATTAATTCCAACTGCTTTTATTACTGAACTGGTACGTGAACGGCAAGACAGGCAACGTGAAGTAATCGCAGAAGTAAGTTCTAAATGGGCATCCGCCCAAACGGTAAGCGGCCCCTTTTTAATGATTTCTTACCAGGAAAAGTTTGTGGACGATAAAGGCAAAGTGACGATGGTAAAACGTATGATGCATTATTTGCCTGAATCAGAAAACATCAATGGCGAACTGATTCCCGAAGAGCGAAGCAGAAGTATTTTCAAGATCATTCTATACAAATCGGACTTAACGATCAGCGGAAAGTTTTTGCCGATACAACTTTCGCAACTTGGTATTGATCCCGCAGATGTTTTGTGGAATGAAGTGCGGCTCTGTTTGGGTATATCCGATAACAGAGGGATTGCAGAAGCATTGTCATTGAATTGGAATGGCGCATCATCAGAAATGGATCCGGGTTTTCCTCCAACAGATATTGCCGGCTCTGGTGTAAGTAGTTTATTGAAAAATGCACTTACGTTAAAAGACTCCGCACAGTCGTATGAAGTCAAACTGAAATTGAAAGGGTCTGAGCGACTTTACTTTACTCCACTTGGCAAACAAACGAATGTGCAATTACGATCAACCTGGCCTGATCCTTCGTTTGATGGTAAATTCTTACCAACGCAACATACAATTACCGACAAAGGATTTACCGCCAGTTGGAACATCCTTCATTTCACCCGTGATATTCCGCAACTGTGGAAGGAAGGCAAACAGAATATTGATGGGTTTGCATTTGGTGTAGAATTATTGCAGGGCGTTGATTCCTACAGCAAAACTATGCGTACAGTGAAATATGCATTGCTCTTTATCGCACTTACATTCTTCCTTTACTTCTTTATTGAAACATTGAAAAAAAGAAGTGTGCATCCACTGCAATATGTATTGGTGGGGTTAGCACTTTGTATATTCTACACATTGTTGCTTATCAGTTTCGGAGTACACAGGATTCAATATTGCTTACCTTATTGCTGCTGTTGCTACCATTGGCCTCATCACGTCTTACACTTACAGCATCTTTAAACAATCATCGATTGCCATTGCGTTATTGGTGTTTCTTTCATCACTGTATGGCTTTATCTACATTCTTATTCAGTTACAAGACGGTGCATTATTGTTTGGAAGCATCGGTTTGTTTATTCTGTTAGCGATTGTGATGTATTACTCCCGTAAGATCGATTGGTATGGCGAAGCAAAAAAAGAAACAACTAACGATAATATAACCGCACCATGAAATGAGCCGTAACAAATGTTGATATCAACATAGATGTCATTGGCGAATAATATGTGGCAAATAAAAAATAACACATGAAACGACTATTGAAAAAACTCCGCAGTAATATACTGGTCATGCTGACGCATACAATTGCATTGCCGATATTAAAGATCGTACGCAGGAAGAAAAAATTTCCTTACAGTATGGAGCAACTCAGCGCTTTGCCTTTTGAAACAGTGGGGAATGAATTATGGCAATCACTAAACGCAGAAAATTTGCGGTTGCTTCCGTATTATGAACGACATGATATTAAACATGTCGTGCTTGATTATCCCTTTACAGATGAAGGTGAAGTGGGCCTGCAGTTTTTCATGCTGGCAAACGGACGGGTTTCGTTCCCTGTTCTGGCAACAGCGATTTATGGGTTGGTTACAATGCCGGAGTATTATTCATCGTTCCGGAAGGCTTATCGGCGGGGTAAAGAAGCGAACGATCTTTCTGCACTTGATTGGTTTGCTATTATGCAGCAACCGCTTGCTGATGTACGTTATCGTTTTTCAATAGCTAAATGAAATTGTTTATGCGATCATTCTATTATGCTTTTAGTGGAATAGCCAGTGCTTTCAGGAGTGAGTTTAATATGCGGATACATGTTGTTGCTGCAGCGCTTGCTGCGGTAGCTGGTTTTTATTTCAAGATAGCTGCAGCAGAGTGGGGGATGATCATCGTATGTATTTGTGCAGTGATTGCGATGGAACTCATTAATACGGCAATTGAAAAATTATGCAATCATGTAACAGCGGAGCAACATCCTTCTGTTAAGCAAATAAAGGACATTGCAGCGGCGGCTGTATTGATAACAGCTATTGGCAGTTTCGTAGTGGCACTCATCATTTTTCTTCCTAAACTTATTTCACTTTTTTGAGTATGAAAAATATCTTGATTTACTCAGTTGGGTTTTCGATTTTACTGTATGCATTTCGAGTATGGTATACAGGTAGTTTTCTTTTCCTTTTTATTCCCTGGAATCTTTTTCTTGCATGGTTGCCATTACTGTTCAGCAGTATGATCAGGGATGCCAAACTTTCCATGCGGAATGTTACACTCTTCAGTTTATGGTTGCTGTTCTTTCCCAATTCTCCTTATCTCATTACTGATCTGTTCCATTTGCAGGAAAGGGCAGATGTGCCTTTGTATTATGATCTTGTATTATTGTTTATGGCTGCATGGAATGGTTTGCTCATGGGTTTGTATTCATTACGCAACATTGAGCAACTATTACTGAAACGATTTTCTCTTCTGCAGGTGAAGCCAATGATACTTGGGTTTTTTGTGCTCTGTGGATTTGGCATTTATCTCGGCAGGTACGATCGTTATAACAGTTGGCATTTGGTAACGCAGCCATTTGATCTGGCGCAGGGAATTTTATCGAAAGTTATTTCACCAGCATCACATCCACGTGTGTGGGCTGTAACAATTCTTTTTGCAGTTGTGCTGTTGCTGATCTATGAAACACTTAAAAAAATACCTGCTCATTTTACTGAGCAGGTATCTATATCATCATCGAATCAATCAATTTAAAAGTCAAATCCTAACGATACGTGCATCACCGGCGTTCCTCTAAAGAAACCATTCATTTGCCAGCCTGCATCAAATCGTAAAAAGTATCCAAGCAACGTACTTCTTGCACCAAATCCATAACTGCCTAGGAATGGTCCAATGCCGGGTGCTTTAATTACAACAGTAACCGGATTGAACGGATCATTCGTAGAATAGGTTACTTCTGGTCGGCCAATTTTATCATAACGTCCGTTCCATGCAGTACCTAAATCAATAAATTGTACTAATTGAAAATTACGAAGGAAGGCGTTGTTAACCGGGCGATTGAAGAATGTTGAGAATACCGGCAAACGTAATTCACTGTTGATCACTAACGCATTGTTTCCGTTCGCTGCATTTTGTGTAAAGCCACGCAGGTTTACTGCTAATGATTCGTACACATAGCTTTGATCGGGTGCCGGGCGATTTGCTGTATTGAAATAACGTTGCTTTGGTACGCCATTCCGCACTACATCATTATTGCCGAGCATCAGCCAGCCATCTGTTCCACCTAAGTAATAAATGAATTTATTATCACCCCACGATACATCAGCTGCACCACGAACGGCCCATATAAAATTGCGGTAGATGCGCAGGTAATGTCGTGCATCAAAACCAAAATTGAATGTAAGATCACCGGGACGTTCAGAAAAATTTCCACCAAGGCGGTTAAACATTTCTACCCAGCCTTTTGCACGGAAGCCATGCCATATATTGCTTACCGGATTAATGGTGTTATCATGTACAAACTCAGCTCTTGCCATGGCAAAATTTTCATCATAATCCGGCTCCTGTAATGATCCTGGAAACTGTTCGTCTGCTTTTACGTTATATGCATCTCTACGAATGCCACCGATAAAACGGATGCTTTGCACTTCATTTAAAGGGTATGATAAATTGCCTTGGTAAATACTGCTGATGAGTTGTATTGGAAATGTACCTCTTGATGTAATAATGCCCGTTGAAACTGAAGAACGGTAATAGGTAAGTCCCCAATCGATCCTGCGTTTGAGATTATCGAAACGCATATAGATCTCATTGTCTTCAAATCCATAATTTACACGGAAGGCACCGCTGAATTTGTAATCTTCAAGAAACTCCATTGCTCCAACTCTTGTCATTGCGTTTAATGGATTAGAGTTACCAAGATTCACAGGGCCGTTTGCTCCCGAATAAGGTTGAAAACGGTTGACGAGTAAGGCACCATTCGATGCGAAATTGGTCGTTAAATTATCAACAAAGTATTTTTTTGTGTAAGGGAATAAACGCATGCGACTCAACACTTCTTCAAGACTTTGTTTTTTAGCGCCCATCAGTTTTTCGCCGGCACTGATCGAATCGGGTTTAAATTCTGTTTCAAAGAAATCTGTTGAAGGGGGTGCAGTAGTAACACTGTCCTGTATATCGGTTCTGTTCTGTGTGCTTTCGCCTGCCACTTTATCAAGCCTTGTCATACGTTTGATGTATTCGGTTGGACGTGCATTTACATTACGCTTCCGCAAAGTATTTTCATCCACCTTCAACTTATACAGGAATTTAAATTCACCTTGACGGTTTACTTCAGTTACCTGTCCGTTTTCACCGGCAATACGTGTTTCCAACACACTGCTTTGGTAGTTGCTCATCGGGAAAGTGTAAGAGCTATCATCGGTTACACGGAAAGTAAATACCGAATCAGGTTCTTGCTTATTCCATGCCTTCAACGTGGAATCAAGTTCTTTCGGTTCAGGGTTGCGAAGTATTTCATCGCCAACCTGAAAAATTGTATCAAGCCCTGCGGCTTGTGTAGTGAAGAAACCAGCCCAACGATTACCAATACCGTTTTCGTCGCTGATAAATGTAAAGTGATTGGTATTGTATTGCGTGGGAAAACGGGCATTACCGTACTTAATATTGCTGAGCTGTGATATTTGTTTGAATTCAGATTTATTCCAGTTGTCGATCAGGAAAACATTGTAACGCTCTTTCGGCAAAACAGTATCGCCTGTTGCTGCGTTGGGAGATGGACGGTTACTTGAGAATAGAATCCCTGTTTTATTCGGGAAGGCAACAAAGCTGGCATCGAGATCATCATACACATCGTTCGTAACCTGCTCCAGTTTGTTGTTGTCGATCTTGTAAACAAACACATCACTTTGGCCACCTTTTACTGCACTCATCACCAATGTATTTGGATCGAGCATATACTGCATATCATTTACCTGCTCAAACGGAAGCTCTATATTCTTCACGGTTTTAATACGGCGGAATGCATCGTACACATTCAACAATACTTTTCCTTTTTCCCACACCACCATCGCAATTCTTGTTCCTTTCGGATCCCATGCCAGTAACGGATAGTTAGGATTTGGTTTTTCTTCCAGATTCCGTACGCCACTTTTCCATAATACTTTTTCTGAAATAAAATTTTCATTCAGGATCACACGGGTTTGCCCTTTGCGGTATTCAACCACAGCAAACGTAAAACTCTTCGGGTTGGGGTTTGCCTGAAAACGGAAATAATCGTTCTTGCCAATTTCTTTCGGAACAGTTAGGCGGCCGCTCGGAACGTTTCTCCGTGCACGGATATCTTTGAAATATTTATCACGGTTGTACAGCATAAAATCTTTCAGTACATCCTTCAGTTTCTTTTTGGCAATCGTATTGGTAGCACGGTTTACATTTTTGTAAATACGGCTGAGATATAACAGGTAGGTTACATTTTCCTGGCGGTAACGCTCTTCGATATAATACCAGAACGCATGACCGGCCAAACGTGGCTGTTCATATGCAAAGTGATAGAAGTTTTTATACTCGGCACCGATCATAGCACTCTTCAAATCATTATCCAGCTTGGTACTCCAGTTTTCGGCAGCGTAAGAAATATATCCATCAGTCATCCACTTGGGTAAATCAAGTAAAGCCTGGTTTTGTGCAAACTCGCCAAGGTCATCGCCAAACAACAACGATTCAACCAATACTTTGGCTATCCCTTCCCGGATCTGCCTGCGCAGATCGTTATGATCGCCGTTGTAGTACACCACCATTTTGTTATTTACCAGTTTTGTAAGACCGCCTGCATTGGGAATGTCCAAGCCAATCCCGATATTCGATTGCTTATAATCGTTGAAGTTGTTGTACAACACAATATTGAGACGACGTTGAATTCCAAACTCAATAAACTCTTCCAGCGATGGCAATTCTTCTTCTGCTACCTGTGTGGTAAATTTGGCCAATTCCAACCCGTTGAGGTTATAGTGTACATTGAAGTTCGGACTCTGGTAAAAACTCCATTTGAACTTGGTATGCTGCACACGGTTTTTGCCAAACTCGACCATGTTTATTTGTGCAGATGATTGGCTGCAGAGAAATAGAAAAAAAATAGCTGCCGTTGCTGTTAGCCTTGAAAAACCGTTCACTTGAATTCGCATATTTTCATTTGTTATTATGGTAATATTGTTTGGCCAAATGTTATTCGCCAATGAAATGTCAGTTAAAATGTTGGGTACAATCGGGATAAAATTACCCTGTTCATTTTTATGTATATTTTATGGCTCATTTCGTGTGATCTCTTTTTGATAATTTGGTTAATAAAAACCAACATTTAAAAGTACAAAAATCAATCCATGTTCACTGTTAAAGCTTTTACATTCAGCCCTGTTCAGGAAAACACATACGTACTCTATAACGACAAGGGCAATGCGTTCATTATAGACCCTGGCTGTTATTTTGAAGAAGAACGGGATACACTGGCACAATTTCTTCAACAAAACAAGTTGCAGCCGGTAAAATTGCTCAATACCCACTGCCACCTTGATCATGTATTCGGTAACAAATGGATCTACGAAACCTTTGGTTTGGAATTGCATCTTCACACAGCAGAGCAACAGGTACTTGCCTTTGCCCCCACCAGTGGATTGATGTGGAACCTGCCATTTGATAATTACAATGGCCCGTTTCACTTTTTAAATGCAGGGGATGAATTAATACTGGATGAGGATCAACTAACGGTGCTGTTTGCCCCGGGCCATGCTCCCGGTCATGTTTGTTTTTACTGCAAAGCACAGGGCTTTGTTATTGGAGGCGATGTGTTGTTTCGTGAAAGCATTGGCCGAACCGATCTGCCGGGTGGCAACCATGAAACGTTACTGAATAGTATAAGGACACAGCTTTTTACGCTGCCGGATGAAACGGTTGTGTACAGCGGCCACGGGCCAACTACCACAATTGGTTATGAAAAGAAAAACAATCCCTATTTATGAAGCTGAAATGAATTTCCCAACGTAGGGTAATTTTTGTAATTCCTTGCGTTCGATACGTAGAATAAACAATCCAAACGCAACGATCAATGCGAAGCCAAGGCTATGGCTGAACCATGGCAACTCAATGAAATAAATACACAGCTGGTGTACACCAAACAGCAACACACAAATTACCACATAAGCAGTCAATTTTTTCCAGACATATGGAATCGGATAATACTTCTGTCCAAGTTTATACGAGGTAACCATCATAAAACCATAACAACAAATGGTGGCAATAGCGCAAGCCATGTAACCAATGTAGGGGATCAGCATAAAATTGATCAGAATAGTAATGGCGGCTCCACCCAACGTGATCCAGGCACCAATCAGATTTTGATTAGTTAGCTTATACCACACCGACAAATTGTAATACACGCCAAGAAATAATTTTGCCAACATCAAAATCGGCACAACTTTCAATCCTGTCCAGTACTCAGGGTGCGTACTTCCCATAAAATATTTCCAGATATCTAAGAACAGAACAACGCCCAGAAAACAAAAACAGCAGACGATCACAAAAAATTTCATTACCCGTGCATAGGTACGTTGCGCATTTTCCTGAGTTGATTGTTTAAAGAAAAACGGCTCGGCACCTAATCGAAAAGCCTGGATAAATAAGACGATCAGTGCTGCCAGTTTATAATTTGCTCCATAAACTCCGCTAAGGGAATATGCTTCTTCCGTTGAACCGGGTAGGAGTTTCAGCAGCATAAAACGGTCGATCAATTCGTTCACCATGCCACCCAATCCCACAATAATCAGCGGCCAACTATAGTTCATCAATTCTTTCCAGAATGCTTTGTCGATCGTAAACCGAAAACGAAACAGCTCTTTTGACAATAACAATAATGTGATGGCACTGGCAGCAAGGTTGGCCAATATCACATAACCTAAACCGATCGTTGGATTATATAGAACGGAGAAGAATGTTCCTTTTTCTGCATTTTTACAAACCACAAGGAAAAACAATACAAGGCCGATATTAATAAGAATATTCAGCACTTTGATCGATGCAAATTTCCGTGGACGTCCTTCAAAGCGAAGTTTGGAAAAGGGTAGTACTGCCAGTGTGTCCAGTGCAACAATCATCATTACCCACCGCACATATTCGGGGTTACGTGGAATTTCAAGAAAACCGGCAATGGAATTACTGAAGAATAGAAATAAAACGGTGAGTAATGTTGTGGTGATGAAGAGTGAACTTAACGAAGTGTTGTACACTTTGCCTTCCGGCTCTTTCGATGCAAAACGGAAATAGGCCGTTTCGAGTCCGTACGTGTAAAGAATATTGAGAAATGCAGCAATAGCAAACAGGGTGCTGATCTTGCCATAATCGGCCGATGCAAAAATTGTGGCAAATAAAGGAGTGAGCAGGTAATTCAGAAATCGTCCGAAAATGCTGCTGAATCCATACCAAATTGTCTGCCCGGCTAATTTTTTAACGCTGCTCAAGAAAACGAAATTAAGATTCTTCAAAAATAAATCAACATATTTCCAATTGAATGCAACACATTACACTTGTTTTTTATCTTAGTAGCACAAAATTAAATGGCATGAAAAAACAAATCTACTCGTTCGTTGCATTTTTACTGGTTAGTTTCTATGCACATGCGCAGGCTTTTGGTGAATTAGACTGGCAAAAGAAAAAGATACCTGCTATGATTACGGAAGTGCCTTACCCTGCTTCTGTAACCGAAGATGCCATACGGCAAAAATTCAGCCAAATGGGTTACAGTGCGAAAGAAAGCAAAGGTGTGTATACGTACAAAGCCATTCGCATTCCGGAAATAAGTGATGAAACATTTGATGTGTTGTTGAAAGTAGAACGCAAAAGCCGGAAAGAAAAAGATGAAAGCAACGTCTACTTTATATTGTCAAGGGGGAATGAAAACTATGTAAAAGGCACAGAAGATGTAGCATTTCTTACAAAAATCAGGCAATATTGTCTCAACTTTCTTCCACTTGCAGAAGCACAGGCATTGGAAGTGGAGATCAAAGGACAGGAAGATAAAGTGAAATCGACGGAAAAGAAATTGAAAGATTACGAAGATGAAAGTGGTAGCCTTGAAAAGCGATTGAAAAAATTACAGGATGATATTGAGGAGAATAAGAAGAACATTGAAAAGCAAAAAGCAGAAGTAGAGAATCAGAAAAAAGCATTGGATGTGTTGCGGGCAAAGCGCAAAATCTAAAAATAGAATCCCTCGTTTTTAACGGGGGATTTTTTATTGCGGTGCATTAAAACTTGTGTTGCTGGTGAATTTATTATCCGTTAATGTGCGTAGAAAATCAACAAGGGCCGTACGTTCAGCCGTTGTAAGTGAAATTCCGTTTATCTGCAACGGATCCAAGGTGGTACTTTGTACCATGCCCGATTGATAATGATCAAAGATCTGTTCAAAACCAATAAAACGCCCATCGTGCATAAACGGATAACTCTTGAACAGATTTCGTAACGAAGGCACTTTGAATTTGAATGCATCTGCATTATTTCCCGTCACCATCATTCGTCCATTATCATTTAGCATCGTTTGTGGCAAACCGTTATTGCGATATGAAAAATCGGTGAACAACGGTTCGGTATGACAACTATTACATTTGTTTTGAAAAATGATATAACCGGCTTGTTCACTTGCGGTAAATGTGGCGAGATTTTGCTTTACTGAATCGTATTTGGTAGCAACGCTGATGAGCGCTCCCACAAATTGTGTGAGTGCATTGGTAATGCGTTGCTGATTGATCTCTGTTGAACCAAATACCGTTTTGAATTGCTGTGGGTAGCGACTGTCGGCTTTTAATTTGCTGATCACATTATTCACTGTTTCACCCATTTCAACGGGGCTTGTAATATGCGCCGCATACACCGCATCCATCGAACTATACTTTCCATCCCAACCAAACGAAGTTTGCCAGGCAAGATTATACAAACTCATTGCATTGCGGATGCCATGTGCACCATCCACCCCATGGCTTAAATCATGATCATACGTACCAAATGAAGCCCGTTGCTCATGGCAGGAGCCACAGGAAATGCTCCCATCTTTTGAAAAACGTTGCTCATAGAACAATCGTCGTCCTAATTCAAAGCCCTCTTTTGTAATCGGGTTATTTTGATAGAAGGAGGTAGCTGGGAAATGCGCTGGCGGCACAATCGGCATCGCAGTCAACTCCATCTTATTTTTCCGACAGCTCTCCATCAGCCAAAGGCTGAGTAGTAGTGTTGTGAGGAGGGTGAGAACTGTGAATTGTTTTCGCATGCTGGCTTAATAATCAGATAAACGGATTTTTTGGCGACTTTGTTTGTGTTGGCCCTGTTTTTTCTTCGATTCAATACGTCTTTCTTTTGCAGCCTTTGATGGTTTGCTGGCAATTCGTGCTTTCTTGGGTGTGAGTGCAATGGAAATAAGCTGGTTGATCTTTTCAATTACTTCCTGCTTGTTTGCCTGCTGGCTGCGGTGCACCTGGCTTTTCACGATCAGTGTTCCTTCTTTATTGATACGGTTGCTGAGTTTTTCAAGCAGTATTGTTTTTTGCTGATCGGTTACAAGTGCAGATGATGCTACATGCCAATAGCCCATCACCATGGTCTCCACCTTGTTTACATTTTGTCCGCCTGCACCACCACTGCGTGCTGTCTGGAACTCTATTTCTATGCGCACATCTTTTACCATGCATCAAACCCGAAGCGTTGTATTTTCGATGATCGAATTTACAACCAATTGAACGAAATATGAGAGCGGTACTGCAACGAACGGCATTTGCCTCTGTTAAAATTGATGGAAACATAACATGCTTCTATTCAGAAAGGATTGTTGGTATTGATAGGAATTGAAGATGCCGATGCAGCAGAAGATATTGAATGGCTGAGTAATAAAATTGTGAACCTGCGTGTTTTTGATGATGAGAACGGGGTAATGAATTTGAGTGTGAAAGATGTTAGTGGCGATATCTTACTCGTAAGCCAGTTTACCTTGCATGCATCCACAAAGAAAGGAAACCGGCCTTCCTATATTAAAGCCAGTAAACCTGACGTTGCCATACCAATGTATGAGAAAATGATCGATCAACTGGAATTGGATCTTGGTAAAAAAATCCAGACCGGTGTTTTTGGAGCCGATATGAAAGTGGAATTGCTGAACGATGGTCCGGTTACGATCGTGATTGACAGTAAGAATAAAGAGTGATTTAATAATTGATAATGAATAATTGAAAATACAATGAGCGCAGACTTAACAATAAAGCAGGCACAAGCCCAAGTTGATCAATGGATCAAAACCGTAGGTGTTCGTTATTTTAATGAACTCACTAACCTTGGTATTTTGATGGAAGAAGTGGGGGAGTTATCAAGGTTGATGGTGCGGAAATATGGCGAACAGTCATTTAAAGAAAGTGATAAGGGCAAAGAGTTGAGCGATGAAATGGCGGATGTATTGTGGGTGCTCATTTGTTTGGCGAACCAAACAGGTGTTGATTTAACCGAAGCCCTGCAGAAGAACTTTGAAAAGAAAAGCTATACGAGATGCAAACAGGCATCAGGAGAATGAGAAGTTGAAATAGATAGATAATCCGGATTTTATCCCTTGTTCCCTGTTCCTTTCGTCTTGCGCCATCAAACACTTATCTTTGCCGACCTTCAAAAACAGCGAACATGGCGAACGAGAACCTTTTTGCAAATATTATCTCTCATTCAAAAGAGTATGGCTACATTTTTCAGTCATCTGAAATTTATGACGGTTTAAGTGCCGTATACGATTATGGTCAAATGGGTGCCCAACTCAAAAAGAATATTCGTGACCAATGGTGGAAAAGTATGACCCAGCTTCACGACAATATTGTGGGGATCGATGCCGCCATCTTCATGCATCCTACCACCTGGAAGGCAAGTGGACACGTTGATAATTTCAGCGATCCGATGATCGATAACAAAGACAGCAAAAAGCGTTATCGTGTCGATCATCTGATTGAAGGATTTGCTGAAACATTATCCCGCATCCTGATTCAGCCGCTCTGATTGCCCAAATGGAGCAATTGCTGGCTGCGGATGATTTCACCGGTATTAAACAACTCATCGAAGAAAGAAAGATCAAATGTTCTGTAAGCGGCACGGCCAACTGGACCGATGTACGCCAGTTCAACCTTATGTTCTCAACAGAGTTTGGTGCTGTTTCGAGCGATAACCCGGATGATAATATTGTGTACCTGCGTCCGGAAACGGCACAGGGAATTTTTGTGAACTTTCTCAACGTACAAAAAAGCGGACGGATGAAAATCCCGTTTGGCATCGCCCAAACAGGTAAGGCCTTTCGCAACGAGATTGTTGCTCGCCAGTTCATTTTCCGCATGCGGGAATTTGAACAAATGGAAATGCAGTTCTTCGTTCGCCCTGGTACAGAGCTCGACTGGTATGCCAAGTGGAAGGAAACCCGGATGCAATGGCACAAAGACCTGGGTTTACCTGCCGATAAGCTCCGTTTTCACGACCATATCAAATTGGCGCATTACGCAAATGCGGCAGTGGATATTGAATATGAATTTCCGTTTGGCTGGAAGGAGTTAGAGGGTGTTCATTCAAGAACCGATTATGACCTTCGCAGGCATCAGGAATTCAGCAAAAAGAAAATGCAGTATTTCGACAATGATCTCAATGCTGATGGGAAACCATATGGTAATTATATACCGTATGTAGTGGAAACATCGGTGGGGCTGGATCGTTTATTTCTTACCATACTCAGTAACTCTTACCATGAAGAACAGGTGCCAACATCGGAAGAGGGTAAAACTGAAGTAAGAACCGTATTACGGCTTCCAGCTAAAATTGCGCCTATTAAGCTGGCCGTGTTTCCACTTACGAAAAAGGATGGGTTGCCGGAAATTGCCGAGGAGCTTGTAAAGGAATGTCGCCCGCATTTTCATTGTTTTTATGAAGAAAAAGATACGATCGGGAAGCGTTACCGCCGTCAGGATGCTATTGGTACTCCCTTCTGTGTTACGATCGATCATCAAACAAAAGAAGACCAAACGGTAACCATTCGGAACAGAGATACTTTGCTTCAGGAAAGGGTGCCAATAGGAAATGTTAAACAATTAATTCTCAATTCTATTGTATAATTGTACGAACTGAAGTAATTTGCACCCTAATAGCTTGCGATTATTTAATACCCAGTCAATCTTTGTAAATAGTTTAGGGTTGACTTAAAAAAAGGAAAATGATAGACCTTACTCAGAGAACCCTTGAAATCCATATTGTCCTGTTTGCTGTTGTTTTATTAGTAGTGGCCGTTGTCGGTTTTTTGTACGGAAGTCGGAAAGTTAAATCAAAGGAAAAGAGAATCCTCGAACTGGAAGATGAGATGCTGGCGGCCCACAGAGAAATTTTGAATTTTGCTAAAAGTAATAAGCAATTGGCCGAAACACTTGAAAAAGCAAAAATTCCCTACCCGGTTACACGTATTGAGGAAGAAGGGGATGAAAAAGTTCGTAAAATTCCGCTAGGTAAAATCGGATAATTTTATTCAGTTTATAAA
This sequence comes from uncultured Bacteroidota bacterium, assembly GCA_963830845.1. Classification (GTDB taxonomy): domain Bacteria; phylum Bacteroidota; class Bacteroidia; order Chitinophagales; family Chitinophagaceae; genus Lacibacter. The sequence goes on along the minus strand of CAWHOR010000092.1, from coordinate 22,674 downwards.
AGAGTTGCCCCCGAATATTCGGGGGCAACTCTTTTATTGCGGGGCCTTATCCATCCGGTAATTATTTTCCGGTTACAACGATTTTTTTAACGAATTGTTCCCGCCCTTTTTTATCCTTGATCTCTACAAAGTAAATTCCGGTTGACAGGGCATTGATGTTGATCCTTGTATCGGAATAGGCAGCTTGTCTGTTCATTACTTCCTGGCCCATACTGTTTACAATGCGGATACTCATTTCCCGAACCTGCGATTTGTTTCCTGCAAAAATCAGCAGGCTGCCCGACTCATCTGCAAAAACATTCTTAATAAAGATGCCTTGTGTATTGATATCATCAACACTTGTTACAGTTTGTGTAAGATTCATATCGGTTGCGTTGATCCAGAATTCAGAAAAACTCTTCACTTTAAATTCGGCGTAGTAACCGTTGTTGAATGGTAAAACATCTACTTCACCCGAATCAATGAACTGGAATGTTCCATCAGCTCCATCGTTCAGTATTCCGTTTTCAAATGAAGCACTTCCATTGTACTTAGTAACCGCAGCCAGGTATGCATCTTTAAACTTAATACAGGTACTGCAACCAGTGGCCGAAATAAGAGCCGTTGCTTCCTGTTCAGTAAAGTAGAAACGTACCAGCACACTATCCGTGGGCGTATTAGTTGATCGAATTACAAGATTCCGGTCGAGATAATATTGATTATTCATGATCCGCACAGCACCGGTATTGATAAAGGCACTTACATCGGTGCTTCCCAAATTTTGTCCCATTGGATGAATGGAAGCAATCAGGTTGCCGGCATTGCTGAAATGCACCCAATTGTTACCGCTAACGGTTTGATTGTTGTTGAGTATATCAGCTCCTGTGTAAATAGTGGCTTTATCAAAAATGTGAATATCGTCAATGCCAATACCTTCCCCCTGGCTCAGTTCATCACTTGAAAGGAAGAACCGGAAACGTATGTTAGCGGCATTGGGCACTTCGGTACTCGACACATGCCAGCGTTGAATATTTTTTCTCCACGATTGATTGGCAGATGAGTCGAACCAGTTGGTGCCATTCGTTGCAGTAAGTCGTTGCCATGTATTGCCGTTATCAATACTATATTCCAGGCTGTGAAAATCGCAGTCGCAATTATCTTCCTGCTGCGAAATATGACTAAAGCTCAACACCGGTTGTGTGAGTGAACTTAAGTTAAAACAAGGTGAGTAGAGGTATGAAGTTTCATTTTGTTTATAAACACTATTGAGCGAGGTGAACCATCCCTTGCCTTCACTTGCCGAACGATCCATGACTGTTTTTGCAGGAGTACCCCAACGCCAGCTGCTGTAACTAAGTGTATCGGTAAACCAGTTTCCGTTAGTTGCATTGAAACGTTCTAAATACGGGAATGAACTGATTACAGGGCTGCTGTAAACATAGCGGTTGTTGATGCTGTCATTTACCGGATAGTCATCGCCGCTCAATTGTACCCATGCATCAATTTCATAAGCTTTAAATGCAGAGAGGTCGGTTTGCGTTGGAAATGTAAAATCAAGTTCTGCATTGCCGGCAAGTGATGGAATAGATCCGGCTACGGCTGTTCCATTATTAATGCGGTAATACACCGGCACATTGGTGAATGTACTTGGGGTGGTATTTTTAACACGGATGGTAACGTTGGCATTTCCGGGTGTGCAGTTAAATGTATCCGGTGCCACCAATTGTGTAACCAATACATCGTTATTGGTTTGAAGAATACGTATATCATCGAATGTAAACCCATCGTCCATATCATAGCCATCAATATTGTACGTTGCATTGTTGGCAGAGGTGGTGCTTTGTTGATTAAAGCGAATCTGGAAACTGGAACCAACAGGTTGCCCTAATTCATTCACGTTAATACTTACCCGCTTTATTTCTCCAATAGTTCCCTGATTGCTGATGAGATCGTATACCTGCACCCATGGCTCTGTATCCGTTCCACGCATCCACACACCCGACCCCGGCTGTTTTAATTGACCATGGTTCTTGAATTTAAAATCAAAACGCAACCCTTGTGCTGAAGAATAGCTGCTGAGGTTGATTGTAGCCGTTAAGTTATTAGTAGCGAGTACACCATTGTAATGAACTGCATCTAATGTAACGGATTTGTTTCCTGCCAGTGCAACACCTGTGTTTACGAAAGTGCGTAAACGTCCATTGGCTGTATTCGCATAATCGAAACGGTTGGCATTGCTGAGTGCAAAAAAATTGGCTTTGTACTCATCGGCCCCTGTTGCTTCAAACGTTTCAGTAAAAGGTAATACAACAGCATCATTTGAAATGTGCTTTATTGTATGCGTAAGTTCATCATTGGTTGGTTGTGCATCACCTGTTTGTTTTACAAAAACCCTGATTGTATAGGAATTGGCAAGGGCTAAATTGGCGGTTGCAGCAAATGTATAATTGACCGTACCTCCTGCGGCAATTGAGATGGCCGACGATTCCGACACGATGGCTCCACCATTTATCTGATATGAAATATTGTAACTGCCACTGGTTGCAACATTATCTAAATTTTTTATTCGTACAGTAATTGGGTTGGTAGCTGTTAAAGCTGAACTGGTGTTTTGACGACCATGTACAGGCGAGAGCAGCGAATCTATTTTTAGATCATTATCAAATTCGGCTGCTGAACAGGGAGTTGCTAATGCAGGCGTTATGTTTCTTGCAATGGCACGAAGGCCTGCTGAATCGGTGATTCGTGCTCTTACCGTAAACCAATAAGGTTGTGTTTTATCCAATCCGCTTACACGGTGTGTTAATGCATTGGTCGTACCAATTGATACAAACTCATTATTTATCAATTGCATTACTTCATAGTCGGTAGCACTGCCCACTGCAGGCCAACTAAGATTTACATATCCTTCACAGGGAACGGTTGCTGTAAGAACGGGCTGCGCAAGAATGGTAAAGTTACCGGGCGATGTAGCGGAAGCGCCACCTCCGTTTCTTGAAACCCTTACTTTTCCTTGATTGGTAGGGTTGTTTGGTATGCCGATCCACCTGTAACGATGTTGGTTTGCTGCAACGTTATTATTAATAACGATCCAGCTGGCTCCATTGTCAATCGAATATTCAAGCGTAAATGTATTTGTATTGTTATCGGTTGCATTCCATTTAATGAGTTCTTCCTGACCAGGTGAAAACTTTTCGCCGCCATAAGGATGCTCCAGTATGATTTGATCCATTAAAAATTCATATGTAACAAAGTATTCCTGCGGGCCGTTGGGTACATTGAAACCACTCAGGTTAACAGTAACACTTGTGCCGGGATTATCAATTGTTACCTGCTCAATATTGTTGATACGGTCAATGCCTCTTATTGCAGGAATATTTACAGAACCGGGAGCCGGGTTTAATATCCACGGTTCGTAGGTTGTTGCACCATCGGTAACAGTAAGATCGAGATCATTTACCAATGCAGTTGCTGCTAACGGAGATCCTTCTTTGTCGTGCCAGTACAACATTACTTTTAATTGTCTTGCTCCGGCAGGTACGGTAATAATTTGTGAGGCGGTTCCAGATGTAGAAAGCGAACCGGTGAAGTAACGGTTGTTTTCAATTGCTTCAACAGCTTTTCGGGGATTGATTAAACCAAAGCCATAACTGTAATCGGGCCCCGCATTTCCTCTGTCTTCGCTGCTGTTACAAATAATTGCTTTTAGCAATCCTGACTTTGGAAGTGCATTCGCATGAAGTTGTTTATACCGTTCAGTTAGCAGTGCCCAAACACCGGTTACAAATGGAGCTGCAAAACTACTGCCGTATGCATCATGATAAGTATTTCCTCCATTGGTGGTAAATACTGCCACGCCATTTGCGGCAACTTCCGGTTTTATTCTGCCATCCTCTACCGGGCCCCGGCTCGAAGTTGAAGTTGGTGCATCAGTGGCTCCATTGTAGTCGGCAACATCTAATACATTTTTGCCAACCTGGTATCCACTTTTGATGGTGCGAAATGCCAGCGGAAATGGAGTGCATGTTCGTTGCCCATCATTACCTGCAGCAAAAATGTGTTGCAAAAAGGGATTTGCATGGAGTTGTTGATCTACATATACACTTAACTCATTGTACACCGCATTTCCCGGGCATCCAACTAATCCATTGAAGTATGAATTGTTTGTAACAGTCATTCCGTAATCAGTAAAATAGGTGGCCGACTTTGTTAGAACATAATCAAAAAAATCAACGACCAATAAACTGTTGGGCGCAACTCCTTTGTAACGTTCTTCAATAATTCCGTCGCCGCCAACAATTCCTGTAACTAAGCGGCCGTGGTTGTTTGAAATGAAGGAAGGGTTGCGGTTAATGATGTTGTTTGTATTATCAAGGTGAACAGGATTGGAATCATCACCTACACCAACAATAATTCCATTGCCGGTTAAATTCCTTCCCGCTACTTCGGAGCTTGTAAGATTTGTTAATCCAAACAATCCTCTTTCACGCTGATTGAGTTCTGTTGATTGTAAGAACGATAAATTCAAATAGGCTACAAATGGCAATTCACTGACAGATGCAATATTTTTCTTTGCAACACTTACTTGCGCCAACCCTTGATTCAGGTAATCCGATTTGGTTAGAGAAACCCCGTAAGAAGAAAGAATGGTATTCACTTCATTCCACTTTACACCCGGGTGTAATTGCAGATTAACGGATAGAATCCCTTCGGGTTTTTCTACAGTAAGACGGGCCTGCAACTCTTGCCCTAATTTAAAAGTGCCTGGCAAATGCATCATGGCTCTAACGCCTGCATTGTATAATTGTGAAAACAAAGGTGTTGTTTGCATTCGTACCTGGTAACTGTTGTCGGGTAAATAGGTGAGCAGTTCAATGCCCATTGAACGTAATGTCTGTTGTTGACCGGCAGTTACAGGTTTTTCAAATGAAAGCAATGTATAAGTCCATTGACCAACCTTACCTTTTCTTAATTCAGCAGAAAGCGTTTCAGCTTTCATATTGTCTTTGATTAACAGGTTACCTCTTTTCAAATGAAGCGTGGTTACACTTTTTTGAGCAGCAACAACCTGAACAACCAGGAATGATAAGCTAATCAAAAATAACTTGACTGAAATAGATTTGAATTGGAAAAAAGGAGAAGCTGAAGTGAAACAACTACTATGTAGCTGAACAATTGGTGAGCAGTGCTTCATGGACTTGGTTTTAACAGATTTGGATTGATCTCAAAAATAAGCTTTCTTTCCCGAAAATGAAAGCTTGTTGAAGCTTTTCGTTTGATTTCGTCCGGCACATCAAATTGCCTGTTCCTGTTGTATCTTTACGGCCTGTGAATTTTGAATTGTTGCTGAATAAGTTTGCGAATGACCCCCGTCTTTTTCAATTGACGGACAGGCTTTCTTTTTCCCAAACCCAGCGCATCTACCTGAAAAACCTGTTGGGAAGCTCATCTCAGTTTGTAGCAGCCTCGGTTTTTAATCATGCTTCACTGGCGCAGTACAACCATTTGTTTATTGTAAATGATGCGGAAGAGGCGGCTTATTTCCATAATTCACTGGAAAGTATCACCAACGAACTCAATCTGTTTTACTTCCCTTCCTCGTTTAAACATCCAAAGAATTTCAGGTTACTCAATTCATCGCATGTGATGTTGCGAACTGAAACGTTAACGAAATTCTCGATGCCTACCGGTCAACGTGTAGGTGCTGTTGTTACTTATCCCGATGCATTGTTTGAAAAAGTAGTGCTGCCGAAAAAGCTGCAGGGCAACATGCTGCTCATCAAAACCAACGATACATTGGACGTTGACAACATGATGGGCTTTTTGGTTGATCTTGGTTTTGATCGCACCGATTTTGTATATCAACCCGGACAGTTTGCGTTACGTGGAGGAATTCTTGATATCTATTCATTCGGAAATGAAAAACCGTATCGTGTGGAATTGTTTGGAAACGATGTAGACAGTATCCGCATTTTTGATCCGGAAACACAGTTGAGTGAGCGGCGTTTAGCACAGGTGAGTATTATTCCCAATGTAGAAACGCAATTTGAAAGCGGTGAAAAAGTATCAGTGTTTGAATTTTTGCCGGAGAATACAATTGTGTGGGTTAAAGATTTTGATATTGTGAAGGAGCGGTTGCTCACTATGGAAGAAGACTTGGAGCAGTTTTTAAAACTGCCGGTTTCGAAGCAGGAAAGAGATGAAGATGAACGATTGGAAAAGATCGATCTGAGCGAAGCGGATTTTATTACAGCCTCAATTGTTGAACAACAAATACAACAACGGCATACAATTGAATTTGGCCATGAGCCACACTTATTGGATACGGTTGAGGAGAAGAACAGGTTTGAACTTGTTTGCAATACAAAACATCAACCGGCATTCAACCGTCAGTTTGAAATGCTGATCAGTGATTTAAAAGGCTGGACAGCGAAGGGTTTTGAAACATTCATTTTTGCTGATAACCCAAAACAACTGGAACGCCTGCATAGCATTTTTGCCGATCTGAAAGCAGAAATTCAGTTTACACCAATTGCCATTTCCATTCATGAAGGTTTTATTGATGAAGATCTGAAAGTTCTCTGCTATACCGATCATGAAATTTTTCAGCGCTATCATAAATACAAAGTCAAGCAAGCTTATAATAAAAGCAAAGCGCTTACCATTCGTGCATTAAAAGAATTGCAACCGGGTGATTATGTTACGCATATCGATCATGGTGTAGGAACATACAGTGGTTTACAGAAAATAGAACTGAATGGTGTAATGCAGGAAGCTGTACGGTTGATCTATAAAGACAGCGATATTTTGTATGTGAACATTAATTCACTGCACAAAATTTCGAAATATACAGGTAAGGAAGGAAGTGTACCGAAGATTAATAAACTTGGAAGTGATGCATGGCAGCGTTTGAAAGAGAAAACCAAAACCAAGGTTAAAGAAATTGCCTTTGATTTAATTCAATTATACGCACAACGGAAAGCACAGGTAGGATTTCAGCATACGCCTGACAGTTATCTGCAAACAGAACTGGAAGCGTCGTTTATGTATGAAGACACGCCGGACCAAAGTAAAGCAACTGCTGATGTAAAAAAAGACATGGAATCTCCATCGCCTATGGATCGGTTGGTATGTGGCGACGTGGGCTTTGGTAAAACGGAAATTGCGGTACGTGCTGCATTTAAAACGGTATGTGATGGAAAGCAGGCTGCTGTTATGGTGCCTACTACCATTCTTGCATATCAGCATTACAAAACATTTCAGGAGCGGTTGAAAGATTTTCCTGTTACTGTTGATTATGTGAACCGGTTTAAATCAGCGAAAGAGAAAAAGGAAACCTATCAGAAATTACAGGAAGGTAAAGTTGACATTATCATTGGCACGCATGCATTGCTTGCCAAGGATGTAAAGTTTAAAGAGCTTGGTTTATTGGTGGTGGATGAAGAACAGAAGTTTGGTGTTGGTCATAAAGAAAAGATCAAAACATTAAAGACGAATGTGGATTCACTTACACTAACAGCAACACCTATTCCACGTACATTGCAGTTTAGTTTAATGGGTGCAAGAGATCTCAGCATCATGAACACACCGCCACCCAATCGTCAGCCAATCCAAACAGAAGTACAGGTGTTCCAGGAAGATTTTATTCGTGACGCTGTGTACTATGAAACGGAACGTGGCGGTCAGGTGTTCTTTATTCACAACCGTATTGCAGGATTGGCAGAGATGGCTGCGATCATTCAACGTTTGTGTCCTGACCTCAGTATTGGTTTTGCCCACGGACAAATGGAAGGTCATGAGCTTGAAGAACGCATATTCGATTTCATCGGCAAAAAATATGATGTATTGGTTTGTACAAACATTGTTGAGAGTGGAGTTGACATTCCCAATGTGAACACGATCATGATCAACAATGCACATCAATTTGGTTTAAGTGACCTGCATCAGTTGCGTGGACGTGTAGGGCGCAGCAACAAAAAAGCGTTCTGTTATCTGTTGGCTCCTCCAATGAGTACGCTTCCGAATGATTCAAGAAAACGTTTACAAACACTCGAACAACATAGTGAATTGGGCAGCGGTTTCCAGATCGCTATGCGTGATTTGGATATTCGTGGTGCAGGTAATATGCTCGGTGGCGAACAAAGTGGTTTTATGGCCGAGATCGGTTTTGAAATGTACCAGAAAGTATTAGACGAAGCCATCCGTGAATTGAAGCGCACCAAATTCCGTGAACTGTTTAAAGAAGAAATTCAGCAACAGGAAAACTATGTGAAAGACTGTGTAATTGATACGGATCTTGAAATCCTTATCCCGGATGCTTATGTTGAAAGCATCGGTGAACGCTTGAGTTTATATACCCGATTGGATAATTGTGAGAACGAAGAGGATCTGGGTGAATTCCATAAAGAACTCATTGATCGTTTTGGTCCGATACCTTCGCAGGTGGAAGACTTATTTACCACTGTACGTTGTCGAAGGTTGGCTGTTGAACTTGGCTTTGAAAAAATGACGTTGAAAGAGCAAACATTACGTTGCTACTTTATCAATAATCCTGATTCGCCTTACTTTGAATCATCGGTGTTCCAGGGTATCATGCAATTTGTGCAAACCTCATTGAATAAAGCACAATTGAAACAAACCGGCAAACTGTTCCTGCTCGTTGTTCGTGATATGGAAGGCATGGAAGCATTACTTCGCCTGTTAACCCGCATGCATGCAGCTGTGGTAGAAAAACCGGTTACTGCATAAGCCCCCCCTCTTTTCAGGTTTTTTCATGCTCTCCTTCAAGGAAACTTCCAATTGAGTATGCAAAAACATTGTTTGAATTCAAGTTGACAGAACGGAATTAAATCAGTAATTTTAATCAGATCAAAGTCGTTGTTTCTTCCATCTTTAACCGATTATTTTTCAAACATTAAACCTTTATTCATGGAACAAAACTTTGCAAATTCAGGCGAAATCAGGTACGCACAGGTAAGCAGCGACGAGCGCTCTATGGCTATTCTTACACATGTACTGTCGATCTTCTTTCCCATCCTTGCTCCCTTAGTTATTTATCTCGTAAAAAAAGAGGAATCACGTTATTTAGGTGAGCATGCAAAAGAAGCATTGAATTTCGGGCTCAGCATGTTTATTTACTGCATCATCTGTATTCCGCTCATCTTTTTAATCATAGGTATTTTCCTGTTGATAGCAATCGGAATCGGATCTCTTATACTTCATATTATTGGTGCTGTAAAAGCAGCTGATGACGTGTTGTACCGTTATCCCTTTACCATACGTTTCATCAAGTAGTTTTACTTTTTTTAGGTTAATTCATTGATAAAGGCTTTCAAAATCGAAAGCCTTTATTTATTTTGGTATTCCAATTGTTCCAATTTCTATGCACATTGTATGATTCAATAAAAACCGAAACACATGAAGCAATTTCTACTCCTTCTTTCTTTCTCTTTATTTATTACATCCTGCGCAAGAAAGAAAATGATGGAACGGGTGCAGCAGTACAACATCCGCACCATCGCCATTCTCCCGGCACAACTGGAAGTAACAGGTAATATTCCAAAGAAATTAACACCCGAACAGGTACAGGAGATCATCAACAGAAACACTGGTTTTCTGAACCGTGCTTTATACATTGATCTGGTGCAGTATGTTGATACCCGCCTTCGTCGTTACTCGCAGGTACAGTTTCAAAGTTCAGAGCGTACGAAAAAACTATTGGAAGAAAAGGGGATCACTGATTCTGCAGCCTGGCAAATGGATCCAGTAGAACTGTCAAAAATACTGGGTGTTGATGCAGTAGTATCAACCAAAGTAACACAGAATCATATTCTCAGCGACGAAGTTGCGTTGGGTGTTGATGTGGTAGGCGGAATACTTAACCGCACCATTCCCGGCATTGGTGTTCCAACAGGTATGGCCCGCACAAGCGATATGTTTGTGAGCAGCGCATTGGTACGTGATGGGTATACGGTATGGAGTACACGCTTTACCAATCAAACCGATTGGAACTATCCGTTTCAGCAATCAATTCAAAGTGTAACGAGAGCGATAGCAAGAAGATTTCCGCTGTAAGTTCTGTTTTCAACAATACAGAACGACATAAAAAAAGTCGCCCTGTTTTCAAAACAGGGCGACTTTTTTTATGGATAGAATCAGATTAATCCCAACCTTTCTTCGCTGTTCCGGCAGCAATAGCAGCCAGTGCTTTTGCTTCACCTAACAAAGCGGTAAGCTTGTTGCCTTTTCCATCATCACCTTTTGCAATGTATCCGCCTTTTGCAGTACGCTCTACAACTGCATTCTGGATAGGAACATTCTTTTCTTTCGTTTTTACATTATACGCTGTTAATTGCATAGTTTAATTTTTTTTGGGGTTAGTTAAAAATCCGGCCTCCGGTTCAGGCTAAAGTACAGATTTTCGCCATAAACAGGCCAAAATGCTTTCCACACGTTATTAGCCGTTGGTAATCAATGGAAAAGCGGCCCTAAGGCCGCTTTTATCTTAAAATAATCAGATTCATTTCCCCCTGAAACAGCCTGAAATTTATACGTCGATATTGGCGTATTTCGCATGTGTTTCGATAAACTCACGACGTGGGGCCACTTCGTCGCCCATCAGCATGCTGAACACACGGTCAGCTTCTGCTGCACTTTCAATTGTTACACGTTTTAATGCACGGGTGCCGGGGTTCATCGTGGTTTCCCATAACTGATCGGCATTCATTTCACCCAAACCTTTGTAACGCTGTACGCCTACGCTGTCTTCCTTGCCTGCTCCAAACTGAAGTACAAATGCCTTACGTTCATCCTCGTTCCATGCATAAGCCATGTCTTTTCCTTTCTTTACCTGGTATAACGGTGGCTGTGCAAGATATAAATAGCCCTGTTCAACAATAGCTGTCATATAGCGGAAGAAGAAAGTAAGGATCAATGTGGCGATATGACTACCATCCACGTCGGCATCCGTCATAATAATAATCTTATGATAGCGGAGTTTACTGATGTCTAATGCTTTTGGATCTTCCGGTGTACCCATCTTTACACCAAGGGCCGTAAACATATTGCGGATCTCCTCATTGTCATAGATCTTATGCTCCATTGCTTTCTCTACGTTCAGAATTTTACCTCTTAGCGGAAGAATAGCCTGAAAGCTACGGTCACGGCCTTGCTTGGCAGTACCACCTGCCGAATCACCTTCGACCAGATATAATTCGCAACGTTCAGGATCACGATCAGAACAATCAGCCAGTTTACCAGGCAATCCGCCACCGCTTAAAACGGTTTTACGTTGTACCAGTTCACGTGCTTTCTTGGCAGCTGCTCTTGCCTGTGCTGCCAGAATAATTTTTTGAACAATGTTCTTTGCTTCACGTGGGTTTTCTTCGAGATAGGCTTCAAGTGTACGGCTTACTGATGTTTCAACAATACCACTCACTTCACTATTACCGAGTTTTGTTTTTGTTTGTCCTTCAAACTGCGGTTCAGGAACCTTCACCGAAATGATGGCTGTTAAACCTTCACGGAAATCATCTCCTTCCACATCTACCTTGGCTCTTTCAAACAGGCCTTCTTTTTTCCCGTACGATGTGAACACCCTGGTAATTGATCTGCGGAAGCCGGTTACATGTGTACCGCCTTCAATGGTGTTGATGTTATTTACGTAAGAAAAAATATGTTCACTGTACGAATCATTATACACCATTGCCACTTCTACAGCAACATTGCTCTCAGGGTCGTGGCCATCCATGTAGATCACTAATGGCAGAAGCGGGCTACGCTTTCCGTTCTTCTCGATCAATTCCACAAATTCAGTAATACCACCTTCGCTGAAAAATGTATTGGTATAAGTTACGCCATTATCATCCACTTCACGAAGATCGTTGAGGATAATGCGGATGCCTTTGTTCAGAAATGATAATTCACGTAAACGTGCTTCCAGTATTTCTTTCTTGTAAACAGAAGCAGTGAAGATGGTTGTATCGGGCCAGAAATGAACTCTTGTACCTGTAATATCGCTTACACCTGCTTCACGAACAGGGTATTGCGGAACGCCGATGCGGTATTCCTGCTCAAATATTTTTCCTTCACGCTGTACAGTTACCTGAAGCTTGGATGATAATGCGTTTACACAACTCACACCCACACCATGCAAACCACCGGATACTTTGTAAGAACCTTTGTCAAATTTACCACCGGCATGCAACACCGTCATTACAACTTCAAGCGCAGAACGTTTTTCTTTTGTATGCATGGCAGTAGGAATACCACGACCATCATCCTGCACACTGATGCTGTTATCTTCATGAATGTTTACCGTAATATTTTTACAGTAACCAGCAAGAGCTTCATCAATAGAGTTGTCAACCACTTCATACACGAGGTGGTGCAAACCTTTTTCACTGATATCGCCAATATACATGGCCGGTCGTTTACGAACCGCTTCTAAACCTTCTAAAACCTGGATACTGTCGGCGCCATAACCTGCATTTTGTGCTGCTGCGCTGAGAGCTTTTTCCTGTAATTCTGTTAACTCTGTGCTCATATAATGCTTCTCAAAAAATCTGATTGGGAGTGGTGAAAATATATTCGGACAAATGTACGGAAAAGGCAGCGGTTGAAGCGATTTTTAAAGCCGATTTTGCAGCAAGAAATCCACAATTTATGGCCTGAAAATGAAGCGGTTGAGTAACTCTTGGGTATAACTCTGAATTGCTCGTTTTTACCTTACTGTTGGCTGCCCACAAAACATGACAAAACTCTGTCAATAGCCCATGATAGCAGTGGCTCTTTATCGGCTATCTTTGCCCTTCGATGCAGCAATTGAACGATCTACTCACATTGGCAAACAAGCACCCCCTCATGACGCATGAGCTGGATTTGTTGTTTGAGCAGGAAAAACAAATTCCCGGCTCAGTGCAGTATAGTATTCAACGGTATCAATTGCAGCAGCAATGGAATATGGAAGATGTGGGCATGCTGGCGTATAATTATGAACCAAAGCTTGCTAAGGACAAAAGTATTGAGCTGCGGTTTTGTATTTCCGGCAACAGGTATTGCACAAGCGAACAATGCACAAACGGCATTTGCAAAAAACAATCGGCTGCATGTAAAGAACCCGTTGCTACGTTTGATGTATTCAGTTTCCGTTATTCAGCAGCCTATCTCAGCCAGTTTATAAAAGGAAAAACCATTCAGACAAAAAGCGATCAGATCCTTGCCTTCAAACAAAAACAATCGTTTTATACCGTTGTAAATCTTTGCAACCGTACAAAAGGAATTCTGGAGAATCTGTTACAGCATAATTACAGCGATACACTCGAAAATATATTTGTCAACAGTCAATTGCAAACATTGCTTCTCTACGGCCTTGAATGTTTGGTTGAGGAAAAGCAGGAAGAAACCTTCTCCTGTAAATTTTTGGCAAACGAAGCTGATCGGGAAAAAATCAACATGGCACGTGAAGTACTGTTGCAACGCATTGGTGATCCCATCACTATTAAAGAACTCAGCCGTAAAGTTGGTACCAACGAATGTTATTTAAAGAAAGGATTCAAAGAAATGTTTGGTACAACGGTGTTTGATTTTTATCAAAGCCAACGGATGGAACATGCAAAATATCTCCTGTACGATAAAGGACTAAGCGTAACAGATGTAAGTGCAATGCTTGGCTACTCTTCTATTTCACATTTCTCCACTGCGTTTAAAAAACATACAGGGTTAAAGCCTTGTGAGTTGTTGTTCAGATAAGAACACCTGTAAGTATTTTCCTTTCTTTTATTCTCTTTCCGTATTGCGTAAATGCTTTTCCTCATTCTGTAAATGAATTGGATCGGCATGAATCACATTTGCATCTTATAAAAACACATAATAATATAAGATCAATGGAACGGAAATTAACGACCAAACTAATTATTCTCTTTTCACTTTTTGCATCAACCATATTTGCGCAGCAGGGGATCAATAGCGGAGTAACAGTAACTCAACAAAACAGCACGGCGAATCCGGTTGTTGCGCAGCAAACGATCAAAGGCATTGTAACAACTGTTGATGGGAAGGCTGCAGAACATGTGAGCATTGTATTGAAAGAGATCAACAAGGGAACCATTACACTTGAAGACGGTTCGTACAGAATAGGTAATGTGCCGGTAGGCGAATACACGATGATTGTGTCTTTCACTGGCCTTCAAACAATTGAAAAGAAAATACAGGTAACTGAAAACGAAGTACTCACCAGTAATTTTATCCTGAAAGAAAATGCCAAAGAACTGAATGAGATCGTGATTGCCTATTTCAGAGGCGTAAATGATAAGGCAACCGTGTTTGGTAAATCAGCCATTAAGCCTATGGATTTGCCTCAAGCGATCGCAACTGTAAGTGAAGTGGTGATGAAAGATCAGCAGGCACAACGCCTTAGTGATGTAGTGAAAAATGTAAACGGTGTTTACCTCAGCACAACAAGGGCCAGCACGCAGGAAAGTTTTTCGGCAAGAGGTTATGGCTTTTCATCAACCAATATGTTTCGTAATGGTTCAAGGGTTAACAGCGGTGCAATGCCCGAGATCAGTTCATTAGAAAGCGTGGAAATTTTAAAAGGAGGCGCTGCTATTTTATATGGTAATGTATCACCCGGTGGCGTATTGAACATGGTTACCAAAAAACCAAAGTTTGAATTTGGTGGCGAAGTAAGTGTGCGTGCCGGAAGTTTCAACTTGTGGAAACCAACATTTGACGTGTACGGTCCTATCAGTAAAAAAGTAGCGTATCGTATAAACGGAACGTTTGAATCAACTGATAGCTACCGGGATAATGTATCATCCACACGTTATTATATTAATCCTTCGTTCCTCTTCAAGCTCGGTAAAAAAACGGAGTTGATTGTTGAAGGGGATTATTTAAAACATGATTTTACACCTGATTTCGGGATTGGTTCATTAGGTAATACTGTAATTCCTGATGTACCACGTTCACGTTTCATGGGAACTGATTGGCAGTATAACATTACACAACAAAGCACAGCATCTGCAACAATCAAACATGCGTTTAATAATAACTGGCAATTGAGCAGTGTGCTTTCGTATCAAAATTTTGATCGTGATTATTATTCAGTTGAGCGTATTCAGGCAAAAGCCAATGGCGACTGGGGACGTCCGCTGGGGCGTATTGATACAAAAGAAAATTATTTTACAGGTCAGATAAACCTGAATGGAAAATTCAAAACAGGTTCAATTGAACATACTTTTTTAGCAGGTGTTGATGCCGACAGGTACATGACTGAAACATACAATTACGATATACAGGGAAGGATCTACGACAGCATCAATATCCTTGATGAAAATAAATTTGTTCGTCGTACCGATATTCCGTTAGCAACTAGAACAACATTTGTACAAACACCGGTAATCAGAGCAGGTGCGTATGTGCAGGATCTTATCAGTATTACAGAAAAACTTAAATTACTGGCAGGTATCCGTTGGTCGCTTCAGGAATCGGTACCGTCAAGAACAACCAATCTTTCAACAAATGCAATTACAAATGGAAAACGTAAAGTTGACAGAGCCTTTTCTCCCCGCTTTGGGTTGGTATATCGTGTAAAACCAAACGTATCGCTCTTTGGAAGTTATTCGAATTCATTTGCGATCAACACAGGCCTCGATGTATTCAACAATGTATTACCTGCCTCTATCATTGATCAATATGAAGTGGGTGTAAAGAATATATTCTTCAAAGGAAAATTAACCGTTAATCTCACGGCTTATAAGATCATCAATAACAATTTGGCACAAACCGCACAGTTTGATCAGAATGGTAATCCGAACAACAACAGTAATCTGAGAGAACTTACAGGACAAACAACCAGCAATGGTATTGAACTCGATGTAACAGGTAATTTCGTAAAAGGATTGTCAATGATGGCAGGATACAGCTACAACGATATGCGTTACACCAACACACCTGACAAAACAGGAAGTTATATTGAAGGCGACCGACTGGTAAATATTCCGGCGCATACTGCAAATGCAAGTGCATTTTACACATTTAGCGAAGGTGCCTTGAAGCGACTGAAGCTGGGTATTGGAGTATTTTACATCGGCGATCGTATTGGTGGATGGAATAATACCCAAGGGCAAGCGCAAAACTATTCACGTATGATTCCTGTAGAAGCGTTTACAACCGTTGATGTAACTGCCGGTTACAGTATCAAACGTTTTTCATTACTTGCAAAAGTTTCGAACCTGACAAACGTCTTAAGTTACTATGTGCATGAAAATTACAGCATCAACCCCATTGCCCCACGGCAGTTTGTGGCCACAGTTGCTTATAAATTTTAAGCAAGGAAAATAACTGAACAACGTCAAAAAGGGACTCGCCGGAATGCGATCCCTTTTTGACATACGAAACAAATCGAAAAAGAAGATAATCAAGATAAAATGGCCAAGATAACCACACAAAAAACTAAGTGGCAACGTGTAAGAAAGCTCTTCAATGATATCCATCTCTGGCTGGGACTCAGCAGTGCATTGATCGTTATTGCTGTTTGCTTCAGCGGAACTGTATATGTGTTCAATACCGAACTCACAGAGAAAGGAGCGCCGCATTTATACAAAGTAGAACCCGTTGCAGGTCAAGTACGCATTCCAGTTGATTCGCTAGCAGAGAAAGTGAAACAGGAAACCGGCGGCACAATTGCAAGTGTAACCATCCCTGCAGAGTTAAACCGTACATATCAATTCAATGTAAAGAAGAAAGAAGACAGTACTGCTAGAGGCGGTACAACCTATATGGTGAATCCATACACCGGTGCTATCGTTGGTAACTCCAAAGAGAAGAATGGCACAAAAGAATTTATGGGAACGATGTTTAGTTTACATCGTTGGTTGTTGCTCGACAAAGTGAAGAAACCCATCATTGATGGTTTAGAAAACAGGAAGCTGGGAAGCATGATCACCGGTTGGGCAACCATCATTTTTACATTAGGATGTATTACAGGATTGATCATCTGGTTCCCGCAAAAAGTAAAACACTGGCGACAAGGGTTAAAAATAAAATGGAATGCCGGATGGAAACGTGTAAATCATGACTCTGCATAACAGTCTTGCATTTTATTCACTCATCTTTTTATTGCTCATGGGATTGACCGGTCCGCAATGGTCGTTCGAATGGTACAGAACAGGTTTGCAAAAAACATTAGGAACATATAAGCCTGCTGAAGCTGGTAAAGGAGGAGAACGTAAAGAAGGCGAAGCAAAAGGTGAAGGAAAGAAAGAAGCAGGAGCTGATACAACTGCTTTGGCAACTGTTCAACTATCAGTTGCTGATTATGTAAAAGAAGCGGATAAGTTATTAGCGTATAATGGAAATTATGTGATCACTTTACCTGCTGATGCAGATGCAAAAACAATGATCAGCAAAACAAAGATTGGCTTTTTTGCTCCTGCGGCTGGCGACAGAATCACTATGGATCCAACCAATGGGAAAGTGGTGAAGCTGGATATCTTTAAAAAGAAACCATTTAATGAACGTGTTGCAGGTTCTATCAAAGCCATTCACGTAGGAAATGTATATGGTACGTTTACCAAGATCCTTTACTTCCTTGCATGTTTGATCGCAACAAGTTTACCGATCACAGGAACAATGATTTGGCTGAACAAGATGAAGAAGAAAACGAAAACTAAAAAAGAAGAACCTGTTGTTGCACTAACAGGTGATGAAAAAGTAGCATAACAAAAAGGGGTCACCCGCTGAATTTTTGGGTAGCCCCCTGCTTATTTTTAATTTGTCAGACGAGGGCGTCAGACAAGTTCTTCTAAACTTTCTTTTGTTGCCTGGATCGTCTTATCCAGATCTTCATACGTCAATGCATTATTGAGGAACCAGCTTTCAAAAGCTGAAGGCGGTAAGTAAATTCCACGCTTCAACATTGCATGAAAATATTTTTTGAACAACTCATTGTTTGCTGATGCTGCAGTTGCAAAATCAGTAACTGCATGATCGCTGAAGTGCACACTGATCATTGAGCCCAATTGATTGATGACATAAGGTTGTCCCCATGCTTTTAATACTTCGTTCAAACCATCACGTAAGTAGATTGTTTTTTCTTCAAGCTCTTTATAAATAGAAGGATTGTTTTTTAATTCAGTGAGCAAGGTAAAACCTGCAATCATAGCAATTGGGTTACCACTTAATGTTCCTGCCTGGTAAACATTTCCCAGTGGAGCAATATGCTGCATAATTTCTTTCTTGCCGCCAAATGCACCAACCGGCATACCGCCGCCAATTACTTTTCCATAAGTAACAAGATCAGCATTAATGCCGAGACGTTCCTGTGCACCACCAGGTGCTAAACGGAAACCCGTCATCACTTCATCAAAGATGAAAACGATTCCTTCTTCATCGCACAACTTACGCAAGCCTTCATGAAAACCGGGCTGCGGTAAAATACAACCCATATTTCCTGCAACAGGTTCAACAATAATGGCAGCAATTTCTCCTTTATGTTCTGCTACTAATTTCTTTACCGCTTCAAGATCATTATAAGGCAGCAGTTAATGTATCGTTCGCAACACCTGCGGTTACACCGGGCACTGTTTGAATATTAAACGTTGCAACACCGCTTCCTGCTTTTACTAAAAATGAATCAGCATGACCATGATAATGTCCTTCAAATTTGATGATCTTATTTCTTCCGGTATAACCTCTTGCCAAACGAACTGCACTCATACAGGCTTCCGTACCACTGCTCACCATCCGGATCAGATCAACATTCGGCACCATACTCATAATCAGTTCCGCCATTTCAATTTCCAATTCAGTTGGTGCGCCAAACGAAGTTGAATCAACTGCTTTTTCCTGGATTGCTTTTACAACGGGTTCATATGCATGACCAAGAATCATTGGTCCCCATGAGGCGATGTAATCGATATATTGATTGCCATCTGCATCATACAGGTAAGCACCTTTTGCTTTCTTCATAAACAGCGGTGTGCCACCTACACTTTTAAATGCCCGTACCGGTGAGTTTACTCCACCGGGAATACTTCTTTGCTGTGCAAAAGTGCTTCGCTTCTGGAAATATTGTTACTTTAGACTTTTTTTCTGTATTCATCGTCATTGGTGTTGAACTTTTGACAAATGACAATTGACCATTGGCCATTGACTAACAATTCATTATCATACGCATCTTTTGCAAAATAAGTTGCAATCAAATCTGCACCTGCTCTTTTGATTGAAGTAAGCGTTTCCATAATCGCTTTGTCTTCATTGATCCAACCTTTTTCTGCTGCTGCTTTGATCATGGCATATTCACCACTGATATTGTATGCACTAACCGGAACATTCACTGCATTCTTTACTTCACGAATAATATCCAAATAAGTCAATGCCGGTTTTACCATTACAATATCAGCACCTTCTTCCACATCCATCAATGCTTCTTTTATAGCTTCAATACGGTTGGCATAATCCATCTGGTATGTTTTCTTATCACCAAAGCCGGGAGCACTATCCAGTGCATCACGAAACGGGCCATAAAAACAGGATGCATATTTTGCACTGTAGCTCATGATGCCTGTGTTTGTGAAATTATTTTCTTCCAGTCCTTTCCGTATGGCACCAATTCGTCCATCCATCATATCACTTGGTGCAACCATATCTGCACCTGCTTCTGCATGACTGATACTCATCTTCACCAATGCTTCTACCGTTTCATCATTTACGATCTGTCCGTCTTTCACAATACCATCATGACCGTAAGAAGAATAAGGATCAAGTGCCACATCTGTCATCACATACATTTCCGGGCACAGCATCTTTAATGGCTTTGATGCTGCGTTGCATCAGTCCATCTTTATTCCATGCTTCTTTACCGGTGTTATCTTTTAATTCATCTTTTGATTTTACAAAGAGCAACACACTTTTCAAACCCATGCTCCACAGTTCTTTTACTTCGTTCACCGTTACATCTAAACTGTTACGGTAGTAACCGGGCATGGAAGCGATTTCTGTTTTTACATTTGTTCCTTCATCAATAAAAAGTGGAACAATAAAATCATCCGGTGTAAGAATGGTTTCTGCTACCATGCTTCTGATGGCCGGTGATTGTTCTTAGTGATTCTATTTCTTCTTTGCAGATACATATAATCAGTTTAATAATGTTAACAGGAATTCGAGCGTTTAGCCCATGCAATCTTTTCTTCTTCACTGATTTCATTTAACCATTCTCTCGGATGCAGACAAGCTTCCTGCAATTTATATTCTTCACTGCCAAACGCAGGTTGATAATTATATTCAAACCGAACAGTAGGAGGCAAGCTCATCAAAATACTTTCAATACGGCCATTGGTTTTTAAACCGAACAAAGTACCACGGTCGTGCACTAAGTTAAATTCTACATACCTTCCTCTGCGTATTTCCTGCCAGTGTTTATGTTCTGCAGTGTAAGGTGTGTTCTTTCTTTTTTCAACAATGGGAATGTAAGCATCTATAAATGCATTGCCGCATTTCTTTGCAAACTCAATCCAGAAAGTTACATCCTGTTGTTCAGTTGCTCGTTGGTAATCGTAAAAGATACCTCCAATACCTCTGCGTTCAGCATTGCGATGCCAGTTCACAAAATAGTTATCGCATTCTTTCTTGAACTTCGGATAGAAGATGCATCAAATGCATCGCATGCATTTTTATAGGTCTGATGAAAATGCTTTGCATCTTCTTCGAATAAATAATAAGGTGTAAGATCAGTGCCGCCACCAAACCATCTGTCAATCACTTCATCGTTTTCATTATACAATTCAAACATCCGGTAATTGCAATGCACTGTTGGTACAAATGGATTCTGCGGATGAATCACAAAACTCAATCCACAGGCAAACCATTTTGCTCCAGTTCGATCTTTAATTGGTTCGCATTGCATCGGTTACATCACCAAATACAATAGAAGTATTTACACCGCCTTTTTCAATCACATTGCCATTGGCAATCACCCTTGTTTTTCCACCACCACCTTCTGGTCGTTCCCATGTATCTTCAACAAACGTTGCCTTGCCATCACCTGTTCCAATGCAGCACAAATGTCGGTTTTGCAGTTCATGAATGAATGATATCCAGTTGTCTTTAACGTTCATATTATCGTGAGTGGTCAGTGGTGAGTCGTCAGTGCAATATTCGAATTTTTACTCACGACTAACTGCTCACGGTTTGATATTCTTTCACTGCATCAACAAATGCCCTTGCATGATCAACAGGTACATTGGGTGTAATACCATGACCTAAGTTGGCAATGTACCGTTGTGTACCAAATGCATCGATCATTTCTTTCACTGCTTTTTTAATCTCAGGAATAGGTGCCAGTAATTTTGCAGGATCAAAATTACCCTGTATCGTAATCTTATTCTGCGTAAACTCTCTTGCCATTTGCTGGTGTGATGCACCAATCGATACCAATACCGATGCCGCAGCTTTCGCTGATGTCTTTCAACGCATACCAGGTTCCTTTCGGAAATAAAATTACCGGTGCATCATCTTTTAATGCATCGGCAATCTGGAACAAATAAGGTTGTGCAAATATTTTAAAATCTGCAGGGACTCAAGATACCAGCCCAACTATCAAATACCTGTACTGTATCGGCACCTGCTTTTACCTGTGCTTTTAAATAACTAATGGTAATATCTGTGATCTTTTGCAATAGCTGATGGGCCATTGCAGGTTGTGTATAAGCAAACTGTTTTGCTTTATCCCATGTTTTGCTTCCTTTGCCTTCCACCATATAACAAAGAATCGTCCATGGTGCACCTGCAAAACCAATCAATGGCACACGTACCATTCAATTCTTTTTTGGTTAGTGACTAATGCATCATCAACATATTTCAAACTTTCTTCTACACCTGTCTGTAATTAACGCATCAATATCCTTTGATGTCTGAATTACTTTTGGAAATAATGGGCCTTTGCCTTCTTCCATCTGCACTTCCAGTCCCATTGCCTGTGGAATTACCAAGATATCCGCAAAAGATAATGGCCGCATCTACACCAACCTGGTCAACCGGTTGCAAGCGTAATCTCAGTAGCCAGTTCAGGCGTTTGCACACGGGTAAAAAAATCATATTTCTGCTCTCAGTTTCATATAATCTGGTAAATATCGGCCTGCCTGGCGCATCATCCATACCGGCGGTCGTTCTACTTTTTCTCCTCTTAGTGCTCTTAATAATAAGTCGTTCTTTAGCATAATTTTTATGTCTGATGTAGGATGGATGATGTCTGATTTGTTTCAGATCATACACCCTGCTTTTAATTTGAATGTTCTTAGTTTCATGTCTGACGATCCGATTCTGTTTCAGTCCAATCATTCTCTCTTAGCGTAAGCTGAACTTACTTGTTATGTTCACATATCAGAAATCCTACATCAGAAATCCGCCATCAAGTGAAATAATCCATCGCTTGCCTCACCAGGTTTTCTTTGCCCGGTTCATTTCCGGTGATGATGGTATTGTTACAATATTGTTGAATTGTTTTTGCTGTTGTATAGCCAATGGCAAACAGAATTGTTTGCGCAGGTACTTTATTATTGCTGAAAAAACTACTTACCGCACTTGGACTATAAAATAAAATAGCATGATAGTCTTTGCTCACCTTGTGTGGTGTGTGGATGGTTTTGTACACAATAATTTCATGTACTTCAATTCCTTTATTCCGAAGAATAG
>CAWHOR010000091.1:0-21996 GCA_963830845.1 uncultured Bacteroidota bacterium | reverse complement strand
AGGTAAAGCATTGCAACAGTATGATGATTATAAAAAGATCGAGATCATTGATGGCGTTTATAAAATACAAAGCAGACGATTGGCGATGCGTCATCGCATGAACATCGGCACTATTGTTAGTGATGTGATGCTGAAAGTAAAACTGGTAAGCGGTGGATTTATTGGTATGATCGAAGAATATTTTATCAGCCGCTTAGAACCGGGTGATTCATTTACGTTGGCCGGACGAAATGTTGAATTGGTGCAGATTAAAGACATGACGGCTTTTGTACGTAAGTCAACTTCAAAAAAAACAATCGTTCCAAGTTGGAATGGCGGACGGATGAGTTTAACTGCCAACCTCGGCAAAAAATTACGGGAAACATTTAATGAGGTGGCTGAGTCAGGCCGCTCCAAGCGGCCAGACGATAATAAAGGCAGCCGGTCTGGCCGTCTTGAACGGCCTGACCTAAGTCCCGAACTCATTCATCTCTCGTCATTGTTTCAACTGCAACAGGAGTTATCGCATATTCCAAAAGATGATGAGTTGCTGATCGAGCAACATGAAAGCAAAGATGGTTATCATTTACTGGTGTATCCATTCGAAGGAAGACAGGTACACGAAGCCATGAGTGCCATCCTTGCGTATCGTATTGGGAAACTGGTACCGCTTACGTTTTCCATTGCCATGAATGATTATGGATTTGAATTACTCTGCGATCAACCGATACCGGTAGATGATACCAATGCTGCTGATCTTTTTACACTCGACACACTTACGGCCGATATGCAACGAAGTGTAAATGCAACAGAAATGGCACGACGGAAATTCAGAGACATTGCAGTGATTGGCGGATTGATCGTTCAATCGGCGCCGGGCGAACGCACCAAAGCAAGACACTTGCAGGCTTCCGCCGGTTTGTTGTTTAATGTGTTCAGCGAATATGATCCGAAAAATGTATTGCTCCGGCAAG
The DNA here is from genome assembly GCA_963830845.1 of uncultured Bacteroidota bacterium. Lineage (GTDB taxonomy): Bacteria > Bacteroidota > Bacteroidia > Chitinophagales > Chitinophagaceae > Lacibacter. Next base: position 21,043 of record CAWHOR010000091.1, on the reverse strand, counting down.
CGTATCAGGAAGTGTTTGACCAGCAAATGGAAGAAGTGCGGTTGCGAAATGCATTTGAACGGATCATACAAAGCAAGATCGTTCTAACATTTCCTCAGCGGTTTACTCCACTCTCCTTTCCCATTATTGCAGATGGATTAAACCGCAACAATCTTTCCAGTGAAAAACTGGAAGATCGTATTCGAAGGATGCAGGCGCAGTTGAATAAAGCCTGGTCATCTTAAAGCGATCACAAGAAAATGATCACAATTTTCCCTTCCAAATACTTCTGTCATAGAAAGCAACTCATTTTCTTACTACATTTATCAAAACAACCCACATGCTCAAAAAAATCCTTTACGTCCTCATCGCTGCATTGGTGATCATTCAGTTCATACGTCCCAAACAAAATGTTTCAGCCGGACCGTTTCCAAACGACATCAGTACAAAATTTGCCGTGAACGATAATGTAGCATCTATCTTAAAGCAATCCTGTTACGATTGCCACAGCAACAATACGGTGTACCCTTGGTATGCCAACGTACAACCGGTTACCTGGTGGCTGCAGGATCATGTAGATGAAGGAAAAAAAGAATTGAATTTTTCCGAGTTTGCAACCTATACTGCCAAACGTCAACGGAAAAAATTTACAGAGATCATGGATGAAGTGAAAGAAGGTAAAATGCCGTTAGAAAGTTATACGTACATCCATAAAAAATCGATCCTTACTGCTGAACAAAAAGAGGCTTTGTACAAATGGTGTGAAGAAAATTTAGCAACACTTCCGCCTGCTGAACCGGCGCAACAATCAGACAAAACGAAAGTTGAAAATAAATAACAAAAGCCCCGGTTGGGGCTTTCATTTTGAATAAGAGTTATTGTGTTAAATGTTTGCGTTGCACTGCAAACAAAATAATAAAGATGATTGCAATAAAAAATCCGAATAATGAAGACCAGACATCAATTACCACTGCTGTAAAGATGGGCAACATTAATTCGCCTGCAGTGTAAATGGCAAATCCTCTTTTTTTCAGTTTACGCATTTGAAGCGCACCAAAAATGCAAATGGCTGCTGCCAATAAAGAGATCAGTAAGAGCGAAATTCGATGTTCATATTGCTTTAGTGTTGCATCGGCCGACCATTTAAAAAAACTGCTGAATGGCTTCATATCGGCACTTCGTTCCAGTTTCCTTGTTTCAGGTAACGATTGTACACTATATGCAATAAAAAAATAACTGATGGCGGCACCAAAAATCTGAAATCCACTTCCGATAAAGCTGAGTATAGTGAGCACATTGATTCCCTGCGGCACAGATGGCTTTGCTTCCATGGGAGCTTGTAAATAATCCTGTTGTTCCTGCATGCGGTTTTTTGTTCAAAATAAATCAATTCATTGAATTACTGAAACGAAAAAAGCAGGGCTTACATTTGCAACCCATGACACAGCAACCCGTTCGCTTCCAGCTCCGGCAACAAACACTCTGGCTTTCGCCGGAAAGCTGCCTGTTTTGGGAAGAGGAAAAACGGTTGATCGTGTCGGATATTCATTTTGGAAAAAGCGGCCATTTCCGGAAAGAGGGTATTGGAATTCCTCAAACTGTTTTTAAAGAAGACCTACAACGTTTGGTGGCACAGGTTCAATTCTTTCAGCCAAAAGAGCTGATTGTTGTAGGCGATTTTTTTCACAGTCATATGAACAATGAAATACGCCTGTTTGAAAAATGGAGAAAAGATCTGTCGCGCCTGCCCATTCAATTGGTAAGAGGCAATCATGATATTTTGAATGAGCAATGGTATGCTGCCAATGAAATTTACATACAGGAAGGAACGATGGATCTGCAACCGTTTCAGTTTACACATGAACCTCCGGTTACAAAAAAAACTGAATCAACTGAACAACCGTATCTCTTTACCGGTCATATACATCCGGGTATACGGGTAGAAGGTTTTGCCAAACAATCATTACGCTTTCCTTGTTTTTACTTTGGGGAGCAGTATGCGGTGTTGCCTGCCTTCGGCCGTTTCACCGGCACCCATGCACTAAAGCCAAAAAAGAAAGACAAAGTGTTTGCGATCGTAAATAAAAGTATCATTGAATTGCAATGATCGTCAGAACATCGAAGATGTCAGAAATTTATTAATCTATCATAAGATATCTGACGTCTTAGCGACGTCCTGACATCAACAGTCTGGTAGTCGTCAGGACATCGCAGATATCAGACGACAGTAAATAATTTATAAATGAAAATACAAGATGTCTGACGTCTTAACGTCGTCCTGACATCAAAAAATAAAAATCATCAGTACAAAAATATTACATATTGCCCACGCTCCCATCTACGCACATCCGTTACCGGAAGGACATCGCTTTCCGATGTTGAAGTATGAACTGATACCGGAGCAATTACTGCATGAGGGAAGCATTACAATTGACAATCTTTTTGCACCAACTGCTTCTGCTGATGAAATTGTATTGCTGACGCATACAGAAGAATATCTTAACAAACTGAAACAACAAACACTTTCTGCAAAAGAACAACGGCATATCGGTTTTCCGCAATCACCTGAATTGACAGAACGGGAACTTATCATTACACAAGGAACGATTGATTGTTGTATGTATGCATTTGAAAATGGAGTAGCGATGAATGTAGCAGGCGGCACACATCATGCATTTGCCGACAGAGGTGAAGGTTTTTGTCTGTTAAATGATTTTGCTACTGCCGCAAATTATTTGCTGCATCAAAAGCTTGTAAAGCAGATCCTCATTATTGATCTGGATGTACACCAGGGTAACGGCACTGCTAAATTATTTGAGAACAACAACAATGTGTTTACGTTCAGTATGCATGGAGCACACAACTATCCTTTTCATAAAGAAACGAGTGACCTCGACATTGGATTGAAAGATGGCACTGATGACAGCATTTATCTTCCCTTATTGCAAAACACATTAGACATGCTGATTGAAAAAGTAAAACCCGATTTTGCTTTTTATTTATCCGGTGTTGATATCCTTGAAACAGATAAATTCGGCAAACTGAAAGTGAGTATGCAGGGTTGCAAACAACGTGATGAAATGGTGTTCACGAAACTGCAACACCACAGCATTCCTTGTACAGTAGCAATGGGTGGTGGTTATTCAGCCGATGTAAAAATTATTGTAGAAGCACATTGCAATACGTTTCGGTTGGCGAAAGATATGTATGGATTGAATTAAGAGTAGAAATCCATTGACGTCACTCTCGACTACGCTCGATTGACTGGCCCGTGTTCGACTTCGCTCACCACTCGATCACGCCGATTGACTTGCACCGTCCTTCGATCCTGAGCCTGTCGAAGGGCGCTCAGGACTCACCACTCACAACTAACTACTCACCACTAACGACTCACGACTGCTCTCTTCCGCTTCAACTTCTGCGAATCAATAAAGAAGATCATACGTGCAGTAAATTCATTTCCCTGCGGTGTAAACAACACACGACCTGCATTGCTCCAGTAGTTTTTATGACGATCTCCATCAATTGGAAAATCATTTGCTAACCAGTTCTTCCAACCAACAATAAAGCGGCTGCCATAGTTGAAATCCCAGGTATAGAATACATCCATATTCCATACGTTAAAGTTTTGATCCTGCCCGGGAATAAATGCACGGTCGATGTACCAACCATCTTCGCTCACATTGTAAAAGCTGGCGTACTTTACACGACTCCAGTAGTGGCGTGCACGCAAGGTTACATTCATACGGCTGGTGAAATTATAAATACCGCTGATGAGTGTGGTAACATCTGTTTTTCTTCTTCGTCCAATGATCGGTTCGCCATTTGTTTCACGCATAAATGCATAACCAAACTGTCCACGATCATCCATATAATTCCAATCAATATCCAGACTCAACCGATCACTGAAACGATAACGCATACCGGGATGAACAACAATGTAAGGGTCATTTTTGATATCAACTGATTCAGCGAAGCCGAGTGTAAGTCTTCCAAACAAACGCTTGCGGCTATCAGTACTTCCGTTCAACCGCATAAACGCCCATGGCACCTGACGCATAAAACGACCGGGTGTCCGTAATTCAAAATAATTTTTTTGCCACAACGGTTGATAAGTTGCATTCAAACTGAGATCCCAGAAATTTTTAAAGAACCAGAACGAGCCGGCATTGTATTGAATATTTGTAAACACAAATGGCTTATACAGCATTTCATGCCGTACAGTTAAACTGAAATTGTAGGAGTTGAATTTATCAGTTGGTGTTAATTGATTATAACTGATACGTACCTGATGATTCACTTTATTCGGTGCGCCGAGAAAGCCAAGATCATTTGGATCGTAACGATCGCTCTCAATATTGCTCAAGAAGTTGTATTGAATTTTACCACTTACTTTTCCAACACTCAATACACTTTTAAATCCATTGTAGGGATTGGAACCCATAATCTTACTGTAATCAAACTTTCCCTGGAAACCATATTGATTGGTTTTATCAAACAAAAACAAATCAAGCCCTGTAACATTCGCATCTCTGCCGGCACCATTCCGTGTAACATTTGCATTGGTGAGTGTTATTGAAGAACGTCCTTTCAATGCCTGATCCAGTACAATGAGATTATAGTTTGTAAACGATTCGGTTTGGATACGTTCAACTGTTTTGGTGTTGGTGTTTTCAATTTCTGCAAACATGGGTGCAGCAATGGCATTAAACACACCAATACCCAGTTTCTGTTTGGTACGTCCGGAAAATTTTGTTGCGTTCAACAATTGCACCACACCGGGATTAGAAAGAATACGTGTACTATCGGTTGAGCCTTTACTTCTTGCATTGTAATAACCGGATGGTGTAGCTCCTACTCTTCTCGAATAAAACAAACCGGCTTTGTTGAAGATCTCTGTTCCTTCAGTGAAGAAGGGGCGGTTCTCCTGGAACTGTACTTCAAAAGGAGAAAGATTGTTGATGACGTTATCGCTGATCACTTGTCCGAAATCGGGGATCAAGGTCATGTCCAATGTAAAACTTTCATTCACGCCGTACTTTACATCCATCCCACCATTACGCAGAAATTCATTGACTCTTCCCTGTGATGTAGGTGTAGTTCTGTAACCTGCTGTAACGTATGGAAGAAAGGATAAGCGAAGTGGCGGTTCAAGATTTTCTAATCCGCTCAACCGGCCGAATTGATTTACAAAACCATTTTCATTGGGGTTGATGTTGTTCCAATATGAACTTTCATTGCTTCGGCGTACATACCGTTGAAAATTCAACCCCCAATCCTGTTTTTCTTTTTTTGCAAAGCGTAGTGAGAAGTAAGGAATTTTCATTTCAACTACCCAACCATCTTCGTGCATGGTTACCTTGCTTTCCCACACTGCATCCCAACTGTAATCGCTTGGCGGACCAAATTGCGATGAGCGATTAGGACTTAAACGTCCATCACTTTGTACATTTCTACTGGTTACTACAAACTGAAATCCATTCTGATCATCATTGTATGTATCAAAGAAAACAGAAAAATAATCGATATCCTGCTGGCTTTCTTTATCACGGGCTGTCAATTGTGTACGCACTTTGGAAGGATCATCGTACAAATAAGCACCGATGTAAATATTGCTGTTATCGTACACCACATACACTTTGGTACGGTAAGCAGATGCTTCGCCATAATTGGGACTGTTGACAACAAAATTTTCAGCAACGGGTGCATTTTGCCAGATGGCCTCATCGAGTACGCCATCTAATTTAGGCGCTTGTAACACTTTACTGGCCTGGAGCGAACGCTCCGGTTCATTACCGGCGAAAGAAGAAATGGTGGCAAGCAGCAGTCCAAAGGACAGGATCGATTTTCTCATTGCGTACGCAAACTATTATAAAAAAACCGCTCATACAGTTGAATTTGTATGAGCGGCAATAATGAATTGTCCCATGTTTAAACATGGGACAATTCATTAATTCATTTTCTTTTTCAGATTGTTTACCTGATCCTGCAGGTTACTCACCAAAGATGCAAGATTGGTTACATCCCAGCGCTGGCCCTGGTTTACACGACTCAACACCATTTGTGCACTCCAGAATTCCAACACATCTTCCGCATTTACATTGTATGGTTGATAAGCCGGATTATCGCTCACCAAAGTGAGTTTATTTTTACTGCGGTTACTTTTTAATACACGCTTGTACACCACACCTTCCGATTTACTGAGAATGATGTAGGCATTGTTATTCTTTACATCATCGAGGTTTTGTACTTTCTCGCCTACTATTACACTGCCGCTGGGCGTTGGCAACATACTATCACCCACAATTTCAAAGGCACGGTAGGTGCCGCCACTGAGCATGGGTAATGTAAATGTGTTGAGCTCGTCCAGAAATTCAGGATCGGCATAACCGTTGAGATAACCGGCGGCCGCTTTTACCGGCACAAAATGGATCACATTGTGTTCGCTGGCCATCTTCATCATACGGCGCTTGGCGAGGTAGCTGCCTTTTGTTTCGCTGAGATCTTTCCGCAACAGATCATCAATGCTTACTTTGAACAGGTCGCTTACGGTTTCCAGCACTTCATAGTTAGGCTCTGCACGCTCTTCTTCGTAAGCACCTACAAGCGAACGCTTGATACCGATCTTTTGTGCAAATTCTTCCTGTGTCCATCCACGCAATTTGCGCAGGTATTTGAGGTTTTGATTGGCAACGGCCATGGTCTGCTAATTTTATTGGAGCGAATATACTAATTATTTTAGTTTGACAAAATATTTCTTACCCTTAATATCATTTCAGAATAACTTGTCGTTATAAAAAGACTTAAATAATGACTTTGAAAATAATCATCTTGGTTTTTTGTTATTCTTTCATAATTGCATCATGTGATTACAAAAGAACAAACCACAAGGAGATAGATAATGATACAACAAAGGTTATCGAATTTGCACTAAAAATCAGTTTTGAAAATGAAAATCTCCCGGGTTTAACTCCTTTAAAAACGAATTACAAACACAGGGACTCTATTCTATTCACAACAGACTTTTTACCGATTAACTTACTTCCTCAAAAAAGCGGAACTCAAATGTTCAAAATTCTTCCATTGAATGAAGTTTGTTCACTGATACTTTCTGATTCTAATCAAATTCAATATCCAAATTATCTCTACTTACGCAGATTTGAAGTAAACGACAGTGGCTATTACGTAAGCCTGCAGAGTTTAAGTTGTGTTCCTTTTGGAGGAGGTGGTGGAATTGGCATTTATACCAATAAAGAGCTCGACTCCTTATATGCGAAACGTATACACAGCTCATCTATAAATTGATCTGTGCAATTCTAACCATACAATCTGATATTTTGCCAACTCCCCAATAAATCAGACTTTTACGGCAGCCGACGCAAGTGGAATAGTATTGGTACAGTACAAGAGTGTCCTTCGACAGGCTCAGGATAAACTGCCAATGCAGCTACATAGTAATACCTTTGCCGGTAACAAAAAAGAACAAGGGAACTGAACGAACATGGCGAAAGCGAAAAAAACAAAAGAACAACCCATCATCCTCATTACAAACGATGATGGTGTAACAGCACCGGGCATCCGCAACCTGGTGGAAGCCGTAAAAGATCTTGGAAAAATTGTAGTGGTGGCGCCGGATAAACCGCAAAGCGGAATGGGTCATGCCATTACCATTGGCTCGCCGCTGCGTTTGCAAAAAGTACACTTAATGGATGATGTAGAAGCCTGGCAATGCAGTGGTACACCGGTTGATTGTGTGAAACTGGCGGTGGACAAGGTATTGCACCGCAAACCGGATATTTGCCTGAGCGGCATTAACCACGGCGCCAACCATAGTATTAATGTGATCTACAGCGGTACTATGAGTGCGGCCATTGAAGCAAGTATTGAAAGTATTCCGTCGATCGGATTTTCATTGCTGAATTACAGTATGGAAGCCGATTTTACGGCTGCTAAAAAATACGCCCGCTTGCTGGTGGAGCAATTGCTGACACGAAAACTGGACAAGCATTTTTGCCTGAACGTGAACTTCCCGAATGTAGACGTAAGTCTGATTAAAGGTGTAAAGGTTTGCCGGCAGGCGTATGCCAAGTATGTGGAAGATTTCAACGAGCGAAAAGACCCATCGGGCAAAAACTATTACTGGCTTACTGGTGAGTTTAAAAACTTCGATAAAGGAAAAGATACCGATGTTTGGGCGCTGGAACACAATTTTGTTAGTGTAGTTCCCGTTCAATTCGACCTCACCAATTATAAACTAAAAGAGGATTTAGAAACCAAACTGAAATTCTAATGCTGAAACTTGACAAACTGCCCTTTGGAATTGTATTGGGCGCCCTCGCTCCCATTCTTGGCCTCGTGATCTACTACTTAATTAAAACTCCCTCCATTTCGTTTGGAGAGTTTGTAGAATATTTCTTCAAAACAAAAGCAATGCTTACGGCTGTAGGAAGTCTGTGTTTGATTGCCAACATTGTTTTGTTTACCATCTTCATCAACGGACGGCGTGATAAAACCGCCATCGGCATTTTTATAATGACGGTGATGTACGGATTGATGATATTGTATGCTAAGTTTTTTATGTAACCGTTGATTCGTAATTGATTTGTTGATGCGAATGATGGTCTGCTAAGCAAAAGAGCATTCATGTTTGAATGCTCTTTTGCTTATTGCCTGTTGTCAATTATCGATTTTTTCCCTTCACCCCATCTTCTTCCTGCTTTCTTCTACACCATTTCGATTGTAGAAAATGATCAAGCGGAGTTTACCAGCTTCATTGTATAATTTCCATTGGCTCATACGTTCGCCATTCTTGTAAGCACCTTTCCATACACCATCTGTTGTACGATGCATCCACACGCCATCACGCAATCCATTCTTATAATAACCGGAATCTTTTGTAATACCGTTGTCAAAATAGTTGAGGTATAAACCATGATGCAGACATTCGTTGAATACCGGATGGTAATGTTCGGGATCGCTGTTGTTGGCAGATACGAGTTCCTGCAGATCGTTCGTCCGCATTTTTCGTTGTTGAATAAACGAAGAACCTGCGTGTAAAAACTTGACAGCATCCCGGCCTTCTTTTTTATAACGTGCAGTAATGGCGTACGTATAAAGCTTGGGATGATTTAAACTTACTTCCCGTTTGATGCGATGAAACAAATCGGCATTGTACGTACGCACAGCAATGAGCTGCCCGGCACCGTTCCATACTTTCCACTCACCATTGGGAATGCCTTTGATGAGTTGCCCCTGATCCATTGGTTGTCCGTTTGCATACTGGCTTTGCCAGGCACCATTCAACTTTCCTCTTTTTACGATGCCTGTAAAATGTGCACCGTTGGAGGTTTCGCCTGTAATTTTTCCTTCGTCCTGCAGTTGAAAGGGGTAAGAAGAAAACAAGGACTTGCCAAACGTAAATACAGAAATGTCGACGGGATGCATGGGTGGATTACCGGATGCATGGACTTTGAGTTGTGCATTGGAAAACAATCCTACTACCAATGCCAGTAATGTGAAGATTGGTTTTTGTATCATATGCCAAATTTCTGTTGCAAAAGTAAGGCATACTAACGATTGATAGGAATGATTTTTGTCCGATTTCTATGACACAGATCATATTTTTTAACAAAAAAAGGGTTGCTTTTTCAAAGCAACCCTTTTAAGGCGTTTTCGGAATATGTTTTACTTAATTAATTTTTAACAATTGCTGTTTCAGTAACAACACGAGTGTTGTTTTTGATGTTAAAGACAGCCATTTTTGATGTTTTAGAACTGATCACCTCAAATACTACACCTACACCATCCAGCTCATCTGTATTCAACTGGTATTTACGGGTGATGTTTACTCCGCTGATCACTTCCTGGTGAAGTATAGTTCCGAACTCATCTTTCACGACTACAACAAATTTTTCAATTTCCTTGTTGTTGAGGTTGAGCTGGAATACAGGCTGATTGTCTGTACGTCCGATCAATTTTAATTCAGCTGCCGGAGTTGAATCATTGTTGTTGTTTGCGAAAGCTGTGAATCCTGTTGTTACTGCTAAAAAGGTAAATAAACCGATTACTGCATTTTTCATTGTCTGTTTCATGTTTCTTATGTTTTAAATTTTTATGAATACTGATACATTTTCTACAGGCAAGTATCGCAGTAAGTTTGGGGGCAAGTATCGCTTGGAGCAAGCTGTGTTGTCAATTGATTTCCGGAGATCGTTGGTACGGATGAAAGCAAGAGTGTTGCTTGATTGACAACACAAAAGTAAGCCCCCGCAAATTCCTGCACAAGTCAAGAATCGGTTCATTTTATGCCCTTAACTTTCTGAACAAAATCTTAAAAGCCTTACTGGCATTAGGTTTCAGAAACTATTTTGTATGACGCCCAAGCATCATTTCAGCGATGTTATTACAATGTTATCAGCCTGAAAACGCAGAAACAGGCAAGCCGTTTCAGTGCATTATCTTTGCAAATCAAAGACGAAAAGTCCACAGTCGATAGTCCACAGTCCATGGACTATCGACCATGAACCATTGACGATATGAACTATTACATTATAGCAGGAGAAGCAAGCGGCGATTTACACGGCAGTAATTTGATTAAAGAATTACATAAGCTCGATGCTCAAGCAAACATCCGTTGCTGGGGTGGAGAAAAAATGCAGGCAGCCGGTGCTACATTGGTAAAGCACTACCGTGATCTTGCTTTTATGGGTTTTGTTGAAGTCATTAAAAATCTCCGCACCATTTTTCAAAATCTTTCATTTTGTAAAGAAGACATTGCAGCACATAAGCCCGATGTATTGGTATTGATCGATTATCCGGGTTTTAATCTACGTATTGCCAAATGGGCAAAAGAAAATAACATCAACGTCATCTATTACATTTCACCACAGGTATGGGCCTGGAAAGAAAACAGGGTGAAGATGATGAAGCAATGCATTGATAAAATGCTGGTGATTCTTCCCTTTGAAAAAGAATACTACAAAAACAAATGGAACTGGGAAGTGCAATATGTTGGTCATCCATTGATCGAAGAAGTGGAACGGGCAACAAAAGAAACAGCAGCACTAAAACCCGGAAAACAAATTGATACAGCAAAAAAAATCATTGCGTTATTACCCGGCAGCCGCAAGCAGGAAATATTAAAAAAATTACCGGTGATGCTGGAAGTAAGCAAAGCATTTACCGATTACCAATTCATTGTGGCAAAAGCACCGGGATTAGATGCTTCCTTTTATGATGAGTTATTACAACCGTTCAGCAATGTATCGTATGTAAACAATCAAACCTATGCCTTGCTGCAACAATCAACCGCAGCTTTGGTAACATCGGGTACTGCTACGTTGGAAACTGCTTTGTTTGCTGTGCCTGAAGTGGTTTGTTACAAAGGCAATGAGATCAGTTACCAGATCGCCAAACGACTGGTGAATATCAAATACATTTCACTGGTAAACCTCATCATGGATCAGGAAGTGGTGAAAGAATTAATTCAACATGAAATGAATGTGTTGAATCTTGGAAATGAACTCACAAGTATTTTACCCGGTTCTTCAAAGCGTGAAGAACAATTACAAAACTATCAGCAATTGAAAGAGAAATTACAGGCGGGTGGACATGCATCAGCAAAAGCAGCAAAAACGATTGTTGATTTTCTGCAACAACACTAAACTACGTGCTGCCTTCCGTTTATTTAAACAACGGAAGAATCACCCAGCGAAACAACATTACCAGCATCGCAAACAGAAATACAAAAATGGATATACGGTTGATGCCGTGCATGTATTTCATCCAGTCTGATTTCTGTTGATTGGGATCTGGCTTTTTCAGATATAAATATTCGGCCATTTGGCGGAGGATGCCCATGAGTTTTTATTTGTGTAACAATGCAAATTACAGAAATGTTCTGCGGTTATGATTTAAATCATAAAAAAAATAAGCACACAGTTCTACTTTCAACCCGGTTTTAAAACGATTCGTTTAACAAAAAAATCAAAACTATATGAAGTACGTTTCATTCCTGGCTGCCGGGATTCTTTCCTTCACTATTTCCTGCAATTCAACAACCGAACAACAAGCTGCCGGCACAACGGATGCTGCGGTAAGTGCTGCGGGCCAATCGGCGGTGCAGGATGATGATTCGCAGAAAGATGTGGTGAAAGTAGCCATTGGCAGTAAAGATCATACCACATTGGTTGCAGCATTACAAGCGGCTTCATATGTAGATGTGCTGAGCAACGCCGGACCGTTTACCGTGTTTGCTCCTACCAACGCAGCTTTCGATTTGTTGCCAAAAGGCACATTGGATGATTTGCTGAAACCGGAAAACAAAGACAAGCTTCGTGACATTCTCGAATACCATGTATACGTTGGTGTGTTGAAAGATGCCTTGATGGGTGACGGGATGAAATACGGCATGGCAAACGGACAAAACATCACGCTGGGTAATAAAGATGGAAAGATGACCGTGAATGGCGCCAACATCATTGCAACTGTTCCTGCATCGAACGGAATTATTTATGTAACCGATGCTGTTTTACTTCCTCCTGCTCAATAACCCCCGACGATCATAATGAGAAAGGCATCCAATGTATACCTTTCTCATGATAATTATTATTCAATCAATAAATCGATTCCTGTTGTGGCAACTGTGCAATATTGATCTGCATTACTGTAGCAATTGAGAGTGCCCGTTGCTTTGTTTGTTCTGCTTTTTCGCCTTCAAATAATTCATCTACTGTTGTTGTAAACAACTGCAGCCATCGATCGAAATGTTCTCTCTTCATCGGAGCTTGCTTATGCAGGTCCATATGAATACGCATCGGATTACCTGTGTAGCCACCCGTATGAAAAATAATATTCTGCCAGAAATCATACATCAATGGTAAATGCTTTTCCCAATCAACCTGTTTTACTTTATTAAAAAAGAAGCCAATGGTTTCATCGGTTTTCACTTTACCGTAAAATGTATTAACCAACAGTATTACATCGTCACGTACCTCAATATCCTTTCTCATCGTTGTTTATTTTATAATTAACATGCTGAAATCCGTTAACGCCTTCACCGAATGTGGTTCATTTGCCTTAAACGAAAACAGATCGCCTTTCTTTAAACGGTGCGTCACACCAAGTAGTGTAAATTCACATTCACCTTTCTGCACAATGCAATATGCATCTGTTTTTGATACATGTGGTTTCAACTCCTCGCCTTCCGGTAGATTCAATAGCAATATATGCAAGTGCTCATCTTTATAAAGTGCAGCCTTTGTTGTTTTTTCAAACTGAATATGATCACTGATATTTCCGTTATGCATAAAAATTATTTTTAAAGATCTTTTGATTGAAATTTACGTAGTGATGCCCACACGGGTAATACCGTCCAAAGCAGCAACACAAAGCCTGACAGCAACATTCCCATTCCGCCACCAAAAAACTCACTGAACACAGCACCGGTATAGCCCATTAATGCGGAGATATCGAGCTTAAGCAATAATAATATCCTTGACAGATCAACCGGGTTGAGCATGCTGAGTGCGATCATTGGTTTTTCCAATGGATAATCGCTGAACTGAAACAACAATAACAATACCACTGCATCATAGATCAATGTAAAGAAAAACCAAAGCAATACAGATACACCAATTCCTTTTGCTTTATCTCTTGTTCTCACGGACGCATATAATGCAATACCTGTAAAGATGAGCGTTTGAAATACACCGGATAAGATAAGTGTAAGTCCTGCCGAAGTTCCATCATAAATCATTACCGGAATACCTACGCCAACCAGAAAAGCGAGCAACATCGATAATGAAAGTCCGGAATAAATACTCAGCCAAAGTGATTTTCGCTTCAACGGTTGTGCTACCAGCAATTCAATAAACTCAGATGAATTGTACACATAGATGGTTGAAAAAATAATACTCACCAATGGAATAAAAATGAGCACCAGGTTCATTAAACTCATGATGCCCTTGGTAGAATTTTCATCCATATTAAAAATTCCAAGCGACATGGCGAGTAAAAAAACAGTGTATGCCATGATGATCCGGTTACGAATGAGATCCAACACTACATATTTTATAATAGTACGCATACTTTTTTATTTCAAGTGTTACTTTTATTTTCTTAATTGCCACTTAGTATAGTCATAAAAATCAGTATTGCTACTGGCATAAATTAGCTTCCTGATTTTTATGACTATTTCATGATATGAGCAATCGCTTTCGCCAGTTTTGTTTCACCTGTATCTTCCTGCAGTTGCTGGAGTGATTTGTGAAACTGTAATTCCCCTTCCTGCATATAAATAATTTCACTCACCACATCGTCCAGTTCACTGAGCACATGCGATGTAATGAGGATTAGTTTCCCCTTCTGCTTTTCTTTGATAATTTTCTGCTTCAATATTTCAGAAGCAACCGGATCAAGCCCAGCTGTAGGTTCATCAAGGATCAATACATCGGGGTTAAATAAAAACGCCAGTGATGCACTTACTTTTTGGCGTGTACCGCCGCTGAGGGTTCGCATTTTCTTCTGCATCAATTCTGCCAGTCCAAATGCTGCGATCAATTCTTCATCTGTTGTTGTTACATTTTTCCGGATATCCCGCATCATCGAAAACACCTGGGCAATACTCATGTTCTCCGGATAACGACCGATCTGCGGCATATAACCTATCCGTTCTCTGTAATTCCATGTATGTAAAATATTATCCTGGTCGAATGTTATAAAACCACTATCGGGTACTACCATTCCCAGTATCGATTTAATGAGTGTCGTTTTTCCACTTCCATTCGGGCCAATCAATGCAATGGTTTGTCCACGCAGGCAATTCACACTTACATTATCGAGTGCTTCTAATTTGCCGAATGTTTTTGTTACGTTATTGGCAATGATCATGTCTTCAGAATTTGATTGGTTTCATAGAGGGTTCATCATCTTTTAAATCCACCGGTGTTAACACGGGCAACATCCGTTCAGCTTTATCCAACAGACTTACAATAAAACTGCGATAAAGCATCACGCTGGAACTGTTTCGTTCACTGATCATGGCATACATACTCACCGGACGGAATGGCACATCACCAATTCCGTTTCGGTTCAAATCGTAGCCTTCATATTTATCCCAATAGTTGCGCTGAAATTTATTCAACATCAATTCGCCATTGGTGGCAACATCAAAAGAATTAGCCTTAAAATTATTTTGTGCAATATTATTTTCCATACAGCTTGCCTGTATCTTCAAGGCCCACCCATTCTGCTCAAAAGTATTTTTCACAAGTTGAATACGATTACTTCCTTCCATCATCACCGCAACTGTATTCCGCAGAAATTGATTGCCCTGGACCTGACTGTCGGTAATATCTTTCATCAAAATACCATAAGCAGCAGTGCCCCAGTTATCAGAAAATGTATTGTTGTACATGCTGATGCCTTTTGAATACATCACCGCTACGCCTGCACCGTTATCTTTAAATGTGTTGGAGAGATAAGTATTGGTATTGGAGAACATAAAATGCAATCCATACCGCACATTCTGTGTGCTGAGATTTTGCTTGATCTGCGAATTGGTTACAAACTCAAAATAGATCCCGTCTCTATGACCGGTGATGCTGTTACCAACAATCAACATGCTGTCGCTTTTCCAGCAATGAATACCGTTACCGGAAGAAATTTCATCTTTCGCATCGGAACGAAGTTTATTTCCGATGATAGTACCAGCTGTTGCATGTTGTGAATAAATACCGAAAAAGCTATTTTCAATTTGATTGTTCCGTACAATTACATTTCTGCTGTCTGCGATCCGCAATGCTGCAATATCATTATAACTGCTGCGGCCTGCATTTCTCAATAACAATCCTTCAACCACTACTCCATTCTTCCGTATCGTGATGATCTCGTATTTACGTTCGCCATCGAGCACCGGGTAGTCAATGCCACGTATCACGAGTTTTTTTTCAATGATGATTTGCCCTTCTTTGTAAACACCTGCATAGATCAAAATCGTATCACCATCGGTTGCTTTGCCGATTGCCTGCTTGATGATTCTATACGTTTTTGACGGACCAACATGCAAGGTTGTTGCATTTGCTGCGAGCACAGCAAATAAAAATAATATGGTAACAAAAGTTTTCATTATTGAATCAACTCATTCCAGCTTATGGCAGTTCCGTTGAGTTCCTGTTTAAATTTCAGCAGACTATCTTCTGCGGTAAAGGCAGCAACATTTCCACCCATTGGGCTACGCAATGCATCGCTTCGCCATAAAAAACTATCGGTTGCTTTTACAAACTGTCCCTGTTGTGAATAATCGATCAGGTAGATATCGGCTATGGCTACTTTCGATACATTCGCCTGATTTTAAAAATGATATGATACAATGTGTATCATCAAACTTGTAGACCTTGTGTTTATCCGTAATCAGTTCCGCACCAAAACGCTGATCACTGATAACCATCTTACAAAAATGACAGGCATCTTTTCCAAAACTGATCGGCTGTGGACCCGACGAACAACTTTGTAACCCAACGATCAGCACGAATAAAGCTACTGCTGCTGTAAGTTTTGGTTTTGTTCGCCACTCTTTGATAAATAAGATCACCAAAATCAATCCTACGCCGATAAAAATATAACCACCCACATCAGGAAAAGAGTATGCCCCAAAATTCAATAACTGTTTAAATCCTATTAACGGTGGTTGGTAAGCCATACCCGGTACGATGATCGCTGCTGTTGGATCAAGGTTGTGCCCGTAATCATATTCCCATCTGTAAAAATCATACATGGCAATAATGCCAAACAGAATATACAGCACGCTGAATGTGTACAACATCCAACAACGGTTGACGAAATAAGTAATGATACCCATCAACGCAAAAAATCCAATGAGATAAGGGAGAATCGTAAACTCAATAAAATCAGACTCCACCAATTTGCGCATGCCAATGTAATGATTCAATCCATTGATCACATCCACATCACCCGACAGTTTATTGGCATGGATCTTCAATACCAATCCCTCCGGATATTGCGGCGCTGTAAGATCAATGCGCCACATCGGTACAAAAATGACAACAATTAAAATGATACCGCAGATCAACGATAACATCCGTGCGATTGGCGATAATGGCTTGTTCATTGGTTTGTTCTTTTGATCGAAAAAAATACGGACCTGCTTTCCCGTTTTGGATAACAGGTCCGTATATGATAATTATCCTCCACTTTATTTACTAGCAGGCGTTTCAGCTGCGTCAGCACCCTGCTTACCTAAACTGAATGTAAGCGGCACATTACTTCCTGCTGGTGATACACGCAGGTAACCTTGCATTTCCTGGTGCAATGCACTACAGAAATCGGTACAATAGAATGGATATACACCTGTTTTTTCAGGAACCCATTTTAATGTTTGTGTTTCTCCCGGCATAATCAGCAACTCTGCATTGAGTGCACCTTTAATAGCAAAACCATGTGGCACATCCCAATCCTGTTCAAGATTGGTAACATGGAAATAAACTTCATCGCCTAACTTAACACCTTCAATATTATCAGGTGCAAAATGTGAACGGATCGATGTCATATACACATGTACTTTATTTCCTTCACGTACTACTTTCGATTCTTTTTCACCTTTCGCTACATATGGATGTTTGTTTTCTTCGATCTTATAAATTTTCACACTCTTGTCTTTGATCAATGAGGCAGGCATTGAACCTGCATAGTGTGGTTCACCAATTGTTGGAAAATCGAGGATCAATTGCATTTTATCACCACTGATATCAAATATCTGTGCACTTTGTGTTAACTCAGGTCCGGTTGGCAGGTAACGATCTTTTGTGATTTTGTTATACGCAACAACATATTTACCCCATGGTTTTCTTGTATCGCCACCAGGAATTGAAAGGTGACCAATTGAATAATAAGTAGGTACACGGTCAAGCACTTCCAGACTTTTTACATTCCATTTTACAATTTCACTACTTACAAAGAATGAAGTGTATGCATTACCTTTATCATCAAATTCTGTATGCAATGGTCCGAGACCTGGTTTTTTTACTTCACCATGTAAAGCAGCTTCGTATTTAATTACAGGAATGCCATCATATTCACCATCATATGTTTTATCAGCAATTGCTTTTTGAATTTTTGTGAAAGAGAACACAGGAATTAAAGCCGCCAGTTTACCACTACCTACAATGTATTCACCTGTTGGATCTACATCACAACCATGTGGTGATTTTGGACAAGGAATAAAGTAGCAGATATCTTTCAAAATAGCAGGATCAAGTACGGTTACTTCTGTTCTTATCTCATGCTTGGCTGTATGTGTTTTTTCATCCCATGTATTATGCGCATAACGCACTTGTTTTTTTACACCCTTTACCGGCTTTCAGATATTCTTCTGCTTTTTTCCAGTTTACTGCCATAATAAAATCTTTATCACGTTGTGATGCATTTACTTCCAGCAATGTATTGGCTTGTTCACTGTTATAACAACTGAAGAAGAACCATCCATGGCTTGGCCCTTTACCTGCATGACTCAGATCAAAATTTACACCAGGTAATAATAATTGAAAAGCAATATCCATTTCACCATGTTCTTTCCCAATGCTGATAAAACTGATAACACCTTTAAAATTTTGTTTGTAAGATGAAATAGGTACATCAGTATTATCACCAATGGGAACACTGAAACGTGTACCTGCAACGACATACTCTGAATTTTCAGTAATAAAAGGAGATGAGTGATTACCTGCACTGTTTGGTATTTCAATGATCTCTGCTGTGCGGAATGTTTTGTTATCGATCCTTGCAACACGTGGTGTATTGTTACCATTGCCAAAAGTCCAACGTCCATCAATTTCGCCATTTGTTTGCGAAAAAGAAATGTGGTGAAGATCATCCCATGGTACAAAACCATGGGATGTCATCAACATTGGTTTTGATTCTTCGCTAAACCCATATCCTTTTTCAGGATCAACAGAAAATACCGGAATTACACGGAACAAACGTCCGCTGGGTAAACCGTACACACTCATTTGTCCGCTGAAACCACCGGAAACGAAATTGTAAAATTCATCATACTTACCAGGTGCTACATATGCCTTTTCAGCATTGCCACCGGCAACAGCGTTCGAGGCGCCTTTTGGTTTACAGGATGTGAATTGTAAAGCGGCAATCGTTACCAGCAATGCAATTATCATTTTTGCCTTGTTCATATATGTTGTATTAAGGGTTAAATTTTATCTCTAAGTTTTTCGCAGGAAAGGATCAATTACTTCACACCATCATTTTGGCGCATGAATTCATACACATGGCGTGCTTCGTCATCACTCAAATTTTGGTTGGGCATGCGTACAAGACAAAGCTCTAACTGTGCCATCGCCTTTGGATCTTTATCCAGCATCTCATCCACATTGGTCACAAAATTCATAATCCATTCCGGCCTGTGGCGTGTAGTTACAGCTTTCCAACCTGGGCCAACCAATTTCTCGTCTGTGAGTTTATGGCAACTGCCGCATTTCACATCATACACCTTCAAACCAGCTTCGGCCATCACTTTATCCAGTTCAGGCTTCACATCTACATTGGTGAATTTACCGGCACCACGATCAGGATCGTAAGATGGATTACCACTTTCGGTTTTTGTTGTGGTAGATGCATCGCTACCAGTACTTTCGGTTGATGATTGGTTGCCACATGCGTAGACGAAACCAATGAAGCTTAGCAGAATAAGAACTTTTTTCATACTGAATAATTTATTTTTTAATAGACAACACAAGATTACTATGAGAATAAAGAGCACTTTATGATTGAAGTCATAAAAGGGTTTTTCTGTTACTGACTTTACCGCTTCCATGAGTGAGATGCAAAAAATGGAATAACCGCAGCCAAAATAACTGACAATGGTCAGTTTATTTCTTGTTCCTCATCAAGAGCAAGGCAGGAAATGGATAGTAATTTGCAGCATCATGCAAGTAACTGATACCTGTATTATAGATGTTGACCTTCTCCTTGCCTGGGGAGCTACCTTTCACGAACTGCAGAAGGGGCAAGTACTTTTTTGCGAAGGTGACAGTGCTCATTTTTATTACCAGATAGTAAAAGGAAAAATTAAAATGTGTAATTGCAACCATGAAGGCAAAGAGTTTATCCAGGGATTTTTTGAAACAGGTGAAAGTTTTGGCGAACCTCCGTTATTTGATAGTGGTACATACCCAGCAAGTGCTGAAGCTGATGAAGCATCGGTTGTAATACGTTTACGTAAGGAGAATTTTATTCAGCTATTGAAAGAAAATTTTGAATTGCATTATTGCTTTACCAAACTGCTGGCAAAACGCCTTCGTTTTAAATCGCTTATATCCAAAGAAATTTCTTCATACGGTCCGCTGCATCGTGTAAGCACGTTACTGCAGGAATATAAGAAGAACAGAATCCTTCTTGAAGATGGGTTGCTGAAAGTAGAACTTACACGGCAACAGATTGCCGATATGACCGGGCTGCGGGTTGAAACAGTGATCCGCTCCATTCGTGAATTGCAGAAAAAAGGCGAATTGAAAATTGAAAGAGGCAAAGTGTTTTGCTAATATGATTGAAATCATAAAACCCTTTACCTATTCTTAATTCTTTTGACAAACTTCTTTCCGCATGAGCTTTACGCAAAAATGGTCGAGATGGGCCTTGTTTAATTTTGTAGTCCTTGCACTGGCAGGTGTATTGCTTCGTTATAAAATTCTTTATCCACTACCGATGGTAGATCATAAGCATCTGCTGCACGCCCATTCTCATTTTGCATTTGCAGGATGGGTAACACTGGCATTATTTGTTTCTATCATAACAGTACTAAAGCCAACAACGCAACAGCAACAACAGTTCAACCCCATACTGCAGTTGCAGCAGGTAAGCAGCTATGGTATGTTGCTGAGCTTTCCGTTTATGGGCTACGCTCCTGTTTCTATTGCCTTCTCTACCTTATCAATTCTTGTTTCATTTTGGTTTGTGGCAGTTGCCTGGAAGGTCATCCGTGCAACAACACATCTGAGCATAGAGAAAAAATGGCTTTATGCAGCACTACTTT
>CAWHOR010000090.1:0-8417 GCA_963830845.1 uncultured Bacteroidota bacterium | reverse complement strand
TGTAAGCTTCTGCATCAATTCCGAATTTTTCCTTGTACGCAACAAGCGCTTCGTCAATAAACGGTTGCACTGTATTATTCGCTATGATATTGATGGTACATCCGCCAAAACCTCCACCCATCATTCTTGCACCTAATACATTGCTGTTGGCTTTCGCCAACTCAACCAAAAAATCAAGTTCGGTACAACTTACTTGGTACAAGTTGCTCAAGCCTTCGTGTGTTTGAAACATCAGTTTGCCAAAGCCTTTCAGATCATGTTGCTGCAAAAGCTTTGCCGCTTGCTGCGTACGTGCAATTTCCTGCACCACAAACAAACAACGATTGAAAACTTCTTCGCCCATGGATGGTTCATACGCAATCAGATCTTCCCACTTTGTTACATCACGAAACGAACGTACCGGGCTATCGCTGCGCATCAGTAGCAAACCTTCTTCACATTCCTGCCGGCGACGGTTGTACGCAGATGAGGCAAGTGAATGATGCACTTTTGTATTGATGAGTACAATTGAATAGCCATCGAGTTGCAACGGGAAATGTTGATGTTCCAGCGATTGACAATCGAGTAATATCACCGAATCTTTTTTTCCATGCATATTGGCAAACTGATCCATGATGCCGCATTTTACATTGGGGAAATCATGTTCAGCACGTTGACAAAGTAAGGCCAGTTCTTTTCGGTTGTAACCGGCATCAAACAATTCATTTAACGCAAATGCCAATCCACCTTCTACGGCTGCTGATGAAGAGATGCCTGAGCCACGAGGAATATCACCTGCCAACACACAATCAAATCCACGAATTGCTACACCTGCTTTTACAAACTGGTTCACCACACTCAAAACATAATTTTTCCATTCGCCTGCTGCGGTTAATGATGATAGTGGGGTGCTGTATGCTTCGTTAAAATCAATGCTGAAAAAATTACAATCCATTGTTCCGTTTGCAGCAATGGCATAGTACACGCCTTTGTCAATTGCAGCAGGCAATACAAAACCATCATTGTAATCCACATGTTCGCCCAACAAATTAATGCGACCGGGTGAAAAATAGAGAGCTGGTTCTTTTGAAAAGCGTTGAAGAAAGGTCGATCGGGTTTGTTCTGCCAGTTGCCGGTTCACGTTTGTTCTGAGTTTATGATTGGTTGTAAAAATATCGAACTTTCCTTTTGCCTCATCCTGTGTTTACTGCTAATCTTTACGGCTGATGTCATTTCCCTCATCTTCCTTACTTTTGACACAAATCAACGATATGAGTCATCAATTACTGAAAGGAAAAAAGGGCATCATCTTCGGTGCATTAGATGAAAAATCAATTGCCTGGAAAACGGCTTTGAAATGCTATGAAGAAGGAGCGCAGATCGTGTTGACCAATGCACCCGTTGCGTTGCGTATGGGCGAGATTAATAAACTGGCGGAAGCCTGTGGCAATGCGCCTGTAATTGGTGCAGATGTAACCAATATGGATGATCTGAAAAATCTGTTTGAGAAATCAATGGAGCATTTTGGTGGCAAGGTTGACTTTGTGCTCCATTCCATTGGGATGAGTATTAACGTTCGCAAAGGGAAACATTATACAGACCTGAATTATGACTGGAACGCCAAAACACTGGATATTTCTGCCATGAGTTTGCACCGTGTATTACGCACCGCCTGGGATCTGGATGCGATCAATGAATGGGGTAGTGTTGTTGCACTTACATACATCGCTGCACAGCGTGTGTTTCCTGATTATAATGAAATGGCGGATGCAAAATCATTGTTGGAAAGTGTAACACGCAGCTTCGGTTATCATTATGCAGTAAAAAAGAAAGTACGTGTCAACACCGTTTCACAGTCGCCAACACGAACAACGGCGGGTAGTGGAGTAAAAGGATTTGACGGCTTTATTAATTATGCAGAAAAAATGAGTCCGTTGGGAAATGCCAGCAGTGAAGATTGTGCAAACTATGTGGCTGTAATGTTCAGCGATCTTACCCGCATGGTAACCATGCAAAATCTTTTCCATGATGGTGGCTTTAGCTTTACAGGTGTAACGGCTGAAGTGATTGAGCAGATGGAAAAGTAAGCCAGGTATGAAGTACGATGTACGGTGTAAGATGTACGAAGTGCTGATCGTTCATTATCTCTTATAAACTATTTACAGTTAAAAAGTTGATGGGTTATCCTGTCAACTTTTTAACATTTAAAGCAAATTTTATGACTCCATTTTGGGTAGAGGTTGTTGGTCTTTTTGGATCGTTTCTAAGCAGTATCACCTTTGTGCCGCAAGTGTACAAAGCATGGCGAAGCAAAAGTGTAGGCGACCTCAGTATCTATACCATTCTGATTGTAACCAGCAGTACATTGGTTTGGCTGGTGTACGGTTTTTTCAATGATCCATTGCTGCTGCCTGTAGTATTGTGCAATGGGTTCATCTTTTTATTATCACTTGTACTTTTATTTTTTAAGATCTCGTTTAAAAAGTAACCATGCATATTGAGCATATTGCAATATGGGTGAAAGATATCGAAGCAATGAAAACGTTTTACTGCAAGTATTTTCATGCAACTGCAAATGATCAATACTTCAACAACACAAAATATTTTCGATCGTATTTTCTTTCATTTGATAGTGGACCACGATTGGAGTTAATGCAAATGCCTTCTGTTCCTGCATCAAGCAATGATGTGTATGATCAGTTTACAGGGTTGATTCATTTTGCTATATCGCTGGGCAGTAAAGAAAAAGTAGATGCATTGACAGCACAATGTCGTGTTGATGGATTTGAAGTGCTGGATGGTCCGAGAACCACCGGCGATGGATATTATGAAAGTGTGATTCTTGATCCTGAGAAAAACAGGATTGAATTAACGGTTTGAAAAAAGATTTTAGAACAATTCGTATCTCGACTCCGCTCGATTCGAATACAATGCCCTTCGACTGCCGCTCAGGACAAAAAGAAACCCCGCCGTTGAGGGCAGGGTTCAATGTATTTAACTCACAGCTAAAAGCTCGTAGCTCAAAGCTTATTTAATACTCATCTTCATTAAAAAAGAAATCTTCCTGACTCGGGTAATCCGGCCAGATGTCATCAATGCTTTCATAAATTTCACCCTCGTCGTCCAACTCCTGTAAATTCTCCACTACTTCAATGGGAGCACCACTGCGGATAGAATAATCGATCAGTTCGTCCTTGGTAGCAGGCCAGGGAGCATCTTCGAGGTACGAGGCTAATTCAAGTGTCCAGAACATAAGGAAAACCCTTTAATTTTCCGCAAAAGTAACTTTCCTGCGGAAATAACCAAATCTGCTTTGTTAAGGCTGTGAATAAACTGTTTTTCAGATTTTTAGCTTTTGGCGCTGCTGCAACAAAATGCAATGCCTTAGGTTTGTAAAACGGAGAACAAACTATGCTAAGTTGTAAACAGATCACCAAACGATACGGCAGCCTGGAAGTGTTGAAGGGCGTGGATTTGCAGATTGAAAAAGGCGAAATTGTGAGCCTTGTTGGCAGCAGTGGCGCCGGCAAAAGCACTTTGCTGCACATCCTCGGCACATTGGATGAGGCGGATGGGGGGCAGGTTTGGCTGAATAATGTGCAGATGAATCAATTGAAAGGAAATCAACTGGCAGCCTTCCGGAACAAACATATTGGCTTTGTGTTCCAGTTTCATCATTTATTACCGGAGTTTACAGCATTGGAAAATGTTTGTATTCCCGGATGGCTGGGCAACCGGAAAAAGAAAGAAGTGGAGGAGCGGGCAAAAGAATTGTTGAAAATGCTGGGGCTTGAAAGCCGCATGGAAAACAAACCCTCCGAACTTTCGGGCGGTGAACAGCAACGGGTGGCCGTAGCACGTGCCTTAATCAACAACCCCGCTATTATTATGGCCGATGAGCCAACCGGTAACTTAGACAGTACCCATGCCCGTGAGTTGCATCAACTGTTCTTTGATCTGCGCAAGCAATTCAATCAAACCTTTTTGATTGTAACGCATAATGAAGAGTTAGCTGCTCAATGCGACAGAACGGTGCATATGAAAGATGGGAGAATAATTAGCTAATTTGATAATATGCTGATGTGCTAATAAGAAAACACTTTAATGAGGTATTCAATTATTAGCAAATTATCAAATCAGCTAATTTGCATATTGTTAAACTCTCGGCTTCCAGGGAATTTCTTCCACACCCAATTGATGACCTGTATAGCGGGCAAGTACAAATAAATAATCGCTGAGTCGGTTGATGTATTTGATCACGAGTGGTTCAACAAACATTTCTTCCTGTTGCATGTGTACGCATAAACGTTCGCACCGGCGACATACACAACGGGCCACGTGCATGGTACTTACAGAAACATGTCCGCCGGGTAATACAAAGAATTTCATTGGCGGAATGGCATCATTCATTTTGTCCATTTCCTTTTCAAGTAACGCCACATCTTTTTCTTTGAGATCAGGAATTTTCATCTTCGGTTCTTTTTCCGGATCACATGCAAGCGATGAACCGATGGTAAACAAACGATCCTGTATTTCCTTCAAAACAGCTTTTGTATGAATGTCGCTTACATGATCTGTTACAAGGCCAATGTACGAATTCAATTCATCAACTGTGCCATAGGTTTCAATACGGATATGGCTTTTGGGCACTTTGGTACCGCCGATTAAACTTGTTTTGCCAAGGTCACCTGTTTTGGTATATATTTTTGATGCCATATTGTTATTTCAATTCTGCTGTTAACAAAAGTAGACTCCAAAAGGTTGCAAATAAAAAAGGAGAGTCAAAAACTCTCCACATTATCATTTCAGAAAAGTATACTTACCGGGCAACCAGTTGTTCCTGCAACATATCCGTTTCAACCAGTCCGTCACGCAAACGCACTACACGTTTTGCATAATGGGCAATATCTTCTTCGTGTGTTACCAATACCACGGTATTTCCAAGCTTGTGAATATCTGTGATAAGTCCCATAATTTCAACGGATGTTTTGGAATCAAGATTTCCCGTTGGTTCATCGGCGAGAATAATGGAAGGATTATTGACCAATGCACGGGCTATGGCCACACGTTGAATTTGTCCACCACTTAATTCATTTGGTTTGTGGTGCGATCGGTCGGCGAGATTTACTTTCTCCAGCATTTCCAATGCACGTTCGGTACGTTCTTTTTTTGACACGCCTGCGTAGATCAACGGCAATGCTACATTTTCCAGTGCTGATAAACGAGGCAACAGATTAAACTGCTGGAACACGAACCCGATTTCCTGATTACGTATTTCAGCCAGCGAATTGTCATTCATCGTGCTTACATCATTGCCGTTCAAAACATATTTTCCTTCGCTCAATGTATCTAAACACCCGAGGATATTCATCAAAGTACTTTTGCCAGATCCGGATGGACCCATCAGTGCAACAAATTCATTTTTTTGAATATCAAGGTCTATGCCTTTTAGTACCGGTAATTCCTGCTTGCCGAGATAATAGCTTTTGCGGAGCTGTTCGAGGTGAATAACAGATTGCATAATGGTGAATATAGAATTATTTTTTGATCACTTTTGGTACCATAAAGAAGCTGTCGGTTTTGAGTTGTGCATTTTGCAAGGCTTCTTCTCTGGTAACAGAACCTTTTACTTCATCGGCCCGGAGTACATTTATTTCTTCCGTTAAATGCATGAGCGGTTCAATGCCTGTTGTGTCCAGTTCCTGCAGCTTTTCTATAAAACCGATCATCTGTTGCAGATCATCCCGCAGCTTATCTTTTTCATCCGGCTTAATTTCAAGGCGGGCCAGCAAACTGAGTTTATCAATTAAGGCATGGTTTACTTCCATCGGTCAAAAATAAGCAAAATGCATGGTGATGAGTTTATTTTAGATGAACGGACAAACAAGCGATTATTCCTGTTTTTTGATTTCAGCGTGGAGCTGCTTCAACAGATCTAACTGCTGCTGCTGAATTTCATACAATGTTTTTAACTGGTCTTCAATCACCAGATCGAATTTTTGGTGAAGGCTGCGTATCTCCAGCTCAGCTTTGAGGTTGATGAGGTAATCGTTTTGGGCCCGCTGCCGGTCTTTTTCTTCCTGGCGGTTCTGGCTCATCATAATAATGGGAGCCTGAAGGGCTGCAATACAGGATAAAACAAGATTCATCAGAATAAAAGGATAGGGGTCGAACGTTTCGCCGGCCGGCAACAAACTGTTGAGCACGATCCAACTAAACAGTACAATAAAAAACAGAATGATGAACATCCAGCTGCCGCCAAACCGTGCAATTTTATCCGATAAGCTTTGACCTCTTGTTAAATTTTCTTCGGGCGGATGCAGCAGATTATCGATGATAAGTTCTTCATCTTTTATTGTTTGTTTTACAATGTTTTGAAGTTTAATAAGGTGTTCGTTCTCGATAGCAGACAAATGTTCGAAATCTTTTTTATCCATAACCAGTTATTTAAGCAAGTTCAGTTTTTACAACAGCACACCATTCAAAAACAGATATGCCATTGAAAAATAAATCAATAGTCCGGTAACATCTACCAACGTTGCTACAAAGGGGGTTGATGACGTGGCCGGATCGGCACCAAATTTTTTCAATAGCAACGGTAACATTGAGCCCATTAAAGTGCCCCACAGCACAATACCGATCAACGAACAACCAACCGTTAAGCCTATACGTATTGATTGATCGCCAAAAGTGGTACTGAAGGAGCTCCAGATAAAAATAACCGAGAAGGCAATCAAACAAAGTGAGGTTCCTAATAACATTCCTGAGATTAGCTCACGACGCAAAATTCGCCACCAATCTGCAATGCTGATTTCACCAAGCGCCAACGCCTGAATAATAAGGGTCGCCGCTTGCGAACCACTGTTCCCTCCACTGGAAATAATCAGTGGAATAAACGTAGCGAGTATCACCACTTTCGCAATATCATCTTCGTAGCCCTGCATTGCCCAAATAGTCAGTAACTCACCGAAAAATAATACAATCAGCCAAATCACCCGCTTCTGAAATAATTTAAAGATCGGGATCTCAATATAGGGTTCATCCAATGCAGCAGTACCACCCATTTTCTGCATGTCTTCACTAAACTCTTCGTTGGCTACCCACAATACGTCATCGATGGTAACAATTCCCAATAGTTTATTGGTATTACTTACAACAGGCAATGCATCCCGGTTATTCATTTTAAACGCTTCATTAGCAGTTTCCTGATCATCAAATACATTGAGTGCTATAAAACGTCCGTCAATTAATTCTTCCACCCGTTTATCAGGTGCAGCAAGAATAATATCACGAATACGGATATCATCGATCAATTCACCTTTTTCGTTGATGATGTAAAGTACGTTGATGGTTTCACTGTCTTTTCCATATTTGCGAATGGTATCGAAAACTTCGGCCACAGTATTATACGGGTAGATGTACACATAATCCGGCGTCATCAAACGACCCATACTGTTTTCAGGATAACCCAACAACGACAGTGTGATCTTTCGTTCTTCCGGGTTCAGTAATTTGATGAGCTCACGTACTACACTGCTCGGTAATTCTTCCAGAAACGATGTACGGTCATCCGCAGGAAGTTCATTGAGTAGTTCGGCAGTTTTGAAAGGCGGCAGTTCTTTAATGATTTGCTTTTGAGTTGGCAGATCAAGAATTTTAAACACACTCACCGCCCGGTGTACACTCATATTGGCCAGCATCTGGCTTTCATAATCGGGAAATTCATACACCAGTTCGGCCACATCGCTAATGTTCTGGTTATTGAGGAACTCCTGGATTTCCAATTTGTCTTCACGTACCATCAGCGCTTCAAACTGCTCCTTTAATGATACTTCCTGTTCCAGTTCAAGACTCATAATTCAACTGTTTTTTGTAAGATCAGATGCTTGATTTCTGCAATTTGGCTAAAGTTAGTTTCTTTGACTGAAAGAGAACTTCTCCTTTAAAAACTTCATCATGCGTTTACCTTGTTTATTGATAGCTGAAACAGAAGAAAAAGGCCGGGCTGTATTTACAACCGAAGCCTTGGAAGCAAATACGTTGTTGGAAACAGCACCGGTGATCGTGTTGCGGCCTGTCGTATTGATCTACGTCAAGCCTACATATTTGGTGCCGTCGGCGAGACTCGAACTCGCACAGCTTTCGCCACTACCCCCTCAAGATAGCGTGTCTACCAATTTCACCACGACGGCGGCTTGCTTTTATGTCCAGAATACGTCACGCAGCTTGCGCTTTTTGCTACTCAGTACAACGCGTAAGTTTACCCTGAAACAGGCCGGAAGTTGCCCCATCCTGACCATTTCAAAAGGTTTTATTTTGAAGGAATTTGTGCCGCTCCGGAGGCTGGCACTACTGGCGCTGCTGCCTCTGGGGCGGGCGCTGTGACGGCCGCGCTCTCGAGCACGCTACCCGACGATTGTGGTGCAGTGCGCACCGTT
>CAWHOR010000089.1:0-36247 GCA_963830845.1 uncultured Bacteroidota bacterium | reverse complement strand
TTCATTGATGTTTGAAGGTATTCCTACCTTTCCTGATGCCGGACGTTTTTGGGATATTGTTGACAAGCATAAAGTAAATATTCTTTACACGGCACCAACAGCCATCCGCAGCTTAATGGGTTTTGGTTTAGATCCATTAAAAGGAAAAGATCTTTCATCATTAAAAATATTAGGAACAGTTGGTGAACCAATCAACGAAGAAGCATGGCATTGGTATGATGAGCATATTGGTAAGGGAAAATGCCCGATTGTTGATACATGGTGGCAAACAGAAACAGGTGGATGTTTAATTTCAAACATGGCAGGTGTTACACCGGCAAAACCAAGCTGGGCAACATTGCCGATGCCGGGTGTGCAACCAATTTTAGTTGATGAAAATGGAAAGGAAGTAACAGAGAAAGATGAGCATGGTCATTTGAAAGGCAATCTTTGTATCAAAGCGCCTTGGCCTGCCATACTTCGTACAACGTATGGTGATCATGAACGTTGCCGCACCAATTATTTTGCAACGTATGAAAATTTATATTTCACGGGCGATGGTGCGTTGAAAGATGAGAATGGATTTTATCGTATTACCGGAAGAGTAGATGATGTGTTGAATGTAAGCGGCCATCGTTTAGGCACTGCTGAAATTGAAAACGCATTGAACATGCATGCCGGTGTTGTGGAGAGTGCAGTGGTCGGTTATCCGCATGATGTAAAAGGACAAGCTGTGTATGCGTACGTTGTGTACGGACATATGCATGGCGATGAAGATCTTACACGAAAAGATATTCTGCAAACAGTTACACGCATCATTGGCCCTATTGCCAAGCCCGATAAAATTCAGTTCGTAACCGGATTGCCCAAAACAAGAAGCGGCAAGATCATGCGACGTATACTTCGAAAAATTGCCGAAGGTGAAATTTCAAATCTTGGTGATATATCAACGCTGCTCGACCCGGGTGTTGTTGAAGAAATTAAGAACGGAAAGTTATAAAAAAAGAAGCCCCGACACCTACGATCGGGGCTCTTTCTTACATGTGGATTTTGGGTATCGATACATGTAAGTTTCTTAAGTAGTTGATGATTTATTCCAATGGCATTTTTGCAAACCATAATGTTTTCCCACTTTTATTCTCTCCCAGGAAAACGATCTGTCCTTTGCCAATCGGTAATGATGGATATTTATTGTTAACGTAATAGTCAGACTTGCCTTGGCCCATTTGTACAAAGTCGCCAATCTTAGCATTAGCAACATCTATTTTGGTTACATTGGGATACATCAGAAATTTATACTTGCTTTCACCCAGCTCTTTTTCCTGTCTCCAGCCTTTCATTTCCATAATGGTCCAGTAAACGGTTTTTCCATCGCTGCTTTCCATTATCAATTGATTGTTGGGCGATGATTTTGCTTCCTTGTCATTCTCTTCTCTTCGTACGCCATAGGAAGCTTTTAATACGCCGGTTCCTCCAAAATGCATCATGATAATATCTTCATATTCGGCACCCCCACCTCCACCGCCAACGGAACCAAGATTGCCAAACTTCACCACGTGTCCGCCACCTTTTGCTTTTGTATATTTCTGACCGGCTAATAAAATATCACCGTTGCTTAAGAGTTTAATATCTGCTACTTTGAATTTTCGACCGGTATATTCAGGGTTCTTTTTTTGTGAGGGGGGTGATTGTGATTTTTTATCGAAATCTTCCAGCGTATTGTTGCTTACAAATGCTGTTTTACCGTTTGAAATTTTTACAACCTGAAAGCCTTTAGCTTTAAATTTTTCAACTTCATCATCACGCATGTTTACAGGTGCTGCAAATTTTTCATCGTAATAATCATCTGTCTTTTCTCCTGTGGCTCCCATGATCAGCACATCAGCACCAATTGTTACAAACATATTGCCGTTGAATATGCCTGCTTTTGACGGTACACTGATTCGTTCTTTAACAGTGCCATCTTTTCCCACACGCACAAATGTGTAGTTCGTTGCAACAGGATCTGCAGATTTTTTATAGGCCTTCCCGCCCATTGGTGCAAACAGAAGCAATACATCACTGTCTGTATCATTATCATCATCCTGATCATCCGTATTAACAGCTACAACTGTTTGTGGATAATCAAACTTCAACAAATTGTCGCTTATCTTATTCAAGTCATGATCAAAACGCAAAATGTGAATTTCAGTGGTCATCTTTAATGCATTACCGAGCCCTGTTCCTTTATCGCCGGCAAAAATTAAAATGTTACCACTTTCCTGTTGTTCCGAATGAGCGATGTATTGAAACTTTCCGCCATCGTCACTTTTCGGTTTTATTTTTTCTCCGAAACTCACTTTCGTATCATAGCCACCCCAAAACCAGTTCCATTTACGTTTGTAGGTTTTGCTTTTCAGGATCAGCGTACCCAATAGGTTGGGCTCAACCGTTACAGCTTCAACAGTGTATTCTTCGCCTTTATCTGCTTTAAAACCTTTGATTTTCTCTAATGGAACTTCGCTTTCTTCCATTCCCTTAAAGTTGAAATCAAGATCAAATTTGTACGTTTCAAATTTCGCTTTACGGCCAGTTGCTTTGGTAACATAGGTCATGGTTACCTCGTTCTTTGCTTCATCTACTGTAGGTTCGTACAAATAACCTTTGTTTGCTTTTTTTGAAATTTCGTGGGTACCTTCTTTGGAAAGTTTTTGTGCCTGCGATACAAGACCGCTGCACATAAAAAGGAATAACAGAACTTTTATTGGTTTCATGTGTGGAATTTGAAACCAAATAAAACACTTCCTGCTTGTGAATGGTATACCCTTATGACGGTATTTTAATGTAAGATGGTTACTTCTGTTCCTACAGGAAGAAGATCGTAGAGTTCTTTGGCGTATTCCCGTTTGGTAGAAATGCAACCCAACGTCCAGTTGTAATAGTAATCAATGAAACGATCTTCGTTACGGCGTGTTGCATGGATGCCGATGCCGCCGCCCGGTTTAGCGTATGAAGGAATAATGCCTTGTGATTTCCGTGCCTTGAATTTTTCAATATCGCTTTGTGTAGGATAATCGAGCAGTAAAAAGTGTCCCCACTCCGCATGTATTTTTTTAGCAATGATTTTGTAGTTTCCTTCGGGTGTTCTACGATCGCCTTCCATCATCTTATCTGTTTTCTCGCTGGTGCCAAAAACTACCGGATAGCTAAACAGCCATCCTTCTTCATCATATACTTTTAATTCATAGTTGCTTTTATCGATCACAACTTTATAGTAAGCTGATTTTTTTTCAGCTGGTTTATGAAGAGCTGTTTTACTCCGACTGAAAAAACTAAACCCGGATAGCATCAGCATCAGCACACAACAAAAAATAAGTGGGGTTGATCGGTTCTTCATTTACACGTTGTTTTCATCACAGAGAAGTAACGGACAATAATTGTGCTATATTATTTTGTTGAATTTAATTAACATTACCTTGATGGAAAAGTGGTGAATAACCTTTTGATGGTTCACACAATAAAGCCGCCTTTTTTACAAGGCGGCTTTGAGAATAATTCGTAACAATGCTTAGTGAAATACTTTTTGTTCCAGTGTTTTTGCCTCCGCAATCATGGCTGCTAATTTTTCTGCTGACGGGACTTTTCCGCTTAAACCAAATTTCTCATTGGTCTCCAGCATTTTTGCATGTAGGTTGTCGGCATTGCGTGTTGCTAATTCTTTCACCGTATCAACACCTGCAGCTTCCAGCAACTCGGCAGTTTGTCCGGCTACACCGTTGATGCGGTGCAGATCAGCATGGTTTACCCAGGTAAGCACCAGGTTTTCTGGAATCTCTGTTACTTCATGAATCGCAACCCGTCCTTTTTTTGTACCACCTTGTATCAACAAATCGTCGGTTGTAAAAATGGCCATTGCTTCCAGGCGTTTTGCGTAGTTGCTGCCGATGCCTTCAATATCAATTACTTTATAACTCATAGTCTGTTTTTAAGTTTCGACAAAGTAAAGAAATTCCCGAGTTATAGAAGTGTTTATTCAAAGCGGGTGAACCACACAAAAAAACCGCTCCACAAAAGTGGAGCGGTTAAGCCAGAGAATACAGCGTGAGCTGTATTACCAGCTGCTGAATCTTATACCAATGTTATATGGGGTTTGTTCCAATCCGTTTTTATGCAAGTTATTGAGTGCATAGCTTCCGTATAAGCGCATCACACCAAGGTTTACTTCGCCAATAGCAGAGAGCTTCCATGGTTCCAGGTTGAAATCGCTTCTAACTTTTTCCTTACCATTTTGTTCGCTCTTCATTTTCTGGCGGGCTGCATACAGGTACCCTGCACTTACACCTGCACTGAAGCCATAGCCTTTTTTACGTTTAGGAGCGAAGTTGAAATCGAGCATCACCGGAACAGTTAAATAATCGGCTGCGAGTTTATTTTTTCTGTACTTGATATTATCGATGGTAATATTTGTTGTTGGTTCGGTATTGTACCGTACACTTTTTTCGAAACTGTAGTTGTTCATCTCAACACCCAAACCATATTTCAGGTTCACAACGTGTTTAATAATATTTACCCGTTGCATAAAGAACCATACGTTGACATTGATGGAGCGGCCATTACGGAGATCAAGCTGATCTTTTGTGCCACTTGGAAAGAATGCTTGTGTGGCTGGCGCACTATAATTGGTTTGATCATTTACATTGGAGAAACCAAGATCGAGGATCAGCCAGTTGGTACTTACGTTCGACTTTTTGTATTCTTTCCGCTTTTTGATTTCAACAGACGATCCGTTATCATCATCATCATCGTCGTTGTCATCTTTTTCTGTTTTCTTTTCTTTGCCATCATGTTTTTTGATGATGATCATGTTGCCCACTTTAATTGTGTCGGCACTTTGTGGTTTTGTGGTGTCGCTTTGTGCGTTAAGGCCGAGGCATAGTACGAGACCAAGCAATGATAAGATTGACTGCTTCATAATAATTTCCGTTTAAAGTTTTTTGTTATTGGGTGTTAACCGCAAACACTGCAAAGCGTACTTCGGAAGAGCTTGATTGAATACCGGTTTTACGTTCAAGCGTCCGTTTTGCTTTTTTGATCAACCCTGCTATTCCACTTTTCCGTTGCCGTTCTTCCGAAAGAAATACATCTTCTTCGTCATCGGCAACATCGTTATTGTAAATAGTAGAAATAATAGTATTGTTGTTTGCTATAGATTGTACGGATGAAGTTTCTGAAAAGTTACGTGGTACATCAATTTTATTTTCAACTGTTTTTTCGGTTACTTCTGTAGTTGCAATATCTATCTTTTGATCAACAACCGGAGTAGTTGTTTCTGATTTAGTAGTTGGGTTAACGGTTGCAACAGAAGAAGCATTGGTAGTTACAGAGGTTTTTGTTTGTTCAGTTGATTCTGTAGCTGCTGTGGCTTCATTGAATTCATTGGTTTGTTCTTCCAATGCTTCTTTCACTAATTCTTTAGGCGATAAAGGAGTGATGGATTGATTTTCTTTTACTGCTGGTTTATCAGCTGCAACAAATGAGTCAGGCTTATCAGTTGTTTTTGGTCCATCCAACATCAACCACATTGCACTTCCCAGCAATACTACAACAGCAGCTGCAGCACTCCATCTCTTGGCCGTCGTACTCATCGAGAACACACGTGCAGGTTCGGCTTGCTTATACAATAATGATTTATCAGGGAATACAATAGAAGTATCAGCAGTTAACTGGCTGCGGCGAAGCCATATCAATTCTTTTTGCAAGTGTTGTGTTTGCTACAAGTTCTTTTTCAACTTGCGTCTTTTTCATCAGCTCTTAATTCACCATCAACATAAAGCAATAATTGTTCTTCGCTGATTGCTACTTTCTTCATCAACAGGTTTCAGTAACGAACTGATGAAAGATTCATCCAGTTTTACATCATCTGTAAATGTTGATTGCTGGATCAGTTCAAATTCTTCCTGCAAATCAGGGTTGGTCGCCACAAATGCTTCCACAATTTTCCGCTGCCCGGCTGTCAACTCATTGTCGACATACAGGAGGAAAAACTCTTCGTAATTATGGCGGTTAATATTCATTGTTTGTGTTTGTTTTCTTGAACCTTGGATATTGTGCCTTGGTTCTTTCAACTACATTACATTTTCAATACTCACTAAATAGTTCTTCAACTGTAACCTTGCTCTGTGCAAATAAACTTTTACCTGGCTTTCGTTCAATCCCGTTATTTCACCGATCTCGTCGTAACTATATCCTTCGTAATCTTTTAATAGAACCAAACTTCTTGCTGTTTCACTCAACCGGGCCAGTGCTTCTTCCAGCACTTTCTTCATATTATGTTGCGGCCGGTCCTGTATTCTCACTTCTTCAGCAAATTCATCCCGCAGGCTCACCCGTTTGTGCTTGCGAATATGATCGATCATCTGGTTGTAGGCAATGGTAAACAGGTACGATTTGCTGCGTTCATTATCTACATTGTCTTTATTCACCCACAATTTTTCGTAGGCACTCTGCACAACATCCCGTGCATCTTCTTCGTGCCCCAAATTTTTGAGGATAAAACGGTACACGTTATCGGCATACCGGGTCACACATTCGTTATATTCTCTGGCGGTCATAAATCAGTTAGTGATCCGTGATGATAAGTTTAACTATCAGTATTACGGACACCGAAAATAAAAGTTACAGGAAAATAAAAATATTTTTAGAGCGAACCCGAAAAAGAGTCAAAAATGAAAAAACCGGTTTGAGGTGCACTGTTCGGTGCAGGTTTTTCCTGGCAGGTTTTGCTGCATTTGGGAGAAGCTGCAGCCGATTTCTTAGCAGGTGTAATAGTAAGCAATGCCCATGCAGAAACGGTAACTACTACCACAGCACCAAGAAGGATCATTTGCTTTTTCATAAACACCTGTTTGAGGAATAAGACGAAGGTAGAAGGAAAATGTTACAGTTACACCACATATTTGTGTGAATTTCTTGAACATGCAATCGGTTACGCATAAAAGAACCTCTGAATCCTCTTATTTTTGTCGCTTAAATCGATTGTTATGAATGAGAAATTAGTACAACGCATTGCAAATGAATTGGATGAGATCAAGACCAACGGATTGTTTAAAACCGAGCGGATCATTGAAAGCTCCCAAGGCCCGGAGATCATGGTAAACGGGAAGATTGTGCTGAATTTCTGCGCCAATAATTACCTCGGTTTGTCCTCGCACCCGAAAGTGATCGAGGCTGCAAAAAAATACATCGACCTCCGTGGATTTGGGATGAGCAGCGTTCGTTTCATCTGCGGTACGCAGGATATTCATAAAGAACTTGAGGCAAAGATTTCTAAATTCCTCGGTACAGAAGATACCATTTTATATGCCGCAGCATTTGATGCCAACGGTGGAGTGTTTGAACCGTTGTTTGGTGAACAGGATGCCATCATCAGCGACGCATTGAATCATGCCAGTATTATTGATGGCGTGCGTTTGTGTAAGGCACAGCGTTTCCGTTATGAGCATAACAACATGGCTGATCTTGAAGCAAAATTGATTGAAGCAGCGGGTGTGCGTAACCGTGTGATTGTAACCGACGGAAGTTTCAGCATGGATGGTACCATTGCACAGCTTGATAAAATTGTTGAACTCGCAGAAAAATATGATGCGGCAATTATGGTGGATGAATGTCATTCAAGCGGTTTTCTTGGAAAGACCGGCCGTGGTACACATGAATACCGTGGCGTAATGGGTAAGATCGATATCATCACAGGTACATTGGGTAAAGCACTCGGCGGTGCAAGTGGTGGTTTCACCAGCGGTCGTAAAGAAGTGATTGAAATGTTGCGTCAACGTTCACGCCCCTATCTTTTCAGTAATACGCTTGCTCCAAGTATTGTGGGTGCATCTATTGCTGTGATGGATCTGTTAAGTGAAACAACCGAACTGCGTGATAAACTCGAGGCGAATACAAAATACTTCCGCAGTAAAATGACCGCTGCCGGTTTCGATATTAAACCCGGCGATCATCCGATTGTTCCCATCATGTTATACGATGCAGTGGTGGCGCAGGATTTTGCGGCCAAATTGTTGAAGGAAGGAATTTATGTGATCGGATTTTTCTTTCCGGTTGTTGCAAAAGGACAGGCACGTATTCGTGTACAATTAAGTGCGGCGCATGATCAGCAACATTTAGATAAAGCGATTGCTGCGTTTACAAAAGTGGGGAAAGAGTTGGGCGTGTTGAAAGAAGTAACCGCATGAAGAAACTCTTGATTGTATATGTATTGCTGCTGATAGGTTTGTTTTCATCAGCACAACAACTTTCATTTCCGCAATCATTTGTTGGCAACTGGAAAGGTACACTTACATGGAACAGGGCTGAGAAAGCGCCACAACAATTTACCATGCGGTTGAATATTCAACCGGTTGATAGCGGCCGTTATATATGGCAAATTATTTATGGTGATGAGCAGAAAGACAATCGTCCGTACATATTAATGCCGGTCGATATAGCAAAAGGTCATTGGCAGATCGATGAACGAAATACAATTGTTCTGGATGGATATTTTATCGGTAACAGTTTTACTTCTGTCTTTGCAGTATCTGGCAGCACAATTGTGAGCAAGTATGAATTAACCGCAGATGGCTTGCTGGTTTCATTTACAACATATACAACAAAACCAATTACAACAACGGGTGGTACTTCAAACGAAATACCACCCGTTGATAGTTACCAGGTAAAGAGTTTGCAGCAAGGATTGCTGAAGAGAGAGAAGTAATCTGTTATTTAATGGTAGGTATCAACCCACGCACACCCATATCCACCAACGTTTCTCCTTTCAGCGGCTCCCATTTTCCATTCGGGTTCAGGTCTTTCCATTCCACACTTTTGTTGGTGCTGAAACTGCATTCAACAATAATATCTTTTGTTTCGTTGCCGGTGATCTTCAATTTTCCATTGGCAAATGCTGCTGTTACCACACAGCTACCTGCCGGTATGGGCGATGTGTTGAACAATGGATTTACAACCGTAGTTGCACCTGCCGGAGCTTGACCGCTTTCTGCAACCGGAATATTGGTGCCCAACACCGGTACTGTGGTTTCAAACCCCCAGAATCCTTGAGAGCGGTTACCATTTACCGTTATGTTTTGTGTTTTCACTGTAAACGTTTTTGATATAACTATTGTAGCCAATGAAAGAGGCCAACGTTGCATTGAGATCCTGATTAATGGAAATACCATTGATGGTTGTATCAACCCGTATTTTTACATCACCGTTTTGATAAGCTAACGAAATACGCAGCCATTCATATTCACCAATGGCAATTTGATTGATCGGTACTTCATAAAACACTTCGTTATTACCTGCCTGCGGTGCTTTTTCAAAATCAATGGCATTACTCCCGCCAGCCGTTGTTTCTGCTGCATGATACAGCACAGCGCCTTTCCCCAACAACGTTAATGCACCGGGTGCCAATTCAATATAGTGAGCGCTCATTTTATTCATCACACCACTTTGAGCGGCATTGCCTGCTGGAATGGTGGAGGGCTGACCAATATTATTCAGCCTGGCCTGTGTAGAATCGAATTTGAATTTAAAGATGAGTTTTGCTGTACTGTTTCCTGTTTCGTTCTTTTTGCAGGAAATCATGCTGATGCCGGCTGCAAAAAGCGCAAGTGCGAGTGTACGGGACATGGTGGCTGGTTTTAAGTGCAGTTTAAAACGTCCGTTCCAAGCCTTATTGTTTTCCGGAAAGTTTTAAGAGCCTATTCACAATCTCATACCGATGGCAAAGATAAAGTATACAACCGACTACCCTTTAGTGAGTTGCATCGGCATAATACGGATTGGAAATTTATTTTTGAGTATAATAAAATTTCCAATCCGTATCACTTTACTTTTGTGCAAAATTTCCCATCATGCGTTTTGCAGTTGTTTTATTGTCTGTCGTTGTGTTATTCAACTCCTGTTCCATCAATAATTTTGAGATCGATAACGATCTCAAACAGTATTTCGATAAATACAAGGCAACCGGAAGTTTTGCGCTGTTTGACAATGCACAGGCGCACTTTACGATCTACGATTCTGCTAATTTCCGGAAGCGTTACACACCTGCTTCCACGTTTAAGATCGTGAACTCACTCGTTGGACTTGAAACCGGACGAATCTTTGATGAAAAGATGGTGATCAAATGGGATGGCGTAGTACGTGAACGGGAAGAACTGAACAAGGACATGAATATGGAAGAAGCATTCAAAGTTTCTTCGGTTCCTTATTACCAGGAAGTGGCCCGCAGAATTGGAAGAGATACCATGCAGCGTTGGATCGATACATTACAATACGGTAACAAGAATATTGGAAATGCTGTTGATTCATTTTGGCTCAACAATGCCATTAAAATTTCGCCCGATGAACAATTGGGATTGGTGAAGCGGTTGTATTTTCAGCAATTACCCTTTCAAAAACGTACGCAGGATATTGTAAAGAAAGTGATGATGCAGGAAGATAATTCGCTGTACAAACTTGCTTACAAAACCGGTTGGGGCTTTGATGAAAAGGGTGCCAATATCGGCTGGATCGTTGGCTGGATCGAAGAAAACCGTCATCCTTACTTTTTTGTGCTGCTGGTGCAATCGCCCGAAAAACAATATGATATGCGTAACAACCGTCTTGGTTTGCTGAAAGATATTCTGAAACACTACGATTTTATGCAAGGGAAGAAATAGTGATTATCAATAGGCAATAAGCAACTGGCAATAGGCAAAGTTGGCAGCACTATGTATTGTTCATTGCCAATTGATTATTGGAAAGTCTGGCTTAACTTTTGTTTCATTCTTTCTGTTCCTGTAATCTTGTATCTTGTACCTTAAACTGTTGCACCGTTGTTATCCTTCGCACATATCGAATATTTACTCTTGCTTCTACTATTAATACCGGCAGCAGTATTGTTTGTATTGAATAAACGTTGGAAAAAGAAAACACGGAAAAAGATCGGGGATGAGCAATTGGTGAATTTGTTAACAGCGAATCATTCCACAAAAAAATTCTCGGCCAAATTTTATCTCCTGTTCGCTGCGATTGCATTGACGGCGTTAGGTGCTGCTAACTTACGCACAGCAGGTAAGGCGGAGAATGTGAATCGGAAGGGAAGAGATATTGTGGTGGCCATGGACGTAAGTAAAAGCATGTTGGCCGATGATGTAAAACCAACACGTCTCGACAAATCAAAACAATTCGTTAGTAAGTTAATGGATCAGTTACCGGATGACCGGATCGCATTGATCTGGTTTGCCGGAAAAGCATATTTGCCAATGCCGTTAACAGCTGATCAAGGTGCTGCAAAATTATTCATTCAATCAGCGGCACCGGAATCTGTACCAACACAGGGGACAGTGATTGGTGAAGCGCTACGGCTGGCATCTGAAAGTTTTCCGCAGGAAAGTAAACGTTATAAGATTGTGTTACTCATTACTGATGGAGAAGATCATGATGAATCAGCCGTTACTATGGCCCGTCAATTGAAAGACCGGGGCATTCTGCTACTCAGCATTGGGTTGGGAACAATAGAAGGTTCGCCCATTACAGATCCAGCAACAAAAGAATTTAAAAAAGATAATTTAGGTCAAACGGTGGTATCCAAATTGAATGAACCGTTATTGCGTCAACTCGCTTCCGTAAATGGAGGCTTATACGGAAACCTACAGAATACAGATGAAATGCTGGAAGAGATCACAGCGGTAATTAATCAATTGGAAAAAAAGGGTGTGGAAGGTGAAGTGAGCAATACGAATTATAACAACTATTTCACCTGGTTTTTAGTTGCAGCGGCATTGTTCTTACTCATTGAATTATTCATTCGTGAACGAAAAACAATATGAAGATTTGTTGTACCATAGTATCGTTCTTTTCTTTTTTCATTGCATTTGCACAGGAAGGCGAAGTGGTGAAAGGAAACCGTTTGTACAAAGAAGGAAAGTATGATAAAGCGGAAGAAGCTTACCAAAAAGCATTGAGTAAAAAAGAAAGTCCGGTAACACGTTACAATCTCGGAAACGCACAATACAAAAAAGAAAATATTGATGAGGCAGTGAAATCGTTTGATGAGGCAGCGGCTGCAACCGATGATCCCGAATTGAAAACAAAAGCATTGTACAACAAAGGCGTGTTGCTTCATAAAAACAACAGGCTTACAGAAGCTGTTGAAGCATACAAACAAGCCCTTCGTTTATCACCTGCTGATGAGGAAGTGCGGAAAAATCTTCAACTTGCCTTAATAGCTAAAAAGCAACAGGAGCCAAAAGAACAGAAGAAGCAACAACAAAAAGAACAGAAGCCGAAAGAAGAAAAGAAAAAAGAACAACCCAAACCGCAGCAACCCAAACCGCAAAAGAGCAAACTCACCAAAAAGCAGGTGGAGCAATACCTCAAAGCCCTCGAACAAAAAGAGCGGGAACTGCAGGAAAAAATGCAGAAAAAGACAGGGGCACCCTCACAACCCGAAAAAGACTGGTAGCAATGTGCAAATTTGCTAATATGATAATTTGCTGATGATTGAACCCATGCAGGTCTTCTTTGTTACATTTGCTGTGATAAATTAGCACATTAGCAAATTATGCATTTATATACTCCTTCCTTAACTGATTATAAACGACTGGCAACAAAAGAAGTAAAGATCGGTGATCTGCTGTTGGGTAACTTCCATCCTATCCGTTTGCAAACTATGACCACTACTGATACCATGGATACTATGGCAACAGTAGAGCAAAGCATCCGCTGTATTGAGGCAGGTGCTGAGTTGGTGCGTATTACAGCTCCATCAAAAAAAGAAGCGGAGAATTTACAGAACATCAAAGATGAGTTACGGAAAAGAGGTTACAACACACCGTTAGTAGCGGATATACATTTTACACCGAATGCTGCTGAAATTGCTGCAAGAATTGTAGAGAAGGTACGTGTAAACCCAGGTAACTATGTGGACAAGAAAAAATTTGAACAGATCGAATATACTGATGCCGAATATGTAGAAGAGATCGATCGAATTCGTGAGCGGTTTACACCATTGGTGAAAATTTGTAAAGAGTATGGCACGGCCATGCGTATTGGAACGAATCATGGTTCATTGAGTGATCGTATCATGAGTCGCTATGGTGATACAGCTATTGGTATGGTGGAAAGTGCCATGGAATTTTTGCGTATTGCACGTGCTGAAAGTTATCACAACATTGTATTGAGTATGAAGAGCAGTAATCCGCAGGTGATGGTGCAGGCATATCGTATGCTCATCAATCACATGATGGAGGAGTTCAATGAATGTTATCCGTTGCATCTTGGTGTTACAGAAGCAGGCGATGGAGAAGATGGTCGTGTAAAAAGTGCCGCAGGAATTGGAACATTATTAGAAGATGGTATTGGCGATACAATTCGTGTAAGCTTAACAGAAGATCCTGAGTTTGAAATTCCGGTGTGCAGGGATTTGGTGAAGAGGTATGCAGTCGATAGTCGACAGTCCATAGTCCACAGTAATGTACCTGGGTTAAATGCAAAATCTTTGAAAAGTGAGGAAACTGCTATGGAGGCTGTGTTACCATATTCTCCATTTGATTACAAGCGAAGAGAAACATTTGCAGTAAGTAATGTAGGCGGTAAACAAGTGCCGGTGGTGATTGCGGATCTCAGCAAACTTGGAACCATCACACAAAAAGAACTGGAGCGTGTAGGATATAAATATGATGAGGTAACCGATAAGTGGAGCATTGGTGATATGGCAGCTGATTATATTTTCACTGCTAATCAAACATTGAATTTTCTATTGCCGGGTACATTAAAAGTAATTGTATATCCTGATACTTGGCGGAGTGCTGCAAAAGCCTCACCCTCTGGGGGAGGTTTGGAGGGGGCTTCTTACGTTCCCATTTTTATGGATAGTGGTTATGCCGAAGCAGAGTTGAAAAGTGAAGTACTGAATTTTGTAATGATCGATTGTTACAATGATGATACAGCCATCAACGATTACACCTATTTGGAAAAAGTTGCAAACGATCCAACAGTTGTGCTATGTCTCAGCAGCACCAATAAAAATGCCATGCAGAGTGTACGTCGAATGTTCATTGAATTAATGAACCGTGGTATTAAAAATCCGGTTGTATTAATCACCGATAGTAACTGGCAAACAGCCGATGAGCATCTCATTCATTATTCAACGGAATGTGGTGCGTTGTTGCTCGATGGTATGGGCGATGGTATTTGTTTGGGTATGAGTGAAACCAGCTACTCGCTGCAAGCTGCAAGCTTTACGCAAAATACAGCCGGCAGAAATTATCTCAGTAATCATTCACCGGAGCAGTTTATCAATAACACGGCTTTTAGTATTTTGCAGGCTACCCGTACACGCATTTCTAAAACAGAATATATTTCATGTCCGAGTTGCGGACGTACGTTATTTGATCTGCAGGAAACAACAGCAAAGATCCGCTCGGTTACGAATCATTTGAAAGGGTTGAAGATCGCCATCATGGGTTGTATTGTAAATGGTCCCGGCGAAATGGCCGATGCTGATTTTGGTTATGTAGGAAGTGGCCCCGGAAAAATTACATTGTACAAAGGAAAAGAAGTAGTGAAGCGAAGTGTGGATAGTGAAGTGGCAGTAGATGAACTTATCAATTTATTAAAAGAAAATAATGCCTGGGTAGAACCGGCAACCAATTAACACATGAAAAAAGTACAATCAGCCTTTTATCTTCTTATTGCACTGGCATTGTTCAGCAGTTGTTCCATTTCAGAAGAGATGGATTTAAGCGGTGGAGCCAATGGCGGCTATTACAAAG
Source organism: uncultured Bacteroidota bacterium (assembly GCA_963830845.1). Classification (GTDB taxonomy): domain Bacteria; phylum Bacteroidota; class Bacteroidia; order Chitinophagales; family Chitinophagaceae; genus Lacibacter. The sequence goes on along the minus strand of CAWHOR010000089.1, from coordinate 21,485 downwards.
TTGATGCAGATATGGGTCAGGCTTTAACGATGATGAAATCGATGGGCGGTGGCGATCAGTTAAAAGACAGCAGTATGGCCGGTGCAAAAGACAGCAGTTTCTCACTCTTTAACCAGGTTGATTCGATCCGTGAATTTTTTACAGACAAGGAATTACAATATTTCCTCAACGGAAAAGGTGTGTTGAAAATGAACATGGATGAAAATCTATTCACCATGCAGTTGCGCTATCCGATCAAAGACTTGAAAGACATGCAGCAGTTTCTTGGAACGCAACAAAAAATCGACTCTATCACAAAAACAAAAAAGGACAGCATTCCAGAAGGGGAAGGTGAAGGAGAAATGCAATTGAATCAAAAGACACCTGATTTTTCAAAAATGCTTACACCTAAAACTGCTTATATCATTACAGATACTTCCATCAGCAGAGAAGGGATTGAAAAAGCAGATATGGGTGGAGAAATGGGCGACATGAAAGGCATGGAAATGTTTTTCGGACAGATCACCATTTCCACAACTATTAAATTGCCACGTCCTGCGAAGATTGTAAAAGGCGACAATGCCCGTTTGCTGGAAGACAAAAAAACAGTGGTCATTTCTGCCAGCATGTTGGAGCTTGTTTCAAGCAAGGAAAGCACAAAGTTTTATATTTCATTTTGATCTTATGCAAACAGATTTTCTCGTTATTGGTTCTGGTATTGCTGGGTTAACCTATGCAATTAAAGTTGCAGAGGCATGTCCCGATAAGCAGGTGCTCATCGTTACAAAATCGAATGCCGATGAAACCAATACCAAATATGCACAAGGAGGCATTGCAGTAGTGAATGATCTGGAGAAAGATAGTTTTGATAAACATATTGAAGACACGTTGATAGCAGGCGATGGTTTGTGTAATCCTGAAATTGTAGAAGTAGTAGTGAAGGAAGGGGCATTACGTGTTAATGAAATTATTGAATGGGGTGCACAGTTCGATAAAGAAAAAGATGGCGACTATGCATTGGGAAAAGAAGGCGGGCATAGTGAACACCGTATTCTGCATCATAAAGATGTTACGGGCGCTGAAATGGAACGTGCATTATTGGAAACCATCCGCAGAAGTAAAAATATTCAACTGGTGAATCACTATTTTGTAGTGGACATCATTACACAACATCATCTTGGGTTTTTGGTTACAAAAGCAACACCCGATGTACAGTGCTATGGTGTGTATGCATTGAACCTTCTCACCAATCAAATTGAAGTCATCCAATCGAAGATAACGATGCTGGCGGCCGGAGGTAACGGTCAGGTGTATCGCACCACAACCAATCCATCCATTGCAAGTGGCGATGGTGTGGCCATGGTGTACCGTGCAAAAGGCCGCATTGAAAATATGGAGTTTATCCAGTTTCATCCAACTGCATTGTACCAGGCCGGGCAAAAAGGGCAGGCGTTTTTAATAACCGAAGCTGTACGTGGCGATGGTGGTATTTTGCGTAACCATAAAGGCGAAGCGTTTATGGAACGTTATGATGAACGCAAAGATCTTGCACCACGTGATATTGTAGCAAGAGCCATCGATAGTGAAATGAAGATCAGCGGTACAGAACATGTGTGGCTCGATTGCAAACACATGGATGCAGAAAAATTTATTCATCACTTCCCGAATATTTATGAAAAGTGTAAGAGTCTTGGGATTGATGTTGCAAAACATATGATTCCTGTTGCACCTGCTGCACATTACAGTTGCGGCGGCATCAAAACAGATGAGTGGGGAAGAACATCCATCACCAATTTATATGCATCAGGCGAATGTGCGAGTACAGGTTTACATGGTGCAAATCGATTAGCAAGCAATTCATTGTTGGAAGCAATGGTGTTTTCACACCGCAGTTATATGGATGCGGTGGATAAAATTAAAAAAGCAGAAGAAGTTCAAACTGTTTTGCCTGATTGGAATGCAAAAGGCACCAGTCAGCCAAAAGAAATGATCCTGATTACACAAAGCCTGAAAGAATTACAACAGGTAATGAGTGATTATGTTGGTATTGTACGAAACGATATTCGTTTGCAACGTGCCATGCGTCGTTTGGATCTGTTGTGGGAAGAAACAGAAGACTTGTACCGCAGCACATCTATTTCGCCACAGATCATGGAGCTGCGGAATATGATCACGGTTGGTTATTTAATTACAAAAGGCGCATCGTTCCGGAAAGAAAGCAGGGGCTTGCATTTCAATACTGATTATCCGGATAAGCATCCGCTGCTGCAGAATATTGTATTGTAGGCTTACTCAAAAGCCTGGTTTAATAATTTTATAGTATGTACTATATTGTTTACGGGTTTCTTCGATTACTCTCGTTTATTCCGCTTCCTGTGTTGTATCTGCTTGGCGATCTGCTCTATGTATTCTTGTTTTATGTAGTTGGTTATCGCAGGCAGGTAGTTATGAATAATCTCACCGTTGCATTTTCCGAAAAATCAGAAGAAGAACGCAAAAAGATTATGAAAGCATTCTATCATAATTTTTGCGACACGTTTATGGAGATGATCAAACTGTTTTCATGGAACGAAGAAGAAATTAAAAAACGATTTTCAGGAAATATCGAAGTGCTGAATGAATGGGTGGGAAAAGATAGAAATGTTCAGGTTGTTTCCGGTCATTATTTTAATTGGGAAATTGCCAACCTTGGATTAGGCGCATTATCACAAATGCCTTTTGTTGTTGTGTACATGCCGTTGCGGAATAAAGAAGTGAATAAAGTTGTGTATGAACTCAGAGGAAAGACCGGCACAAAACTCGTATCCGCAACTGATTTTCAAAATCAGGTGCGGCAATACATGAAACAGCAATATGCGTTAATTCTGGTGGGCGATCAGAATCCGGGCAATCCGGCAAAGGCATACTGGACAAACTTTTTCACCAAGCCGGCACCTTTTCCAAGAGGCCCTGAACAAGGAGCGAAACGCAATAAAACGGCCATCGTTTATGTTGATTTCTATAAAGTAAAGCGTGGTTATTATGAATTCCACATGGAGTTGCTCACCAGCGACCCTAATAGTTTTAAAGAAGGGGAACTCACAAGAGTGATCGTTGATAAAATTGAAGATTCGATTCGCCAGAGCCCTGCTAATTATTTATGGAGCCATCGCCGGTGGAAACATGAGTGGAAAGAAGAATATCGGAAAATGTGGGTGGAATAAAAAAGCCCCGAATTAACTCGGGGCTTTTAAACGTTTTAATTCAGTACACTCTTTTCTTTCTGTATTGGAATTTTTTGTTCTTTGATCTTTGCAAATCCGCCCACTACATTCCGCAGATTATGAAAGCCTTGCCTTTTAATAATGGAAGATGCGATCACGCTTCGGTACCCACCGGCACAATGCACGTAGAGATTGTCTCTATCGTCAATATTGGCCAATAGTCCCGGGTCATTCATTTCGCCCAATGGAAGATTCACGGCATCTTTTACATGCCCATCCGCAAATTCTGTTTCTTTCCGAACATCAACTACCAGCAAATGATCATCATGCGGCATATCCATTGCCAGTTCATCTGCTTCCACATCAATGATCAGGTCAATGGTTTCTCCGGCATTGCTCCATGCTTCAAAACCGCCAGCGAGGTAGCCACTTACTTTATCAAAACCAACACGGGCTAATCGTACAATGGTTTCTTCTTCTTTTCCTTCGTCGCAAACGAGCAGAATAGTTTCATCAAACGGTAATAACGCACCAGCCCACTCTGCAAATCGCCCTTCTAAACCAATACTGATAGAGCCGGGAATAAAACCTACTGTAAAGGTATCTGCATGTCTAGTGTCAAGGATCAATGTTTTCGGTTCTTTTGAAAGTTCTTTAAACTGTTCAACACTCAAAGCAGTTAATCCTTTTTTTAATAGTGCATCCATCAAACCATAACCTTCTTTATTAATGCGTGCATTTACAGGAAAATATTTGGGAGGAGCTTCCAATCCATTCGTAACTGCTTTAATAAACTCTTCTTTTGATTGCTGTTGTAACGCATAATTGCTGGCTTTCTGTTCTGCAATGCTGCTATGTGTTTCAGGTCCAAGGTTTTTGCCGCAAGAGCTACCTGGTCCGTGAGCAGGATATACGATTACATCATCGGCCAATGGCATAATTTTTTTCTGAAGAGATTCATACAGCATACCGGCGAGTTCACTCATCGTAAGGTCGCCGCCTTGTGCAAGATCGGGCCTCCCTACATCGCCAACAAACAACGTATCGCCTGTAAACACACAGTAATCTTTGCCGGTTTCATCTTTTAATAAGTAACAGCTGCTTTCCAGCGTATGACCTGGCGTGTGCAATACTTCAATGGTTAAGGCGCCAATCTTGAATTGTTCCTTGTCTTTTGCTACATACACCGGAAATTTTGTTTCGGTTTCCGGTCCGTATACAATGGGGGCATTGGAATGTTTGGCCAGATCGAGGTGGCCGCTCACAAAATCAGCATGAAAATGCGTTTCAAAAATGTATTTGATGGTTGCGTTACGCTCTTTCGCCAGGTTCAGGTACACCTCTACATCACGAAGTGGGTCAATAATGGCACATTCGCCATTGCTCTCAATATAATACGCTGCTTCACTCAGGCAGTTTGTATAGAGTTGTTGTACGTACATAGATATTCTCTTTGCTTTTTTGCAAAAGTACGTTTCTCTGAATAAACAGGATATTACTGTAGAGCGAAGCTTTCCGTTAATACTAACCTAACAGGCTCGTTACAAACTGATCAACTTCTTTCAACCGGTCGTGGTTTACGGTGTACCAGATGAATTTGCCTTCACGGGTTGTTTTTACAATATTGCTCCGGCGCAAAATTGCAAGATGTTGGGAGGCAACCGATTGTTCCAGTCTTAGTTTGACGTAGATTTCTGTAACGGTCATTTGCCCGTTCTCATTGATGAGTTGAACGATCTGTTGACGAAGCTTATGATTTACGGATCGTAAAATAAGGGCAGCCTTTTTTACCGCATGATAATCTAACGGAATAGGTAAACTATTCTCTTTTTTCTTAGTTGTGGCCATTTTCAGAGCGGTTTAGTGTGGTTGGGTAATCTGGGTTAAAATCTATCAATCGTAAAATTATCAGTAAAATTACGTATTCAATAGTCGTAAAAGACATAATTTATATCTGTGTTGAATGGAACTCTTTACCATAGTCTGGGGTTGAATATGCGAGTGAAGTAAAGGCCTGCTGCTGAAACCGTTCGTCAGCCATTTTTATCATGTCGGCTGCGGTCCAGTTGATGTTTACAAACCGGGCATTCGGATGATGACAAATGGATTGCCATTTGGGGGCACCATCGCCAAAAAAATAGATGAGTTGCTCTTCGAGTTTGGTAGCAAACGAACTGGGTTCCAGTATTTTGGCGCCAATAGAGGAAAGCGGATCGAGTTGAGCTGTGTACAGGCAGGTAAATACTTCCATCCGGCGGGCGTCGATCATTGGACAAAGTAAGAATTGGTCTTTCGGAACGATTCCCTTTAGTGCCGCACTACTCATTACAACAGTAGTGGGGATTGTAATCAATGGCAAATTCAATGCATAACACAATCCCTTTGCCGATGCAAACCCAACCCGTAAGCCTGTATAAGAACCGGGGCCCGATGTAACAGCGATGGCCTGCAGATCTGTTAACACAAATCCGGTTTCCTGCATCAGTTCCTGAATGGCCGGTTGCAAAAACGAACCATGGTCTTTTTGGTTTTGATTTGTTTTGATACCAATCAGCTCCGCATCCTTTGCCAAAGCAACGGAAGCATGGGTGGTGGAAGTATCAATGCAAAGCAACAATGCCATATCAGTAAAAGATGTTTGATTGAGAAAGGGACTTAGCCGGTTGATAACGTTGATCTATAGTCGCTAATTTTTGCAACAGCGCCAGAATGCGCTGCTGGCCAATTGCATGGCACCATTCGAATGGACCCATGGGATAACCGGTGCCCAGTTTCATCGCCGTATCAATTTCTGCTTCGGTTGATATCTGTTCTTCCATTGCCAAAAAAGCTTCGTTGATGATCATGCTCAATGTACGTGCACTAACAAAGCCGGGTGTATCGGCAGTTGCAAAAAAGGGAACTTGCAATTTGATGAACAACTGTTCAAAAACTGCATGTTGTTCCGGGTGTGCGGCAAATTCAATACAATTTCGGTTAATGAAGACCGGCCAATGATTAAACCGTGCAATGGGTAAACCGGCAGTTACACAGAAATCACTCAATCGGGAAACCACCGAGCCGATTAGAACAGGAATGGAACAGGTTTGATAAAAGTTGATTCTCTCAGGATGTTCATCAAACGAAAGATCGATCACACAATCTGTTTTGTCAAGATCTGAAACAGCAGGTTCGGCAACAACACTGCAGTTGATATCTGCAAACGGGAAAGTTTTGCCAAACAATGTCGTTACCGGTTGTGAACTGATCAACAGCAAATTCATGTTCGGCAAATTTACAGGGAACAAAAAGCAAACCCGATTTTTTTCTTACCACCAAAAAACTAAGTTTGTGGTACAATGGAAAAGAAAATTATACAAACCAATCAGGCACCTGCGCCAATTGGTCCTTATAACCAGGCAGTAGCAGTAGGTGGATTTTTATTTATCTCCGGGCAGATCTGTATTAAGCCTGATACAGGCGAAATGAACAATGCCGATATTCAGGCCGAAACGCACCAGGTAATGCATAACCTGAAAGCAGTATTGCAGGAAGCAGGCATGGACTTTCGGAATGTAGTAAAGACAACGATCTTTCTAAGCGATATGGGTTTGTTCAGTGAAGTGAATGAAATTTATGGTAAGTATTTTGAGGGTGATTTTCCTGCGAGAGAAACGGTAGCGGTAAAAGGTTTGCCAAAGAATGTAAATGTTGAGATCAGTATGATAGCGGCGGGGTAACGAATTACTATTAGTATTGTAGCAGAGAAGCCTGGCCCGACTATGCAGAATTTTTCGTACATTATAATTGATTGGAAAATCGAAAATTAATTTGTGTTCTCATTACTTAAAAAAAAATTAATATGTCAAAAGAAATTATTTTGATATTAGCACTAATCGTTTCAATTTTTCTTATCGTTTTTACTTTAACAAAACTGAACAAGCTGTCCTTAAGTAAAACAAATAAACTTTTCCTTACGTACCTTACTATATTTATTCCACTACTGGGGTTCATCGTAGTTTCGGGCTATAAAAGCGGCAGCAAGATCAGTTAAGAAATTAGTTTAGATTTCCTAAAAGTATTAATCTTACTAGCATTTCGCCTTAATAAAAAACGGTTGATCATATGATCAACCGTTTTTTATTAGAGTCTGATTTCTTCTTCATGATTATCGAAGAAATGATATTCAGTGAGGTGGTACGATGTATTCGCTTTCACCTTAATTTTTTGTTTGTATTTCCAGCTCCATTTCATGCGCTTGGATGGGAACCCTTTGCGTAAATATGCTTCCATTATCGGATGTACTGCAATAGAAAGTACTTTATGCTTCTGCATCACCAGATAGCTGATATTCTTTTCAATTTCATCTTCCAATATTAATGTAGCGGATACTTTACCAGTGCCACTGCAGCTTGGGCACACTTCCATGGTGTTGATGTTCACTTCCGGCTTCATCCGCTGGCGGGTGATTTGCATCAATCCAAATTTTGAGATGGGAAGGATCGCATGCTTGGCTCTGTCGGCCCGCATAAATTCTTCCATTGCTTCTGCCAAACGACGTTTGTTATCCGGCAACTTCATATCAATAAAGTCAACCACAATAATACCGCCGATATCACGCAATCTTAATTGACGAGCAATTTCTTCCGCACCTTCCAGGTTTGTTTGCAATGCATTTTCTTCCTGATTCGTGCTTACACTTTTATAACCGCTGTTTACATCAATTACATGCAATGCTTCGGTGTGTTCAATAATGAGGTAAGCACCACTGGCAAGGTTCACTGTTTTACCGAACGATCCTTTTACCTGTTTGGTTACACCAAAATTGTCGAAGATGGGAGAGCCGTTTTGATAGAAAGTAACGATGTCTGTTTTGTCCGGAGCTACTTTTTGTATGTAGGTACGGGCATCGTTGTAAATGTTTTTATCATTCACCACAATGCGGTTGAAATCGGCACTCAGCAAATCACGAAGAATGCTGGTTGTTTTATCTGTCTCACCTAAAATTTTTGAAGGAGCGGTTGCGTTTTTCAGATTCTTTTGAATCTGTTGCCACATGTTGATGAGATTGTTCAGGTCTTCGTGAAGCTCCGCTGTGTTTTTTCCTTCAGCAGCAGTACGAACGATCACACCAAAGTTTTTGGTGCGGATCGATTCAACGATCTTTTGCAGACGCTTGCGTTCATCGCTTGAATGTATTTTGCGTGAAACCGCTACAATATCATTAAAGGGAGTCAAGCACTACAAAACGGCCGGGCAACGAAATTTCACAACTAAGGCGTGGGCCTTTTGCTGCAATGGGTTCTTTCAGGATCTGCACCAATACATTGGGCTTACCATTCAGTACCTCACCGATCTTTCCGGTTTTAATGATATCAGCTTCGGTTTGAAATTTTCCAAAGTCGCTGATATCTTCCGATTTCTCGTTGATAGATAATGCCGTAAATTTTAAGAGGGAGCGTACATACGGACTCAAATCGGTATAATGCAGAAAGCCGTCTTTTTCAAAACCAACGTCCACAAATGCAGCATTCATACCCGGTACCAGTTTTTTTACCTTACCCAGATATAAATCACCAACAGTAAAACTGGTATCAAGACTTTCCTGATGCAATTCTACTAATTTCTTGTCTTCTAATAACGCTATTTCAACCCCGGTTGGGGCCGAATTAATGATCAGTTCCTTATTCACTCGATACGTCTTTAAAATTGAACCATTCTTACTTCACCTGATCAGGAAGGAATAAGCCGGTAACAGCATGAGTATACAAGCAAGCACACAAATCTCTGTATTGGCTATAGCGAAGCAGAGTCCCGTTTAAAAGCGGGACTCCGTTCAATTCAGAAGATTATTTATTCTTCTTCTTATGACGGTTCTTTCTAAGACGTTTCTTACGCTTGTGTGTAGCAATCTTATGACGCTTTCTCTTTTTTCCGCAAGGCATGTTTAATACGTTTTACGTTCGTTAAAAAAATATGTTATAATAATTTAATGTGGTCTTCTATCTGTTTCATCATTTCCGGGTTACTCCGGAATTTTCCTTGTGATTCCAACAGCTTCACTGTTTCTAAAAACTGCTGGTACCACTTTTTGGCATTCACTTTATCTCCACTTTTTTCATAGGCATCTGCTAACCGGAGTTTTACTTCCAGATTTTGCGGTTGCAGTTGTGTTACTTTTTCAAAGCGCTCAATTGCTTTTGGCCATTGCGCACTAATAAAGGAACCAACTCCCAACATGTATTGGGCAAATGCATTGTCTGGATTTTTTTCAGCTACTTCACGAATAAGGGTAATCCCTTTCATTGGTGGTTCGTTGCCGGCAGCTCCAAAAAAGTAGGTACTTCCGAGTCCAACTTTGGTTGAATCATTAGCGGGATTCAGTTCATATGCCTTTTCAAATAACTCTTTTGCTTCCTTCGCCATCCATAGCTGGAGAGGCTGTTCCGTAACCGTTTGCAGCTCCTCTAAAAACAAATGGGCAGCAAAGGTGAGGTTTTTCTCCGAATTTTCCAACTTAGCAGCTTCGGCAATGTATTTGGCATAAGGTACAAAGGCTCCAATGGTATCCATCCAGAAGGCAGATAATTTGCGATAAACCTGAATTTGCTGATTTTTTACATCGCCTCGTACCACCGAATTTTCCCATTCCGTTACTTTTTGAAGTTGGGCCGGGCTCAGTCGTTTCTTCGCTAAACCGAGCATGGTTGGGAAATCGAGCAAAGTTGTGTTTCCTGCTGCAGGAGCAGTAGCAGCCGTTTTGGAATGATCGTGTCCTGCATGATCATCTTCCACCTTTTTAGGAACGGTTCGTCCAAAAAAATACAAAAGAAAAACTGCTGTGATTGCAGCAGTTACAGAAATAATTTGTTGCCTGTTCACTGTTCAAAAATTGAACTGCAAAGCTACAGGAAGCCAGTGATTATTAGTGAAGTAAAATGAATTTAACTTCCCTTGTATTGGGTTTTTACTTCCTGTACAAATTCCTTTGCCGGTTTAAAAGCAGGAATATAATGCTCAGGAATATGAACCGCTGTATTACGTTTGATGTTGCGACCAATTTTGGCTGCACGTTTTTTTGTGATAAAGCTCCCAAAACCACGGATATAGATATTCTGACCTGCAGAAAGAGAATCCTTTACCTCTTTAAACATGGTTTCAAGTGTAACAAGCACATCCACCTTGGGAATACCTGTTTTTTCGGAGATTTGGTTCACGAGATCTGCTTTTCTCATGGGCAATAATTTATGGGGTTGAGTTTATTTTGGTCTAATATCCTGAAATATTTTCAAAAACTGAAATATTTGACCAAATTTCTTTCAATAACTTGTTGATAATGAACAAAATGCCCATTTAGTGGGTTTCATTGCTTTTATTTGTACAAAATCGCAAACATTTATTGGTAACGGGAACTATGGAGCGTTCAACTTTTTTTCGCAAAAAATTACTGCATTGGCATCATACTGAAAATAAGCGCCAGCTTCCCTGGAAGCAGGAAAAAGATGTGTATCGCATCTGGTTGAGTGAAATTATTTTACAACAAACCCGAGCCGGTCAGGGCTTGAAATATTATGAACGTTTCATCCAAACCTATCCAACCGTCGAATCACTGGCAAGCGCACCAATTGAAGACGTATATAAATTATGGGAAGGCCTTGGTTATTACAATCGTTGCCGTAATCTGCATGCTACTGCTCAAAAAATCGCCCTTGAACTAAACGGAAACTTTCCAAACACCTACGATTCAATTCTTGAATTAAAAGGAATTGGTCCGTATACAGCTGCAGCTATCTCATCGTTTGGATTCGGACTTCCGTATGCTGTTGTTGATGGAAATGTGTTTCGGGTTTTGAGTCGTGTGTTTGGAATTGAAACGCCAACCGATAGTACGTTGGGAAAAAACAATTTCAGCAATTGGCGCAGCAATGTTTGGATACGAATGATCCAGCTGCCTACAACCAGGCCATCATGGATTTTGGCGCCACTATTTGCAAACCTGATCTTCCTGAATGCAGCAGTTGTGTGATGAAAAAGCAATGTGTTGCTTTTCAAACAGAACGAGTAAATGTGTTGCCGGTAAAAGAAAAACAAACCAAGATCAGAAGCAGGTGGTTCCGGTTTTACATTCTGGAACGTGATGGTTTGTTTGCGGTGCAAAAGCGAACCGGTAAAGATGTATGGACCAATTTATACGAATTTCCAAACACTGAATTTTCCTCCGAAAAGGAGTGGAAAAAAATAGCAGCCGCTTCAACAGAAAATTGGTTGAAAGAAAAAAAAATCGCACAAAAAGCAATACAGATAAGTGTAACAAAACCCATCAAACAACAACTCAGCCATCAAACAATATACGCAACGGCTATTCTGTTGCAACTAAAAGGAAAAGCAGTTGGTAAAAACGATTGGGAATGGAAAACAGCCAGACAGTTGCAGCAATTACCGTTTCCAAAATTGTTGAATGATTTTTTGAAGGCCGGTGTTCTTGAATTATTTGGCCTGATTAATGGAACAGTTACGCAAAAAACGTAATTTAGGAGTAACGACGGAAAGCGTTTGGAACTGATTCATTTATTCAGCAATAAAACTTATACGTATGAGAGGAGTTAACCGTGTAATGCTTATAGGCAATCTGGGGAAAGACCCCGATGTACAGGTATTGGAAGGAAATATTGCGGTAGCAAAATTTCCATTAGCAACAACTGAAACATTTAAAGATCGTACCGGTAAACTGGTGAGTCAAACCGAGTGGCATACAGTGGTATTGTGGCGTGGCCTTGCTGAGTTGGCACAGAAATACCTGCACAAAGGAAGTCTTGTTTATATTGAAGGACGTTTAAAAACCCGCAGTTGGGAAGATAAAGAGGGCTTAAAAAAATATGCAACGGAAGTAGTGGGTGATAATCTGATCATGTTGGATAAAAGAACAGAAGGTACTGGTCGTGCAGACGGTCCTGAATCCTTGCCTGGCTACCATGGCGATGATGATCTTCCACCCATTGGGGAACCGAGTGCTGATTTACCATTTTAGGAAATACCGTTGCGAATGCTATTTTTGCCGGTATAGCGGCGCATTGTTCACTAAATCTTGATGCTTTGGATTGTTACCACGTCAGCACTTCATTTTTACTTTCAATTAAACCGGTTCTTTTGGCGATCAATAGCCAGGGATTAACCTTACTGGTTATCTTGTTTTTGCTGTTATTGTTTTTTTCTTTTGTGGTAAGTGGTGCGGAAGTTGCTTTTTTCTCGTTGCGGTACAAAGATCTCAACATGATCAAAACAAGACCGGAAGCACCTGCCAAACGCATTGTGAATTTGCTGGAAGAGCCAAAAGTGCTGATGGCCAGTTTAATGTCGGCCAATGTAGTGTTCAATCTCTGTTTGATCTTCCTGACCAATTTTCTAATTGACGAGGCGCTCAACCTGCGGCATAATTTATTTTGGGTGGAGTTTATCTTAAAAGCAACCGCCATTACAGCGTTGATTCTTTTGTTCTGCGAAATATTGCCGAAAGTATGGGCTTCACAAAACAATATCTTCTTTGCGTATTTCGCCAGTTGGTGGATTGATTCAATCGTGTATCCTTTGTTCAGTACAACGGGGAGTTGGTTGGCAGGTTACACAGATCGTATTGAAAAACGAATGGGCAAATATCAAACCTCTTCGCTCAAATCGGATGAACTGGATTTTGCGATCGACCTGATGAGCGAAGAAGAAGCCACAGTAAAAGAAAAACAGATACTCAAAGGCATTCAGAACTTCAGCAATATTACAGTGAAACAGATCATGCGTTCCCGTTTGGATGTTAGTGGGATCGATTACAAAAGTTCATTTACCGATCTTATCAACCGTGTGCAGGATCTGCACTACAGCCGCTTGCCGGTGTATAAAAATAATCTCGACGAAGTAGTGGGCATTTTGCAAACCAAGGATCTGTTGCCACATATCAACGATGTAGACGGGTTTCATTGGCATCAACTGATGCGCACACCATTCTTTGTGCCCGAGCAAAAACTGATCGATGATCTGTTGAAAGAGTTTCAGCAAAAGCGGATACACTTTGCAGTGGTGGTGGATGAGTTTGGTGGCACGAGTGGCATTGTTACCATGGAAGATGTAGTAGAAGAGATCATTGGTGATATTAAAGATGAATTTGATGATGAGGAAAGTGTGAACAAGAAAGTGGACGAGCACAATTATATTTTTGAAGGCCGCACGATGATCCATGATGTGTGTCGTACAATGAATCTTCCACCCGACACGTTTGATAAAGTAAAAGGCGAAAGTGAATCATTGGCCGGGCTTGTATTGGAACTGGCCGAACGGTTACCACCGGTGAATGAAGTTGTGGAAACCGGCGATTTTCAATTCACGATCCAGGAAGTAAGCCGCAACCGTATTGAAAAAGTGAAAGTGACCATTAAACCCATACTTGAATAAGATGAAGCAATTGCACAATCTTCGTTTATATTTCATTAATAACGTTTTGCAGTTTGGTAATAGATTCGTACTTCGTACTTCGTACTTCGTACTTCTTCTCTCCATTATTGCCTGCAACTCAACCCCACGTCCACGACCGAAGGGTTATTTTCAGATCGATTTTCCGGAGAAACAATACAAGCTGTTTGATGAACCCGGATATCCCTACACATTTGAATATCCTGTGTATGGAAATGTATTAAAGGACAGTACGTTTTTTGAAAATCAACCCGAGAATCCATATTGGGTAAATCTTGATTTTCCTGAACTTGCAGGTCGTATTCACATCAGTTATAAAACCATTGGCGGCAACAACAAGTTCAGTAATCTGGTAGAAGATGCATTTAAAATGACGAGTAAACACAGTTTAAAAGCATCATCGATTGATGAAATTCCTGTGCAGGGCGGTGCCGGTGTAACGGGTTTTGTATTTGATATTGGTGGTAATGCCGCTACTGGCAAACAGTTTTTTGTAACCGACAGTACAAGTCATTTTTTAAGAGGTGCACTGTATTTCAACACAACTCCCAATTACGACTCCATCAGGCCTGTTGAACAGTTTCTCTACAAAGACATGCAACATCTCATACAAACGTTGAAGTGGAGAGGATGAGTAATTGCTCGTTCTTCCGTTTGTTTTCATTCTCATTCTTCCTGTTACTGTAATGAACGAATCAGTCATTACAGACGTATCTTTGCCGCATGATAGCGATCGAAAATATATACATCAGTGATGAAGTAGTGGAGGAGCAGTTTGTTTGTGATCTGCACAAATGCAAAGGCGGCTGTTGTATTGATGGCGATGCAGGCGCACCACTTACCAACGAGGAATTGGAAGAGGTGAATGCAGCGATTGTACACGTTAAACATTTACTTACAAAAGAAGGACAATTAGTAATTGAAACAGAAGGAAATTATACGTACGACCGTGAATTTGGCTGGGTAACGCCTACCATCAGCAATGGAATGTGTGCCTATGGATTAGTAGATGAGCAAGGAATTGTGAAGTGTTCGTTTGAGCAAGTATACAACGAGGGAAAGATCAAATGGAAAAAACCAATATCCTGTCACCTGTATCCGATCAAGATCAGCAAGAGTGAAAAAACCGATCAGGAATATGTGAATTATGAACCACGTGATCCGATGTGTAATCCCGGTTGTGCATTAGGACAAAAACTAAAAGTGCCCACTTACGTTTTTTTGAAAGAGGCCCTCGTTCGAAAATATGGTGAAGAATTTTATGAAGTGCTGACGCAGATCGCTGATCAATACTATTCCAACAAATCAAATAAGTAACTTTAACGCATGAGCCAGACTGCCGATAAATTTTTAGCGAAGAGTACCATCAAGTCTGCCGACCTGGATCACAGGCGTACAATCAATTTCAATATTGGCAAGTACAATGCAAAAGTGCCGGAAGGGAAACAGCAGTTTACACAAATGCTTACTGCACGTGAACGTGCAAAGAATGTGAAATGGCGTGCATTGGAAACACTGGATCAACAACTCGAGGAATTTGAATTGCAGTTTACCCGTCGTGGCGGTAAAGTGATCTGGGCCGAAACTGCACAACAGGCCTGCGATGAAATTCTGAAAATATGTGAAGCAAGAAATTGCAAAACATTGGTGAAGAGTAAGAGCATGGTTACAGAAGAAATTCACCTGAATGATTTTTTAGAAAAGAACAACATTGAAAGTGTAGAAACTGATCTGGGTGAATACATTCAGCAACTGGATGGCGAAGCGCCTTATCATATTGTAACGCCCGCCATGCACAAAAGCAAGGAAGATGTAGCGAAATTATTTGCAGATAAATTAGGAACTGATCCTAAGGCAACACCGGAACAATTGACATTGGTTGCAAGAAAAATTCTTCGTGAAAAATATGTACAGGCAGAAGTAGGTGTAACAGGCGCCAATTTTATTTTGGCTGATGTTGGTGGTATTGCTGTAACAGAAAATGAAGGCAATGCAAGATTGAGTTGTGCATTTCCGAAAACACATATTGTAATTGTTGGGATTGAAAAAATGTTACCAAGCATGCATGATCTTGGTTTGTTCTGGCCGTTGCTTGCAACCTACGGAACAGGTCAGCAGGTAACAGTGTATAACAGCATTGTACTCGGGCCAAAGCAACCCGGTGAAACAGATGGTCCTGAAGAAATGTTTGTGATCTTATTGGACAATGGACGAACAAACGTATTGAAGAATCCTGCTACAAGAGAAAGCTTGTATTGCATCCGTTGCGGTGCTTGTTTAAATGCTTGTCCTGTTTATAAAAATATTGGTGGTCATAGTTATGGTGCAACATACAGTGGACCTATTGGTAAAGTGATCACACCACATTTAAACGATCTGGATGAGTACAAACATCTGAGTTATGCATCATCGTTATGTGGTAACTGTACAGAAGTTTGTCCTGTGCGAATTAATTTGCATGAGCTCTTGTTGGAGAACCGTCACGAAGCAGTTGAACAAGGCTTCTCCTCTTTTGGTGAACGCATGGCATGGAAAGTCTGGAAGCGTGCTTCATTAAGTCGGAAGATGATGAACATGGGCAACAGTAAAATTAAAAACTGGGTGATCAACAAATTTGTAAAAGACTGGACCAAACATCGTGGCCCGATGAATTTTCCTGAAAAAAGTTTCAACCAGCTTTGGCAGGAAAAGAACGGGAAGTAACTTGAAGCATGCTTGTTTACACAGCACATATCACTCCACGCATCTCTTACATTCTGCAGTATTTCAATGAACGGTTATTGGTTGATGCTGAGTTGACAGATGATGTAGAACATTATCGCTCATACAGTGGTAACAAACTGAATTATTCTGATGAACGGATTGATGCTGCAGAGTTTTATCATCAAGCCGGTCGGCTTGTTGCAGCAAGATTTTATCCGCAAACAAAAAATACAATGCTTTGACTGGAATGGTACTAAAGCATTTTTTCAAACGGATGATGATCTTGGGTTTGATGTATTCGCAGCTGTTTTTTTTCTCATCACCCGTTACGAAGAATATACCGAGTACGAACCGGATGAATATGGCCGCTATGCGCACTGGAATTCATTGGCATGGAAAGAAGGTTTCTTAAATCAGCCCTTAGTAGATATTTGGATGATCGAATTTGCCAAACAATTGCAATCAAAGTTCTCATCACTCATCATTCATCACTCATCATTCACCTTTCTCCCAACGTACGACATTGATATTGCCTGGAGTTACAAACACAAAGGTTTCTGGCGAAGTGTGGGTGCATCGCTTAATCATCCTTCATCTATTCCAAAACGATTAAGTGTATTAAACGGTAAAGAAAAAGATCCGTTTGATTCATATGACTGGATCAACGAATTGCATGAACAATATGAATTGAATCCCATCTTTTTCTTTTTAGTAGCAAGGGATAAAAGCGAATACGATAAAAATATTTCTCCAGCGAACCTTTCGTTGCAACACTTGATTCGTTCAACTGCATCGAAAGCGACCATCGGTTTGCATCCATCGGTACAAAGCAATGTAAACAAAGAATTGCTGTTAAAAGAAAGAGATGAATTGCAATGGATAAATCGGAAAGAAATTAAACATACCCGTTTTCATTATATCCGTTTTCATTTACCACATTCATTCCGGGAATTAATCGCTGCCGGTTTTACAGATGAGTATAGTATGGGCTACGGTACGGTGAATGGTTTACGTGCATCTACTTCAAAATCTTTTTTGTGGTACGATCTGGAAAGAGAAGAAGCTACTTCGCTTCGTATTCATCCATTTGCGTACATGGAAGCTAATTCGTTTTATGAATTAAAGCATTCGCCTGATGAAGCGTTGGCAGAAGCAAAGCAGTTAGCAGATGAAGTGAAAAAAGTTGGTGGCACATTCATTACCATTTTTCACAATCACATGTTGGGAACAGATCCGATGTTTAATGGTTGGAAAGAGATGTATGAAAAGTTGGTAGCAGAGGTACGAGGTACGAAGTAAGAAGTACAGCAGCCAACTCATCACTGATCATTCATCACTCATCACATCTCGTTCTTCGATCCTTCCAGCATCTGCATCAATTCTTTCATTTCAGGGTCGCTCAGGTAGCGCCATTTGCCTACTGCAATATTTCCCAATTGAATATTCATGATTCGCACACGACGAAGGCTCACCACTTCGTAATCAAATGCTTCGCACATGCGACGGATCTGACGATTCAATCCTTGTTTGAGAATGATGGAAAAACTTTTACCACTCAACGTGCGCACTTTGCAGGGAAGCGTTGTGGTATTGAGAATATGTACACCCTTGCTCATCTTGGCAGCAAAGTCGGGCGTTAATTTTTTATTGACAGTAACGATATATTCTTTTTCATGTTCATTACCTGCACGCAGAATTTTATTAACGATGTCGCCATTGTTGGTAAGGAAGATCAATCCTTCTGAATCTTTATCTAAACGGCCGATTGGAAATATTCGTTTGGGGTGGTTGATAAAACGGATTATATTAGTGCGGTCTTTTTCATCGGTGGTGGAAGTAATGTTCAACGGCTTGTTGAATGCAATGATAAACTGATCCTGCTTTGCTGTTGATTTTACTTTCAGCAATTCATCATCAATGTACACTTTGTCTTTCGATGAAACTCTTGTGCCGGCCAATGCAATATTTCCATTCACCACCACCCGTGCCTGATCAATGAGTTTATCCGCTTCACGACGTGAGCAGTAACCTGTTGCACTGATGTATTTATTGAGGCTGATCTTTTCTTCCGCCATGTGTCAAAAGTAAGGTGGATTAATTATCTGCAACATCTCGTTGATCTTCGGCCGTTTTCTTAAATGCTTTATTAACGAGATACACGCCCAGCAATGTAACCAAGCCGCCGATTGTTAAGGTAAGTGTGAGTTTCTCTCCAAATATCATGGCACCAAAAAGGACAGCTACTACCGGGTTAATATAAGCGTAGATACTTGCCTGTTCTGTTGGAAGATTTTGTAATGCGTATAAATAACAAATGAATGCAATCACAGAACCAAACACAACCAGGTAGCCAATGGCCACCCACGACTGCCAGGGAATTTCAGTAAGCGGTAAAAAGTTTTTATCAGTTGCTGAAATACCGAACAATGCAATACCTGCAATTACCATTTGAAACCCCAAACCAAAATAAGGATTGAATTTAGCCGCTTGCTGTTTGGTGTACAATGAACCGAACGCCCATGTCCATGTTGCAATAAGTGAAATTAAAATACCGAAACGAAAACCCGGATCAAAAAAATCGTGCAGGTGTTCGTAGAAGATCACACACACGCCTCCGAAACCAATCATCAACCCAAGTATTGCTTTGGAAGGAATTTTATCTTTTGATGTAAACAAACCAATGATCACTAACCACAGTGGAAAAATGGCGCCCATGATGGCACCAAGTCCCGATGAAATAAATTTCAATCCCCATGTACTTAAGCCATTGCTGAGTACAAAATTTAACACCGACAATATCAGTAATGGAATCAATTCTTTTCCTCTTGGGAATTGAGCGCCTTTTGCAATAAAGAAGATCATGTAACAAAGTCCGCCGAGTAATTGACGGATACCTGCTAACTCCAATGCAGGCATGTGTCGAACACCTTCTTTGGAAGCGATCCATGTAGTACCCCACAACACACAAACAATGGCCAATGCAAAAATGGCTTTCGCTCTTGTTCCTTTTTTCCGGATGGTCAAAGGATTGAATACTGCTAAACTTTTGATGGTATCAGCAGAAAATGTAAAGGCTTTATTGATGTCGAGTTTGGGCATTAATGTTTAAAGTGACGCATCCCTGTAATAACCATTGCCAGGTTATTTTGTATGCAATAATCGATCGAATCATTATCACGAATTGAACCACCCGGTTGAATGAAAGCAGTGATACCGGCTGCATGTCCTAGTTGCACACAATCATTGAATGGGAAAAACGCATCACTTGCCATTACCGCACCGGTTAAATCAAAATTGAATTGTTTTGCTTTCTCCACCGATTGGCGCAAGGAATCAATACGACTTGTTTGTCCGCAACCTTTACCAACCAATTGTTTATTTTTCACCAATGCAATGGCATTCGATTTTAAATGTTTGCAGATGAGGTTTGCAAAAACGAGATCGTCTTTTTCTGCAGCAGTAGTTGTTCGGTCGCCTGCTTCTTTCCATTCAGTATAATTGCCTTCATCCAACCCTTGCACCAATACGCCATTCAATAATGATTTGTATTGTTCTTTTGTTTTCGGTTGATCTTTCAGCTGAAGAAGAATACGGTTCTTCTTTGATTTTAATACTTCCAACGCATCAGCAGCAAACGAAGGAGCAATCAATACCTCAAAGAAAATTTCATTGATTGCTTCAGCAGTTGCTTTATCAATTTCACCGTTGCAAACTAATACACCTCCAAATGCACTTTCAGGATCGCCTGCCAATGCCGTATCCCAACTATCTTTTACTGTTGCACGTTGTGCTACACCACATACATTGGTGTGTTTGATGATGGCGAACGTTGTATCTGTAAATTCTTTGATCAGTTGCACAGCTGCATCAACATCTACGAGATTGTTATAGCTTAATTCTTTTCCATTTAATTGATCGAACAATTCGCCAAGGTTGCCAAAGAACCTTGCAGTCTGATGCGGGTTCTCACCATAACGCATGATCTTTTCTTCTTTGTTGAAAGGAGTTTCAACCGCCGACTGATGAAAGTAATTCGAGATGGCAGTGTCATAAGCCGTACATACATCAAATGCTTTGATAGCAAATGCTCGGCGTTGCTCATAACTCGTTTCGCCATTTTGCTCACGCAACATACTTTCTAATACAGCGTATTCTTTCTTTGCTGCCAATACCACTACATCTTTATGATTTTTACCGGCAGCACGGATCATCGATGGTCCGCCGATATCTATTTTTTCAATGATCGCTTTTTCATCAGTTGTTGAAGCCACCGTTTCTTCAAACGGATACAGGTCCACAATCACCATACCAGGCCCAGCGCATACAGCAGGCCGCCGACAATCAAGACCCTGAACGCGCCGAACCGGTCGGCCAGCACCGCGGCGAGGGGGCCCGCCACGCCCCAGGCGAGGTTTCACGGCAATCGCAAAGGCGAAGGTCTCGCGCGACCAGCCGCGGTCCATCGTGATGGGCTGCAGCCACAGGCCGAAGCCGTGGCGTATGCCCATCGACAGGGTGACGATCAGTGCGCCGCAGATCAAGACCTGCTGCATCGTCAGTTGGGGTGCCGCAGGGCTGCGAGTTGAGTTCATGTCAGCAATGTAGCCAATCTGCGGCCTTGCCGCGGGGCGGTCTCTGCCCGCACTTGCGGCGCGCCTTATAGCCGAAGTCCGGTCGCGGCGGCGGCGGCCGGCATCCTAGAATCGCTCGCCATGGCAACCAGCAAATCCAACCATTCCTACGGAGAAGCCTCGATACGCGTGCTCAAGGGCCTGGAGCCCGTCAAGCAGCGTCCGGGCATGTACACGCGCACTGAAAGCCCGCTGCACATCATTCAGGAGGTGATAGACAACGCCGCCGACGAGGCCCTGGCCGGACACGGCAAGCGCATTGCCGTCACGCTGCACAGCGACGGCTCGGTGACAGTCGATGACGACGGCCGCGGCATTCCGTTCGGCCTGCACCCCGAGGAGCAGGTCTCGGTGGTCGAGATCGTGTTCACGCGCCTGCATGCCGGTGGCAAGTTCGACAAGGGGTCGGGCGGAGCCTACAGTTTTTCGGGCGGACTGCACCGGGGTCGGGGTGAGCGTGACGAATGCCTTGTCCAAGCGCATGAACGTGACGGTGTGGCGCGACGGCCAGCAATACGTCTGTTAAGGCATA
>CAWHOR010000088.1:0-8135 GCA_963830845.1 uncultured Bacteroidota bacterium | reverse complement strand
TTGTATTTAGTATTCATTTGGAAGGATAATAGAATACCCCTCAATCACATTAAATTAATATTGAATTTTCCAAATTGAAGTTGCCAATCTTGCTAACTGAGCTTGACGATTCTTAATATTTTGCACCGTCCATTGAGGATCTGTGATTTTTTTACTGATAACAAATTTACTTGTTTCGTAAACCTTCTTTTTCTCTTCAAATATTTTATCAGACGCTTCTTTACTATTTTTACTAGGTTCAAGCAGGGTTAAGTTACCAATCATAAAAATATTACGTTCATATTCTTCTTCTGTAAATGAATCCTGCCATGATTCTGGAAAACTCTCAGGTAATATGTGTTCAATAGTACCATTGTCAATCTCAAAATCATATAAACTACCGCCGTCTTCTTGAGACTCTAGCTTATAGAGTGTATAACGTGCAATCTTTTTATCAGTAGAATTATTGGTGTTGAATTGCTTTAAAGCAAAATAATTCTTGAAATCATCATCGTTTACATATAGTTGCCTTATGTCGTTCAAAACAGAGGAAATATTTATACTTTCTTCCTTATATAATTTTATTGAAGCTTTACTGAAAATTTTCTCCATTTCGTTTGTCTGCATTTTAGCAACGATATTATACCGATACGACAACGATACTAACGACTGAATTAAACGTTTAAAATCGGCAATTGTCAGTTTTTCTAGAGCAACTAAAGCCAAAGGCTTCCACTGAGTCACTTTAAACGCCTTAAGTATATTGATGGCACTCCTTATTTCTTTATCGGTGTTCCACATTTCATCATCTGGATTACCCAATGCAACATAGTTGTATGCATAAAATTCTAAATGATCCAGCAGATCAAAAACCGCCTGCCCGCTTTTTACAAAGCTTTTGACCTCCTTAAATAGATATTCCTTAGTTACTTGTTTTCGTGTTGCAATTAAAAAATAACGCAAAAAGTTCGGAAACTCTTTTAATCCTACTACATCAATGATTTTTTTCCATTGTACTTTAACTTGCTTAAGATCTGTTTCGCTTTTAGCAACATGTGAAAACAAAAAATTCTTTAATAAATCTGTAGATGTTAATTCAACCCCTCTTGAATTTAGTGTTTCAAAAACTGTGTAAGCATTTAATTCATCTTCTACAGTTATTTGAATAAACATCATTAACTCCCCTGAAACATTATTCAAAAAAGAAGCTAAATCCCCGCCACTGTTAGTCTTAAATCTTACAGAAATTTTCTCCTTGAAAAATTGATACGCATCCCACATTAATTTCTCGGAATCAGATAGTTTTCTAACACTTATCGGCTCTTTAAATCGGATTAGCCGATTTTGAAAGAACCCATCATTATTCTCATTTAAAAATAGTTTGCTTGAATAATTTAGGGAAGCGGGATCTTTTTGCCCTATGTACTGGCGCATTAGTATGTCAACCCGTTCGCTATTAGCTTCGGCCTCGACTCCTGTATCAGCAAGTTTTTGAATAGCATCAATCACAGCCAATGTCAAAATCGTTAAGGTTGTAAAACGTTGCTGCCCATCAATGATCAAAAACTCTTTGCCTGTTGTACTTTGCAATACCACAGAGCCCATATAATGCGCAGATTTACTATCTGCCGCTTGCTCTATGTCATTCCAAAGATCTTCCCAATTGTCTTGCTCCCAAGAATAATCCCTTTGAAATTGAGGTACTCGATAAATCTTCCCATTTCCGAGAATATCGTTCAAGTTTACAGTTTTGGTATCTAAAAGATGTCCTGTTGCCATTTCAAAGTAGTTTTACATTACAAATGTAAGCGTTCACTAATTCATCTATAATCATTTAGAAGTCGCATAATACACATAATCCTTATTTTTGATGGAAACTGTAAAACCTAATTACCCGATGGATTTACGTCTTCTTATCTCTCATCAATAATCATACTCTCGAAACCACAAATTCATCCGTACACCTAACCCAAGCATGGTTGTATTTTGTGCGGCTTCATTTCCTTTGGTAAACCGGCGGAACAAAAGATTCGCATCAATAAATATATTCTCGTAGATCTCGTAGCTGGCTAAAAAGAGTGCATTGACACCGGTGCTCTTTACACCATTACCCAACGCATAACCATAGTTACTGCTACGGCCATCGGTATTCAATCGAAAAACATCTGAACCGGAGTTACGTCCACTTGCGCTATCCAATCCTTGGTTCCAGTAAATAAGCCGTCCCATTAAATTCAGTTTGCCAATTGGCTGATAACGTACCATCGCAATTACTTCGCTGAAGTTGGCACCCAACTGATGCGCCAATGGCTGGTTGTAATGTGTATAGCTGGATACCGAATCAAAATGTGAATACGTAAACGGACGAACACTGTTCCACTCCACCTGTAGATCAAGATTGTTTACGTTGGCTACATCAATGTATTTCAAACCAAGCTGTGTTCCTGTTTTGTTGCCCCACCAGCTGCGGTCTTTGCGTAACTCAGCAAAATTAAATTCATCAATGATCAATTGTCCGTACAACTGTACACGCTTGAACAGGTTTGCTTTAAAATCAGCACCCACCATTGCATTGTCGCTGCTTCCTAAATTTCCTTCTACAGTACGGTAAAAAATGATCGGGTTCATGTATCCGAACTCAAACTTATCTTTTCGGCCAAATACAACGCCCTCAAACAAACCCACATTCAACCATGGCATTACATTCATACTTAAATGATGCATGGCTGCATACTTCTTTGGCACCAGATTATTATTGTTGTTACTTTTCCCCTCACTATGTAATTCCATGAACAGATTCTGGTAATTGAATTTCCAGATACGTGTATTGAGTTTTACGAATAACTGGTTGCCCGCAAACTCACTCAGCATTAAACTACGGTAGCCATTACCGATAAAATTGCGATCGTACCCGATCTGGAAGTTGATATACTTCGCTGCATTGAAAGTGAATGAACCTCTTGCATCAAAATAATCAACACCGGTTTGCTTAAATGTCTTATAAAAATTTGCTCCCGGCACGGCTGCTAAACTATCAACCCAGTTCTGTACAAACAATGGCCCACGCTCCTGCACATCCATTGCCATGGCACTAAAACCAACCCGTTGACCAATGTTACCACGCACATTCAAACCACGTTGATTAATGAAAATATTCTGATCGGTATTGTTCAGTTCAACTGATTGGCGATAGCTGATCATTGGATTGATGGCAATAAAAAAATCATCCCCGTATTTTTCAATAAAACTGGCAGGTGTTTTATAAAAATGCTTGAGAAACGGTTTCTTGCTGTTGAACAAACTGCGGTCGCCCTTCACCCATTCCTGGTTATTGAGATACAGGCTGCGGAGATTATAATGATCTGTCTTGCTTAACCGAAGTGCTGTATCCTGGTTATAAAATAAGGGTGTAAGCGCCAGCATCGAATCGGCTTTGGCACCGAGCCATTGTACAGCATAACGACGGTCGTATGGCTTTGTGGAGGTAAAATTCAGATCACTTACAGTGCCGGTCTTTAGTTCAAGCCGGTCAATAAAATGAAGGTGTTTCGATTGCTGCTGCATATACGTACTTTGCGCAGCGGAAAAAAAGGGTGTAGCAAGTAACGCTAACCATAGACTGCATTTGCTAAATTGCATGCGGTTGTGTTTTAAGGGTAAAAATAAGTTATACCAACGATACAAGCGGACAATGTGTGTACGATTTCAAAAAACCGTTTGTAGATCGGTATCAGATCAACCAAATTGAATGATTCATTAATTGATATTATGCAAAATTATCTGCTGAAAAATTGTTTGTTGGTCAATGAAGGCAAAATTACTCCGGCCGATGTGCTTATCAGGAACGGACGGATTGAAAAAATTGCTGCTTCTATTGCATCGGATACTGCTGTAACTGAAATAAATGCTGAAGGAAAATACCTGTTGCCGGGAGCTATCGACGACCAGGTGCATTTTCGTGAACCGGGTTTAACACATAAAGCAACGATCCATACAGAAGCCAAAGCGGCTGTTGCAGGTGGTGTTACTTCTTTTATGGAAATGCCCAATACCATTCCCAATGCGTTGAATCTGGAACTGCTGGAAGATAAATATAAGATCGCTTCGCAAACTTCGCTAGCGAATTATTCCTTTTACATGGGCACCAGCAACACAAGTGCTGATGATACACTAAAAGCGAATGATTTCAAAAACAGCATTTGCGGCATCAAAATATTTATGGGTGCAAGTACCGGCAATATGTTAGTTGACAACTACAATACACTTGATAAAGTGTTTCGTGAAAGTGAAATGCTGATAGCCACGCATTGTGAAAGCGAAAGCATCATTAAAGAAAATTATGAACGCTTAAAAGCATTGAAGGGAGAACTTTCGCCTGCTGATCATCCATTGGTGCGTGATGAAAATGGTTGTTATGAATCATCCTTGATGGCCATACAAATTGCACGGCAATACAATACCCGTTTACATATTCTGCATATCAGTACCGCAAAAGAACTGGAGCTGTTTGGGAATATGATGCCGTTGAAAGAGAAACGCATCACCAGTGAAGTGTGTGTGCATCATCTGCATTTTACGGCTGATGATTATGCAACACTTGGCTATCGCATTAAATGCAACCCTGCCATCAAAGCAAAAGAAAATAAAGAAGCATTGTGGAAAGCATTGCTCGATGATCGTATTGACGTAATTGCAACCGATCATGCACCACATACATGGGAAGAAAAACAGGGTTCGTATGAAAATGCACACGCCGGCTTACCATTGGTGCAACATCCGCTGTTGCTGATGCTTCATTATTACAAAGAAGGTCGCATTTCGTTGGAGCGTATTGTTGAAAAGATGAGTCATGCAGTAGCTGATTGTTTCCAGATCAAAGAGCGGGGCTATATCCGTGAGGGTTATTATGCTGATCTGGTATTGGTTGATCTAAACAATCCATCAACCGTAAGCAAAGAAAACTTACTTTACAAATGTGGCTGGAGTCCGTTGGAAGGGTTTACATTTCCGGCAACCATTACACATACTTTTGTAAATGGTCATTTGGTTTATGGAAATGGACGGATAGATGAATCACAGATGGGGCAACGATTAGCGTTTGACAGGAATTAATTTTTATACGACAGTACAATCTTGGAAATAGACAAAGTAACATACTACGATCTCTCCATCTTCAATAACGAAGAAGAATATTCGCTGCTGCACCGTATCAACTTCTGTAATACGTTTGGTGGTAAACAGAAACTGGAATACCTGTTAACGCATCCGCATCACAATCTGAAAAAGATCATTGATACGCAGCAAACACTCATCCAGATCGGCGAAGTAATTCCGCAATGGCCAACAGAAATTACCAATGGAACTATTTTGATGCTGGAAAAATTCTATGGTTACCCGTTTGATAAAATACCGGATAGCTATTCACCGCTTCCTGCACTCATCTACAAAATATTCGATGCTCCGGATTATCGCCTGGTACGTTATACCGTCGGGCATTTTGTTGATTTTCTGAAAGGGATGAATCATCTGCAACATTTACTTGGACGGGATGATGTTTCTCCCATACTTCAATTGCTGCTGCAAGACATTCGAAAATTATTAAAGCATGAATTGATCCGGGAAATGATCGGGCTTACAGAAACAGCAAAGCTTACGCCGCAAAAACTGTTGCGGTACGGTAATTTTCTGCGAAACAATTATAAAACAGAAGCAGAACTACTGATCGATATTTATCATAAGCTGGATGCCTATTACAGTATGTCGAAAGCTGTGATGCATTTCAATCTTCATTTCCCGCAAATGAAAGAGACGGATGAGCCGTTGATACAGGCAAAAGGTTTGTACCATTTACTGCTGCAAACCCCCGTGGCGTACGACATTACATTAAACCCGCAAACCAACTTTTTATTTTTAACTGGTGCGAACATGGCAGGTAAAAGTACATTCATTAAGTCGGTGGGTTGTGCAGTGTACCTTGCCCATTTAGGAATGGGAGTTCCTGCAGCATCGATGGAGTTGAGTTTGTTTGATGGGTTACTGAGCAATATTCAGGTACAGGATAATATTGTAAAAGGCGAAAGTTATTTTTACAATGAAGTGCAGCGCATCAAGAACACCGTATTGAAAATTACGGATGGACGAAAATGGCTGGTGTTGATCGATGAACTGTTCAAAGGAACCAATATACAGGATGCCATGCATTGCAGTACAGCCGTGATCAAAGGATTACTCAAGATCAAAAGCTCATTGTTTATTCTCTCTACACATTTATATGAAATTGGCGAAGAGTTGAAACCCTATTCCAATATCAGCTTCCGCTATTTTGAAACAACAGCTACGGATGAACAATTGCAATTCAGTTATCAACTAAAAGAAGGCATCAGCAATGATCGCTTTGGTTATTTGATTCTGAAACGGGAGAAGGTGGTGGAGATGTTGGAGAAATTGTAAAAGAATAGAGTCGCAGACAACACTGATATTGCTGATTCGCACAGATTTTTTCTTTGTGTACTTTGTGAAATCTTGGTTCACTTTGTGCTACTAATTTATAACACTAAGAACACAAAGTATTGCACAAAGGGCTCAAAGGAATTACCGATTATGAAAAAATTCTTCATCCGCATAGGCATCATCATTGCAGTGGTTTTCACCAGCTATTTCATCTGGTCGTACACCGGCCGTGCTAAAGAAAAGGAAACCGGCTGGAGTAAAATGCCAGAGTTAAAACCACGATTTGAATACGTGGAAGCAGGTGTTGACAGTGGCAAAGGAAACATCATCGGCATACAACCTTATCTTACGGCAGTAAACTATTCAACTGCTTTTAATTTTGAAACTTCGCTCCGTTTTTATTTTGATCAACTGAAACGTGAAAACAAACTCACTGATAAATCAATTGTTGTATTGCCTGAATACATCGGCACATGGCTGGTAGCTGCCAATGAAAAAGAAAAAGATATACAAAGAGCCAACCATTGAAAAAGCAATGACGACCATGGTTCGTTCAAACCTGTTTAGTTTTTTTTATGGCTATTTCAATTCACCTGCAAAAGACAAATCGACGTATGCTATTTTTCATCTCAAGGCAGAAAAAATGGCGAAGAACTATCAACAGGTTTTTTCAACATTAGCAAAAGAATTCAACTGTACCATTGTTGCAGGTTCCATTGTATTACCAGCTGCTTCCATCAATGCAACAGGAGAATTGGAAATTAAAAAAACAGGTGAACTGTATAATACATCGGTTGTGTTTGGAAACGATGGCAAGATCATTTCGCCATTGATCAGGAAACAATTTCCAATCGATGAAGAACTTGGTTTTACACATGCTGCTGATTCATTACAACAACCCATTTTCTCAACCAAAGCCGGAAGAATGGCGGTGTTGATTTGTGCAGACAGTTGGTATCCGCAGGCATACGCTAATCTTACTGATAAAGCAGATTTTGTGTTGGTGCCTTCACTCGGTGGAAAAGACAGTATTTGGTCGGCAGCATGGAACGGATACAATGGATCGAAAGCAACTGCTGATGTTGATACAACCGACTACAAGAAAATTACAGAAGGCGATGCCTGGCTCAAGTACAGTATGGGCAAACGTGCAGTGCAGGCAAACATTCACTATGGAATGAATGTATTTTTTACCGGCAGTTTGTGGGATATGCAACCGCAAGGAAGAGTGTTACTGCTGCAAAACGATTCTATGACTGTATTGCCACCTGCAGTTGGTAAAGGAAGAATTGTATGTTTGTGGCTGAATAACTAAGTGTTGCAATTTTTCCTAAACCTGTTGTATGTATATGCTACAAGCCAAATCAACAGCAATTTTTATTTTTCATTTGATCATCACGATCGGTGCTTATTTTGCTCCGTTTTTCTAATATCGTGGAAAATTGCTGTTCCGGTATTTGTAGCAACCATTCTTCAACATGCAATTTTTGGAAGATGTCTGCTAAATGCAAAACATGGTCTTTCTGAAAACGATGGCAGCACTTTTTACTCCGACGCATTGGAGATGTTAGGATTTCAACCAAACAAAGAAACGATCAGGTTCTTTGTACGGAAACTTTTGTACAGCCTGCTTACCATTGTTACACTCATTTGGCAGGTAGTTTTGGGCAATAAACCCCTCTGGTTTTAAATGAAAATTATTTTGG
>CAWHOR010000087.1:0-39964 GCA_963830845.1 uncultured Bacteroidota bacterium | reverse complement strand
CTGTAATATACACATGCTCACCCTTTGTACGCAATGTTCCAAAATGCGTACTGTAACGTTCACCTTCCAGATTCATTACCTGTTTATGTGTTACTGCACCCGGGCCAAATGTAATTATATCACTACCCGAACGGTATTCTCCTGTTCCCTGTTCAAGAAAACGATTACCATTTGCATCGGCCGCAGTAACACCAGTTAACTGCCCTCCTTCTTTAAAACACAATTCAATCGTAACTGGTACGCCTTTCATTCCTTTTAATTCAAACTCCAGCTCTACCCCTCCTTTTGTTTCTGTTAAGCGGATGATTGTTTCCAATGTTTTTACATTACTCACCGGACGATTGCTGAAATCCATTTTATTCCAGAAACGATCATCGATGCTCGGCGATAGTTTATAATCGCCATTTGCTTTTCGTTTTTCTTTGGGCAGTGGTTGGTAATAAGGTATCTCCAGTTTCTTCCGCAACACATAACTGTTGCCTTCTTTCTGTAACCCATCACTGTAGAAATAACCCATGCTGAAAAAGTTCGACGACAAACGCATATACTTCAATATGGCATCACCTTTTCTGTACGAAAAGAAATCCGGTGAATTGGAACGGCCCGATGCAATAAGCAACGGCTGATCAGTACCCCCAAACAATGTGACAGTAGTATTCTTTTCTTTTATCCTTAACAAGTGAGATGTTAGAAATAGTTTTTCGTAGCGCTCAGGCAATACATCAGCTGTTGGTAATGGCTGCTGCAACGTTTCATCTTCCAGAAAATAAAACAACGAACGGGTGAGCACATCTTTTTCAAAATCCTTTGTTGCTTCGATCGTTTTGCAGATGGCAGCAAAGAGTTTATTCTTTTCATGAACAGCCATAAAGCGATACTGCAGATAAAAAAGCGTACTTGTTCTGGCTGAATACTCATACTGATCCTGTCGTCTTGAATCGTTGCGTACTAAATCTCCATTCGGTTCGATGTAGTACTGATACATGGAAAGATTTTTACGAACCGGCGCATACAGCGAGGACTTATTCGCTAATCGTGCAATAGTAATAAAAGCTGCATTCTCCACACCCGAATAAATACCGCTGCGTTCAGGATAGTGGCCATCTGCATCAATGTAAACTCCCTCACCCAACCAATCGTTAATACGGTTACTGTATTTTTTGTTGGGATATAAATGATTGATTTGTGACAGTGCTGCTGAAATAACCCAACGGTGATTGGGCGTATGAATACCACCGGTTGCAAGTCCTTCACCTGCTTTTAATAAAATTTGTTTTAGCTGTTGCTGCACATCCTGCAATTCACTGCTGTTATCTTTCCGCATAATAGAAGCAGCAGGACCAAGTATCTCAATCAAAAAAGCTGTATCGGGCGGCGATTCAAGATTACCCACATTTACCGTTCCATCTTCTGACTGTGCAGATGCTAAAAACTTCGTCAGTACATCAATCTTATTGACCACTTCTGAATTGTGATAGTAAGCCGAACCCTTTGCACAATAGGCAGCTGTAAGCACAGCAATATCATAAGCGATCATACGGCTGAAACGCAGGTTGTCCGGCTTAACCGACTCCATCAATTGCGACGCAGTTTTGTTATTTGCAGCAAGCAAACGATTCATCATTTCTGTATCAATAGGTGCCGTAAAATCATTTGCTGTTGCTTTTACAAACAGCGGACTTAATGCCGCCATTGTTCCTATTTTCAAAAAATCATTTCTGTTCATGTTCATTCAAATTTGAAAATGAATAATCAATCAACTAATACCCCGGACTTAAGTCCGGGGCTACTCAAACAAGTACTATTACCAAAACACGGTGTATAATGCTGCCAGTATTCCACAAATAATAAAGGAACCAATAAAAACCCGGGTGATACTTTAAACAATGAAGTATCCACTTCCATTACATGTGTATCGTTTTCTGGTTTTTGGGTTTACTAAACTAATAGTCACCATAATAATTATGATTGCAAAAAAAAGAATGGTCATCCTGTCTAAAAATGGATAATTAGGAAAAGCACCATTTGTCCAAAACGGTAACAATTTTAAGACTACCGTTGAAAAAGGAACTCGTTAACACTGCCCCTGCTAAACCTGCAGCAGCTGTTGTTCTTTTCCAGAACATACCCAAGAAGAAAAATGGCCAATACACCCGGCGAAAAGAAACCTACATATTCCTGTATAAATTGATAAGCCTGGTCGAATGATTTTAATGCAGGTGTTACAATTGCTGCAATCACCATGGAAATGACCACAGCCCATCGACCGGTCAGCACCAGCTTTCGTTCCGATGCTTCTTTATTAAAATATTTTTTATAAATATCTAAGGGAAAAAATAGTGGAAATGCTGTTTGCTTTACCAGCAAGTGATGCAACAATAGCAGCAGTTAATGCAGCAAAAGCAACACCTTTTAAACCGGCAGGTAATAAATTCATTAATGTGGGATAAGCATGATCGGGTTTTACAATACCTGTCTGCATCTACCATCTCCTGTTGAAACATGCCGTTCTGATGCATCACATACATGGTAATACCGGGCAACACTGCAATTACCGGGACCAACAGTTTTAAAAATGCAGCAAACAAAATTCCGTTACGTGCAGTTTTCAAATCGGCACCCAATGCACGCTGTACGATGTATTGATTGCAACCCCAATATGCAAGATTATTAATCAAGCATACCGCCAATCAACACCGACATGCCAGGTAATTCTTTGTAATGCGGACTTGGATTTATCAAAGATCATGTGAAAATGTTCCGGTGCTTCTTTGCGCAATACACCCAACGCTTCCAAAATATTTCCATCAAAACCAAACTGATCTGCATAGTAAGGATAAAGCAAAATAAGTAGTTACCAATCCACCAATCAATCAACACCAATACCTGTATCACATCGGTATAACCAATTACTTTCATTCCACCCAAGGTAACAATAATAGAGAAGACACTCAGCCCAACAATGCTCCATTCAAAACTGATAGGTGAGATAGATGAAATTGCTAATGCTCCGAGATAAATAATGGAAGTAAGATTTACAAACACATATACCAGTAACCAGATCACCGCCATGATTGTGCTCACCGTGATCGTTATACCGCTTTGCCAAAAACTGCGGCATGGTATAAATTTTATTCTTGAGATAAAGTGGAATAATGAACACTGCAACAATAATCAAGGTAGCTGCAGCCATCCATTCGTAAGTGGAGATAGCAAGACCTAATGCAAAACCGGAACCACTCATGCCGATAAAATGTTCAGCAGAAATATTGGATGCAATGAGTGATGCACCAATGGCCCACCAGGTTAATGAACCTTCGGCCAAAAAGAAATCTTTTGAGCTGGCAGTTTTTGATTTCTTCTTATGAAAAATATAATAACCGTAAGCCGATATGGCAATGAAGTACACAAAGAAAACAATATAATCGGCAAGTTGTAATGTATGCATGAGCAATTTCGTTAACGTTTTCGCTTTGAAAGATTATTATAGTTTTAAAAACCATTTTCGTTTATACAGGAGATACAATCCTGCAAACTGTATAAGAGCAACACCGATCCATAAAAAAGCTTCCTGCCATTTGGTATCCACTAACTGAAGTGTGCCGCCAAATAAAAATTCAGAAGTTGACATAAAGTTGACCACACCATGTGCAGCCATGTAAATCAGAATAGAATTACAACCCAACCACACAAAAGGCATGCTCCATGTTTTGAAACCCTTCACATCAATGATAAAATAAAACAATGCAAGTAGCAACAAGCTCAATCCTCCCGTAAACAACACAAAGGAACTCGTCCACATATCTTTATTGATCGGGAATAGAAAATTCCAAAGCCATCCAACAACGACAAACAATATTCCTGCAAGCAGGATGTACAATGTTTTCTTTTGCTGGCTATATTGTTGCAACCGCAAAAACTCACCGGTAAAAATTCCCAGCAATGCTGTTCCAATAGCAGGAATGGTAGAGAGTATTCCTTCAGGATCATAAGTCGGCCGATGCATCTTACCTGGCAATAACAGTTGATCAATGTATGCAGCAAAATTTCCTTCAGGTGTTAATACACCTGCACCAAAACCCGGCACCGGTATAAATTCCATCATCAACCAATAACCTAATAGCAATCCTGCAAACCAAACAATTCGCCAACGAAATGAACTGTTTAAATAAATAAGTGCTGCAAAAAAACAACTCAATGCAATTCTGCCAAGCACACTTGCAAAACGTGTTTCTTCATAGCCTTTCCATTGCAACAATCCATTTACAATCATGCCAAGCAACAGTAACAGGATTGTTCGTTTAATAAGTGAACGATAGATCTTCTTCTTTGCATCA
This sequence comes from uncultured Bacteroidota bacterium, assembly GCA_963830845.1. Taxonomy (GTDB): domain Bacteria; phylum Bacteroidota; class Bacteroidia; order Chitinophagales; family Chitinophagaceae; genus Lacibacter. The sequence continues at coordinate 35,627 of CAWHOR010000087.1, read as the reverse complement.
GCACCTGCACTTAACTGTTTGCTGTAAGAGAACGGCATGCTTACACCTGCAATAAAAATGAACAACGGAAAAATAAGATCGTAAAATGTAAAGCCGTTCCATACTGTGTGATGCAGTTGATTACTTGCATGTACCGACAGTTTTTCAAAGAACCCAAGTTCATCGGTTACCTGCATCTGCCAGCTTACAGCATCCTGCTGCAATGAATGTGTTTGTTTTACTGCATTGGCAAAGCCATGAATAATTCCTTCGCCACTAACGATCCAGAACATATCAAAGCCACGCAAAGCATCAAGCGATAAAAGCCTGCTGTTTGTTATAGTTGGTTGGTTATGTGTTGCGGCCAGATTCAACGAATAACTATTTTTTGATCGTGTAAGTATAAATGATTTTTCCTGTATCGTTTACAGTTTGCAGTAACAATTCATTGCCTGTAATTGAAAACACAAAAAAGCCATATTCAGAAGCAGAAAGTAAACTGTTTTCAATTAATCGTGCAGGCGTTTTTTCTGATGCTGCACCGGAAATAATGTGATGTATGTTGCCTTCAGACAGCATGTGTTGTAAACTATGTTCATGGCCTGCGAGATACACATCTACTTTATACTTATCGAACATTGGTTGTAACGTATTACGGATCCTTTTGCTGTCGTAACCTTCTGTACGGCTTCCACCACTGTACATAGGATGATGTCCTACCACAATTTTCCATTTAATGTTAGGGGATTTTGTGCTGAGCAATTTCTCCATCCACCTTTTCTGCTTTGTTGTGTCCTGCCCTTTTACATGCGGACCATATTCGGCATTTTTATAAAATTCAGGGATCAATGGATTTGTATCGATAAACACCAGCAACACTTGTTGTGTGGTATCGCCATTGATCGAAACTATTTTTGAATAATACCGTGCAGGCATTTTCCATCGTCGGCTGATAGTTGAATATTTTACCTGTGCATCGGGATTGCTTTTATAATCATGATTACCCAATACAGGATACCAATCCCATTGCAAACGGAAATCGGTATAAATATCTTCAAATGAATATTTCCATAACGGATCCCATTCGCTGATAACACCGCTGGGATAAAAATTATCACCTGTTGCAATAGTAAACTGCGAACCAATTTCATTTGCTGTAATACCCATTTGCTTTGCTACTTCACGTTGATGATCGGCACCATTCCGTCCCCAATCACCCATGGCAATAAAATGCAGGGCTTTTTCTTTTTTGATCAACTTTGCGTCTGCCTTTGGTAAAGCAATTGAATCTTTTACCAACACCTGTGCATTGCAGATTGTGACAGCCCAAAACAAAAACAACAAGGAGAATAGCTTTTAAAAATGGTGATTGCATGTTATAAATATAAGTGATAGAAAAATCCCGGGGCTGGACAACCCCGGGGTGATTAACTATTGATTATAACCTAACTGCTGAGAAAATATTAATAACCTGGGTTCTGAACCAATTTTGGATTTGTATTCATAGCCGCAGTTGGAATTGGGAAAATCCGGCGATATGTATCTGCATTGGTTTTGAAACCATAAGCAGTTTCATACTTACCAAAGCGGATCATATCATTTCTGCGCCAGCACTCCCATGTAAATTCACGAGCACGTTCTGCATACAGATCATCAAGTGTTACCGCAGCCCAGGCTGTAGAAGTAGTACGGTTGCTGCGTACCATATTTACAAGCGAAAGAGCTGTTTGTCCATTCGTGGCAGTTCCTCCTCTCAAAATTGCTTCTGCTTTCATCAACAAAATATCAGAGTACCGGAATATCGGTGCATCATTACTTTGGTTGCGGCTTGATGAGTTGGCATCAGGCAAAAATTTGACATTGCGGATACCCATATTCCATGCAATTTCATCATTACCACAATCGATAGATGTAGGATTCAAACGTGCAGAAATAACAGAATCAATGTAAAGCTGATAAGTATACGCATCACCTCCATCGGAACCTGTATAAAACTGATCATATCCTTTTTTGGTTGTTCGCACCATGATCGGGCTACCATCGGACCAAAATTGATTACCCACCAGCCATTGATTATTTCTGATATCATTGACATCGGCTGTAAAGTAACTGTTATAAAAGCTAGATAATGTAGCACGGGGTCCGCTTGGTCTTGCATTGATCAACCCATTTCCTGATGTTTGGTTTAAGGTGATTTGATTGAATGAATAACCACCCGGCGTACTACCTGAATAACGATACTTGATACCCAGGTTACGGTTCAAATCATAACGGCCATGAAATAAATAACCATTACTTGTAGAAGGATCGTAGGGAATAGCAAAAATAAACTCTTTAAACGATGGACCATTCGTTGGAGAAAACTGATTCAAATAAGTACCTCTGCCTTCCACCGCAAAGTTACCCGAGCTGATAATTGCATCACAGGCAGCGATCGCTTCATTGTATTTTGCAGTACCTGCATACACTTGTGCATTCAAGTAAAGTTTTGCGAGCATCGCCTGCGCCATCCACCTTGTTACTTTTCCGTAAGTACTGTTTCCGGTAGCAGTTTTTAGAAATGGCAGTGCAGCTTTTAATTCAGATTCTACAAAGTTGAATACCTCAGCCCTTGTAGCTTTTGCCTGCACGCCGGGGCTTGGATAAATGGTATCCAATGGAACATTCCCAAACATATCCAGCAACTCCCAATAAGCAAAAGCTCTTAATGTTCTTAATTCTGCTAACGCCGTATTTTTCGAATCACCATCCGGTGCATTTTTGAAAATGAACATGGTTTGATTGCAAAGTCCTGCAATTGAATTGGCATCATTCCACACGGTTGTTATCCAGCCATGATCTTTGTTCCAATCGTGACGGTGCAATTGAATATATCCTTGTCCATCGAGCCAGTTACCTCCATATACAGGAAGAATCGCTTCATCGGAACTGATTTCCTGTGCAAACCAGTAAGCAAGCGAATAATGTCCACGCAAACTGGTATAAATAGTACCCATTACCGACTGAAATTCGGCATCGGTTTTTGGGAATACATCTTCTGTATAAAGTGAATTGGGAGTAACCTCAATTTTATGGCAGGAGCTCATAAATAAGCCGGCTGCTATCACTATTATAAATTGTTTCAAAATCTTATTCATAAAATGTTTTTTTAATCATTAAAAACCAACTGATACACCTAACAGAATCGTGCGTGTTTTAGGATAGAAACTATTGTAGTCAACACCTAATGATGCACCACCTTGATTTATTTCCGGATCAATGCCTTTGTATTTTGTAATTACAAACAGGTTATTTACAGTTGCGTAAAACCGCAGCATGCTGATGTATTCGTTTTTGATATTGAAACGATAACCTAACGTAGCATTATCGAACCGCAGGTAAGAACCATCTTCTACATAGCGTGATGAAAAGAGGTTGTTCCGTGCATCAGTTCTTTTATCATCTGTTGCATAAGGACTGATGTTGGTTTGTCCTGCAGTTACTACGTACGAAAGATCGGCACGTGTTGCATTAAAAATTTTGTTTCCAAGTACTCCTCTTACAAAGAAATTAAGATCAAAATTTTTGTACCTGAGTGTGTTATTCCAACCAAACATCAGTGTTGGTTGCGGACTGCCTAAAGGATGGTAATCCGAAATGTTGGAAGGATTGGTTGTTTCTGTTTTATCTTTTTTCAAAAACAAGGAGTTGCCATTCGCATCTTTACCTGTGTACTGGAATGAATAAAACTGTCCAAGAGGCCCACCCACTGCTAAAATCTGAAGGCGACTGCCGGTAGTACCCGGACCATCGAGCTGTGTGTAATAAGTAGAATCAGCATTCACACCATATTGTTCAGGTCCTTTTAAATCAAGGATCACGTTTTTGTTGCTGGCAAGGTTAAAACCAGTACTCCAGCTAAAATTCTTTTGGCTTACTGCATTAATATTTACACTAAACTCAACACCACGATTTCTGATCTTACCAACATTCAACCATAAAAAACCACTTGGGTCAATTGATTGAGCTACTGCATAAGGGAATACCATGTTGGTTGTTGTTTTTTCATACAGATCGATTGAACCTGCAATTTTTCCACCTAAGAATCCATAATCTAAACCAAGGTTTTTCGTTGCTGTAACTTCCCATTGTAAATCGGGGTTAGAACCCTGTGTAGATCTGAATGATGCAGCAAAAACACCATTGTTGTAATAAGTTCCTGATTTGTTATACAAGCGCTGTGCATTGTACGCACCCAATCCAAATGCATTTCCTGTTTCACCATAACTCACACGTAACTTCAAATCATTGATGAAGGAAACGTTCTTCAGAAAATCTTCTTCTGAAAGACGCCAGGCAATACTTGCTGCCGGAAAATAACCCCACTCTTTGTTTTTACCAAACACAGAACTGCCATCTCTCCGAACAGAAGCCTGTACCAGTATTTTTTCGTTGAAATCATAATTCAAACGGAAGAAGTCGGAAATGAAATTTGTTTCTTCATAAACGGCTCCACCATAATCAACTGCAAAACCATTTACGGTTTGGTAGTTACCAAGACCCAAATTATTATAGCCTGTATAATCGTTTACAAAATTGGTTTGGCTTGTTTGTAACCCTTCGTTGTTGGTATTTTTTTGCCAGCTATATCCTAAAACAGCCTTGATGTTATGTGCGCCAAATTTTTTACCCCATGTCAAAAAAGTTTCCATTGTTTTTGAACTGCTTTGATAATAGCCTCTGTAAGCAAGACCGTTGGAGTAAAAATTACGCAGGCTGCGTCCACCACCGGGATCGCCATTGGTATAAAAATTTCCTGTGCTGTAGTTCTGTGAATAATAACTATTGTAATATTCACCATGCAGCCAGGTACCACGCTGGTAAGCAAGGTTTAGATTAGCCGTTAAATTAAACGGCAGCTTCGCTTCTGCTGTAAAGTTTCCCTGCAATGAACCATACTTGGTATCGTCTTGCGCATTTTTAATGATGGAAACCGGATTGAAATATCCCGGATTATTAAAGTTTTCAAAAAAACTTCCATCCGCATTATATACCGGTGACATTGGGTTGAATTTTACAGCTTGTTGAAACACCATGTTCTGTAACGGAACATTGGATGCTACACTATTACTGCTCATCAGATTTAATCCCAACGTCAAATGATCGTTTAACGCATGGTGTTCTGCACTGATTCTGCCAATTACACGCTCTAAACTGCTTTGTAAAATGATACCATCTTTTTTCAGATAGTTCAAGCTGGCACTGTAAATGCTTTTATCTGTACCACCACTAAAAGAAAGGTTGTGGTTGTGCGATAACGCTGAACCTTTCTGTATTGCCTTCATCCAATTGGTATTGGCACCTTTATCATCATTTGTATTGGGTGTAAAATTATTTTTTTGCGCATAGGCCCTTAATTGAGAAGCATCCATCAATTCCAGACTGCTGCTTACACTTTCAAATCCAACATAGCCATTATACGCAGCTGTCAGTTTACCCTTTTTACCTTTCTTGGTGGTAACCATAATTACACCGTTAGAAGCTCTGTTACCATAAATGGCTGTGGCAGATGCATCTTTTAAAATATCCATTGAGGCAATATCATCAGGCGCAACGGCATTGATATCTGCACCCGGAATTCCGTCAATTACATAAAACGGCCCCTGCGGACTGTTTACAGTTGATGCACCACGAAGAATAATAGCAGCAGGACGATTAGGATCGCCACTGGCTGTGATATTCAAGCCTGGCACTTTACCTTGTAACAACTGACCCACATCACCAATAGCTCCACGATTGAGATCTTCCGGTTTAATGGAAGTGATGGCACTGGAGATGGTTCTTTTGGAAGAGCGACCATAGCCCACCACCACAACGTCTGTTAACGCAACAGAAGAAGATGATAGCACAATCTCGTACGTAGAAGCAGAGGTAACCTTTACTTCCACTTCTGCAAAAGAAACAGCACTGATCACCAGCACATCATTTGCTTTTGCTGAAATGCTAAATGAACCATTTGCTGCAGTTGTTACTGAAACATTTTTGCCTTTTACAGCAACAGTGGCAGATGGTACAGGCTCACCTTTCTCATCCTTCACTGTTCCGCTGACCTGTGTTTGCCGGGCACTTACACCTGTAGTAACAAGTGCAAGAAAAAGAACCATTATGCCTGGCAATGCATAACGGTAGAGCAATCGTTGTTTAAAAATTTGCATCATAGCAGTTTGTTTTAGAGTTATAGTAAGAAACGGCTTACAGGATATTGGACTTTATAATATCTGTTAAATGATTATTTAAAACTTAAGAGTTGATGGCAAATATTTAGCTACCAGTTCTTCATAATAAGGCCGCAGCTTTTTCCAATCGGGTGGCTCAGGACTTTTTGAGTAGAGATCGTAAGGGTTAAAGAGCTGAACCCATTTAAGCATACTGCGATCGTGATCATCCAGTAAATGATCATACGCACCTTCCCGATGCCATGCATAAAATGAATGATAACGGAGCATGTACAACCCCTCTTCCGGAATATGACCTTTCAGCATTTGATACACATATTCATCGTGCCCCCAGCTCATATCTACATTCCGCAAGCCGCAGTTGGGTTCATACACCCCGTATTTTGTTTGATATAAAGGGTTCTTATGATCGGGGTTTGCCGAAAAATATTCAGGGAATACAACTTTATCTGAATAAGCACAACCAACCGGAAAGGTATCACCCACCACAGCCCACTGCGGTTCACCGAACAAACAAAGTACTTTACCCATGTCGTGCATTAATCCAACCAACACCATCCAGTCAGGATGACCATCACGACGGATGGCTTCTGATGTTTGCAGCAGATGTTGTAACTGATCAAGATCGGTATCAGGATCTGAATCATCCACCAATTGATTGAGGAAATCAAATGCATCCCAAACCGTCATTTCCCGTTTATTAAACTGAAGGAACTCTTTTCGTTTCTCCTGCACAAATGCATAGGTTTGGTAGGTATGGTTGAGCCGGTAAAACTCTTTTACCGTATCTCTTGCAGGCTCCTCATAATTGCGGTATTCATCGGTTGCTTTTGCAGTTGCAATTGTTTCCGGATCAGGATAACGCCGTAAAAGATCATCTTCCCATTCGTCCAGATTATTCAATGGCACTGCCTCAAAGTTGTTTTTACTCATAAAGCTTATTTAAAATTGATAACTGTGTATGCGGTTAAAAGCAAAGTGTAAAAAAGGGATCTGTTCATCAACTCATAAAGAGGAGATACAGAATACAGGAACGAGCAGAAGTTGCTTCCTTGTTTCATATGCATGCAAGTCGTTAGTGATTGTAAGATAAAATGACAATTTTTTATTGGATAATACCGTTAGTTTCATCCACTTTATTTACGAAACCGATTTCGGTAACAGGAATATCTTTACATTGCATTTATACCATTACCAAACATTTACCTGGCTCTGCTATATGAGTAAGCTCACCATTAAAACCTTAGCGAAGCAACTTGGGCTTTCGATTGCAACTGTTTCAAAAGCCATGAAGGACAGTCATGAGATAAGTGCCGAAACAAAGAAAAAAGTAATGGCATTGGCAACGGAGCTGAACTATGTCCCCAACCCTTACGCCAGCAGCCTGCGCAAACAAAAAAGTAAAACGATCGCTGTTATTTTACCGGAAGTAGCAGATAATTTTTTCTCTCTAGCCATTAATGGAATACAGGCGGTAGCGGCTCAAAAAAACTATCACGTACTCATCTATCTTTCACACGAAAGTTTCGCCATAGAAAAAGATGTAGTAAACCATTGTTGCAGCGGACGGGTAGATGGTGTGCTGATCTCTGTTTCCAGCGAAACAACCGATGCTGATCATATCCAAAAACTAAAGGACGAAAACATACCGTTTGTTTTTTTTGACAGAGACTTTGAAAGCTTACAAGCTCCCAAAGTAGTGACCAACGATTACGAAAGCGGTTATCAATCCGCAAAACTATTACTTGAAAAAGGTTGTAAGCACCCTGTTTTTCTGTCCACTTCGCTTTCATTATCTATTTGCAGTAAACGGGCGGCAGGTTTTGCAGCCGCACTTACAGATGCCGGTTTACCAACAGAAAATTATCAATATGTGATCGATTGTACAGGAAAGCCGGAAATGATCTTTGACCAAGTAAAAAAATTAATGCAGCAGCACAAGAAGATCGATGGCATTGTTGCTTCTGTTGAACGGTTGGCTATGCAGATCTACCTTGTAAGTCTTGCAAAAAATATCCGTATTCCGGAAGACCTGAAAGTAATTGCTTTTTCTACATTGGAAACGGCACCGATTTTAAACCCATCGCTCACCACTATAACACAACCTGCCTTTGACATTGGCAAAAGTGCTGCTGAAATTCTTTTTACATTGATTGAAAAGAAGAAACATACCATTGCTGCTGATACGAAGCTGATATTGCCATCAACATTGATTGAACGGAATTCGACGATGAATGAGTAAAATAGTGAGGGGTAAGTAAAAGTCTGTAAAAATATTATGTGCCCTCCAGTGCCGTCACTGCCACCCACGCCATCAACCCCATACTGTTCACCAGCACATCTTCATCCACATCAAAAGTTGAGGTATGCAACGATGAAGTAATTCCTTTTTGCTGATTGCCTGTGCCCAGCAAATAAAAACAGGAAGGCACCTGTTGCGAATAGCGTGCAAAATCTTCAGCCGCCATCCATATTTCTGCTTCGGTTACATTGTTGCTTCCAAGATAAGCAGCTGCACATGTGGCCACATGATCTGTAACGTCAGTATCGTTAACAAGAAAAGGATAGCCTCTGTTGATGTTGAACTCACAACTGCCGCCCATGCTTTGTGCAATTCCTTCGGCCATTTTTTTCATGCGTTGATGTGCTTCGTTGCGCCAGTCTTCATTCATGGTGCGGAACGTACCTTCAATGTACACTTCATCGGGAATCACATTGATAGCGCCGTTGGCAATTACCTTTCCAAACGAAAGCACTGTTGGCATCGATGGATTTGCATTGCGGCTCACCAGTTGTTGAAGCGACACCAGCATTTGTGCAGCGATCATCACCGGATCAATATTTCGATGCGGTTGTGCGCCATGTCCTCCCTTGCCACGAACGGTTACAAACAACTCATCCATTGATGCCATTAACATGCCTTTACGTACAGCAATTTTTCCAGCTTCAAGAAAAGGAGAAACATGCTGACCGATCACTGCGGCCGGAACAGGATCCTGCAACACACCTTCAGCGATCATTTGTATTGCTCCGCCGGGTAATACTTCTTCTGCGGGTTGAAAGAGTAATTTGATTTGTCCGCCAAATGCATGACGTAACGATTGCAATATTTCAGCGGTACCTAACAAAGAAGCGGTATGAAAATCATGTCCGCAGGCATGCATCACACCCGGATTAGTGGAAGTGTATGCACATTGATTGGCTTCTGTGATCGGCAATGCATCCATATCAGCACGCAATGCAATCACTTTATCAGATGACAATTCTCCTTTGATGATTGCCAGCACTCCTGTTCCTGCAACAGCTTTCCATGCAACACCTATTTCATCCAGTTTACTTTTGATAAAAGCACTGGTTTCATGTTCATGAAACGATAATTCAGGATGCGCATGCAGGTTTCGTCGATAACTGATGATCTTCTCCCTTATTGCTGCTGCCTTTTGTTGAATTGCTTCGATCATGCTGGTTGTTATTTATTGACTGCTTTTGCTCGCTTCATCATTGCATCGATCCGTACAGGTTTACCGCCCAGCAATTTACTTTTTTCTGCGGCTTCCAAAAAAGTAATCAGCTCCAGTGTTTCATCTTTTGCAACAGGACTAATACCGCTATCGAAAAAAGATGTGATCTTTTGTAGCAATGGTTCATAACCTGCAAAGTTGCCCAATGGTAAAATTGCTTTTTCACAATAGCAGGTGCCGCCAAAATCTGTTTTGCCTGCACGTAAACCTCTGAAGGTTCCGATGCGCCCATCGTTCCATGTAGCAGTTACCACATCATTGTCTTTTGTAAAATTCCGTTGAACAGTAACACACCCCGTCCCCATCAATGCATACAAAGCTTCCACTCCATGAATGCCATACCAAAACAGATCAGGATGTGTGGGTTCAATCATTGCCGGACTGAATGTATCAGCTCCATTTATTTTTCCATACTTGCCCGATTGTATTTCCTGCATAACTGTGGAGTAACGCAATGCAGAGGAACTGAAGACGGGTACGTTGTATTTTTCTGCTGCTGTAAAAATAGCCATCGCATCTTTCAGTGATGCAGCAATGGGTTTATCAATGAACAAGGGTTTGCCCGCACGAAAAACTTCCAATGCCTGTTCTTTATGTAAACGGCCATCATTTGTTTCAAGCAATACCACATCTACCTTTTGCAACAATTCCTGTATACTTGTGGTAATGGCTACACCCAGTTTTTTTATTTCTTCAGTTAAAACAGGAATACGTGTTTTGCTTAATTCAATTTCTTTGCTGCCAAAAGGATAAGCAGCAACTACTTTATAACCATGATAGGTTTCATCTGTTGTATTGTTGAGCAGTTTGGTAAAAACAATACTGTGCGACGTATCGATACCAATGATGCCAACACGTTTTCCTCTTTCAACTTCGTCTGCAGCAGTTTGTTTTGCAAACAGCTTGCTGCCTGCCAACAAAGCCAATGCAGTTCCGGTTGTTTGTTGAATGAAAACTTTCCTGTTCATGAGAATTGTTATGGATTATAAACGAAGATGGTTCTGCTTTTTCGTCCCTTGCTGTTGAATGCAGCCATTTTGATGATGCCTTTTTGCTGAAGCGGCTTGCTATACAACGGACTTTTTATTGTTGGCTCAGTACCATCAGTTGTATAGCGAATGGTCATTCCTTGATAAAATACATTGGCCGTTACAATTCCATTCTCTACAATTGCACCGGGCGGCGGAATACGGTATTGAAATCCACTTGCATAATGATCCAATCGTGGCAACTCATCTTTCGCCAGTTTGTTTACAAACACATTCCAGTGTTGCTGATACAATGTTTGCTGTACAGTTTTATCTGTACTTGCTGCCCATGCCGGTTCCTGCGCCCATACACGTTCTACAAAACCGATGAGCTTTGGTAGTAACATGTACTCTAAACTTTCTGCACTGTTTATTTTTTCCGACCATATCTGCGCCTGCATACCTACAATATTCGAACGGCCATACTCCGTCAATCGTTCTTTGCGTTCAAAAATGTTTGGATCAAGTGGTTTGCCATCCGGTGTTTCTTTTGCTGTTTTGTAATAATCGAAGGGATGAAAATAAAACGGCTTTTCTTCATCGAGATAACCACCCCAATACAAACCCGGCTCATCTGCATCTTTTTCGTAAGCAAGATCAAAATAAAAATTCGTAACAGGTGCCAACACTACTTTGTAACCAGCGTTGGCTAAACGATACGCCAGGTCTTCCATTCCCCAGCTCCACACATTGTTCCATACATACGCATGAAATTGTTTGTTGGCAAAATCAGGATTGGGAATATAAACAGGCTTGCCATCCAGTTTTGTTTTACGCATGGCCACTTCTTCCCAACCGGATAAATACAAGTTTCGTTTTTGTAATAATGTATTGACGTTGCTGAGATAATAATACCAGAGATCATCAGTTGTTTTTAACGTTGTATTCTCTTTCATCAACCGATCAACTGCCGGTGAATGCTGCCACACGCCTGCCGGTACTTCATCGCCACCCAGATGAATGGTTTGCAACGGAGCATTCGCATCAACATACATGTTACGCACCTGGTCAACCACTTCTTCAATAAAACTATACACCGAAGGTAATGCCACATTCATCACATTATCGTTATAACCCTGCACCGAACGATACACAGATCGATCTGCTGTATCATGCAAAAGATAACGCACCGCTTCTGTTGGTTTTCCTTCCTGCAGCAAACGATGATAACGTGCTTTCATTGCTTTGATGGCTGCTCTTGCATGACCCGGTGTTTCCAGTTCAGGAATCACACGGATATGTCGTGCAGTTGCATACTTCAGTATCTCAACAAAATCTTCTTTGCTGTAAAAACCACTGCCGGGAAAACTGCCACGCATACCACCCGAACCATAAGCCGGATTGATGCGGTCGTTTTCATTTTGTGAATGTCCACGATGAGCGCCAACATTTGTCAGCTCAGGTAATGTTGGTATTTGTAAACGCCATCCTTCATCATCCGTTAAATGAAAATGCAGTGTATTGATCTTGTACAAAGCCAGCAGATCAATGATCTTCAACACCTGTTGCTTTGTTTGAAAATTACGGGCTACATCGAGCATAAAAGAACGATAAGCAAAACGGGGAGCATCCATAATATCTGCTGTGTTCAACTATACTTCTTTTCTGCTCACTGTCCATGCATCCGAAGGAAACAATTGCTTCAAACTTTGCACTGCATAAAACGCACCAGCTGTTGTGGATGCTTCGATAAGAATTCCTGAAGCGGTTATCTGTAACCGGTAGCCTTCTTCAGGCAAACCGGAAATTTGTTTGAATGTAATGGAATTAGTTTGCTGCTTTGTAAATGCAGGTTTCTTCCCAAGTACAACAGCAAGATCGGTCTGTAATAATGTTGCTTCATTTGCAAACATTGCATCGAATGAAATAGCTGTTGTATGATTAAGCAAAAAAGTTCCATCCGTTTTCTTCACATGCATCGGCGAAGGAAGAAAGAGCGGCAATGCATCTGCTGTTACAGCATGTATCTGTTTGTTTCGTTCAAAAGCAATTTGCGGCGAACGTTTTAATAAAGTCAATTCCTGTTGTGGTACTGCATCAACGGTAAACTGCTGAATGGGAATTGCTTTATCGGGTGCAGCATCCCATACCAGGTATACACCCGAAGGCGCATCGGTATAGCTGAATGATTTCCCTTTACCGATATAGCGGATGGTTGCAGTTGCACTTGGTTGAATTGCTGTAAACAAAGCAGTGGGTTGCAGACTGCAAAACTCACCGTTGATGGTTGTAAACAATGCCTGCTGATCTGTTACAGAAACAACTGTTCTGGAATATGAAAAATACAAACGCCATCCTTTTGCAGGAAACGCCTGCTTGCTATTATTCTGTAACACAAAGGCTGCTTCAAACTCTTCCCTGCCTTCGTATTTATTCTGCAGCAGTTTCCATTGCAGCGAAAGTTTTGAAACATCAAACTGCTGTGCATTTGCAGTAAGAATTGAAAACAGACAGCTTAACAGTATTGCAAACAGTACTGGTTGTTTCCGTTCAGTTCTTTTTTGTTTCATCTCGGTTTAATTTAGAAACAGGAATATCAGGGTTTGTATTTCCATAACTCCGTTAATCGACGGAAATAAAGATTGCCTTCTTTATCCATTGCCAACAACGATGCATTGGTATTGAGAATCGTAACTGCTTTTGTTTTCGGATCAATTTGAAACAGGTTGTTATTCCCTGTTCCATAGATCATTCCCGAAGGATGAATGACCATTGCCGCACTGCGCCAGATATGACTGCTGAACGGCGGATAATCGTATAACTTATGTGTAGAGATGACAGACCTTTTCTCTGCATCAAAAATAAACAGCGTACCATCAGCCACACCCCAAATAAAATTGTCGGGGCCTTTCATTAAACAGGTAATGGCAGCAGCACCGGGCACAGGAACCAGTTCAAATGTTTTTTGATTGCTTGCAATATCCCAACCAAACAAAACCGCTTCTTTCGTTGATGGTTTAATTCCTAATCCACCAGATATAGTTGTGCCGCCAATAACAAGATTGTTATGCTGTACCAAACTTACCACCGACTGTTGTGCCAACGGTTGTTCATGCACATTGAATGCTTTTGTCTGTTCATTATAAATTACCAAAGCACCACCCAGCTTTCCATACTCCGGTACTGTGCCAAAAAATATTTTCTGTTCAGCAGCAGTTACAACTTTCAACACAGCGAATGCCCGGCTCTGCCCTTCTGCTTCACCAATCAACACAGGATTTTTATCGGCAACATTCCACGGTTGTTTTGTATCGTACTTATAAAATCTTCCTTTCGGATAAATACCAAAGAAGATCGTACTGCCGCTCACTGTCATTCCTTCTGTTTGATCTAGCCCTGCGTATCTTGTGTTGACACCTGTACGTGGATCGTAGGTCGCATGCCCGCCAGCTAAATATCCTCCCATCCATATTTTTTCATCAGGACCATAGAGCAATGCATTGATGGGAATTGGTTGCGGTGGTATCTGTAATTTCATTTTTTCTGTTTTGCCGGTTGCAAGATCATACTTCACGATGTTTGCACCGGAAGTAAATACATACAATTTCTTCTTTCCACCAAAAGCAAATGCATTCCCTGTACCGATCTCTTCTGCTAATTCTTTTGCAGCAGTAACCGGTTTCGATGCATCAAACTTCATCAGCTTTTTGTTGGCAGTATAATAAACAGTTTGTGTTTTTACATCGGTTACAACTGCTTTCATATCCATGCCTTTTATCTCCTGCTCAAACTTTTTTGTTTTGAGATTATACAGGAGTGTAACGTTGCTTGCTGTAAGCAATGCAAGTAAACGGTCTTCACCATTTTTACCGGGTACTAATTCCAATCCATAGACAAATTCCTGCTCTCGATATTTTTCGGGCAACAATTCTTTCTTTGCACCTGTAGCAGGATTCATTTCGATCAGATGTGCATGCGATCCAACACCTGCATACAACAATCCTGTTTTTGCATGATAGGCTAAACTGCGTACATAATTCTCCCCTTCCACCAACGGGCCTTTGCCCACATCGGAAAAACCTTGTTTGGGATGATAGCGAAATACTCTGCAACCGGGATAGGTTGCACCAAACACTTCACCTGCTTTACCTGCTGTAAGATTCCATACATAAGTTTGATTGGGCAAAGCCTGTCCAAGATTTTTTACTTCCTGTGTACCGGGCTTATGGCTGAACAAAAAACCACTTGCACCGGGTATGTACAACATGCCATCTGTTGCAACAGCCAGATCCCACACACCATCTGCACCTTCCAATGGTTTATCCAAAATCATTTTTCCTGTTGCTACTTCATAGCCCAGTAAATGCGCAGGTTCGCCACGAACAACGGTGTACACCAGCTCTTTTCCTTTGCTGTCTTTTAAAAAGATACTTCCCTGTATCATGGAAGCACCTAACTGCGGACCAAGATTGGTATAGCTTCCCTGTTGTTGCTGTGCAAAATTTTGTACAGCATACAACAGCAGAAAAAACAGAATCAGTTTATGCTTCATGAAAGAGCTTTTTGGCTTTGGAGAAATTCGTTGACAAATGCATCATCGTGCAAATGCGGATAAGCAGCATATACTCGACTGATCTCTTCGTTTTGTCCGGCCGACATTTGTTCTTTCGGATTTAAACACCATGTTCCTTCGAGCAACCCTTGTCTGCGTAAAAACTCATGCATACCCGGTATACAACCATGAAACTGATTGGCAGGATCGAACATCGCTGCATTTACATCTGTAATTTCAATTCCTTTTGTAAGCAATGCTGCAAGTTTTGCAGCATCAGGGTGTTGTTTTACTGCTTTTACTTCTTTAAGCAGTTCAACAGCTTTATTTGTCCATACCGCCCAATGACCCAGTAATCCTCCCACAAATTCTTTCTCTGCAATTGTATCATCAACAGCAAAACGATAGGTAGTTAAGAGATCAGCAACAATATTATCATCATTACCGGTGTACATCGCAATTTCATTTTTACGATGACTGTTACAAACAGCACGCATTACGTCGAGTGTTTGGTAACGGTTGAAGGAAGCAACTTTAATCGCTTCCACATTTGAAATATCAGCAAATGCTTTCCAAAAATCATAGCTGAAAATCCTGCCACCAACAGAAGGCTGCAGATAAAAGCCAAATACAGGCATTACGGAAGCTACAGCACAAACACGATCAATGATCGCATCTTCTGTCCAGCCCTGTAATCCACCCATGCTCAACAAACCCATATCGTAACCAAAACGCAAAGCAGTTTCAGCTTCACTCAACGCCTGTTCAGTTGGTCCGCACAAACCGGCAATTTTTAAAAACGGGCGTTGCAGATCTGCGTTTGCAATTTCTTCAGCTGCCAATTTCAACACCGGTGCATACAGATCGATACCCTTCTCCCGTATTTCAAATTGTGTTGAATGCACACCAACAGCAATACCGCCTGCACCACTGGCAATGTAGTAGCGACTTAACAGACGTTGACGTTGTTCATCTAATTTTCGTTCTGCATTTAATGCAAGCGGATGCGCAGGAATAACTGTACCTGCATGCAAATGTTGTTTGAGTGTTGCGTGTAATGTTTTCATCAGAATTTGCCCTCCCTTTCCTGGAAATGTGTGGCCTTGCCCGAAATAGCGCCGCCCTTCTGCATCCAGGTTGCAGTGATGTCAATGATTTGTTTGATGGTAATGGTTGGATAACCGAACAGACGATGACACTCAGATGCATTGCTGAGTAAAGCTGTTGGTTGTTCTTCGTTGATGAAGACGGGTTCTTTACCAAAGATGTGCCCGAACTGATGTGCCAGCCAGCGAACAGAAACGGTTTCCGGTCCGGTTACATTTAAAACCTTTGCAGGAGTAGTACAATGCAGCAACGAACGGATTGCAATCTCATTGGCATCGCCCTGCCAGATGATATTTACATTGCCGGTGCGCAGATCAATAGCACGACCTTCGTTCACCGCCTTTGCTACTTCCAGTACAACACCGTAACGAAAATCAACGGCATAGTTTAAACGATAGATAAGTGTAGCTGTTTGATTAAGCTCAGAGAAATATTGGAACATCCGCTCACGACCTAAACAGGATTGACCGTATTCGCCTAATGGTGCGGGTATTGCTTCTTCTGATAACCCACCTGAATGCACAGGCACAAACGGCAATACATTACCCGTTGAAAAAGCAACGATGCGGCTCTGCTTGTATTTTTCGGCTACACGTCCCGGTAAGTACGCATTCATGGCCCAGGTAAATGCTTCTTTACCTGTAGTGCCGAATTTATGTCCGGCGAGGTAAATTACATTCGGCGCCAACGGCAATGCCTGCAACTCTGCATCATTGAGCAGATCAGCAGAAATCGTTTGTACACCTGCCGCTTCGAGTTGCGTACGCATCGCTTCATCTGAAAAACGGGAAACAGCAATTACCCTATGCGACAATCCTGCTTTCTCCATTGCCTGCTTTGCCAGCACAGCCATCGATGGTCCCATTTTTCCACCGGCACCTAACAATAAAATATCACCATCAATTCTGCGCAGATCATTCACCAACGCATCGGATGGGGCAAGTAATTCTTTTTCTAATAACAAAAGTTCATTCATTACAAATGGTTATAGTTCGTTGAAGTAATAGCAATTAAAAAACGAGTTGATAAAAATTCCATACAGCCAAACCGGTCAGCAACAGCAAACCGATTGCACCAGCTATTTTATAAAAAAGTGAATTGACACGTTCGCCCATAATGGATGCATCGTTTGCAACCGCATACATAGCAAAGCCAATGAGCGGTACCAAAAAAATGGTAACACTCTGTGCAAAAATGATGAGCTCCAACGGCAGCTTTCCAAATATCAATGCAATGGTTGCACCGCTGATCATCACCAATGCAATCAATCCTTTCACCGCCCTGCTGTTTAATTTACTGCCTAAGCCTAATGCATCGCCTAACAAGCTGCCACCAACTGTAGCATTACCAATCAACGATGAAAACGATGCACCAAACAAACCGGCTAAAAAAAGATTCGCTGCATACGAACCAAACAAAGGCGCCAGTACACCCGACATTTCGGCTGCACTGTTTACACTTTTTCCCTGCGGATGCAATACAGCAGCTGCACAAATGATCACCACTGCACTCATTACACCCAACAATAAAATACCGGTGCTGCTTTTGCTTTTTCCTGTCGATAAACCTGTTGCTCTGTTTTCCTGTTCGAGATAGGATTGATAGAACGCACCAACAATGGAAAAGCAGGAAGCAATAAATGCAATAAGTAAAACTGATGAGCCTTTAGGGATGTTGGGAACAAGTCCCGTTACAATATCGGCTGCAGATGGTTTTACAAAAAACAATGTTGTGATGAATGAAAACAACATGAGTGCTACTAATGTGATCATCAAACGTTCCAGTGTTTTGTAAAAGCTGCGGAAAAACAATAAACCAATACCGAGCAGATTGAATAAGACGATCCAGCACCAAACAGGTGTGTTGGTTGCTTCTGCTACTGCAATACCAACACCCACCGAATTACCTGCCTGAAAAGAGGTGGTTACTAAAAACACACCAATACCAATGAGCAGTTTTATTTTATTTCCCCATTTCTTTCTGATCTGTGTAAGCAAGCTGAGATTGCTTACTGCACCTGTCCTTGCTCCCATGGATGTAAACACCATCATAAAAAAAATGGCGAGCACTACAACCCAAAGCATTGAGTAACCATAGTCGGCACCAAGGCGTGAGGTGATGGTCATTTTACTGGGACCAAATACCAATGCCGCTGTAATGATGCCCGGTACAAGGGCTCTTGCTTTGCTGAGTATCGTTTTTGTTTGTTCCATTGCAGATCATGAACGTTTTTGAAAAATGATTTCTTTATTTACCGATGCCGCTTTATTACCCCAGCTGTTGCGGATGTAATTGATGAGTGCACGCATTTCTTCATCTTTCAAAAAAGAAAAGGCAGGCATGGCCGATCCGTCTTTTCCTTTTCTTCCCTTCAACAACAGATCAATAAGCTCCTGCGATGAACCGTTTACAATTGCCGAACCTTTCAATGCGGGAAAAACGCCCTGCACACCTGTGCCATCGGGCTTGTGGCAGGATGCACAATATTGTTTGTACAGTTCTTCGCCGTTCAATTTTGTAACAGCGCCAGCAGAACTTCCTTTCAATACAGGATGCGTTGCTTTTGCTGTTGCGGAAATTTTTAGAATACGATCATCACCTTGTTTTGGAAAACCGCTTGCCGGATTCCAGTCACGGTTACTGGTGCTGATATACACAGCTCCATCTTTACCTGCACAGATATCACGGATGCGTCCGTAACGATCAGCAAAAAAAACTTCTTCGTTAACGATGGCAGTGCCTGCATCGTTCAACTTTAATACACGAACACTTTGTGTTTTTAATGTACCTGTTAAAAGACTGTTCTTCCATTCGGGTATAGCAGCGTGTGAATAGAATGTCATCCCCGATGGAGCCACAACAGGTGTCCATGAATACAAAGGCTCAAGAGTATGTTCTTTGGCTGCAAAAACATGTTCGCTTTCGAGGTTATGAAAACCTTCGATAACAGGCCAGCCATAATTTGCACCTTTGTTGATGAGGTTGATTTCATCTTCAATAGCATCACCATGTTCAGCAGTATATAAAAAACCTTTATCAGAATAAACCAATCCCTGCATGTTGCGGAAACCTTTCGCCCAGATAAAACTTTTCGGAATCGGGATTATCTGCAGGAATTGTTCCATCAAGATTGATGCGTAAAATTTTCCCGTTCAAACAAGTATCGCTCTGTGCATTGGTGATCGTGTAGGCATCGCCGGTAGCCCAGATAATTTTTTTATCAGGTAGAAATAGTTAACCGTGAACCATTGTGCGCTGTGTTGCCACCTATCTCTAAAACAGTTGTTGGTTCAATCAATGTATCGTTCTGAAAACGGTAACGTTCCAGTCGTGAAAAGATCACACTGTCACGCAGCAACGTGTAATTCACAAAAACAAAAGGCTGCGTTGCAAAATCGGGATGCAGTGTTATGCCCAGCAAACCCGCCGTTCGTTTGCGCCACACATCGTTAATCTGGAGTATTTGTTTTCGTTCACCGGTTGTTGCATCAATGCGCCAAACAGTACCACCCTGTTCAGTAACCCATAAATGATCATCTGCTCCATAATGCAGATCCCAGGGCACATCCATTTCCGATGCCAGTACTTCAACTTTCAATACGGTTTGCTGCAGTTGCAGGTTATCGATAATCTGCAGCTCATGCTTGTTCCTATTGTTACAAGCCACAACAACAAACAGCAGAAAAAAAAGGTAAGTTCTCTTAGAGGTAGCCTTCATGTTACGGATTGATCTTTACAGGCTTTGCAAATTCAGTTTCCATTTTCTCCGGCAGTTGATATACGTTGCCTTTACTGTCGCAGAAATACAAACGTGATGCAGATTTTGCTCTTCCGTTTCCATCGGCCCAGAACGCATAAAAATCCTTGTGTGCATTCACCGGTCTGCGTGGATAAGAATGATTGTACTCACTGTTACGTGTTAATTGTTTGCTGTTCCAGGTGCGGCCTTTGTTGGTACTCGTCCATAACACCATTTCACCACCGGTATTGTATTGTTGCGGACCATCGGTTGTTGGACCAATGATCTGCCATGTATTGCCGTTGATGTACAGCGAACCCATGTCATAATTATTATCCGATGTTGTTACTGGTACGTATCTCCCACTCTTTACCGTTATAGTAAGCAGTATTCCATTCTCTCGGACCTTTTTCCGGACCGGCTTCGTATCCTTTACTGGTGATGTATAAAATAATGGGTCTTCCTTTTTTATCGAAGTTGACATCGTTGATGTACACATTCAATCCTTCACTGTAATAATCTTTTACCAATGCAGGGTTCTGAATAGCAGTTAGTGGCAACGACAATTGCTTACCATCTGCACCCTGCCAGCTTTTTCCAAAATCCTTGCTTTGCATGTAATACAGGTTCGAACGATAGTTCAACCCATTCTCTCCATTTTTAATTGGATGAAAGTTGAACACAGTTGCAACTGTATTTTTAAACTGACCACTTGTTTGATAATGCCCTTCTTCGATCACTGCCAGATCGGTCCATGAACTGTAGGCAACACCATCGCTGCTGGTCATGTAACTGATCGTACGGCGTGGTTTCGATGGCTGACCGGGAATCACATTGCGATCGTAATGTGTAAGCAGATTAATAAAGCCTCTGCCTTTCTGATACCATGTTTGCAGATAAGAAAAATTGAGCATTGGTACAGCGGCATCATTTACCAGTTTGGTAGGCTGTACCTGTTTAAATTCGTTGATATCATAAGGCTTTACGCTCTTATGAATATAAGAAGGCCCACTGGTGCCATGAGCCGTTGAAAAGATCCAGATGTAACCCTGCGCATCAATATTGAGGACGGGATTATCATGTGCATCATTTGTTTTTTTGTCTAATACAATAGTTGGACGTGGTACTAACCCTGTTGCATGATCGAAATAAGAAACGGCATGCAATAAGGTCTTTCCTGTTTTATCTGTTGCACCATAACAGAAAAACGTTTTGTTCACTTTTGCTGCATACACCGAAAACGGGTAATGATTAGCAGGATAGGTTCCCAATCCTCCGCCATACTTGTACACGTATGCATCGTTGGAAGGTTGATTGGCATACCAGATACCACGGTAACCATCATCTTTCACGTTAAGTGTCAAAGCTGAGTGTTGTGCAGCCAGCGATGTATATGCACAACAGCAGAGCAATAAGAATAAAAGTTTATTCCGCATGATTCTAAATGATTTTTGAAAACGATCAAAACGATGCAGTTACCATCAACCGTTGTACCAAAGCCTGGCCTTAAAAACAGGTAACCCGGAAAAAAATCCCGGATTACCTGTTCTATGCTGCAGTAATGATTAGTTATAACCGGGATTCTGCGTGATCAATGCTGGATTAATATCGATCTGGCTCTGCGGCACAGGAAACAATACATGATGCGCCTGCATACCTAAGGGTGCCAATACCGGCAATGCACGATCAGTACGAATAAGATCGAACCAACGGTGACCTTCAAACGCAAGCTCTACTCTACGTTCCTGCTCTATCGCTAAACGGAAAGCAGATTGATCGGCAACCTGTAATGCCGCATTCACATTGCTGCTTGTTTTAGATGCAAGACCCGCTCTAGTTCTTACAAGATTAAGATATGTAAATGCAGGGCCATCGGCTACATAACCTTGCTCATTCAATGCTTCCGCATACATCAGCAACACATCGGCATAACGCATCACGATCCAGTTGTTATCGCTGTCGAGATTTGCAGCAGGCACACCTGCATATTTAACAATGTAGTTATGATTTACTGTGTTAGCACCCAACACATAGCTGTTGCGCATAGATGCTGCTTTACGCAGATCACCGGATTGATAGGCATTGTTCATATCAGCAGTAGGAATATTTTGTCCTAATGGATTTCCAATACTCACAACTGCAGTACCTGAACCAATTGGTGCAAACTGATTGGTAAAAGGGCTTCCTTCGCCCGTTGCACCTTTACGAAACTGTACTTCAAAAATGGATTCACGGTTGTTTTCATTTGCAGCTCCAAACAAGTTGGCATAAGATGCTATCAACTGATATTTTGTTTGTGCAGACGCATCAATTACTTCTTTCAATTTCGCAGCAGCAAGTGCCCAGTTTTTTTGTGTGAGATAAACTTTCCCTAACAAAGACATTGCTGCGCCTTTTGTAGCTCTTCCAATATCTGCACCTGTAAACTCAAACGGTAAACTTTGTTCTGCAGCCTTTAAATCAGTAATGATCTGTTCATATACTTTCGCTGTGGTTTCACGACCATATTTGTAACCTTCCTGCGGGTTGTTAATGATATCAACAACCAATGGTACATCACCGTAAATACGTACGAGATTAAAATACATTAATGCTCTCAGATAATACGCTTCAGCTTTGTAACGTGCTTTTAATGTCGCATCCATATTTACTGCATCGATCTTACCAATTACAATATTGGCCGATTGAATACCCTGGTAATGTCCGTTCCAGGTTGTACTACTGATGGATGTTACAGCAATGTTGGTAAAAAGATCTACTGCCTGCATATCGGCACCGGCATTTGGGTTCGTGATCTCTGTATTATCAGAACGCAGATCGCCAATGATGTGCATGGAAGAATAATAGAGTCCGCTGTACTGCAAAGCGCCATACACCGATGACAATGCATTCTTCATATCCTCAGCGGTGCGGTAGAAATTATTACCGTTCTGTTGAGATATGGGAGCAAGATCAAGAAAATCTTTCTTGCAACTGCTGCCTGTTAACAGAGCCGCAGTACAAATGATGATGAGTTTATTACTTGTCTTCATGTCGTTTTGTTTTTGTTTTCAACGCATCTGCTTTTCACTTTTCATACTCACTTTTTCCATTGCGTTCTTCAATGAATTGAATGAATTAGAAACCAATATTTATTCCCAGGTTAAAGCTCCTTGCAAGCGGGTAACCACCAGCATCGGTACCGGGCACCAACGGACTACCGCCCTGTGCACTCACTTCAGGATTATAACCTTCATACTTTGTAAATGTGTATGCATTCTGCACGGTGAAGCTGAAACGGGCACTGCTGAGACGCAGTGTACGCAAAGCTGACTGTGGCAGATTATAACCCAATGTAATGTTACGGATACGCAGGAATGAACCATCTTCCACAAAATTGGATGTGATGTTATTGATCACAGTACTTCCGGCAGATGTATTAAAGTTGCGATCGATCATGGGTGTTATTCCATCACCGGGAGATGTTTCTGAAAGCCAACCGTTAGTAGTACTGCTCAACACATTATACAAACCGGCATAATTCCCATAATAGCGACGTGCCAAATTCAATACTTCAACACCTTGCACTCCCTGCAATGTAAAAGCAAAATCAAAATTGCTGTAGCTGAATGTGTTGGTAACACCGTATGTAAAGTCAGGGAATGGATCGCCAAGAATCGTACGATCGTCGGCTGTAATCACTCCATCATTATTCACATCACGGAATTTCAAATGTCCCGGCTTTGATTGTGTAGTTCCATTTGCATTGATGATGGATGGCCCTTTTGCCACATCTGCATCATTTTGATATACACCTATTACCTGGTAACCGAAATATGAGCCCGGCACTGCACCAATTTGTGTAATATGTGTTGGCGCACTTGCAGAAGTTGCCTGGCGTGCAATGATAGGCGAACCATCAGGACCTAATCCCATTACCTTGATCTGATTTGTTGAAAAATTCAGATCGGTTGTCCACTTGAATTTACCAACCGTATTACGGCTGATGAGTGTAAATTCAAATCCTCTGTTTTCAATTTCACCAATGTTCTGTAATGCATTTGCATAACCGGTAAGCGTTGGCACCGGAACACTCAGCAACAGATCAGATGTACGTTTATTATAATAATCAGCAATAAATGTAAGGCGGTTACCAAATGCTGCTAATTCAAAGCCCGCATCAATTTGTCTGTTCTTTTCCCAACCAAGTTCACTGTTTGGTATATTATTCAACCGAATACCGTTACTAACTGATCCACCACTGTTTCCAAATACATAGTTATCTGCAATCGTTAAACCGATATGACCGTAGTTAGCAATGAAATTATTTCCCGTAAGACCATAACTGGCACGTAATTTCAAATCATTGATCCAGCTAACATTCTTCAGAAAATTTTCTTCACTCAAGCGCCAGCCCAATGAAAATGAAGGGAAGAAACCCCATCTGTTATCTGCACCAAACCGTGAAGATCCGTCTTGACGAAAAGCAGCAGTAAGTAAATACTTATCATCATAACTATAATTCACCCTTGCGAGATAAGAAAGCAATGACCATTCTTCTTTTGTAGAGTTGGCACTGGTAATTAAACCGGCTGCATTGATTGTCCGGATAATATCGTTCGGAAAATTTGTACCATTGATGGTATTGTTATCGATATACTCTTTTTGAATAGTGTAACCTAACAACCCTTGCACTTTATGACGGTTGAACGTACGGTTATAATTCAATGTAAACTCTGATAACCAGTTTTTACTTTCAAATGTGCTGCTACTACCTGTAGGTATTTTTGTTGCATTTACACTATTTGGATTAACAATCGACGGGCTAAATACATCCTGACGATTGTTGCGTATGTCTGTACCAACAAGTGCCTTGAACGTAAATTGTTTTGCAATGCTGAATTCAGCAAACGCTGTTCCAAGCAAACGCAAACTGCCGAGTTGATTCATTCCTTCTCTTGCCAATTTTACCGGGTTATCTACTTCACTCGTTCCAATACCCTGATCCGGTAATTTTGGTATAATCACCATTGGCATCATAAGGTTTCAAATGAGGACCGGCTGTAATTGCGGATTGAATAATACCACCACCCTGCCAGTTACCTTCAGCCGTTACAAGATTAGTGAATGTATAAGCAGGCATTAAATTAGCTCCCACTTTTACATTATCACGAAGTTTTGATTCTACATTGATGCGGAACGAATAACGTTTGAGATCAGAATTGAAAATGATACCCTGCTGATTTAAATAACCTGCAGAAATAAAATAGTTTGTTTTATCATTTCCTCCTGACATATTGAATTGATAATTCTGCGTATAAGCCGGACGGAAAATTTCCCGTTGCCAGTTTGTGCCTTCTCCCAATGAATCAGGATTGCTGAGAGATGCAGGTAATAAGTACATCACATTGTTCAAACGTGCAGAGTTTGGATCAGTTGCCAAACGGCCTGCACCTGAATTGATCCATGCATTGTTTCTTGATTGATTGATATAATTCGCAAATTCTCTTGCATTCAATACATCTATTAGCTTTTCTACTGTTTGTACACCGGTGGTGATACTTACATTCATGCGTGTAGTTCCGCTTTTTCCTGATTTAGTGGTAATGATCACTACACCATTTGAACCACGTGATCCGTAGATCGCTGTAGCCGATGCGTCTTTTAAAACCTGGATACTTTCAATATCGGATGGATTGATTGTATTGAGCGGATTATTCCGTTGATCATAATCATTTGTAACAGGAAATCCATCAATTACATATAAGGGCTCGTTACCTGCACTCAACGAACCTGCACCTCTGATACGAACTGCTGCACCACCACCGGGAGCACCAGTTGTTTGCGTAACCTGTACACCGGCCATTTGAGCAGCCATTGCCTGGTCAACACTTACTACAGGTTGATCTTTTAATTTTTGTGCACCAATAGAACTGATCGATCCTGTTACATCTTTTTTCAATTGTGTACCATAACCAACCACCACAATGCTGTTGAGGCTTTGACTTGCAACACGCATACGAATGGTTAATGATGTTTTGCCGCCAACACTTATTTCCTGTTCTTCATAACCTGTGTAGCTTACAATTAAAACAGCATTCGCCTGCAAATCATCAAAGCTGAAGTTTCCTTTTGCATCGGTTACCTTCAACTGGCTTGTACCTTTTAACTGCACCGTGGCTCCGGCTAATGGTTCACCGCTTTCACCTGTAACCGTTCCTTTGGTTTCAACTGCAACCTGTGCAACAGGTTCCTGTATTGGAACAGTTTTAAGTCTTGTTATAACAATCGTTTTTTGTTCGATGGTGTACGTAAAAGGTTGTCCTTTCAACGATTCCTGTAAAGCTTTCTCAAACGGAACATTTTTCAAATTCAACGTTACCGGTTTTGCATCCTGTAATTCGTTGTACTTGTAAAAAAAGAAATAACCGCTCTGATCACCGATTGCATTCAGCACACGGTCGAGCGGATAATTTTTAACTGTAAGACTAACTGTTTGTGCATAACCTCCTGCATGAAGTTGAAGAAAGCCAAACGTTAAGAGAACCGTGATTAGTTTCATACGAAGAAACAATTTGTGAAGGCGCAGGCCGGAAGCAGTCCGGTTTTGCCCATAAGCAATCAATTGCATACTTTTACTGAATTGGGTTAATGATTGAGATTCTTTCCCGAGAGTTTTGATGTTGATCCAAATGAATTTCTTTTGGAAATTCAGACCGGGAGTGTTGGTAGCACTACCGGTTTTTTTGGCATTGATCAATGCGTTTTATGTTTTCATGATTTCGTGATTTAGTTATTGGTTGAAGACAATGATTTTACGTCCGTCAATAGAAGTTTTGATTTTACTCAACGCCAATATCCGCAACACACCCGATACATTTTCGCTACGGGCTATCTTACCTACAAATACATCATCACTTATACCTCCACGATATTCAATTTCTACATTATACCAACGGGCTACCTGCCGCATGATGGTTTGAATATCTACACGATCGAATTTGAAATAACCATTCTTCCAGGCAATCGCTTCTTCTGTATCAGCCGACTGTACACGAATGGATGCTTTTGAACGATTAAGCACCGACTGTTGACCGGGCACCAATACTTTTGTTGCAGTTTCTTTATTGTTTGTACTGTTGCGTGTAACACTTACACTTCCTTCGAGCAGGGTTGTTTTTTCTGCTGGTTCATCGTCATAGGTATTCACGTTAAAGTGAGTACCCAATACTTCTATTACTTGGTTTTCCGAAATTACTTTAAACGGATGCTGTTTGTCCTTTGCCACTTCAAAGTAGGCTTCACCTCTTATCTTCACTTCTCTTGTTTCACCGGTAAATGCTGTAGGAAATGTGATGGAAGACGCAGCATTGAGCCACACATTTGTACCATCGGCCAGCGTAAGACGGTATTGTCCGCCATTAGGTGTTGAAATGGTGTTGATGACAGCTGCTGCTTTTTCATTGGGAGCATACAACACATGACCATCGGCTGCTTTTTTTACAACAGCACCTTGCTGTTCGGAGATCACACCATTGGCTTTATCGTCCAGGACGATCACAGTACCATCAGCCAATGTAAGAGTAGCCTGGTTACCGCCGGGAGCAATATCGTTTACTACAGGAGAAACAGTTGTTTCACTTTTTGCAATAACTGTTTCGTTTGCAGGGCTACGGGAGAGGAATACAAACGCTGCAATACTGAAGAGCAGTAGTACCGATGCTGCAGCCAGCCATTTGTAACGTGTATTGATTCGACGGATTGGAGTGGATTTTGTTTCATCTATCTTTTCCTGTATTCCTGAGTAGATTTCTGCTTTCAATATTTGCACATCCGCCAGATTCATGGATTGCAGCTCATCTTCTTTTGCATCAAACAGATCGTAATAAGCATACAAAAATTCAACTTCCTCTTTCGAAGCTGTTCCTGCTTTATGCTTTTTCAGAAGTTCGAGTAAATCAATTTTATCCATACAGACCTTCGGTTATACATTACAGACCGCCGGAAAGCAAAAAGTCCCACGCAGAACGAAACTTTTTTAAGAAACGAACAAATGAAGCTGGTAAACGAAGAAAAGAGAGCCGAGTAACTCCCGCAGATTGTTCATGCTTTTGCCCAACTGGTTCTGCACGGTTTTACGGCTGATGTTGAGTTTCTCTGCAATTTCTGCAGTAGTAAGCTCCTGCTGGTAACGCATGCGGAATATCTGTTGTTGCGAAGCCGTTAGTGTATTAATGAGATTCTCGTACTTGATCATAAATTCCTTTCGCAATAAAGACTGCATCAGCGCCTTCCGTTCGCTGTTTGTTCCAGTAATTCGGGAACAGGTGTGATACGTTGCGTTTTTTCCATCCACTTCAGCACATTGTTACGCACCGATGTGTAGAGATAAGCAGGAAGATGTTCGATCTTCAATTCATGTCGTCTATGCCAAAGCTGTAAAAAAATATCCTGCGTAATATCCTTTGCATAGTTCTCATCTTTCAGGCGTTTGTAAGCAGCACTGTAAACAAGCTTCCAGTACTTATCGTACAGGGCATCAAATGCTGCAACATCGCTGTTTTGCAACTGCTGTAACAGTAATTGATCATTTGATGTTTGTTCCTGCAATTCGGCCATAACGCAAAAACCAAATGTAGGAAAAATTTACTCACTTGATTTTTACTGCAGCAATCAAAAGTATAACCGGTAAAGTCAATCAGCTAATGGTTGCATTGCTGTTCATTGGGAAAAACGGATCTTCAGATCAGCTATAACCGGGTAATGATCCGATACAACAGATGGCAATACTTTGTAATGGATAGTGCTTGCATTAGTGCTGCGGGAAAATGCAATAAAATCAATTACACCGGCTTCGCCTTCTTCGGGACATGTTACAGAACAAGCTGTACAAGTGCGCTGAAAGTTTTTATCCAGTATGTTCAGTGTTGTACTTCCGGGATGATCGTTCCAGTCGCCTGCAAAAACAAAAGGCAACTTCTGTTCATTGGCGATCGCAGCAATTTTTGTTGCCTGCAGTTCCCTGTTACCCGCCGCTTTTACATCAAGATGGGTATTGCCCATCAGCAATTGTTGATTGTCGGGCAATGTAACTATAGCTGTAAACAATATTCTTGGTTCGGCTGCAGTATCTGCATCAGAAGGAAGCGGATAAACAGTTGCATTGCTTAACGGATACTTTGATAAGATCGCCAGTCCATATTCGCCCCCATCGTAATTGATGGCTTTGCCAAATACTACCTGCATGTTTAATTTTTCAGCCAGCAATTTTGCCTGGTTGATATTGCCGCTACGCTTTGTATAGACATCTACTTCCTGCAAAGCAATTACATCAGCATTCAGTTCTTTCAATACCGCAGCTACTGCATCTACATCGATCCTTCCTGTTTTTTCATCGGCAGGCGGATTGCAGTGATGAATATTATAACTCACAAAACGCAATTGCATTTCGCTGTTTCTGCTGATTGGTTTGTTACTGCAGGCGTTTACAATTACAATGAAACAAAACAGCCATGCAATCCGGCCAATCAACGGCTGTTTATTTTTTCTTACTGCGTTCATAACGTAACAATGCTTCGAGGAAATAATAATCGGCATAGATCAACGGCACATCAATCTCCCGGTTGCTGGGTAAGTTACCAGTGCTGTGCTGTAATAAAAAATAAGGGTTTGTTTGTGTAGTGTTCAAATACGCATCGCTGCTGAGCGATTTAACAATCGCCACTGCAGCCGAATAATACTGTTTTGCTTTTTTACCTTTTACATGCGTACTTAATTCAAACAATGCAGAACTCACAATGGCTGCTGCAGAAGCATCTCTGGGTGTTTCTTTAAAACGGTTTGCATCAAATTGCCAATCGGGTGTAAAGCCGGGTTCGCCCACATTAAAATCCCAGTACGGCACTTTATCCTTGGGTAAATTTTTGTGTTGCAGAAAAAAATCGGCCATCCCCATTGCTGTTTTCAAAAAACGTTTGTCGCCGGTTTCACGATAGCTCATGGTAAAACCATAAATGCCCCATGCTTGTCCCCTTGCCCATGTTGATCCATCGGAAAAACCCTGCAATGTTTGCTGATGCAATACGGCTCCTGTTTTCGGATCGTAATTCACCACATGGTACGAACTGAAATCTTTTCTCAAATGATGCTGCATGGTTTTCTCTGCATGACTGATGGCAATTTGTTTGTACTTCGGATCCTTGGTTACACGGCTTGCATAAAAAAGCAATTCCAGGTTCATCATATTATCCATGATCACCGGGTATTCCCAGGTATTGATATCGCCTTTCGATTTGCGTTTATTCCACGATTGAATACAACCTACCACCGGTGAATAACGTTTGGTAAGCGACTCGGCCGACTGCAGCAATATTTTTTCGTAAGCAGGATTGTTTTGAAAACGCAATGCATTACCATAGCTGCAATACATCATAAAGCCAATATCGTGATGTGCAGTATTGAATTGATTTTTTTCTAAAGATTCCGTCCATGCGGTTGCTGCACGTTGCCAGCTTGTATCTTTTGTGTACTCAAACATATACCACAAAATGCCGGGCCAGAAACCGCCTGTCCATTCGTCGATGCCGAAATACTTGATGGTATCGTTTCCAAACATCGAATGCGGATAACGGGTATAGTTGCCTGCTGTTTTTTGCTGCAGGTTGGTATAAAGTGGTGCTGCAGTGGAAAAGCTGCGTTTTACAAAATCGTTGTCAGCTTTTTGTGAAAAACAAAGAACCGGTGCTGACAGTAAACAAAGCAAGTAGATCAATCGCTTTACAGATTTCATTTGCTGATTATTAATGGAGAGAAATGAGTCTTCCCAACTATGACCGCCAGAAGCAAAAAAATCCCACGCCGGTCAATTATTTTTTTATTGTCTGAATCATAAACACACCCGGCACCGGACGCTGCCCTTCTTTGTCACTTGGCTTGATGGTTTCTTTTCCATTCACC
The DNA here is from genome assembly GCA_963830845.1 of uncultured Bacteroidota bacterium. Classification (GTDB taxonomy): domain Bacteria; phylum Bacteroidota; class Bacteroidia; order Chitinophagales; family Chitinophagaceae; genus Lacibacter. The sequence goes on along the minus strand of CAWHOR010000087.1, from coordinate 4,611 downwards.
AGCATCGTACTACTGCCGCCACCATCTAAGTTCAAAGCTTCCACACAACCCAGATCAAGTAAAAGTTTTGCAAGCTGTGTTAATGAAGCACCTTCAGCCACGCCGGGCATACGACCTTGCACAACAAGAATAATGAGTTTGCCATCAGCCGTATAACCCATGGCTGTGCGGGGATGTTTATCATCAATAGCTTTGCCGGTGAACATGCGCTCTTCGTTATTGGCAACTTTGATATTTCCATTTTGAAGAAGAACGGGACCTCCGGCAATGGCCGTTTGCATCTTCCACTTCTTTGCATCTCGTAAAAAGGCTTGTGAACCCACGCTTGCAATTGAATCCTTAAAAAAGATTGGCTTCCCTGTAAAAGCTTTTGCAAATCGAGCCGATGAATCAGTATACAACCATGCCACATCTGCTTTTCTTTTTTTACTGATGCCAATCGCTGAACGAAACGTATGCATATACATCAACGTATCCTTTCCCTTCAACGCAGTTGTATGCACATTGTACGAAACGAGTCTTCCATTTTTGATCACCGCATTCAAGTTCCTGTTACTCGCAAAATCAAAAAAAGTTCCGTTCACTACCAACAATGGCTGATTGTTCGTTTCATAAAACTGTTGTGGTGTAAAGCGGCGGTTGTAAGTTGTATCAGTTGTGAAATTCAGATTCCTGTCTTTTAAATCAGCAACTACATAATAGGCAATATTGGCTTTGCCATCAATTGCATCTGTTGTTCGATACACATGCAGAGATGATGGTAATGATCCGTACAGCGAATCAAGATTTTGCCATTGTACTTGTGCCAAACAAAAAGGAGCAGATGTTAACAATAACACTGCTCCAAGGAGTATTTTTTTCATATCAATTCTATACAATAAAATTTGCTTTTTCTTCCTCCCATTTGGCTCTGCCATAACCGGGAACCACATGTTTTTCGCTATGATAACTGGAACGTACCAACGGACCGCTCTCTACATAATCCAACCCAATACTGTAACCAATTTCACGGTATTCTTTAAACTCATCGGGATGAACAAAACGTTGTACAGCTAAATGTTTTTTTGTGGGTTGCAGGTATTGACCGATCGTTACCACATCCACACCGTTATTCTTCAAATCGTTTAATGTCTGAATCACTTCTTCTTTTGTTTCACCTAAACCCAACATGATACCACTCTTGACCCGCATACCATTTTCTTTGAGATAACGTAACACATCCATGCTGCGCCAGTACTTTGCCTGGATACGCACCTGACGTGTTAATCGTTCAACTGTTTCAATGTTATGTGATACAACTTCGGGATGTGCTTCTACAACACGTTGCACATTTTCCATCTGTCCTTTAAAATCGGGAATTAATGTTTCCAATGTTGTATCAGGATTCAATGCTTTTACTGCACGGATGGTATTGTACCAAATAATACTTCCGCCATCTTTTATTTCATCACGATCAACAGAAGTAAGTACCGCATGTTTCACCTTCATTAAATGGATGGCTTCGGCTACACGTTGCGGTTCGTCCCAATCCACAGGATCAGGTTTGCCGGTAGCAACCGCACAAAAGCCACAGCTTCTGGTGCAGGTATTCCCCAATATCATAAAGGTGGCTGTTCCTTCACCCCAGCACTCGCCCATATTCGGACAATTACCGCTTTCGCAAATGGTATGAAGTTTATGCGTATCAACGAGGTTGCGTACGTTCTTATATGATTCGCCGATGGGCAAACGAACCCTGAGCCAATCCGGTTTTTTTGGTTTCTGCTCTGCGGCAGTTTCATTCACTACAATTTCCTGCATAATTTCAACTAAATGAAGGGCAAAGTTAGGCTACTTTCGTTTACCAAAAAGAAGGGAGATATATCCATTGAAAAACACTTGCTGACTGGGATTTAACAGCATGATCTCTACTTTCCGGGAGTATGCTTCAATATTTAATCCTATTTCAATGGCCGCTACGGTTTCGTTAAAACGTCCGTAATCGAACCGGAGAGCCGCTTTTGCGTGTACACCTGGTACTACTTTCATTTCACCCCAGCCCTTTCGCAATCCTGTGCCGGAGATAATATTTCCCGGTGACAGAAAAGCAGCACTGTCTTCCGTAGAATATTTGATATCACGTGTTCCGTCGGGGCCGCCGTTATCTATCACCCGAACATAATACGGACGTTCCAACCCTACAGCCAAACCTCCACCGTAAATTGAATAAATGGCAACACCGTTCTTATTGGTTTTTCCCCCAATCATCCGTTGTTGACCGTATGATAGTTTTAACTGGTAAAAACTATTCCGCTTTCCATAGACATACGGTGTTCCAAAAAAAGCAAAGCCTCCGCCGGAAGGTATTTGCAGTGATTTTTTCTGTTCCTTGGTATGTCGCTTTTCATTGATCTCGATTGAAAAGAAGTTCGCCAGTTTGGGATCTTTCATGTATGCTTTTTCATACATCAGCCCCAATCCGTCGGTATTTAAGCGTACTCCAAATACACTCTGTTTATTATAGATCAACGCCCCTTCTTCCTGCTGGCGAATGAGGTTATCAATTTTCTGTCGGCGTTCTTCTTTCTTAGCATCACGTTCCGTTCTACGCTCATTTTTTTCCTGGGCAAACGATCCAACAGCAAGTACAACGAAACAAACGTTCAGGATTATTCTTTTCACAAGCCTTGTATTATTGTTTGAGAGTAAATTTACAGATTAAAACGATAGATGTCACATTGTGGTATCTTACCGGCCGAAACTTCACAAATAAATTAACAGGATATGACCTCTTCTATTGTTTACAAAGGTGAATTGCGAACTGAAGCTGTTCACCTCCATAGCAAATCGGCCATCGAAACAGATGCTCCGCTCGATAACCAGGGAAAAGCAGAACGTTTTTCTCCAACAGACCTTGTTGCAACTGCATTAGGCAGCTGCATGATGACCATTATGGGAATCAAGGCAAGAGACATGCAGCTTGATCTTAGCGGTGTAACAATCGACATCCAAAAGCACATGAAATCAGATCCCCGTTGTATAAGCGGAGTAGATGTGAGTTTTCATTTCCCCGGCCATCTTCAATTGGATGAAAAGCAAAAAACAATTCTGAAAAATGCAGCACTCGCCTGCCCCGTTGCAAAAAGCATCCACCCCGATATTGAGCAGCGTGTAGTGTTTAACTGGTAATTGTTTTTTTGAGAAGACTGTTGCCGACCGCACAATGCAAACACTGTTTTGCGTCGCAGTAATTTTTTTTGAGATATAGTAAAGCCTGCGAATCAAAGGCCGATTGATGTGTTACGCCAATAGCTTCCCATTGTTGCGTAATGCTGTTTTGTTCCTTTTTCAGTTGCTGCAGCCATTCCACTGCTTTTTCTTTCGCAGGCTCATCGTTATGTTCAGCAGCGTACACAAAAAGAACAGGAATAACACAATTGATAAGTAAATTATCAACCATTGTTTTTCCCAATTGCTTTTTTCGAAACGATGCGGGTTCATTGAGCAGATAATGATAATGCCAGTAATCATTTGCCGTAACCGCAAACATAGTACGGATGGCATAAATACTTTTTGCTTCCAGCACTTTTGAAAACAAATGACTTGATTGATAAATCAACATGGCCAACTGTGCCAAACGAATGCTTGGAAAATTGGACGGACGCATCCGCAAAAAATGAAGCAGATGCCCAACCGGTTTCAGTTGGTATTTTTTCTGCAGAAACCTGTATTCCTGTTGCAGCATCACCGGATAATCTTCTGTAAATTTTCCGTTGAGTAAACCTGCCTGCCCCATTAACATGGCCTCTACCTGGTGAATTTGCTTTTTATGTTTTGCCAGCAACGTAACAGGAATGGTTTGTGCCACTGCTTCAAACGCATCCGCATTCAACGGTGTGCCAAAACTGCGGGCAAGGAATTGCCAAAACGTTTCTTCCCAATGTTGCTTTGTGTTGTTAAGAATCGTAATAATGTGTTCACTCTTTTGTTGCAACCGTTCGGCAATCATCCGTTCTTTCCAACTGCTCCACACAATTTCATTTACATCCTTTGCTTGTTTTGCACAGGGAATAAAGTTATCCTGCAACATGAATTGTTCATACCGTTGCAACAAGGACGTTGAAATACGATCTTTCAATTCCAGTACCGGAATTCCGTTTACATCCGTTTGATCGTATTCATACACTACATGCAGGATGATGTTTTGATAATGTGGATCGTTGGTGTGGCCATGCCTGACCCAATCACTCGTTTTGAGGTGCAGCTCCACATTACCTACCCAGGTAACATTGTTAACATTGATTGTTGCGTGAAGAAAATCAGGACCTTGATTGGTATTAAGCAACCCTTGCGCTTTTATCGTAACAGGCTCGTTTGAAACGGTTTTCAGGTTTTCCCTGTTGAAATAAAGATGTTGCCAGATGAATTGTAAAAGGTGCTCGTTCATAGCAGGCATAATGAACAGTTGAAATGTATGATCAGATCCACAAGCTCAATACACTGCTATAAAAATAAAAACTATCTGCAATTTATTGCATTAATATGCCATTTTATTTACATGTTTTCGATTTGCTGCAATGCCCTTACAACTCTGCTTACCGGCAAGCCCATTACATTGTAAAAATCGCCTTT
>CAWHOR010000086.1:0-12021 GCA_963830845.1 uncultured Bacteroidota bacterium | reverse complement strand
TGTATATGTGTTCATGTTTTTTCGTGTGCTGGGTGGTTTCAGCATTGGTGCATCATCGGTTGTATCACCGTTATACATTTCTGAAATTGCACCGCCAAAGAAAAGAGGATTCTTAGTGGCGTTGTTTCAATTCAACATTGTATTTGGTATTCTCATTGCGTATGTCTCCAATTATTTACTCGGTGCAAGTGGAGAAAACGACTGGCGCTGGATGCTCGGCATTGTGGCCATTCCTTCACTCATCTTTACCATACTTACCTTGCTGATATCTGAAAGTCCACGTTGGCTGGTATTGCACAAAGGCGATCAAACAAAAGCAAAGGATGTGCTAGATCTAATTGATCCATCCACTGCTGAACAAACATTACAAGCTATCATCGAATCAAAACACAGCGAACGAAAAACGAAAACAAGTTTCTTTTCGAAACAATTCCGTTGGCCCATCTTATTAGCATTTCTACTCGCATTCTTTAACCAGGCCTCGGGTATCAACGCCATCATTTACTATGCACCACGTGTATTTGAAATGACAGGGCTTGGCACATCATCTGCACTGCTTTCATCCACCGGTATTGGTTTGGTGAATTTAATTTTCACCATGATCGGTCTTTCACTCATCGATCGCTTTGGCCGAAAGTTGTTGATGTATATCGGCTCCATCGGTTATATTATTTCATTAGGGTTAATGGCGTATGCATTTTACACCGATCAATATACCGGCATGCAGTTTTTTGTGTTCCTGTTTATTGCAGCACATGCTGTAGGGCAAGGTGCCGTGATCTGGGTATTTATTTCAGAAATTTTTCCGAATGAAGTAAGGGCAAGCGGACAATCTTTTGGCAGCCTTACGCACTGGGTATTTGCAGCAATCATCGCCAACGCTTTTCCATGGTTTGCAGGGAAGTACGGCGGGGCACCCATTTTTCTTTTCTTTTGTGTAATGATGATGCTGCAATTGCTGTATGTACGTTTCCTGATGCCGGAAACAAAAGGAGTGGCTTTAGAAGATATACAAAATAAAATTATTCATTAGACACAAAACCACTCAAAACAGAATTCCGTAAATTGCGCTTAATAGCCGTGAAAACATCAGTACGATTGATCAACCTTAGTAGAACATATTTACCGGAGCCGTGCAGTACTGATAATGTTTAACTATGACAGCTTTAACCAAACACGACAAGCCTGTAACGCTCAGGCAGCTTTGTGAAAATGATCTTGAGCAACTGCTTCATTATCTTCACCAACTCAGTCCTGCAACTGCCAGACGGTTTCAACCACATCCCTTTCATCAGGATGAATTGATTAATTTTTATCAGCACCATGAGCATGAAGCGTGGGTTGCGGTCGATCCTTCATCGCAAACATTTGTTGCCTATACTGTTTTAAAAAAGGGATACCTCCATCATGATTATCCCCGCTTGCAGCAATATGGTGTAGATATTACCTACGATCATTGTTATACCATTGCACCTTCTGTTACCGATCATTGGCAAAGCTCGGGTGTTGGGCAATTGTTATTCAATTATATATTGGATGAATTGAAGAACAGGAATGTAAAACAACTTATTCTTTGGGGCGGAGTTCAAACCGATAATATTAAAGCGCTGCGTTTTTACCAGAAAAACGGATTCCGGTCACTCGGGCATTTTCAATACAATGGTTTAAATGAAGACATGCTCCTGCCGTTGTGAATTAGTTTCAGCGTGCAAAAACTGTTTTCTTCTTATTTTCAGTTTTCAAATCACCACTACTTATGCATGCAGGACGCCAGTATTCGCTTCGGGAATTTCTCAATTGGACACGCAGCGAAATTTATAAACTGTTTTTGATTGCTGCTATTCCTACTGCTCTTTATCAACTTCTTGATTGGCATTGGCTTGCTATACCGTGGGTACCTATTGCTATGATTGGTACGGCCGCTGCATTTATTGCCGGCTTCCGGAATACACAAACCTACAATCGTGTGTGGGAAGCAAGACAGATTTACGGTTCTATTGTAAATCAAAGCAGAGCATGGGGCATGATGGTGAAAGATTTTGTAACAGATGAAACAGCTCATCAATCGCTTATTTACCGACACATTGCATGGTTGACTGCCTTGCGCTTTCAACTGCGTGAACCAAGAATATGGGAAAACACACAAAAACGATACAACGTTGAATACAAACGATTTTACGTGGTACCCGAATGGCAAAGCAAACTGGACGATGAAGTAAAATCGTTTTTAACCAATGAAGAAACTGATTTCATTCTTCAGAAAAAAAACCGTGCTACACACCTTATCAAATTGCAATCAAGTCATTTAAAAACATTACACGCTAACGGACAGCTTGATACACTTTACCATATTGAAATGGAAAACATGCTGGTAAATTTGTATGAGCAGCAAGGTAAGTGTGAGCGTATCAAAAACTTTCCGTACCCACGACAGTTCTCTTCTATCAATTTATTTTTCATTCGGCTGTTTACTTTTATTGTACCGTTTGGCCTCTTGAATGAATTTCAAAAACTGGGTGATCTGTATGTATGGTTGAATATTCCGTTCAGCCTCATTGTTACATGGGTATTTATGAGTCTGGAACGTGTGGGCGAAGCTACCGAAAACCCATTTGAAGGCAGTGCCAACGATGTACCTATTACTGCTTTGAGCCGCACCATTGAAATTGATTTACGGGAAATGTTGAACGAAACCACACTCCCCGCCCCTGTTACACCTGTCAACAACATTCTGATGTAAGTACGTTTGCTGCGTGGTTTTTCACAGAAACTGTTAAGCTTTCCACATTCGAACAAAAAGCCGCAATAACTTATTTTGTTGCATCGTTTTTGCTCTACGCTCATCCCAAAACACTGCTGCTGTAAATCATTGTTCAACTGAACCACCGGTTAAACCCATAATGTTATGAAGCATGCGTTAACAGCAAAGCTATTGTTGTATTTATTCGTTACATCCTGTTCCACCGATGTTACGCCGGGCTCTTCGGAGAATACTGCGGGCAATAAAACAGTCGTAAAAAAACCTTCTGCCAATTCAACAACAGTTCGTACAACCGGTATCCGTACCATGCAGAAACATTTTCGACCTGCAGGTGCAGTGTCGGGTACTGTACGAATTGTGATCGATAAATCAGACTTTGAGTTACGGGTGTACGACAGCAAAGGAATACTGGCTACCTACCCTGTTGTGTTTGGATTAAAACCATTGGAAGATAAATTTATGCAGGGCGACCGCCGAACACCGGAAGGCACGTTTAAAGTTGTGTATAATAATCAACACAAATTGTGGCGCAAGATGCTGATGCTTGATTATCCCACCAAAGAAAGTGCAACGAAATTCAAAGAAAGGAAAAGTAATGGATTGATTCCTGCCTCTGCAAGTATTGGCAATGGCATTGGCATACACGGCGTTGAGCCGGGAAATGATTATTTTGTTGATCGTTTTTACAACTGGACCAATGGATGTATTTCATTAAAGAATACACATATCGATGATCTGGCCCGTTATGTAAAAGCAGGAACGCCTGTGATGATTCAGAAATAAAAAATTAATTGATGTTACACAAATCAATATCATCCGTTGATTTGGTAGTGAGAATTACCTTGTTGATAACGCCTTTCATGTTGTAATAAACGATCATGATTCCAAAGGCCATTTGGTACGCTTCCCAATTGGCATCCTTTACTTTTGGATTACCAAACCGTACAAACAGGTCGTCGCTTTTTGCACCCAATACAGGAACTGTGAATTTTCCTTTGAACGCATCGGTGATCACTACATAATCACGTTGCACATAAAAGCAAATGCCTTTATCATCGTAATACACACCACCGCCGCAGCCCGACTCATTTCCTTCTTTATCGGCGGATGTAAAACACGGAAGTTTGGCTTTGATCTGTTCAGGATCAGCATTGGGCTTTACTTCATTGATCCAGCCTTTGTAAACATCAACGGTAATAACGCCGCAATCGGGTTTTGTTTTAAGTTGAGCGTTAGCGATCATTGTAACAAATAACATTGCAAACAGGACTAAAGTATATTTCATCGTCACCAATTTATGGAATGCTGCAAATTTCCTGTATAAGTTTCAATTGAACAAATGAAGCTTTGCGGCTGTAAGGGTTAATTGGTGCTGCAAAGATCAATATCGTCCGTCGTTTTTGTGCTGATGATTACTTTGTTTGCTACCCCGGCCGTATTGTAATACACGATCATAATCCCATACGACATTTGATACGCTTCCCAGTTACTATCTTTCAGTTTGGGGTTACCAAAACGGCTGAACATGCTGCTCTTTTTTGCACCCAACACCGGAGCTGTAAACTTGCCTTTGAATTTATCGGTGATCAGAATGTAATCACGTTGGGTATAAAAGCGAATGCCTTTATCATCTAAAAAAACGCCACCGCCACATGTAGAAGTGTTGCCCTCTTTTTCAAAAGAAGTAAAACAGGGCAGCTTTGCTTTCATCTGCTCAGGATCGGCATTGGGTTTTACTTCGTTTACCCAGCCTTTGAATACATCAACCGTTAATATGCCGCAATCGGGTTTTACTTTTAATTGCGCAGAAACCGATACAGTTGTTACCATCAGCAGCAGGAAGAATAGTCGTTTCATAGAAGATTATTTTAGCAGAACCCTGCAAAATCCCTGCTAAACCCATTTTTTGCAGGAAGAAGTTATACAGCAAGCGGAAATTTTTATCTTCACGCCATGTTTTTTCTGTTATCGAAGCTCCTCTACTTTTTCCTGTCTCCTTTTAACTGGCTGCTTATTTTTGCAACCATCACGTTTTTTACAAAAGACCAGCAGCGGAAACGCCGACGCCTTATTTTTTGTATTAGCTGGTTTTTGCTGTTTTCCAATCCATACATTATTCATAAACTTTCGTTGCACTGGCAGGCAAAACAAAAGACACTTGCGAGCAATGAGCAATACGAGGCAGGGATTCTCCTGGCAGGATTTGTGGGCTTTGAATTTAAAACCAGGCAAGGATATTACGGAGCTGCCAGTGATCGTTTTATACAGGCTGTTCGATTGTATAAACTGGGGCATATTAAAAAAATCCTTATCACCGGGGGAAGTGGCAGTTTATGGCGGCAACAATACAAAGAAGCTGATTTTGTAAAAGATCAATTGCAGCAAATGGGTGTAGCGAAAGAAGACATCCTGAGTGAGAACCAAAGCCGCAATACGTATGAGAATGCCGTTAACAGTAAACAGCTGCTTGACTCATTGCAATTAAAAGGGCCTTACTTACTCATTACTTCGGCGATGCACATGAAGCGTTCGCAGCAAGTGTTTGACAAAGTTGGATTGAATGCAGTTGCTTATCCCTGCAATTTTACCTCCATCAATAACACGCAGTTATTCTGGAATTCCATTATTCCTTCGCACAAAGCATTTGAAGGATGGGATAATTATTTGAAAGAAGTGGCTGGGTTGATTGTGTATAAGATGACGGGGAAAGCGTAGAGAGAAGCTGCGAGCTTTTAGCGGTGAGCTATTAGCTAATACAGTTTTCATATGTGGACTAACAACAAATAGACGGTTAGCCTTATGGGAGACCAACTACAAACTATCAACTTCACAACTTTCTTGTCTCAACGGTATGCATCTCCCCTAATTTAAACAACACTTCTTCTAACCTGTTTTTGGGAATACTGATCGCTACATCACAAAACAAATTCGTTTCTTGTTTTACTACTGTGCAGTTGTACTGTTTCACGATCATCATCACATCATTCATGCGGGTATAATCAAAGTGTAATTGGTAATTCACTTCAATTTGCTTTTGAATAACAGGCGTTGTTTGCAAAGCAAGCGATGTAACTGTTTTATAGGCATTGATCAAACCGGGAACACCTAACAAGGTGCCGCCGAAATAACGCACTACCACCACCAATACATTGCAGAGTTGTTTACTATCGATCTGGCCAAGGATTGGTCGGCCTGCACTTCCCGATGGTTCGCCATCATCACTCACACGAAAGGTATTCCCATCCACACCCAAACGATACGCAAAACAATGATGCACCGCTTTGGGATGTTCCTCTTTCAGCAATTTCATCTTGGCTTTAAAATCATCAACCGAAGCTAACGGGTAGGCATAGGCCAAAAACCGACTGCCCCGGTCTTTAAACTCGGCTACAACAGGTTGGGCAATGGTATAATAAAATTCTTCGTTCATTTTTTTTCAATAAGCAATTTGCAATAGACAATAAGCAATCGTCACCCGTAAGCTATTAATGCGATGGCAGCAATCGATATGATAATTCCTAACCAGTTAAGTTTGGTCAATTTTTCTTTAAACAGGAGGAACGCAGCAACGGTACTGAATAACACAATTCCCATATTATTTATTGGAATGATGGCTGAACTGTTTCCTGTAAATCCTTTCAACACCCCCATCAGGCACCAGATGGAAAAATAATTCGGCACACCAATGATGATGCCTGCAACAACAGCTTTGGGTTCAAACTTTAACCGGCCGGTTGTAAACAGGAACACTAAACTGATCATGCCAATTGATGCAGCCGCTGCAAATGCACTGATGAGATACACATTCTGGTTTGTTTCATTGATATACGTTGTTTCCACATACTTGATCATGGTATCGAGCATGCCGCTTGCAAAAAACAAGATCACCGGAAGCAGGAAGTAGGCTGGTTTTACTATTTTGCCCGAAGGCTCTGTATGTGCTGCAGAAGGCCAGCAGGTTAATACTACCGCAATCAGTGCCGCAACAACCCCCATTATTTTAAAAATCGTGGCTTCTTCATTATACAGATAAATGGAAAATAAAAACGGAATTACCAGCGACAATTTATTCCCGACCGATGCAACAGCCACACCCATTGTTTGTGCAGTTTTCGCAATAACGTTGAACAGCGAAATAAAGATCGTTCCCATCAACATGGCCCAGCGAAACCATTCCTCACCGATCACTTCATTATTGATGGGAAATGCCCCATTCACAAATGAACCCGTAACAACACAAGTGATGTAGTTAAATACAATTGCCTGGAATGTATTGATGCCAAGTTTTTCAAGCAGTTTAAACGACAACGTTAACCATGAACTGAAAACAATGCTACCAAGCAGAAGTAAAAGCATATTGATAAAAAAGGTTAAGGGTTATGAGTTGAAGGTTAAGGGTAGCGTGTTTTTGTAAAACACAATACGATCTGTCCCCATCGTGTGCTGTTTTGTTTGTAAAGCATTGATGTGTTGCGGCGCAGCCAATCCCTCTGCAACAGTTAATTGTTCATTTGTAATGATGCGTGCTTCATCCCACAAACCGGCAGCAATAAAACTTTGCAACAGTTGTGCGCCGCCTTCCACCAATACACTATTGATGTTGAGTTGATACAGTGATTTTAATAATGCAGGAACAGTTTCGATATTTGCCGGTAATTGAAAATACTGCACATTAACCTCTTCACTATTTTTGATCGAATTAAAAATGATGGTTCGTGCATCATCATTGAAAATCTTTAATGTATTGGGCAACCGCAATTGTTTATCCAGCACCAAACGAACCGGTTGTTTCCCTTCCCAGTAGCGGTTGGTCAATTGCGGATCATCCAGCAAAGCAGTCTTCGTTCCCACAAGAATCGAAGCTTCGTCACTCCGCCATTGATGCACTAACCGATTGGTCATTTCATTGCTGATGAGTAAACGTTCACGAGCAGAGTCTGAAGTCTCCCCTCCGGGGAGATTTAGAGGGGCTCCTATTTTTCCATTTTTCGTTTGCGCCCATTTGAGTATTACATAAGGTCGCTGTTGCTGGTGAAATGTAAAGAAACGCTTGTTCAAATCAATACATTCATCTTTCAGCACATCAACAATTACTTCCACACCGGCTGCTTTCAGTTTTTCAATACCCTTACCATCAACTTCTTTAAAAGGATCTCGACAACCAATCACAACCCTGGGTATTTTTTTTGCAATAATGAGATCGCTGCAAGGCGGCGTTTTGCCGAAATGTGCACAGGGTTCAAGTGAAACGTATAAGGTTGATTTCTGAAACTTATCGGTCTGGCCACTTTGAGTGGCCTGACCTAAGCAATTTACTTCCGCATGTGCTTCCCCATATTGTTGATGCCAACCTTCCCCGATAATTACATCATCATGCACGAGCACTGCCCCCACCATTGGATTGGGGGCAACCGAACCTGCACCTTTACGGGCAAGTTCAATACAACGCTGCATATATTGTTCGTCGATGGTCATTTGCAAGGCTGCAAAAATAGCGGTTTCGGAAGAAGCAGGTATATTTGCGTATGAACTGGCAGGAACAATATCAACACGTACGGCAAGCATTAACTGCTGTACATGAAACTTCGGAAGCAGAAGCAATGGCTGCGTTGGTTGTTGAACATGTGGGCAAAAAGAAGGTCAATCAACTGAAACAAGAAGAAGTTACAATTGATGAAACCCAAGAGATCGATGGTATTCTGCAGCAACTCCTCACCCATCGCCCCTTGCAATATGTATTGAACGAAGCCTGGTTCTATGGGTTGAAATTTGAAGTAAATGAAAGCGTATTGATACCGAGACCGGAAACAGAGGAGTTGGTAGATTGGATCGTGAAAGAAGTGGAAAGTGGGGAGGAAAGCACAACGGATGAAGTACGAAATACAAAGTACGAGGTACGTGATGCAGCTTCACTACTCACCACTCACCATTCACCACTCACCATTCTCGATATCGGAACCGGCAGCGGTTGCATCCCCATCGCACTCAAAAAAAATCTTCCGGAAGCCGAAGTATCAGCCATTGATGTTTGCAGTGAAGCATTGCATGTTGCCATCAACAACGCAGTGAATAATGAAACAGAGATCAACTTTCAGTTGTTGGATTTTTTAGATGAAAGCAAATGGAACAATCTCGGCAAATACGATATCATCGTCAGCAACCCGCCTTATATTAAAACAACAGAAGTAAATACCATGAGCAAACATGTGCTGGAATTTGAACCGCACAAAGCTTTGTTTGTGCCTGATGAAGATGCATTGTTGTTCTATCGAAAGATCGCAGACTTTGCATTACAACATCTCCAAACACATGGTGCGGTTTATGTTGAGATCAATCAACAATTAGGAAAAGAAACCGTTGAATTATTTCAGCAAAAAGGATTTACGGTTGAGTTGCGGAAAGATATGAGTGGAAACGAACGGATGGTAAAGGCAAGTTTGTAGTTGATGGTTTGTAGTTTGTCGGCCTCTGTTGAATAATGATCTGTTGTACAAAAGCCCCGACGATAAATATCGGGATGCAGACCAAAAGCGTCTGCATGCGACGCCAATGCAGCTGCTAAACATTTAAAAGCCCGTATCAAAATTATTTATCCGTCAGACGAGGGCGTCAGACGGGGCGTGTATTTTACTTCGCACTTCCAACTTCCCACTTCGTACTTTACTCCACTCCTTTCTTATCAACACTCATCACCGCCTTTACACCTAAACGATCGGCAGCACGAAGTACCGCTGCAAAACTTTCAATGGTTGCGTTACGATCGGCATTGATCACAATGCTCACTTCTTCACCACTGTTACGTTTAGCACTGATCATTTGTGCAAGTGTTGTGTCCATCAATAATGGGTCAACGGGTTTGGAGCCTACATAAAAATGATTGGTGGCATCAATGGTTACCACCACCGTTTGTTTACTGCGGGTATTGCTCTTGGCTTTTGGCAACGATGCTTTGCGCACATTGGGATTGGCCAGTGTAGATACAATTAAGAAAAACATCAACAGGATGAACAGGATATCGTTCAACGCATCTGTAAACACCTCCGATGATTCTGCTCGTTTCTTTCGTAGATTCATGCTGAAGTAGTTTAACGGGTGGGTTCCTGTAATACGTCAAGGAAATCGGCAGCAGACGCTTCCATTTTATTGAGTGCTTTTTCAACCTGTGTATGCAAAATATTATGGAGCATGTACGCCACCAAACCAATCACCAGTCCGGTAATAGACGTGATCAATTTTGTATAAATACCACCGGCAATGGTACTGAGTTCATACTCACCCGTTGCGTTGATATTAAAGAAGAGCTGCATCAAACCCACCAATGTTCCGATAAAACCAAAAATGGGAGCGATCTTCGAGATCACGGAAAGAATATTTACATTTCGTTCCAGCTTATACATTTCCAGTTGTGCTACATTTTCCATGCTGTTTTCAATGGAATCAATCGGTTTGCCGATGCGTTGCAAGCCTTTGTCGATAATACGTCCAACAGGATTGGCTGTGTTACGGGCAAAATTGCGGGCCGCTGTAACATTTCCGCTTAATATATTATCACGGATGATGTTCATGAAATTGGGATCTACTTCGGTTGCTTTTTTGATCGCCATCCAGCGTTCCACAAACACATACACCGTTGCAATACTTAATAATGCCAACGGAATCATGATCCAGCCCGCTTGTACCAGCAGGTCGATCAGGTGGATCTCTTTTTTAGGAACGGCCTGTGTTGCAGCTGTATTTGCTAACGTGTCAATGGCATTCTGCACCTGGAGAAGAAAGAAATTCATACTGTTCAATGGTTTTAGTAATCACACTCAGCTTTTACCGAATGCAAACAAATGTAAATCTTGCAAGTCAACTTAACGTGCTGAGCTGCTGTTTATTTTCCACAGTCAAATATGCATCCATGTTTTAACGATTTGTGTTAGGGGAAAGCTAAATCAAGCTACGAGCTGTGAGCTACTAGCTTCCAGCCAATACAAATGTGCTATGATTTCCTAGTATGACTGGTTGTTGCCATCTATAGCTTGTTATTCCTCGTGGCTAGCGGCTAACAGCTAGAAGCTTCTCCCCCTTTTGCTATTTCCCCCACATAAGTTACCTTCGCTGCCGATCTGGTTTTTCAATTATCCATTCGTTAATTATCAATTAAAAAATATGGCATACGATGTAATTGTTCTTGGTAGTGGTCCCGGTGGCTATCCGGCTGCTATCCGTGCTTCACAGCTTGGTTTTAAAGTTGCAATTGTTGAAAAAGAAAGCCTTGGTGGTGTTTGTTTGAACTGGGGTTGTATTCCGACCAAAGCATTGTTGAAAAGTGCTCAGGTGTATGAATACATGAAACATAGCGCTGATTATGGTATTTCTGCGAGCAATGTGCAACATGATTTTGGCGGCGTCGTTAAACGCAGTCGTGGTGTGGCCGATAAAATGAGTAAGGGTGTTACGTTTTTAATGAAGAAGAACAAGATCGATGTGATCATGGGTTACGGAAAAGTTGCCGGCAAAGGCAAACTGGAAGTAACTGCAGCCGACGGAAGCAAACAAACAGTAGAAGCAAAATATATCATTCTTGCAACTGGTGGACGCAGCCGTGTGTTGCCTTCCATGCCGCAGGATGGTAAAAAGATCATTGGCTATCGTGAAGCAATGGTGTTACCAGAGCAACCAAAATCAATGATCGTTGTTGGAAGCGGTGCTATTGGTGTTGAGTTTGCTGATTTCTATAACAGCATGGGTACAAAAATTACCATTGTTGAATTTATGCCACGTGTAGTGCCGGTTGAAGATGAAGATATTTCGAAAGAGCTGGAAAAGCAGTTCAAGAAAAAAGGCATCACCATTATGACCAGTGCTGAAGTAACAAAAGTTGATACGTCAGGTGCAGGTGTAAAAGCAACCGTAAAAACGGCTGCAGGTGAGCAGGTGCTGGAAGCTGATATTTTATTAAGTGCTGCAGGTGTTGTTGCCAACATCGAAAATATTGGTTTGGAAGAGAACGGTATTAAAACAGAGAAAGGAAGAATTGTGGTTGATAAATATGGTGCAACATCTGTACCCGGTATTTATGCAATTGGTGATGTGGCACCCGGTCAGGCGCTTGCACACGTTGCAAGTAAAGAAGGCATTAACGCTGCTGAGCATATTGCTTACATGGAAAAGAAACACAACCATGCACCTGAAGCAATGGATTACAACAACATCCCTGGTTGTACGTATTGCTCACCTGAAATTGCTTCTGTTGGTTATACCGAAAAAGCCTC
>CAWHOR010000085.1:0-7043 GCA_963830845.1 uncultured Bacteroidota bacterium | reverse complement strand
GTGCAATCGATCGAGCCAGCGCCGCCCGCGCAGGCCGGCAAAGCGCTGCGGCTGCAAATTGCGCCCCAGGCCGCGCAGTTCCTGCAGCAGACGCTGCGGTGTCTCGAACGTCAGTGTGATTCGTTCCATGTCCATCACCGGCTCGGCAAACCCGGCCTCAATGAGCATGTCGCCCCAATCATGCATGTCGGTGAAATCATGCGCCGGGTGCCGGCCAGTCAAGGCTTTCTCCAGTAGAAGCTCGGCGCAACTCCAGCAAGGTATCCGGGCCGAGGCAGGAAAACATCAGGAATCCATCGACCGCCAGCGCCCGGTGCCACTGCGTCATCAGGGCCTGCGGCTGCGCTGCCATGTGCAGGGCCATGTTGGACCACAACATCTGAACGGCACCGACAGCAGGCGTCTCGAAGCGGGTCGACCCGCCGCGCCAGCGTTGCGCCTGCCACCAGTGCGAAGCCAGGGCCCTGGCTGTGGTGTTCGCCCGATGGGCTTCCATTTCCGCGACAAAACACAGTGCCTTTGGATAGCGCTGCAACAGGCTGGCATGCGCCTGCAAGCCACCACGCACCGGCTCCCAGTGGGTCCAGCTTTGCGGCTGCATCTTGATCCACCCCAGGCGTTCCTGCATGCGCCGGGCCACCTCCTCGTGCAGCCAGGGCGACGCATCGGCGCGCATCTGCTGCCAGCGCCGGGCGGCGTTCGGGTCAATGGTCGGGGGGTGAAGTTGGTGCGTTCATGGAAGAACAAACCAAATAAGAAGGAAGAGCAGAATCAGTAACAGCATAATTTATGGGAAAGTATAGTCACATACAGGAAGAAGCATACGAAGCAAACATGCAGTTGCCCAAATTGGGGTTAGTGCTGTTTACATTCGGTAACGTCAGTGCAGTTGACAGAAGTTTAGGTGTCTTCGCTATTAAGCCGAGCGGCGTTCCGTACGAAGATCTGAGTCCGGATAAAATGGTGATCGTTGATTTTGATGCCAGAACAGTTGAAGGTTCATTCCGTCCTTCATCCGATACAAAAACACATGCAGTGCTGTATAAGCATTGGGAAAAGATCGGTGGTATTGTTCACACACATTCAACTTATGCAACTGCATGGGCACAATCGCAACGGGATATTCCCATTTTCGGTACTACGCATGCAGATTACAACACTGTTGATATTCCATGTGCTGCACCAATGAGTGATGACATGATCAAAGGCAATTACGAATATGAAACAGGTTTTCAAATCATCAATTGCTTTAAAGATCGTGGATTGAGTTATGAAGAAGTGGAAATGATCTTGGTAGGTAATCATGCACCGTTTACATGGGGAAAGAATGCGGCGAAAGCTGTACACAACAGTGCGGTGCTGGAGTTTATTGCACAAACATCGTTGCTTACAGAACAGATTAATCCATCTGCACCACGTTTAAAAGATTCCATCCGTCAAAAACATTACGAACGTAAACACGGGCCTGATAGTTATTACGGGCAATAAGCCCCAACCCCTAAAGGGGAGTAAAGTATCAAACGTACAAGGGAGTGACACAACAACAGTTAAATAGAGTTCAATAAGCTAAGTACATAAAAATTAAAAATGAGTTTACCAAATCTAAAAACATTTGAAGTATGGTTTGTTACAGGCAGCCAGGACCTGTACGGTGAAGAAACATTAAAGCAGGTAGCTGCACATTCGAAAGAAATTGCAGGTTCACTCAATGCTGCTGCTGTTATACCGGTGAATGTTGTGTTCAAGCCAACCGTAAAATCAACAGAAGAAATATATGCCATTTGTGCAGAAGCAAATGCAGCAACCAATTGTATTGGTATCATTACATGGATGCATACATTTTCACCTGCAAAAATGTGGATCAGGGGATTGAACATTCTCCATAAACCATTACTTCATTTACATACACAGTTCAACCGTGATATTCCATGGAGTGAAATTGATATGGATTTTATGAATCTTAATCAAAGTGCACATGGCGACAGAGAATTTGGTTTTATCATGAGCCGTATGAAATTGAAACGTAAAGTTGTTGTTGGTCATTGGCAAGATCCGGTTGTATTGGATAAGATCAATACATGGAGCAGGGCGGCTGCCGGTTGGAATGATTCGCAAGGTGCACGCATTGTTCGCTTTGGTGATAACATGCGTTATGTTGCAGTAACCGATGGTGATAAAGTGGAAGCTGAAATGAAATTTGGTTACAGTGTAAACACACATGGTATTGGTGACCTGGTAAAAGTAATCAATGAAGTGAGTGCTGCAGATGTTGACAAACTCACACAGGAATATTTTGATACATACAATGTTGTTGCATCGTTGAAGAAAGATGGCAAACAATATCAGTCATTGCGTGATGCTGCAAAAATTGAGCTGGGCATGCAATATTTCCTTGAACACGGAAACTACAAAGCATACAGTGATACATTTGAAGATTTGCATGGCATGAAACAATTGCCGGGCATTGCTTCGCAACGTTTGATGGGTAAAGGCTATGGTTTTGCAGGTGAAGGTGATTGGAAAACGGCAGCGCTTGTACGCACCATGAAAGTAATGGGCACAGGATTGAAAGGCGGTAATAGTTTCATGGAAGATTATACCTATCATTTTGATCCAAAGAATCCATTGGTACTTGGCTCACACATGCTGGAGATCTGCGAAAGTATTGCAGATGGAAAAGCAAACTGCGAAATTCATCCATTGGGTATTGGTGGTAAAGAAGATCCTGTTCGTTTGGTGTTTAATGTTGCAGCAGGTCCTGCAATAAACGCATCAGTGGTAGATATGGGTAACCGCTTCCGAATGTTAGTTAACGAAGTGGAAGCTGTAGCACCTGTTGCTGATCTTCCAAAACTGCCTGTTGCAAGAGTGTTGTGGAAACCATATCCCAACATGAATGATGGTTGTGCGGCTTGGATATTAGCCGGTGGAGCGCATCATACAGGCTATAGTCAGAATCTTACATCAGAACATATGGAAGATTTTGCTGAGATGGCAGGGATTGAATACGTCCGTATCGGAAAGCAGACCGACCTCTATCAATTCAAAAATGAGCTGCGTTGGAATCAAGTTTTCTATAAGTAGTTGTTGAATTGTTTTTATTCATAGATTTAAATTTTATAATCAGCCAACAAAAAATTCTGCATGAATCAAAACCTTGCTTTTGCCGATTACCTGGTTTTTATTATCTATTTTGTTATAGTTGCCGGCTACGGTTACAGTATCTACCGGAAACGTAAAAAGAATGAGCATGATGCCAAAGCGTATTTCCTTGCGGAGGGTACACTTACATGGTGGGCCATCGGAGCTTCGCTGATCGCTTCAAATATCTCAGCCGAGCAATTTATTGGGATGAGTGGTGAAGGGTTCTTTTTAGGTATTGCTGTTGCTGCCTACGAATGGATCGCTGCTATTGCATTGATCATTATTGCTGTTTGGTTTATTCCTGTTTATTTAAAGAACAAGATCTACACCATGCCTCAGTTTTTGAAAACGAGGTACAATGAATCAACGGCGTTGATCATGGCGGTGTTTTGGTTATTCCTGTATGTATTTGTAAATCTTACATCCATTCTTTACCTCGGTGCAGTAGCTATTAATGGTATTGCAGGCGGTGGTTATCTCCACATAATCATGACAGGGTTAGCAGTATTTGCCTTGTTGATTTCGTTGGGTGGTATGAAGGTGGTAGCATATACCGACGTAATCCAGGTGGCCGTGTTGATCATTGGAGGATTGGTAACAACCTATATCGCTCTTACAACAGTTAGTGAATATTTTGGTGTTGGTAAAGATGCAATTGCTGGCTTTAAAGTATTGATGAATGAAGCGCCTGAACATTTTAAGATGATTATTCCAAGACCAACTGCAGAGTCTACTCAAAATGATATTGATAAGTACATTACGTTCCCGGGCGTGCTTTCTTATCTTGCCGGTATCTGGATCATTAACCTGAACTATTGGGGTTGTAACCAATACATCACACAACGTGCATTGGGAGCCGATTTGGAGACTGCCCGTACAGGTATTTTATTTGCAGGATTTTTAAAATTGCTGATGCCGATCATTGTAATGCTGCCGGGTATTGCTGCTTTTGTATTGTATAAAGATGGTCATTTGCCACAACTTGTTGGTGGTAAAGATGGCGCTTACTCAGCAATTCTTACATTCTTGCCAACTGGTTTAAAAGGATTGTCTGTTGCTGCATTAACGGCAGCTATCGTTGCTTCGTTAGCTGGCAAAGTAAACAGTATTTCAACTATCTATACGTTGGACATTCATAAAAAATATATTCAAAAAGAATCTACTGAAAAATCACAGGTTTATACCGGTAGAATAGCCGTGGTTATTGCTATGATATTGGCCGTATTGTTTACCTGGAACGATTTATTGGGTATCGGTGGTAAAGGTGGATTTACATTTATTCAGCAATACACCGGTTATATCAGTCCGGGTGTTTTTGCCATGTTTATTCTCGGGATGTTTTGGAAAAGAACTACGGGAACAGCTGCAATTGTAGGGTTGATAACAGGCTTTGTATTATCTGTGTTATTTAATGAGTTTGCACCTCAGTTATTTGGTAATGAAACATTTTTATACACAGCTTATCATACCATACGGGATGGTAAAGATGTATTTGTGATTCCGTTCCATATCTGTATGGGATTAGCATTTATGTTTACGATGATCGTAATGGTGTTGATCAGTCTTGCCGGTCCGAAGGTGAATCCAAAAGCATTTGAACTTGATAAGTCAATGTTTAAACTGAAGCCTCAAACAACAGTCCTGATCGTACTTACGCTGGTAATCATTGCAGCCTTGTACGTGAAGTTCTGGTAAAATAAACGTTGAAGAGTTTTATAATAACGATCGCTCATGTAAGAATCTTTTGTTGATTTGCATGGGCGATCGTGTTTTTATTAGGTTAGAACTAAACAGGAAAAGAATGAGTGAGAAGAAAGCATTTTTATTTGATTTGAATGGAACCATGATCGATGATATGCAATATCATATCAAAGCATGGCACGGCATCTTAAATGAGTTGGGTGCAAATATTTCGATGGAACGAATGAAAGAAGAATGTTACGGCAAAAATGATGAACTGCTGGAGCGGATGTTTCCCGGGCGTTTCACCGAAAAGGAAAAAAAGGAAATGAGCTTTGAGAAAGAACGTCAGTACCAGCTGGCATTCAAACCTTATTTAAAATTATTGCCGGGATTGGATACATTTCTTGAGGAGGCGAAACACAAAAATATTCCAATGGCGATCGGTTCGGCAGCCATCATGTTCAATATTGATTTTGTGTTGGATAATCTTGAACTGCGTCATTATATTGATGCAATTGTAAGCGCAGATGATGTGGCTGTAAGTAAACCTGATCCTGAAACATTTCTGAAATGTGCGGAGCAGCTTGCTGTTGCACCGGAGGATTGTATTGTGTTTGAAGATTCACCAAAGGGCGTAGAAAGTGCAAAACGAGCCGGTATGAAAGCAGTGGTGCTTACCACCTTGCATGAAGCACATGAGTTCGAGGGGATGGATCATGTATTGATGTGTGTGCAGGATTTTACCGATGTTAAACTGAACGAGCTGTGAGATAAGATGCAACCGAATCTTGCAAAGGTTTCTTACTTTTAAAGTGCTGGTTAGTGGTGCCACATGATTTTGAACTTCAATTGTTGATCATAAAAAATAAGAAGCATGTCAAACGTCAATTTGGTCATTGAAGAAAGAGCTGTCAACATTGGCAAATTTATGGTCGGTCGCTTATTGCCCTTCCGTCAAAAGCGAATGGTGGGTCCATTTATTTACATTGATCACATGGGGCCGATAAAATTGAATGAACGGGAAAATTTTGATGTGATGCCGCATCCACATATCGGTCTTTCTACACTTACGTTTTTATTTGAAGGAAATATTATGCACCGTGATACATTGGGAACGGAGATGGAAATCAGTCCCGGTGCAGTGAATTGGATGACGGCCGGAAAAGGAATTGTACATTCAGAGCGAACACCAGAGTATCTGCGTCATTCCGATAAATTAATGCATGGATTACAAATTTGGGTGGCATTACCAAAAGAGCTGGAACAAATGGAGCCTGCTTTTTTTCATGTAGATAAAGAACAGATTCCTGCGTGGAGTGAAGATGGGTTGGAATACAAATTAGTGGCTGGCGAAGCTTGCGGACGAAAATCACCAGTGCCTGTGTACAGCAAATTATATTTGCTGGAAATAAAAAGTACAGCAAAGCAAACAGTGAAAATCGGCAGCGAACTTTTTGGTGAATCCGGTTTGTATATTCTGGAAGGAAGTATTGAAAGCGATGGAAATGAATATCAGCCCAAACAATTATTGGTAGCGAATGATGCAAGCCTCTGCGAATTCACGATTGAAGCAAACAGCACTATCTATATTTTTGGTGGTGAGCCTTTTCCGGAAGAGCGGTTCATTGACTGGAATTTTGTTTCTTCCAGCAAAGAACTGATTGCAGAAGCAAAGCAGAAATGGATCGAACAGAAGTTTGAAAAAATCAAAGGAGATGAAGTAGATTTTGTACCATATCCATCACCGAAACGATAGATTAATTTGATTGAATAATAAAACGATTGCCATGCAGAAAAAAAATGTTATCCTTCTTGTCTTTTTATGTGTTGTAATTTCTTTACAGGCGCAAGTCTATCAACCAACGCCACAAAACGTAGCGGCCCGTAAACAATTCCAGGACGATAAGTTTGGAATGTTTATTCATTGGGGCGCATCAAGTGTGTTGGGTGCAGGTGAGTGGGTGATGAACAACCGGAATGTCAAGATCAAAGATTACCAGCAATTGTTGCACATCTTTAATCCACAACAGTTCAACGCAGCCGAGTGGGTGAAGACAGCAAAAGATGCAGGTATGCATTATATCGTTTTTATCACAAGACATCATGATGGTTTTTCAAACTGGGATACGAAATATTCTGACTGGAAGATCACCAACACGCCTTATGGAAAAGATGCGTTACGTCAACTGGCAGATGAATGTAAAAAGCAAGGCATG
>CAWHOR010000084.1:0-18625 GCA_963830845.1 uncultured Bacteroidota bacterium | reverse complement strand
CTGTAATTATTATGCCGGCAGGGATACAAACAATATCATCTTGACCTGGGACACCAGCTGGGCTCCATGATGCGGGCTTATCCCAATCACCACCAATGGCAACTTTGGTGCAATTGGCAGGCATCGTATTACACCTTGGATAAGGAGTTCCCGTATGCGGCCAATATTGCTGCGAAAAAGAAGTTGATACTGAAAATAGTACGAATAGTGAAAGTAAAAATTGTTTCATAAAAGGAACCATTGATTAATGTAAACGGAATAAAATAATGGTTCGTTTCAGTGGGTTGGATCACTTACAAATAGGTAGAAACTGGTTTGGAGCTAAGTGATAATTCGTACAGGA
This sequence comes from uncultured Bacteroidota bacterium, assembly GCA_963830845.1. Taxonomy (GTDB): domain Bacteria; phylum Bacteroidota; class Bacteroidia; order Chitinophagales; family Chitinophagaceae; genus Lacibacter. The sequence goes on along the minus strand of CAWHOR010000084.1, from coordinate 18,282 downwards.
TATTAAGAGGAGACCGTAAAATTACTGAAGTTTTTGACTTATGCAAGTATTCTACAAAAGAATCTGTTCCATTTTCATACTGCGGGAACCTTTAATAAGGAAGTGTGTGTGTGTAAATCCTTGTTGTTGAAGCCATTGTCCGGCTTCTGAAGATGAGGAGAAATAAAGAAAAGGCTGTTCAATTTTTTTAAAATCGCCGCCTACCAGCACCACTTTATCCCAATTGTACTGCTGGATTAGGTGAATAATGGCTTGGTGTTCGGCTAAACTTGCATCGCCCAGTTCAGCCATACCTCCCAGCATAAGTACCTTTTTTTCGGCTGGTAACTTAGCAAAATTTTCAATGGCAAGCTTCATGCTGCTGGGGTTAGCGTTGTAGGCATCGAGAATAATCTTGTTTGTGTCCTTTTCCACTAATTGCGAACGGCTGTTGGAAGGTTGATAATTCTCAATGGCAGCTTTGATTTTTTGTGCCGGTATTGCAAAATGTTTACCAACGCAAACGGCAGCGAGCACATTTGGCAAATTATAATCGCCCACCAACTGCGTCTTAATTTCACCAATAGCTTCGTCGCTCTCAATCTTAACAATAAGAAATGGTTCGCTGCTGATGAGTCGACCCCTTGTATTTGCATCATCAACTCCGTAAGTTATTTTTTTACGGATGCCCTTACTCATCTCTTCGAGGTATTCAAGATCGGTATTGATAAAAATGCTTCCATTCGCTTCACGTATAAAATCAAACAATTCGCCTTTTCCTTTTTTTACACCTTCAATTCCCCCAAACCCTTCTAAGTGGGCTTTTCCTACATTATTAATAAGACCATGTGTTGGCAACGTATAGGTGCAATAAGAAGCAATTTCTTTTTGGTGATTGGCGCCCATTTCAACAACTGCAATTTCTGCATCTGCTTTTACTTTCAAAAGGGTAAGCGGTATCCCAATGTGGTTATTAAGATTTCCTTCGGTCGTATAAGTTTTAAAATGTGACGACAAAACAGCATGCATCAATTCCTTGGTGGTTGTTTTTCCATTGCTTCCGGTGATGGCAATAAACGGAATGTTGAATTGTTGACGATGATATTTTGCCAGTTGTTGAAGGGTTTGCAAAACATCTTCAACCTGAATAATTCGAGGGTCGTTTTGATTGATGTGTTCATCTACAATGGCATAGGCTGCACCATTCTCTAAAGCCTTTACCGCAAAAAGATTGCCATTGAAATTTTCACCTTTCAACGCAAAATACAGATCGCCTTTTACCAGTTTGCGTGTATCTGTTTGTACACCTGGATGTTGTAAAAAAAGTTGATACAGTTCTTCAATTTGCATTGGTCCAAAGATAATCAGGAACATAGTTCGTGAGAAAGTTGCTGTATCAATTTTCTTAAAAGAAAAAGCCCTCCAATTGGAGGGCTTCGATATAAGTTGCAAAAAAATTAATTTCTTTTGCGGTTGTTTTGTTTTCTTTTTCCGAACCAGTTACCCGTTTTGCGTCCGTTACCTTCAGCACTTCCGTACCGGGTCATAGCACAACGGAAACCAATTTGTGAACTGCTTTGATCTTCTTCCAGGAAGCGGCGTGCACCTGGGCTCAACCAATAAGCACGATCGTTCCAGCTACCACCTTTGTATACACGGCTCTTATCGCTTACTAATGTAGTAACCCCATATCCGTATTGAACAGCACTTAATGAATCTCCATCAAGATAGTCAATAGCATATCCTTTTTGATAGTTACGACGGTTCTTCACTTCGTCTTCTGTTTCATTACGGTATTTGATACGACCCATTGAATCTCTTTCAGCTTTACCGGTACTTAAGTCCATACGCTGAAAATTATTACCACGGTAGTAGTTGAAATCATCACCATCGGAAGGAGTCATTGGTCTGTATACGTCAGCTACCCACTCACTCACATTACCTGCCATATTGTATAAACCGAATCCATTTGGATAGAAAGCTTTTACAGGCCCGGTAATAACAGCACGATCATTCAAACCACCGGCAACACCCATGTTATCACCTGATCCACGCTTAAAGTTAGCAAGGAACTGACCTTGCCAGCTACCTCTGCGTGCATCACGTAACCCATTTACATTTTGTGCCCATGGGTATACTTGTTTGTTTGCTGTTAACTCCTCACCACGTTTCTTTTCACTGCGACGTGGGTTAGGGTTTTGTGCGATATAACCATACGCTGCATATTCCCACTCTGCTTCTGTCGGCAGACGGTAATCCGGTAAAATTAAACCTTCTTCAAAGCTGATGCTTGTTGGAACCTGCTTCGTGATCGGGTCTTTATAATTTTTAATGTTTTTGCCGGGGGTTGCCTGGTATTCACCTAACAGGTATGCTTTTGTATTAAAGTTATCCTGTCCGCCGCCCTGCATTTGTTTTTGCAGTTCAGCTTTTTTGTTAGTGATCCCTTTTTCGTAAAGAATATTTTCGTTTACACGGTCACTACGCCACAAGCAATAGTCGTAAGCCTGTTTCCAGCTTACACCCACCACAGGATATAAGTTGTAAGAAGGATGACGGAAATAGTACTCAACGTAAGGTTCGTTGTACGCCAGCTCACTTCTCCAAACCAAGGTGTCTGGTAAAGCACGGTTGGTGATGGCAGTGTCCATAAACACACGGTCGAGCCAAAAGAGGTATTCACGATAGTGAACATTCGCAACTTCTGATTCGTCCATATAAAAAGAAGCAACCGTTACACGACGTGGAATATTATTCCAGTCACGCATAACATCTTCTTCCACAGCACCCATACTGAAGGTGCCACCTTCAACAAATACGAGCCCGGGGCCGGTTTTCTGCTCCTTTTCTTTTGATACACGGAAGCCGCTGCCATTTGGATCATTGTATGTCCAGCCGGTTGAAGCCGATTTCTCCGGTTTCTTCTTGAATAAATTACAAGAGGTAATAAGTGTAGCCCCAATTAGTAGGATACCTAGATTTTGAATGCGGAAAAGGTTTTTCATCTTTTCGTTTTGTTAGTTAACGGGTGAAGTTCAAAAATATTGTATTGGATTTCTTAACCCAAATTTTAATCTGAGTCGGCAACAAACATAACTTAATCTTTTGGAATTTTGTAACAAAGCAAGCAGCTGGTTCAATTTTTTAGTATTTCTGCTTAGCATGCCGTGAAATTACGTACAGCTGCAGCTTTCGAACAAATGCCACTATCTTTTAACAATGGACAGGGCAATCATTTTCAGGTATCTTTGAAGTTCTCATTTATGCGATACACCGCACTGTTATTAGGCTGTTTTTTCTTTTTTTCCGGTACTGCTCAGCGCATTTATCGCAGTAATTCTGTATTGGCAAACGGTGACTGGTATAAAATATCGGTAAAAGAGGCGGGGGTATACAGGGTCAATCTTGCTATGTTGCAATCGTTGGGGGTCAATGTCAGCAATCTGCAAAGCAGCAGTATACGATTGTATGGAAATGGTGGACAAATGCTGCCGGAAGAAAATACTGTTGTTCCGCCAGATGATTTAACAGAAAATGCGATTCAGGTAATTGATGGCGGCGATGGGGTGTTGAACGGCAACGATTATTTTCTGTTTTACAGTAACGGCCCGCAGCAATGGGTCAACGATTCAACGAACAAGCGTTTTCGTCATCGAAAGAATTTGTACAGCAGCGAAGCATTCTACTTTATCAATATCGGCGGCAGCGGATTGCGTATTCAAAACCGAATTATTGGAGGGGCACCTAACCGGGTTGTCACATCTTTTCAAGACCGGTATTTTCATGAAAGGGATACCATCAATTTTTTAAGGAGTGGGAAAGAGTGGTATGGTGAAGAATTCAGCAACACACCCGGAAGCACAGTAACCAGAACTTTTTCAATTAATGTTCCAAATCTTTTGCCTGCACCTGTGCAGCTGATTTCAAATGTGGTGGCTCGCAGTAACGGCACCTCCAGTTCTTTTTTAATTCGGGTAAACAATACCGCTGTTGCACAGCATACCGTTTCGCCTGTTGGAACAGGTACATACGATCCGGTAGCATCTGCACATGAACTTGTTGCATCCTTTAATGCGTCGCAATCAACGATCGCACTTCAATACAATTATCAAACAGGCAGTGTAAATGCACAAGGCTGGCTTAATTGGTTTGAATTGTTTCCGCAACGTCAGCTCAGTATGAATTCAGTTGATCAATTGCTCTTTAGAGATTGGGAAACAGTTGGCCCCGGTAACGTTGCCGAATTTCGGTTACAAGGCGCTTCAAATAATACTGTGGTATGGGATATAACCGATCCATTACGTCCGCAAAATATGACCGGAGTGTTAAGTGGTAATGAATTCAGGTTTGTAAATACAGCAGAACGCCTTCGTGAATATGTCGCTTTTAATCAACAGAATTTTTTACAACCGGCAGCCGTTGGAAAAATTGCAAACCAGGATTTGCACGGAGCGTCCCCAGCTGATTATATTATTGTTGCACATCCATCATTACTGGAAGAAGCGCAGCGGCTGGCAAACTGGCATCGCCAAAATCAACGTCTTACAGTATTAGCAGTAAGCACCGATCAGGTATATCATGAATTTGGTTCCGGATATTCCGATCCGGCAGCTATTCGCAATTTTGTCAAAATGTTTTATGATCGGGCAGGTGTTGACACAACAAAACGCCCACGTTACTTATTGCTGTTTGGCGATGCGTCGTACGATTATCTCAACCGCATTAATGGCAATACCAACTTTGTTCCCTGTTATGAAAGCGATGCATCACTAGATCCTCTGGCAACATATACCTCCGATGATTTTTTTGGTTTGCTGGACGATCAGGATAATATCAACCGTTCTTTTCCTGTTAGTCTGTTGGATATTGGTATTGGTCGTATTCCCGCAAAAACCTTAGCAGAAGCAAAATCTGTGGTGGATAAGATCATTCGTTATCATGCAAAAGAAAGTTTTGGTCCATGGCGCAACGATATAACCTTGGTGGCCGATGACGAAGACAATAATATTCATCTCGATGATGCGGAGCTGCATGCATCGGTGATTCAGCAAAACAATACATTCAATGTTCCTAAAATTTATCTGGATGCTTACCGCCAGCAGAGTGGAAGTGGAGGGAGCCGTTATCCCGATGTAAATCAGGCCATCAACAATAAAATATTTGCCGGTACGCTGATCTGGAATTACAGCGGACATGGAGGAAGCAGACGCCTGGCAGGTGAAGCAATTCTTGACCAGGATATGGTCAACTCATGGAGTAATCCAAACAAGCTGCCACTTTTTATTACGGCTACCTGCGACTTTGCCCCTTACGATAACCCATTGATCAATTCGTTGGGTGAAAACATTCTGTTGCGGGAACGTACCGGTGCTATTGCATTGATGACTACAACAAGAGTTGTGTTTGCTTTCAGCAACCGCATTATGAATAATAATTATTTCAGGCAGGCTTTACAACCTGATGCAAATGGCATTTTTCCAACATTAGGTGAAGCAGTAAAACGGGCAAAGAATTTCACCTATCAAACATTTGGTGATATTATCAACAACCGCAAGTTTACATTACTGGGCGATCCGGCTGTTCGCTTAGGATTTCCAACCTTAAAAGTAAAAACAACAGCCATCAACAACCAGCTTCCTGTTGCAGATACATTAAAAGCATTGGATAGATATACAATCAAAGGTGAAGTAACAGATGTTGCCGGTAACCGTGTTGCTGATTTTAACGGTAATGTATATCCTGTTATTTATGATAAAGTACAACAGATAAAAACAATCGGCAACGATGCCGGAAGTGCAGTAGCCGATTTTAATCAGCAATCAAATATCATTTTCAAAGGCAAAGCAAAAGTGATCAATGGTGAATTCAGTTACAGTTTTGTAGTGCCGAAGGACATCAACTATCAATTCGGAAATGGAAAGATCAGTTATTATGCAGAGAACGGTATCGTTGACGGCAATGGCGCTGAAGCAACAATTGTTGTTGGCGGAGCAAGTGAAAATCCTGTTACAGATAATAGCGGACCGGAAATAAAGGCACACCTCAACGATGAGAAATTTGTAAACGGCGGAATTACAAATGAAGCACCTGTTTTATTTCTAAAGCTCTCTGATTCAAGCGGTATTAACACCGTAGGAACCGGCATTGGTCACGATCTTACGGCAACATTGGACGATGATAACAGTCAGTTTTTTGTATTGAATGATTATTATGAAGCAGATGCAGATAGTTATCAGCAGGGGACAGTTCGGTTTCAGCTTCCTGTATTAAAAGAGGGGCTGCATGTATTGAAAATTAAAGCATGGGATGTACAAAACAACAGTAACGAGTACCGGCTTGAATTTCGTGTAGTGAAAGACGAAGATTTGAAACTGGAACGTGTTTACAATTATCCAAATCCATTTACTACACGAACCACCTTTATGTTTGAGCACAACCGGCCCGGCGATAACCTGCAGGTTCTCATCCGCATTTTTTCAGTGTCAGGAAAAATTGTAAAAACAATTCAACGTACAATAAATAATGAAGGAAACCGTTCTTTTGACATTGAGTGGAACGGTCGTGATGATTATGATGCAAAAATTGGCCGGGGTGTTTATATCTACCAACTGGAAGTAAAAGATTCAAATGGTAAAAAACAAACCGCCATGCAAAAGTTGGTTCTGCTCTGATAAACCAAAATCTATTAGTGATTGCTTATTCAATTTTCTTCTAATTTTATGGCTCTAATTTCAATTCTTATGAGAAAAACAAACGCATATTTTTTATGCCTGGTACTACTTTGTGTGTCCTATCAATCATTTGCCCAACAACCTATTAATGTTGTAACTACAGCTGTACCCATGTTGCGAATTTCACCCGATGCTCGTGCCGGTGGTATGGGCGATATGGGAATTGCTACTTCACCTGATGCAAATTCATCATTTTGGAACCAGGCAAAAATTCCTTTTGCTAAACAACGTTCTGCAATTGCACTAACATATACACCCTGGTTAAAAGATCTTGGGTTGAATGATGTATTTATTGGTACTGTTGCAGGCTATCATCAAATTGATGAACTGCAGGCAATTTCCGGTTCAATGCGTTATTTCAATCTTGGCAGCATTCAGTTTACCGATTTTGCGGGCAACGATTTGCAGAAATTTAATCCACGTGAGTGGTCGTTAGATGCAGGCTATAGCCGAAAATTAAGTGATCAAATCGGTATAGGTATAGCATTGCGTTTTATTTATTCAAATTTAGCAAATGGTAATACCAATGGTGTTACATACAAGCCCGGCACTGCTGTTGCAGGCGACATTTCTTTTTATTATAATGGATTAAATGATGTTGGAACTGGTTTTACAGCCGGAGCAGTTATGAGCAACCTCGGCAGTAAGATCGCCTACACTAACGATGCACGTGGTAAGGATTATATCCCTGCCAACCTTGGCATTGGCGCTATGTACACCAAAGCAATCGACGAAACCAACTCTATCAGCTTTGGTATTGATATTAATAAATTATTGGTGCCCACGCCACCAACAGATACATCCATCGCAGCAAGAGATAATTACCGTAATAAAAGCGTAGTGGGTAGCTGGTTCTCATCATTTGGTGATGCACCGGGTGGGTTTGGTGAGGAGCTGAAAGAGTTTCAGATATCAACCGGTTTGGAATATGGTTACAACAATCAGTTTTTTGCACGTGCCGGTTATTTTTATGAGGCAAAAACAAAAGGTAACCGTCGTTTCTTCAGTGTAGGTGCTGGAGTAAAATACAATCGTCTTGGCTTTAACTTCTCTTACCTTGTTCCAACTGGTCAGGGGATTAACCGTAATCCGTTAAGTAACACAACACGTTTCAGCCTGATATTTGATTTAGGTGGAGATGGTGGCAGCGATAGCGAACCGGCAGATCAATAAAGGCAAAGGATAAAAGATTTTGTCAGAAGCGGAGGTAGTTTACCTTCGCTTTTTTATTTACATTATGGCATTCAGAATTGGTTCAGGTGTTGATTATCATCAATTGGCTGCGGGACGAAAACTCTTTATTGGCGGAGTAGAAATTCCACATCACAAAGGTGCAGTTGGTCATAGCGATGCAGATGTATTGCTGCATGCTATTTGTGACGCCATGCTCGGAGCGTTGGCATTAGGTGATATTGGTACACATTTTCCTGATACATCTGCTGCATACAAAGACATTGACAGTAAGATTTTATTGCAGCAAAGTTTTGATAAGATCAAAGCAAAAGGCTACCATGTAGTAAATGTAGACAGCACACTTTGTTTACAGGCGCCCAAGATCAAACCTTATATTGCAAGCATGCAAGCAACCATTGCTGCCATACTTGAACTGGATACAGATGCTGTATCAGTAAAAGCAACAACCACAGAGCAAATGGGTTTTGTTGGAAGAGAGGAAGGATTGGTGGCCTATGCAACTGTATTGTTGGAAAAATAAAATCGCATGACCGTTAAGATCATTAATCAATCAAATAATCCATTGCCTGCTTACGCAACTGAAGGCAGCAGCGGAATGGATATTCGTGCATTTGTTAGCGAACCCGTTACACTTCAACCATTGGAACGGGCCTTGATTCCTACCGGTTTATTTATTGCATTGGAAGAAGGATATGAAGCGCAGATACGGCCGAGAAGTGGACTCGCCATTAAACAGGGAATTACCTGTTTAAATACACCCGGCACCATTGATGCAGATTACCGTGGAGAAATTAAGATAATTTTAATCAACCTCGGTAACGAAACACAGTCTGTGAACAATGGAGACCGTATTGCACAGATGGTTGTTCAGAAAGTAGAAAAAATCGATTGGAGCCTTGCCGTTGAACTGGAACAAACAGAACGCAGTGATGGTGGCTTTGGCAGCACAGGAAAACAATAAACAACAATGAAGCATTTTTTTTCAATACTCTTTGCATTGGTTTTGCTATTGGCTTTTTCGGCCTGTAAGTCAACCAAAACAATTCAGCAGGCAATGGTAAAAAAAGATACGATTGCTGCTCCCGAAGTACCAGTTGAAAAACTTCCTACACATGAGGACACCGTACGGATGGTGAATGATGTATTAAACAAGGTGCAACAGAAATACATTGATTTCCGCACCTTCTCTGCTAAAATAAAAGTTGATTATTCAGAACAGCCAAAGGAAAGCAACCCGATTTTGTTGCAAATGTGCGGATGTTGAAAGACAGCCTTATCTGGGTATCGCTTGGAAATGATATTGGAATTGAAGGAATACGGGTATTGATCAGCAAAGACAGTATTAAGATACTGGATAAATTAGCGAATACCTACGAGGTTCGTCCGCTGAGTCACATACAGGAGCTTAGCCAGATACCTTTTTCATTTGCTGATTTGCAAAATCTGTTGATCGGTAATCCGATCTTTTTTAATAAAGACAGTATAACAACCTATACCAATAACGCCAATGGTTATACGCTGTTGAGTTATGCATCATTATTTAAAAATCTTTTATCGATAGGAGCTGACTATACGATCCAGAAAAGTAAACTGGATGATAATGATCCTGCATTGAACCGAACCTGCGACCTGATTTATAATAATTACGAAACAAAAACCGGCGTAAACTTCTCTACGCAACGCCAGATCACTATTTTACAGCAAACGAAACTGGATGTAGAGTTGAAATTTAAGGACTACAAGTTCAATGAAGAGATGACGTATCCTTTTACAATTCCTAAAAAATTCAAAAGAATCTGACCAGCTATACGTTTTTAGAAAACAGGGCGTTAACTCTTTTCGGGCCTCAAACCTTATTTTTGTAACGAATCAAACACGATACCTATGCTGAAAATCATATTGCTCTCTGTTTGCACATTGCTCACAGTAGCGCTGGTAGCGCAGGATAAAGTAGAACTGGAGAAAAAGCGGAAGCAGACGCTGCAGGAGATTGATGTGCTCAACAAGCAGTACAGTGATGTGAAGAAGAATACGAAGCAAAGTATTGGGCAACTCACCCTTATCCAGAAAAAGATACAGCTTCGGAACGAATTGATCAATAACATTAATAAGCAGGTTCGAACGATTGAGCAGGATATTAATGCATCGTATATTGAAATGCGTCGACTGAAAAAGGATCTGGATACGTTGAAATTGACCTATGCACACAATGTAGTGTATGCCTATAAAAACCGAAGCAGTTACGATGTACTCAATTTTATTTTTTCTGCCACAAATTTCAATGATGCCATTCGTCGTATTGCATACATGAAAGCCTATCGTAGTTACAGAGCTGATCAATTAGCTGTGATTCATAAAACAGAAGCATTGTACAAAGACAAAATTGTACAGCTCACTAATAACCGCAAAGAAAAAAGTACGGTGCTGAAAGATCAGAGTAAAGAAATGGGTGAACTGGTAAAAGATAAAGAAGAACAAGCTGTTGTAGTAAATACCCTAAAGAAAAAAGAGAAAGAGATCAACAATACCATTGCAGCCAAACGTAAGCAGGCGCAGCAAATGCAGGCATCCATTCAGGCAATCATCAATCGTGAAATAGCAGCAGCTAAAAAGGAAGCTGATGCAAAAGCAAAAGCTGAAAGAGACCGTATTGCCAATGCAAAAAAAGAAGCCGACCGTATTGCAAAAGAGAATGCGAAAAATAATCCGGGTGCTGCAACGGCGCCGGTAGTTACTGCACCTGTTGAAAAACCGGCAGCACCAGAAAAGAAAGTAAGTTATCTCGAGTACAACAAAGAAGATCTAGCGTTGGGTAATAGTTTTGAAGTAAATAAAGGCAAGCTTCCTTTCCCGGTTGATAATGGATTTGTATCGATCAAATACGGATCATATACTATTCCGGGTACAAATATTAAAGGAAGTCAGGATTTCATAACAATTACTTCACCATTAGGAACATCGGTAAAATCTTGTTTTGACGGAGAAGTGGTAAGTGTATTTGATGTGGGCGGTAATACAGCTGTAATGATCAAGCATGGTAAATATTTTACGACCTACAGCAATTTAAGTTCCACAACTGTAAGCAAAGGGCAAACAATCAAGACAGGCCAGGTAATCGGCCGTGTGGGAACCAACCTTGACGGGGATGGTGAATTAAATTTTGTACTTGCAAGAGAAAATCAAATGATCAATCCCGAACCTTGGTTAAGAGGTCGCTGATACGTTTACAAAACGCTCATATAATTCTTCATATAAAGGAACAATGTAGTGAATATCAAATTTTGCTGCTTGTTCTTTTGCATTTTGTTTAAACAGTTGCAACTGCTCTTCATTCTTCAGTAACCCAATACCCAAACGGCTTAGTTCATTTACATCGCCGATATTGGCCATGTATCCTGTTTCGCCATGAATATTGATTTCAGGAATACCACCTGCATTGCTTGATAAAACAGGTACACCTGCTGCCATTGCTTCGAGTGCAGACAAACCAAAGCTTTCATATTCCGATGTGAGAATAAACAAGTCTGAAATAGCAAGTATCTCTTCCATTTCCTGTTGCTTGCCAAGAAAACGTACATCATCACAAATACCTAACTCACGACAAAGTTCTTCTGCACCCGGACGATCAGGACCATCGCCCACCATCAGCAATTTAGAAGGAACCGCCTTATTTATTTGATCAAAAATGTGGATGATGTCATTCACACGTTTTACTTTACGAAAGTTACTGGCATGTGCAATAATGCGTTCACCGTTTGGAGCCAACACTTTGCGGAAAGCATCCAATGGTTTTTTGTCAAAACGTTTTACATCCACAAAGTTGTGGATCACTTCAATTTCTTTCTCAATCTGAAATGAATGATAGGTTTCTTTACGCAGGTTGTGCGATACCGCAGTAATGGCATCGCTTTCGTTAATTGAAAATGTAACAACCGGTTCAAAGGTTTTGTCTTTTCCAACAAGCGTGATGTCCGTTCCGTGAAGGGTTGTGATCACGGGAATATCTTTCCCTTTTTTCTTTAAGATCTGTTTGGCCATATAAGCCGCCGATGCATGCGGAATGGCATAATGCACATGCAATAAATCCAGGTCGTTGTTGATCACCACATCCACCATTGTACTTGCCAACGTGGTTTCATACGGCGGATAATCAAACAAAGGATAATGTGGTACACGTACTTCGTGATAGAATATATTGGTAAAAAAACCGCTCAGTCGTACCGGTAGTTGATACGTAATAAAATGAACAGAATGACCTTTTTCTGCCAGTGCTTTTCCCAACTCCGTTGCCAACACACCACTTCCGCCAAACGTGGGATAACATACAATACCTATTTTCATTGATTCTTTTTTATAGTTACAAACCTCAGGGAGGATTGTTTAATTGATATGACAAGTGTCATTTATCATGCCAGAGGGATTGCCACTGATGATTTGACAGGTTACAGCCACGAAGTTAGTATTTTCAGCTAACCCGCATTTTTGAATGGCTACCGCTTGTAAAAAAGCAGTTTTTGCACAAATATCTCTTTTTGTGAGTTTGCAGAGTTGTTCTATTTTGAGCATTCCAATCAACCAAAGTAAAGCATGAGAACAATTCAATTCGCCATCATCTTCAGTTTTATGGCTTTGTCGGCTGTTGCACAACAAAATGATTCTGCCATGTTTAAACGCATTGCTGATAATGTGTTTTTTCATAGTACTGCATATGACAATCTGCGTTTCCTCTGTAAACAGGTTGGTCCACGATTAAGCGGATCGCCACAGGCTGAAAAAGCAGTGAAGGAAACTTTCCGGATGATGAAAGAGATGGGTGCCGATACAGTGTACCTGCAGGAGTGTATGGTGCCGCATTGGGTACGTGGTGCAAAAGAAAGTGCTTTATTGGTGGATGAAAAAGGTGCATCCGTTTCACTGAATGTATGTGCGTTGGGCAACAGTGTTGGTACAGGCAAACAAGGTGTAAAAGCTGAAGTGATCGAAGTGCGTTCATTCAAAGAACTGGATGAGTTGGGCGAAAAAGGCGTGAAGGGAAAAATTGTGTTCTACAATTTTCCGATGAACCCAAGCAATGTTGAAACTTTTCGCTCGTATGGTGAAGCGGGGCAGTTTCGTGGACGTGGACCATCAATGGCTGCAAAGTATGGTGCGGTGGGTGTAATGGTTCGTTCATTGGCAAGTAATATTGACGACTATCCGCATACGGGCACAACAACCTACAACGATTCATTTCCAAAAATTCCTGCTATTGCCGTTTCAACCCGCCATGCAGAATATGTAAGTAGTGAATTGAAAAAGAAAAAGGGATTTCAATTGTATTTCCGCACGGAGTGTGTAATGCTGGCCGATGTGAAAAGTCATAACGTAATTGCAGAAATAAAAGGAACCGAATTTCCCAATGAGATCATTACCGTTGGCGGTCATCTTGATTCATGGGATATGGGTGAAGGTGCGCATGATGATGGTGCAGGTTGTGTACAAAGCATGGAAGTAATTCGTGTGTACAAACAACTGGGCATTAAACCAAAACGCACCATTCGTGTAGTGATGTTTATGAACGAAGAAAATGGATTACGTGGCGGACGTAAGTATGCTGAAGTAGCAGCTACTGAAAAAAATAAAAAATTCGTTTTTGCACTGGAAAGTGATGCAGGTGGTTTTACACCCAGAGCATTTGGCTTTACTGCAGAAGAAACGGTATTAAATAAGCTCCGCAATTGGGGACCATTGTTTAAACCTTATGGTGTATATGAATTTTCTGCCGGTGGTGGCGGTGCCGATATTGGTCCGTTGCGTCCATTGGGTACAACCCTTGCAGGTTTACGTCCTGATTCACAACGTTACTTCGATCATCATCATGCAGCGAACGATACATTTGAAATGGTGAGCAAACGTGAGCTGGAACTTGGTGCTATCAATATGGTGCTGCTGTTGTATGTAGTTGATCAATACGGCTTGTAAGCATCGCCATTCACCGACGGGATGCTGTCGCTTACCGATTTGTTAAGGTTGCTGCTCGAACAACTGTTGCCCGCTGTTTAATGTGATGATAGTTTTGTTCTAAATTCATAACAAATGACAAGCAATTGTATGGGAACAAACAATAAATCAAACGAAAAATGGATCGGGTTAACTATACTTGGAGTAGGTGTGCTGATTCTGTTACGCAATCTCCACCTTCCGATTCCAACAGTCTTCTTTTCCTGGCCTATGATCTTAATTGCTATCGGATTAGTGGTGGCACTGAAAGATAATTTTAAAGGCAATGCCTGGATCATCCTGATGGGGTTGGGTGCTTTCTTCCTGTTTGTAAAAACACGCCCGGATTGGAACCTGGGTTCATTTATCGCACCCGCTATTCTGATAGCGATTGGCCTGAGTTTTTTGTTGCGCCGAAAAAGTGGAAATATTATTGATAAGCGTAACGATTCTTTTGCAGCCGAAACAATTCCTTACACAACAGATACCTCCAATTCCAGTTCCACTTTGCTTGATGAAGAAGATAAGATTGACATTGCTGCTGTTTTTGGTGCGGTAAAACGAAATGTGTATTCAAAGAATTTTAGAGGAGGCGAGTCTGTAGCTGTATTTGGTGGTTCAGAAATTAACCTCGCCCATGCTGACTTTAACGGTACGGTAAAACTCGAAGTGGTGAATGTGTTTGGCGGTACTACATTATTTATACCAGCCCATTGGCAAATACGAAGTGAAGTAGTGGCCATTTTTGGAGCTGTTGAAGATAAACGTCAACGACCAGCGGGCGTAAGTACAGATAAAATATTGGTGATTGAAGGATTTGTGATGTTTGGCGGTATCGATATCAAATCCATCTGATTTGAAACACTGCCTATTTTTAAATGAGCAATTTCTAATTCAAGTACGAATGTTGAAGTTAGAAGTACATGCTTCATACTTCTGTTAACCATTAACCTTTATCATTAAATCAACTGCAGGTATGAACTGGTATCTTGTTAAAATGGTTTTTCAAATCATTTGCGGCAATGGAAAACATACAGCACAGTTTGAAGAACAGTTACGTTTAATTCAGGCTGCTGATGCAACCGGAGCTGTAAACAAAGCAACGTTGCTGGGGCAACAGGAAGAGCAAATGTTCTTTAATCATGTACAACAAACTGTTTGCTGGAAACTGATCGCTGTAACAGATATTTATCCGTTTACTCCGGAACTGGATGGTGCCGAAATTTTTTCACGCATCAGAGAAGAAGAACAAGCTGCATCGTTTATTCATACCATGCAAATGCGTTCAATTGATGTTGCAGAACGCATCGCCGGTATTTATCAATCCTAAACAACTGTAAGTGGCCATCTCACCCTTTCGTTCACGGCAATTCATGCTTCCCTTTTGCATCAGTTGGTTCATATGGATCAGTGTGCAGGAATTGGCGCTGTACCAATTGGGATTGACCTGGTTTGAAGCATTAACCGATAGCATCGTAAGCAACAGTTTGCTGATTTATGTAGCGATGCTGATCTTCACCATTCTCCGGTTTTATTTGCCCCGCACCAACAGTGTGGTGATTCTTTTTATGTGGGTGATTATCCTTACAACCGGTTGGTTTTTTGCAACAGACAAGTTGCTGGATTTGATCTATGGTACTAATCAACACTACCAATCAATTGTAAACAATACATGGCCCATCCGTTTTGCCATTGGGTTTTTGATCAATGGGTGTATCAGTGTAATTGGCTATGCGTATTTCAACTGGCAGGAGCGTGCCGAAACAGAAAAGAAAAAAACAGAAGCCGAGCAATTAAGTAAAGAAGCTGAATTGTACAAACTGCGTCAGCAACTGCAACCACATTTTTTATTCAATGCACTAAATTCAATCAATGCATTGATTGGTACAAGACCGGTAGAAGCAAGAGAAATGGTACAACAATTGTCTGATTTTTTACGAACCACGCTGAAAAAAGAAGAACAGCAGTGGATACAACTGGAAGATGAAATTCATTCGCTGCAATTATATCTTGAAATTGAAAAAGTGCGGTTCGGTCATCGGTTACATACACAATTGGAACTGGATGCAACGGCATGGAACATGCAGGTGCCGGCTTTATTGCTGCAGCCATTGGTGGAGAATGCGATCAAGTTTGGATTGTATGATACAACCGGTGAAGCACGTATTTATCTGAAAGCAGATGCAGAAGATGGGCAATTGATTATTACGGTAGAAAATCCGTTTGATGTTGAAACGGCAGCAGCTCAAAAAGGTACAGGCTTTGGATTAAGTTCTGTACAGCGCAGATTGTATCTGATGTTTGGACGCAATGATTTGCTGCAAACAAGTACAAAAGAAAATATCTTTATTACGAAAGTGTTGATACCACAACCAACTGGATGTCTGACAGAATATGGAAGTACGAAGTATGAAGTATGAAGTATGAATAGCAAGCTGTTCATCCCCTCCTTGGAGGGGTATCAGGTGGTAGCACAGCGTACTGATTGTTGGGGTGGGTTTTTAAACTTGCATAACAAAGTAGTTGTATAAAATTTACAACTGGAACAATACGTTTAAATGAAGCAATGCAATACAACGTTTTAATTATTGATGATGAACCGTTGGCCCGCAGTATGGTCAATGAATATCTGCAGGCACATCCGCAGTTAACTGTTGTGGAAGAATGCAGCAATGGGTTTGAAGGAGTGAAAGCCATACAGCAACACAGTCCCGATCTTATTTTCCTTGATATACAAATGCCAAAGATCACCGGCTTTGAAATGCTTGAATTGCTGGAAGAACCACCTGCTGTTATTTTCACCACAGCGTTTGATGAGTTTGCTGTGCAGGCGTTTGAAAAAAATGCAGTTGACTATTTATTAAAACCGTTTTCACAACAACGGTTTGATAAAGCCATCAGCCGTTGGATGGAACAGGATAAAGCAACTACAGTTGCAGCAACCGAACAGTTGTTGAAAGATGCAGCCAAACATCCGTCGCAGGCAGAACGTATAGTTGTAAAGAACGGAACGAAGATCACCATAATTCCGGTGCAGGATATTCAATACTTAGAAGCAGCGGATGATTATGTAAAGATCATCACCGCAACCGGTAGCTTTCTGAAAAAACAAACGATGAGTTATTTTGAAGAAACACTCAATGCCTCTTCGTTTGTACGTACCCATCGTTCGTTTATGGTGCGTGTGCAGGAGATCACCCGCATTGATCCGTATGAAAAAGAAAATCATGTAGCCGTGTTACGTTCGGGTGCAAAAATTCCGGTGAGTCGTGCAGGTTATCCGAAGTTGAAGGCGATGCTCGGGCTGTAATACTTTACGTTTAAAAGAAAAGAGTGAGTAAATAAAACTCCATTGATACAATAACCAAACGTTACATCCTTTAAATCATGGCTAAAGCCATACGAGGTTTTTACTAACCCGGGGCTTAAGCCCCGGGTTATAGAAGTAAGGCAACTGGCTTTAGCCATGATCACCAAGTAGTGTTATGTATTAATTCAGGAGAATCTACTTTATACTTTCAACTTCGCACTTTTCACTTTCATCAATTACCATTCCTGCCCCACCCATACAGCCCCTCCAATACTATCACGAACAGCGTTACTGTCAACCGCCTTTAAATTATTTTCTTCACGCCAGCGGAGTAACGCAAAAAAGGCTGCATAAAATGCTTCTTGATGTACATCCTCTGTTAACGGAAGTAATTGTTCAGCCGAAATATAAAACGAAGATGCTTGTCCGCCGAGCGCAAGATCGATCTGCTTCAACTCACTCACCACATTTACACCTGTAATCGCAGCAACGGCAGCGGCATCGCCCAACTGGTGTGTTAGTTTTGTGGAATGGCGAATCAATCGCTGTATGACCATACAAACCGATCAACTGTACCTGGTATTCCAATTGACTGGCGATAATAAATTCGTTGGCAGTTGCAGCGATCCAATGTCCGTAATCAACATGCAATTGTATATAATCAGCTGCAACAAGTGTAGCGGCTTTTTCCAATCGACCCCATAATTCAGGTGGATAGGGGATAGAAGCTGTTTGACGAATTTCAACGGCCCATTTCTGTCCGCTTACTTCAAAAGAGGCGAAAACCAATTCCAGTTGTTGTGCTGTTGCATTACTGGCAATTCCCAAAGCCCGGTAAACCATTCCGTATAAAAATTTTCGATTGCAGATTTTATTCGTCCGGCAATCCTGTTCACAATTTATCTGTTGTATTCGGAACAATGATAGCAGCTTCAAGATTGATGCGTTACGCAAGGAGAAACCATCTTTCAACCACTGTCATCAATCGAAATTTTCAACACATGGTGATCAATTAGAAAAGAACATTCGCTGGTAAGCAACTGGGTAGCTGAGTAGCAATACGTAATTCTTGTCAGGTTACATAGACAT
>CAWHOR010000083.1:0-14114 GCA_963830845.1 uncultured Bacteroidota bacterium | reverse complement strand
ACGAACCAACTCCATGACTCCGGTGATCACATTTTTACCTGGTCCCGCATGAGCGGCGCCATCGTCGCGCTGACCTTCGCTCGATTTTCTCGGTCTGGGCGTGCCGGGGTCGGGTCCCACCATTGGGCGACTTGCTGCGCCAGGGCAAGGAGAACCTGGACGCCTGGTGGATCATTTTCCCGACCTTTCTGCTGCTGGTCCTGACCATGCTGCTGCTCAACCTTCATTGGCGTTGTGGCTTTATTTATCAGTGCGGCCGGCGCTACGTTTTTAGAAACAGTTGCCAATCCTTACATCGCTAAACTGGGCGATGAAAAATCAGCAGCGCAGCGATTAAATTTTGCACAGTCGTTCAATGGTGTTGGTGCATTTGTTGCACCTATTATTGGTGGACAGATTATCTTATCTGGTGTTGAACATTCGAAAGAGGAATTGCAACAAATGGATGCAGCCACACTTGCCAGCTATCTCGATGGAGAAGCGGCAACAGTAAAAATTCCTTATCTCGTGATCGGGGCGATCGTGATGGTCTTACTGGCTTTATTTTTTGTTACCAAGCTTCCTGAA
Source organism: uncultured Bacteroidota bacterium (assembly GCA_963830845.1). Lineage (GTDB taxonomy): Bacteria > Bacteroidota > Bacteroidia > Chitinophagales > Chitinophagaceae > Lacibacter. The sequence continues at coordinate 13,547 of CAWHOR010000083.1, read as the reverse complement.
ATAAAAGAAGAGAATGGCGATGATGGGAAAAATTCAAAATTTTCATTTCGTGTGTTCCGGCATGCTCATTTGAAATGGGCTGTTATTGCACAGTTGTTTTATGTAGGTGCACAAACATGTATCGGTAGTTTTTTTATACGCTTCGCCCGTTTTGCAGAAGACATGCCTGAAAAAAGAGCTGCTTTTCTGTGGGGTTCTGTTGCAATGGTGGGCTTTATGATTGGCCGGTTTTCAGGAACTTTTTTAATGCGTTATATCAAACCGGCAAAACTATTGGGCATTTATGCATTGATCAATATGTTATTACTCAGTGTGGCTGTATTTGCAAAAGGAGATACAGCTGTGTATGCGTTGATGGCGGTGCCGTTCTTTATGTCGATTATGTTCCCCACTATTTTCGCAATGGGCATTTCGAATTTGGGTGAAGAAACAAAAATAGCTTCGTCTTTTATTGTGATGTCGATCGTAGGTGGCGCAATATTTCCATTGTTCATGGGACAGATATCCGATGCAACCGGTGGTAATATTCAATTGGCATACATTGTTCCTATTGTATGTTTTGCGGTAATTGGTTTGTTTGCGTATCGTTTCAGAAACCTGTTTACTGATAAAACTTCAACCGCTCATTAACGATGAAAAGATATTGCCTGGCTTTGGATTTAAAAGATGATGCGGCTCTCATCGCTGAGTACGAAGCGTACCATGAAAATGTATGGCCAGAGATTTTGCAAAGTATCAAAGAATCCGGCATTGAACACATGGATATTTACCGGACAGGAAATCGTTTGTTCATGATCATGGAAGTAAATGATGCGTTCAATTTTGAAAGTAAAGCAGCAGCAGATGCTGCCAATGAAAAAGTACAGGAATGGGAAACGCTGATGTGGAAGTATCAACAGGAGCTGCCCGGCAGCAAGCCCGGTGAGAAATGGAAACTAATGGAAAATATATTTTCAATATAACAATGTTCAGTTTAAACAATAAGATCGCAATTATTACCGGTGCCGGAAGTGGCATTGGAAAAGCAACAGCCAAACTGTTTGCAAAACAGGGAGCAGCTGTTCATATTCTCGACTTTGATGAAACGTCTGCGTTGGAAGCCGTGAAAGAAATTACAGCAGAAGGTGGTAACTGTTCTGTCTGTAAAAGTTGATGTGAGCAATCAGCATGAAGTAAAAGCCATCATCGATGCCATTGCAGCAACGAATGGTGGAATTGATATTCTTTTCAATAATGCCGGTGTTGCCCATGTGGGTAATGTGGAGATCTACTTCCGAGCAGGATTTTACACGTCTTTTCAATGTAAATGTGAGAGGCGTGTACAATTGTATGCAGGCAGCTATTCCTCACATGAAAGCAAAGGGCGGTTGTATTTTGAATATGGCATCTGTTGCTTCTTCAGTTGGTATTCCTGACCGGTTTGCTTACTCGATGACAAAAGGAGCCGTTGTAGCAATGACCTTATCTACCGCAAAAGATTATCTCAGCGCCAATATCCGTTGTAATTGTATTTCACCTGCAAGAGTACACACACCTTTTGTAGATGGATTTATCAATAAAAATTATCCGGGAAAAGAGAAAGAGATATTTGAAAAATTATCAAAGAGTCAGCCGATTGGTCGTATGGGAGCACCGGATGAAATTGCACATCTGGCTTTGTATCTGTGTAGCGATGAAGCATCGTTTATTACAGGCTGTGATTACCCGATCGATGGAGGATTTATTAAACTGAATAATTGATTTGCTGCTTAATTGTGTAATATATTATTAACTATAAAAATAAAATGATCTTACCGCTGATGGGGCTGTGCCAGGATGGCCTCCCCGAAAGGGGGAGGTCGGGAGGGGGCTATGAAATTAATTCGCTTTGGTGAAGCCGGCAACGAAAAACCCGGTGTTTGTATCAACCAGGAATACTTTGATGTATCTGGTTTAGTAAAAGATTATGATGAAACATTCTTTGCAACCGATGGTGTTGCAAACCTTGCAACCATCATCAAACAGAATAAAATTGCTTTGCCGAAAGTAGCAAGCAATGTTCGATTGGGTGCTCCTGTTGCACGACCGTCAAAAATTATTTGCATTGGATTAAACTATGCCGATCATGCAAAAGAAACCAACGCAACACCGCCAACCGAGCCGGTGATTTTTATGAAAGCTACATCGGCTATCTGTGGTCCGTTTGATGAGGTAGTGATCCCCAAAAATTCAGAGAAGACCGATTGGGAAGTAGAGTTAGCGGTCATCATTGGGAAAAAAGCCAGCTATGTAAGTGAAGCGGATGCCATGAACTATGTAGCAGGATATTGTTTGCACAACGATATCAGCGAACGTGCTTTTCAATTAGAAAGAGGCGGTACATGGGATAAAGGAAAAGGTTGCGATACGTTTGCACCATTAGGACCTTGGTTTGTTACCAAAGATGAAATAGCCGATGTTGATAATCTTAAACTTTGGTTGAAGGTAAATGGCAAGCAGATGCAGAACGGCACAACAGCCAATCTCATCTTTAATATCCCTGTTATTGTTTCCTATGTAAGTCAGTTTATGACCTTGCTGCCCGGCGATATTATTTCAACCGGCACACCGGCAGGTGTTGGATTAGGATTTAATCCACCGGTGTATTTACAACCGGGCGATGTAATGGAGTTGGGCATTGATGGTTTGGGAGAATCAAAGCAAACATGCGTGGCATATGCGGGTTGATACACATGTACATTTTTGGGAGTACAATCAACAGCGTGATGACTGGATGGACAGCATGCCGGTGTTGCAACAGAATTATTTGCCCGACAATCTGGTTTTGACACTTGACGAAAATAAGATAGATGGTTGTGTGGCAGTGCAGGCCAGTCAATCAGAAGAGGAAACAATGTTCCTGGTTGATTTGGCAAACAAACATCAACTCATTAAAGGCGTTGTTGGATGGATCGATCTGCAACATGAGAACATCGAAGAGCGGCTGCAACATTTTTCACAATACCCGATCATTAAAGGATGGAGGCATGTGGTGCAAGGCGAGCCAAACGATTTTTTATTACGACCCAATTTTCAACGTGGCATTAAAGCATTACAACCATTTGGCTATACGTACGACATTCTGATCTATCATCATCAACTTCAATCGGCCATTGAATTTGTATCGCAGTTTCCGGAGCAGCCGTTTGTAATCGATCATTGTGCAAAACCGGATATTGCCAATCAACAAATTCATGATTGGAAAAATTTAATGCAGCAGATAGCAAAAGCACCCAATGTGTATTGCAAACTATCTGGGTTATTAACGGAAGCAAAATGGAACGATTGGGCAGAGGCCGACTTTCATGCGTACCTCGATGTAGTGTTTGATGCGTTTGGTGTTGATCGTTTATTATTCGGCAGCGATTGGCCGGTGGTATTGGTATCGGGCGGATATAAAAGTTGGGTGAAAGTGCTCGATGATTATATGCGGAATTTCAGTAGAGAAGACAACATAAAAGTGTTTGGTGCAAATGCCATTCGCTTTTATCATTTATGAATTTTGAAAAAACAACAGTATGGATCTGCAATTGAACGATAAAGTGATCATTGTTTCCGGAGGCGCCAAAGGAATTGGTGAAGGCATTGTAAAAGTATTGGCAGCCGAAGGAGCAATCCCGGTGATCATTGGACGAAGTGAAGAAGATAATCTTGCAACTGTAAAAGCTATTGAAGCTGCAGGCGGCAAATGCTTCCAGGTAAAGGCGGAGCTTTCCAACCCGGATGAATGTAAACAAGCAGTAGAAGCAGTTATCAAACAATTCAACCGCATTGATGGGCTGGTGAACAATGCCGGTGCAAATGATGGTGTAGGATTGGAGAATGGCGATTATGAAAAATTCATGGCATCCCTGCATAAAAATCTTATTCATTATTATTTATTGGTGCATCATGCATTACCTGAATTGAAGAAAACAAAAGGTGCCATCGTTAACATTACTTCAAAAACTGCGGATACAGGACAAGGCGGCACATCGGCATATGCAGCAAGTAACGGAGGACGAAATGCATTAACAAGAGAGTGGGCAGTTGAATTGTTGAAATACGGCATTCGTGTAAATGCAGTTGTGGTGGCAGAATGTTTTACGCCTTTGTATGCACGTTGGATCGAAACATTACTCAACCCGCAGGAAAAATTGAAAGAGATCGAATCCAAAATTCCATTGGGCAACAGAATGACCACGGCAGAAGAAATTGCAAATGCAGTTGTGTTTTTGTTATCAGAAAGATCAAGTCATACAACCGGACAATTGGTTTATGTAGATGGTGGTTATGTGCACCTTGACAGAGCGTTGGCGAATGCATAAAGAAGTTTGATTGGCAGCAACGGTTACTGAAGTATTCCCGTCTGTTCAATTGAATCGATTGGTTTGAAATAGTTTTAATTATACAGCAACATGAAAAAGACAGGTCTTATAATTGCAGCAATGTTTACTTCAATTGTGTTACTGGCACAAACAGAAATACCATTGTATAACGGTAATGTTCCTAATTCAAAACCTGCGCCGAACAAAGAAAGTTCGTTGACCAGAGATAATGTTACACGCATTTCAAAAGTAAGTGTGCCCACACTTACAATTTACAAACCTGCACATCCGAATGGCATGTCGGTGATTATTTGTCCGGGTGGTGGTTATGGTATTTTGGCATTCGATAAAGAGGGAACCAAAGTTGCAGAAGAAATGAACAAATGGGGCATTACTGCATTTGTGTTGAAATACCGTTTGCCCGATGATACAACCAATATTGATCGCAGCATTGCACCGTTGATGGATGCACAACAAGCTGTTCGGTTGGTGAGAAGTAAAGCAGCAGAATGGGGATTAAAAAACGACAAGATCGGCATCATGGGTTTTTCTGCAGGTGGGCACGTTGCATCAACTGCAGCAACTCATTTTGCATCCAATGCTGATGCAACAAATAAAGACACGGGTTCTGTTCGCCCTGATTTTGCAATTCTCATTTATCCTGTTATCAGCTTCGACAGTACCATTACACACAAAGGCTCAAGAAATAATTTAGTTGGTGCAACTGCATCAACAGAAAAGATCAATCTTTTTTCAAATGAATTGCAGGTAAATGCAAAAACGCCTCCTTCGTTTTTAGTACATGCAGGCGATGATGGTGCGGTACCGGTTGAAAACAGCATTCGTTATTACCAGGCTTGTATAAAATACAAAGTGCCTGCTGAAATGCATCTTTATCCAAAGGGCGGACATGGTTTTGGTATGTACAATAAAACAACAACCGATAACTGGATGGAGCGTTTGCAAAACTGGCTTAATACTTTAAAGTAATTTTATGAATCCGATCAATACAGCAATCTGTTCGTTTGGTATGAGTGGCTGGGTATTTCATGCACCATTCATCAGTACACATCCCGGCTTTAATTTTTATGCTGTATGGGAACGAAGCAAAAATCTTGCACAGGAAAAATATCCATCTGTAATAACATACCGCACTCTGGAAGAAATGCTGGCCGATGAAAACGTAGAGTTAGTGGTGGTGAATACACCCAATATCACCCATTATGAATATGCAAAGAAAGCTTTGTTGGCAGGCAAACATGTGGTATGCGAAAAACCATTTACAGTTGAAGTGATTGAAGCAGAAGAGCTGATCGCTATTGCAAATGAAAAAAACGTACAACTATCGGTGTTTCAAAACCGCAGATACGACAGCGATTATAAAACTATCAAATCAGTACTTGATCAAAAACTGTTAGGCAATATTATTGAAGCTGAATTTCATTTCGACCGCTACAAGCAAGAGGTTAGTCCCAAGTCACATAAGGAAATAGCGATGAAAGGAACAGGTGCGTTATACGATCTTGGTTCACATCTCATCGATCAGGCATTGCAGTTGTTTGGAAAGCCTGCCGCTGTATTTGCAGACATTGCCATCATGCGACCTGTTTCACAAGTAGATGATTATTTCGAAGTATTGCTCTACTATCCTTCTTCACGTGTTCGCATCAAAGGAAGTTATCAGGTGCGTGAAGCATTGCCCGGTTATGTGTTGCATGGAAGTAAAGGTTCGTTCATCAAACCAAAAACAGATATGCAGGAAGCGCAGCTGCAGGAACATATGTTACCAACTGATCCTGCTTATGGCATTGAACCCGAATCTGAAAAGGGATTGCTGCACACGGAAGTGGATGGTAAACTCATCAAAGAGTATATTACTTCCCACAAAGGAAACTATACGGCTTATTATGAAGGTATTTATCAAGCCATCCGTAACAATGTGCCATTGCCTGTAACTGCATCAGAAGGGGTGCAGGTGATAAAAATTATTGAAGCTGCTTTTAAAAGCAGTAAAGAAAAAAGAGTGATTCAGCTATGAAGAAATTATTAACGATAGGTCTTGTTACAATATGTATGCATGCAAGTGCACAACAAATTTCAAAAGTATGGGTATCTGATAATGGTAACGGCACATTTAAAAACCCAGTCATCAATGCCGATTACAGCGATCCCGATGCCATTCGTGTTGGCGATGATTATTATATGGTCTCCTCTTCCTTCAATCATATTCCCGGCTTACCAATTCTTCATTCAAAAGATCTGGTGAATTGGAAATTGATCGGTCATGCATTAAAACGTCAACCGCCGTTCGAACATTTTTCTGCAGTGCAACATGGTGGTGGTGTGTGGGCGCCATCGATCCGTTATTACAACAATGAATTTTATATCTACTATCCCGATCCTGATTTTGGTATTTATCTCACCAAAGCAAAAAATATCAATGGCCCCTGGACAGAACCTGTGATGGTGGAAGCAGGAAAAGGTCTGATCGATCCTTGTCCGTTGTGGGATGATAACGGTAAAGTATATCTCACACATGCGTATGCAGGCAGTCGTGCAGGCATCAAATCAATTCTTGTAGTGAAAGAAATGAATAAAGCAGGAACAAAAACGATCAGCGATCCTGTATTGGTATTTGATGGAAGAGAAAGCGACCCAACACTGGAAGGACCGAAGTTTTATAAACGCAACGGCTATTATTACATTTTTGCACCGGCAGGTGGCGTAAGTACAGGATGGCAGTTGGTGCTTCGTTCCAAAAATATTTACGGGCCGTATGAACGCAAAGTGGTGATGGATCAGGGAACTACTACCGTCAATGGGCCGCATCAAGGTGCATGGGTAACTACACAAACAGGTGAAGATTGGTTTTTGCATTTTCAGGATAAAGATGCGTACGGAAGAGTAGTGCATCTGCAACCAATGAAATGGGTAAACAACTGGCCGGTGATTGGTGCAGATAAAGATGGTGATGGAAAAGGCGAACCAGTTCTCACTTACAAAAAACCAAACGTAGGGAAAATATTTCCGCTTGCCACTCCGCCGGAAACGGATGAATTCAATTCACCTTCATTGGGATTGCAATGGCAGTGGGAAGCTAATCCGCAACAATACTGGGCAATGGCTACGCCAACAGGTTCGTTACGGATGTTTTCGGTGTTGAAACCTGACTCTGTTAACTCTGCGTGGGATTATCCCAATATTCTTGGGCAAAAATTTCCCGCCGATGAATTTACCGCTACAACGAAAATTTCATTTCAGCCAAAATGGGAAGGCGAACGGTTTGCATTTGACCATCCATGGCGCAGATTATGCAGCTGTTTCAGTGATCAAAAAGAAAGACGGCAACTATATTTCCTTTGCACTGTGCAAAGAAGCCGACAGAGGGAAAAAAGAAACAGTACAGGATGGTGAAAAACTAAAGAGTAAGGATATTTATTTACGTGTAAAAGTAACACAGGGAGCCGTGTGCGAATTCAGTTACAGTGAAGATGGAACCAGCTTCAAAACGATTGGTGAACAGCTAAAAGCAAAGCCCGGCAGATGGGTTGGCGCCAAAGTGGGCATGTTCTTTACACGGAATAATAAAACAAACGATGCGGGTGTAACAGATGTTGATTGGTTTCGAATTACACAATAGGTTTTCAGTGATTGCATATAATACAACTACTAAAATTGCCATATGGAAAGAAGATCATTCGTAAAATACACTGCAGCAGCAGGTGCATCTTTAATGTTGCATCCTTTTTCTTCAATTGCTGCCGGTTCAGCCACTAAATTAAAACTCGCTCTTGTTGGTACAGGTGTACGTGGTACAAGTTTGTGGGGCAAACAAATTGTGAGTCAATTTAAAGATGCCTGCGAATTTGTAGGTTTGAGTGATATCAATCCCGGCAGGCTTGCTTACGGCAAAGAGTACATGGGTGTAAGTTGTCCTACGTTTATCAACGTAGATGAAATGCTGAAACAGATCAAAGCAGATTATGTAATTGTTACCACCGTTGACTCTACACACGACGAAATAATTGTGAAGGCCTTGAACGCAGGCTTCAATGTAATTACTGAAAAACCAATGACGACCGACGAAGACAAGTGTCGGCGAATTTTAGAAGCAGAGAAAAAATCAGGCAAAAAAGTAACGGTGGCGTTTAACTACCGCCACAGTGTACATGCCATGCAGTTGAAAGAATTGCTGGCAGCTAACCGTGTTGGAAAAATAACCTCTGTTGATTTTAACTGGTATCTGAATGTGAATCATGGCTCCGATTATTTCCGTCGTTGGCATGGCCGCATGGCAAAAGGCGGTTCATTGTGGGTGCACAAAGCAACACATCATTTTGATTTGCTCAACTGGTGGCTCAATAGTGAACCGGTTGAAGTAAGTGCCTATGGTTCATTGGAACATTATGGAAAAAATAATGAGTTTCGGGGTACCAAATGCCGTGGTTGCGAACACAAACCCAAGTGCAAATTCTTTTGGGACATTACCGCTAATAAGCACAACGTAAACCTATACGTTAATAACGAGCACCATGATGGGTACATCCGTGATGGTTGTGTGTGGAGCAACGACATTGATATTTACGACAAGATGAGTGCACAGATCATTTATGCAAACGGTGTAACGGTGAATTATTCACTTACCACTTATTCGCCGTACGAAGGATGGCAAATTGCATTCAACGGAATGAAAGGAAGAATTGAAACATGGGAAGATATTCCGTACCTGCAAAAAACACAGGAAGATCAAGGTAAACGTCATGCAATTGAAATGAGTAATGCCGATGATGCTGTGCCGGGCGAAGTACGGGAGATCATGGCATGGGATAATTTTGGTAAGGAACATGAAGTGTACACAACACCAAAAATTCGTGGCGGACATGGTGGTGGCGACATTCGTATGCAGCGCAGAATGTTTACCGATACCAACGATAATCCACACCATGTAATGGCAGGAACGAGAGAAGGTGCCATGAGCATCCTTATTGGTATTGCAGCACGCAAAAGTATTCAACTCAAACGTCCGGTGAAGATCAGTGAACTAACTGACTTGGTGCCAATGGCAAACAGGTTCTAAAAAATATATTGTATGATGAAGAAAGTATGTATAGCTGTTGTTCTTTTTGTATCGATCAGCACAACTATATCAGCGCAAAGCAAGCAGGAAACAGCCGTTAGTAATGCCGTCGAAAAGCTCCGCACTGCGATGGTTAGCGGCGAACGTGCTGCACTCGAAGCCATTGCTGCCGATCAACTCAGTTATGGCCATTCAAGCGGGTTGATTGAAACAAAAACGCAGTTTGTAGAAAAGATCGCCAGCGGGCAATCCGATTTTGTTTCAATTGAGTTTAAGAATCAAACCATCAGTATCAGCAAAAAAACGGCGATTGTGCGTCACGAATTGCATGCTGTTACCAACGATAACAACAAACCCGGCGAAGTACACCTCAAGATCCTGCTCATTTGGCAAAAACAAGGCAAAGAGTGGAAATTATTGGCCCGTCAGGCAGTCAGAATTACCCCATAAAACAGACAATCGTACTCTTTCGCCGGTTATTGAACCTGTAATTTTATCTTGTTGATTTTGAACCATTTTTACGCAACAATTCCCGATAACGATTGCGTAAATAAATCCCTGTTTTTCCTTGAATATGCTGCTACATAAGGGTAAAATTGTACACTCGAAACCTGCGCCAATTCTATTCCTTAACGATTCAACGATGTCATGAAAAAAATCATTCTCATACTTCCTTTTCTTTTTACTGTTTTCGCAGGGGTTGCCCAGTTCAATGCAAAAATGCCGGTTGTTGTAGCTCCTAAATTCAAAAAAGATACGACCAATATTAAAAAGTTTGGTGCTGTTCCCGATGGAAACACACTCAATACAAAGGCGATCAACAATGCCATTGATGCGGCCAATAAAAAAGGTGGCGGCGTGGTGTTGGTTCCTGCAGGATTGTGGTTAACAGGACCGGTGGTGTTAAAAAGCAACGTGAATCTTCATTTGGCAGCGGGGGCCACTTTGTTATTTACGGATGATAAATCACAATACCCGTTGGTAAAAGCGAACTATGAAGGATTGCCACAAATGCGGAATCAATCGCCCATTTCTGCAACTGGTGTAAGCAACATTGCAATTACAGGTAAAGGAATTATTGACGGTAACGGTGATGTTTGGCGTGCTGTAAAAAGTGATAAGCTTACAGCAAGTCAATGGAAGAAAAAAGTAGCATCGGGTGGTGTGCTGAGTGAAGATAAAAAAACATGGTATCCATCAGAAGCGTTTCTGAATGCAAGTAAAGGTCCTGCAAATCCCGGCGAAATAACTCCCGACAAAGATGCGGCTTACTACGAAAGCATCAAAGATTTCTTACGTCCCAACATGGTACTCATCACCAATTGCAAATACATTTTACTGGAAGGCGTAACCTTTCAAAATTCAGCTGCCTGGTGTTTGCATCCATTGATGAGTGAGCACATAACTGTTCGCAACATCTTCGTAAAAAATCCCTGGTATGCACAAAATGGTGATGGTATTGATGTAGAGAGCTGCAGCAATGTGCTTATCGAAAATTCAATCTTTGATGTGGGTGACGATGCCTTGTGTATGAAGAGTGGTCGTGATGCAGAAGGTCGCAAACGTGGAATGCCTACGCAAAATGTGATCATCCGCGGCTGTACTGTTTATGCCTCGCATGGTGGCTTTGTAATTGGCAGTGAAATGAGTGGAGGTGCACGAAACATGTACATCAGCAATTGCACATTCATCGGTACAGATATTGGTTTACGTTTCAAAACAACAAGAGGTCGTGGCGGTGTGGTTGAAAATATTTTCATCAAGGACATATACATGAAAGATATACCTGGTGAGGCAATCCTGTTTGATATGTATTACATGGCGAAGGATCCTGTTGCATTAGCAGGTGAAAAAAGAGAACTACCAAAAGTTGAAGTAAAGCCGGTTGACGAAACAACGCCTGTGTTTAAAAATTTTCACATCAGCAATGTGTATTGCAATGGTGCTGCCAAAGGCATTTTTGTGAGAGGATTACCTGAAATGCATATCAAGAATATTGTTTTTGAGAATATGGTATTGCAGGCAGACAAAGGAATTGATATCCAGGAAGCAAGCGGCCTCAGCTTTAAAAATATCCAGATCATCTCTGCTGAAACAAAACCCGTGATCGATATTTTGAACAGTGATCATCTTTCGTTTGATAAGATCACGTACAAAGATGGCAGTGAAGTGTTGTTTCGCATCAGTGGCGACAGGAGTAGAACCATCAGCATAAAAAATACAAATGCTGCCAATGCCAAGGAAAAATTGCTCGTTGAATTTGGAGCCGATGCAAAAGAAGTAAAGTGGTAAGATAGAACAGAAGCCGACGAACAGAACCAACCATATATAAAAAAGGAACATGAAGAAACTGATCATAATAGCATTGCTTGCATTTACATTACAGTCAACCGCTCAGGTAAAATGGAGTGAAAAGGTTGCAGCAACAGTAGATAAAATTTGGCCCGACAGTTTACCCATTGGTAGTAAAACCAAATGGAGTTACGATATGGGCGTTGTACTGAAAGGGCTTGAAAGTCTGTGGATGCGCACCGGCAATGTGGCCTATTACAATTCCATCAAAAACCGCATGGATTATTTTGTGCAGAACGATGGCAGCATTAAAGGGTACGAACTGGAAGAATACAACATCGATCATGTAAACAATGGCAAGCTGGTGTTAATGCTGTATCGCATAACGGGTGCAGAAAAATATAAGAAGGCAGCCATCATTTACGTAGATCAGTTGCGTACACATCCCCGTACCAACGAAGGTGGTTTCTGGCACAAGAAAATTTATACCAACCAAATGTGGTTAGATGGTTTGTACATGGGTGCTCCTTTTTATGCAGAGTATGCCATGCTCTTTCATCAAGACACTGCCTTCAACGATATTGCCAACCAGTTTATCTGGATGGAACAACATGCACGTGATCCACAAACAGGATTGCTCTATCATGCATGGGATGAAAGCAAACAACAGCAATGGGCCAATAAAACAACCGGTACTTCGCCGCACTTTTGGGCAAGAGCCATGGGTTGGTATGCTGATGCATTGGTTGATGCGTTGGATTATTTTCCTGTAGATCATCCAAAACGAAACGACCTGATTGGCATTCTTAATCGCTTAGTGAATGCAATTGAAAAACAGCAAGATCGGAAACAGGTTTGTGGTATGATGTAATGAATTACAACGGTCCCGGGAAAGAAAAAAATTATTTTGAAAATTCTGCTTCTTCTCAATTTGTATATGCAGTTGCAAAAGGAGTTCGCAAAGGATATCTACCTGCTGCCAAACTTGCCATTGCTGAAAAAGGATATGCAGGTATTGTAAAGCGTTTCATCAAAGAAGAAAACGGACAAACAAATGTACATGGTACCGTAAAAGTATCCGGACTTGGAGGCAAGCCTTATCGTGATGGAAGTTTTGAATATTACATGAGTGAAGATGTAATTGTAAACGATGCAAAAGGGGTAGGTGCATTTTTATTGGCTGCCGGTGAAATGGAACAGTTGCCCACGCAATCGATCGGTAAAGGAAAAAATGTAGTGCTCGACCGCTGGTTCAACAGTGAAAAAAGAAAGGATGCTACCGGTAACCAATGCAGTTACTGGCATTACACATGGGAAGAAAGAAGTCATGGTGGTTATTATACTTTGGGAACTATTTTTGAACGCTACGGTGCCGGGTTACAATCATTGGATGTGGCACCGACTAAAGCAAATCTCAAACAGGCATCTGTTTATATTGTTGTTGATCCCGATCATGTAAGAGATAATCCACAACCGAATTTTGTTACTGAAAAAGATGCCAAAACAATTTGCGATTGGGTAAAAGCAGGCGGTGTGTTGGTATTATTAGCAAACGATAGCAACAACTGCGATCTGCCACATTTAAATCTTCTTGCAGCGAAATTCGGAATCACATTCACCAACAACAGTTTAAACATGGTGAAGAATGATACCTATGTACAAGGTGAAGTAATGCCCGGCGCAAACAATCCCGTTTTCAAAACAACAAAACGAATGTTCCTGAAAGAGCTCAGCGAACTGACTGTGAAAGCTCCTGCAACAGCATTGGTAACAAAAGATAATGCTGTGATCATTGCTGTTGCAAAATATGGTAAGGGAACGGTGTTTGCTGTTGGCGATCCATGGGTTTATAA
>CAWHOR010000082.1:0-22917 GCA_963830845.1 uncultured Bacteroidota bacterium | reverse complement strand
TAAAGTAAGTGTAACATTCAACCTGTTTTTTAAGAAACCGCAGATCTAATCCAGTTTCCCATGTTGTTGTTAACGCACCACGGAGATTTGGATCAGGTGATCCGTTTGGTGTACTCATCAGGAAGTTCGTTCCCCACAATAAAGGGTTTACTCCATAATTTAAGTTTAATGCATAAGGGCCTACAGTTTTTGGTTTTTTACCCCATGAGGCAAACACTTTACCAAAATTTAACCAGGATAATTTATCCTGCGTAAACTCACTGAATACGAATGAAGCTCCAATTGATGGAGATAATAATGAATTGTTACCTGCTGGAAGTGTAGAGAACCAGTCGTTACGAACAGCCCATGTAACACTTGCAAACTTTCTGTACTCAAAATCACCAAATGCAAATAATGAATTCGCAGCCGAATTTGTACGGCCGTTAGTAACTGTTGGAGTTGTTTTAGAGTTTGAAATTGCATACAATTCCGGAACACTTAAACCATTGTTTGTATTAGCAGCAACGGCTCTGTTTCTGATTTGCAAACGGTTTGCACCGGCATTTACTGAAACACCTAAATCGCCAAATGTCTTGTTATAGCTGGCAACACCTTCAAAGTTCCATTCTCTGTTAACTGTATTGCTCGTGCCATAACCAGCTAACACACCTGTTTGCACCCCAGAATATTCAAGAATATTTGGAATAATATTTTCTACGTTGCCATTGAACTGATCTGTACGTACCGTACCCTTGATCTTAAAGTTATTGTTCAACTTGAAGAGAAGGTTCACGTCACCATAAATACGATCACGTTTTTGAGCATAGTTAAGATTCTCGTAGTAAGAATTCATATTATACCAATAGTTTCCACCCCATACACTGTTACGTGGTGCGGCTGCACTCCATGAACCCGGATTACGACGGAAATTCCATGAAGCCAGTGTTCCAATTGGTGTTTTCAATCCTGATAACTCTTTCAATTTGTTCATATCAAGATCACGATGGAACCATTGGTTGAAGTTACCGGATGAATTATTGGCGTAACCATCACCAAATTCACCATTGATCTGCTGATTGGTATAAGTTACGTTTGCACCAACAGTAAAGAATTTACCAAGATCCATATTGAACGTGGTAAAAAGGTTATGCCTTACTGATTTTGTATTCGGCAACATCCCTTTGATTGTCTGATTTGTGTATGAAACACGCAGACTTTGACCAGTACCACTGCTTTGCGTAAAGCTTACGTTGGTATTATTAGTGATGCCTGTTTCCCAGAAATCACGTGAGTTATTTGGCTGTGGAGTAAATGCAGCTGTTTTACCAGATGCATCGTGACCTGGAATAAATGCATACCAGGGAATATATTCACTGCCATCCATTTTAGGACCCCAACTTGCATCATCAGTAAAATCATGGTATCTTTTACCATTCAATGCCTGCCATTCAGCCGGCATTGTGTTGTTGTAGGTAAACGTCAGCCAGTCGCCATCGCCACCACCATATTCATTTTGATAACGTGGTAAAAAGGCCGCTTTGTCAAAAGTTACACTTTGGTTTACTTCAATGCCAATACCTTTTTTTCCAGAACCCTTTTTAGTTGTAATAACAATTGCACCGGCGCCTGCACGGCTTCCAAACAAAGCAGTTGCATTTGCTCCTTTTAATACAGTAATATCCTGTACATCGTCCGGATTAATGTCAAATGAATTGGTGAGCGTACCATCAACTACATAGATCGGAGCTTCATCAGTAAGCGAACCACCACCTCTGATACGCAGAAATCCCTGATCGTTCAACTTTACAGATGATTGACCACGGAATTGAACACCGGCAACTTTACCGGCTAATGCATTGTTCAGATTTGGCTGACGAATCACAGTCAACTGCTCAGCGTTAATTACCTGAGAGCTGAAAGCTGTTGTACGTTGTGATTTTTTTACGCCAAAAGCGCTTGAAACCAATACTTCCTGCAGTTCATCGGCTTTGATTTTAACTGCGATGTTCATGTAAGAAGAAGAAGCGTCCAACTCAGTGGTTTCAAAACCAACCGCAGTAATGATGAGCTTAGCGCCCTGTTTTACTCTGATGGTGAATGTACCGTTCGCTTCTGCGGTAACGGAGTTTTTGGTGCCTTTTTCCTGTACTGTAGCGTTTGGTACCGGGCCGTTTTCGTCGGACACCCGTCCTTGCACTACAACTGTTTGGGCATTTACTGCTATAGCACTAACCAGCAGCAATGCCACCATTGCAAGAATTTTTCTCATGTTGATAGATTTAGTTTAAGAATCAGTTCAAATATAAGCCTTCAGTTTAAAAAACAAAAAATTGTTAATTTTTTTAAAAGGCTTATACAAATGATTGACCGCTCTTTTGACTGACATGCTGCTTTTGCAGACAAATAAAGTCTACAATTGCCATAACAGCTGCATTTTCAATTCACTACGTTTATTACCCGGAATCGCATCCAACCCAGTGCCCACCTCATTCCGGTTACGATAAATAAATTGTGCCCAACGGGCCCATAAGGAGATTTTTTTAGAAAGGTCGTAATTGAGGTTGAGGTAATAACGAATGCCTTTGTCAGAAAAAGGAGGAATTGAAAAGCCATACAATACATCATTTTCATAGGCATAAATCCGGCTGTTGAAGTCGTCGGTTTCAAAATACTGAAGGCGAATATTGGCCGAAAATGGTTTGAGCATAGGTTTGTAAAACACATCAAAAAAGGTCAAAAACCCCCGGCTTTCCAGCGGACCTCCCAGATCATACCACATGGCATCGAAGCGTTGACGAAGAGTTACCGATGAATTGATGTTAAACTGAATCTGTGTCCGCCAGTTTTTCCGTACAACGGGATCAACCAAGGCTGTAACAAACTCACCATTATCACCGGCATAATTTAATGCTTTGCTCTCCTGCCGGAAACGGGTATAAATTTCAATTTGTTTATTGGGGCGATGTGTTAATTGTACCAGATAATCTTGTCCGTTCGAAGGTGCATCAACCCTGAACCGCAAATAAGGAAATCGATAAAAATCCATGTACGCATCCAGTTTCCATTTAGCTGATGGCTTGATCGATGTACCTGCAAACAATCCTTTTTCATTGGCAGGAAAAGTACCTTCTGTAAATGCATTTCCGAAAATGGATTGATAGCCTTTCTGCATGTTGCGGTACACAACTGAAAGATCAACTTTTGGATCAGCACTAATAAGTAAGCCACTCATCATCGCATAATTGGTTGCGTTATGATTGGCTGCTTCACCAAACCAATGCATGTTGCGCCAGGTATAACTCCAGTCAACACTTATGTTGGTGAGCTTTGTACCACGAAACGCAAAACGATTGTACGGCTGATCATCACGGTTAAACGGCTTATCAAATTGAAAATGTACTGCGTTGAAGCCGACATGCAGATTCCCATCATTGTAACCAACATTCCCTCCAAACGAATTCATCTGCACCGCATTTTTATCGGCTTGTTCATTGGGTGTACGATGCAAACCAGATGTAATAAGCGATGTGAAATAATCTTCCGAATTCGATGTATCCACAGTTAAATTTCCACTCACTTTTCGAAACGATGCATAACCAGTAACCTGAAAACGATTTTTCTCTAACGTGATGCCGGCTCCCCTGTTGAAAAAATACTCATTGGTTGAATTGAACGGACGAAGAATGGCTGCCTGCCGTTTTGTGTTAATCACTTCTACACTCTTCTTGAATGCCAATGATTGCCATTGTATCAGCCCCTGCCCCATGTTCACCGTAAAATCGCCAAGTGCCAGGTGTTTGATGACACCTGCATTGCGTACAAACAAATGCGCCGAGTAATAATCAAATCCATTTCGTTGAGCACCTTTAAACCATTGCTCACCGGGATCTTTCTCTGCTGTAACTCCATACTGCAACAAATTCCTGTAAACATATTTGTACCGAAACAAAACACGCTCCCTGCCACCCGGATAAAAAGTAGTAGCAGCGGTATCTTTTTTTCGACGGAAACCTTCGGACTCTTCCAACACATACGTAAACCTTGATAAAATAGAATGTTCTCCCTCCCGAAACCGTTGACCAATATCCTGTGTAATTGAAACGGCTGGACCTACCGTTACAAACGGCAGCATTTTTTGAATGAGTTCATGATCCCAGGTTGGAATCGCCTGCAATTCGTAGATGCTCACAAACTTTCCAAACAGCCGACGGTAGGTTAAAAAATTAGCGATCTGCAACGGAGATATAAAAGGAAATTCTTTCAACTCTGTTTCAGAAGCTGTATTCAGATTTAGTTTATTCCGTTGGTAATGCCGCAACGATTGGATATAAGAATCATCTTCTGTTTCCGATTCATTTACTTCGGTAATATTTTCAATCTGTTGTTCGGTGGTTTGTGTTTCTTGTGCCAGTGATTGAAAAACAGAGAGACAGAGGAGCAATATGTGTATTGATCTTTTCACTCTTCTTTATTATCATTCGTTTTCAAATCAAACAATAACATCACTGCGGGTGAAATACCCAACTGCGGATGATACGCCGTTGCTACATCAACTCTGAATTGTCCAAACTTCAACCCCACCCCGGCAAATGGTTGTTTACTTACGGTATTGATTCCCGCACGTAACAAAAATTGTTTTACCAGCTCATATTGCAACACCGCATTTACACCTGTATTCTTATTTTCTTCTTTGATCATTTCTGCACTGATGAAAAACCGATCCGATACTTCATATCCCAACCCTATTCTATACACCGAAGCAATTTTTTCATTAGCCGATTTATTTAATTCGCCGCCAACGGGATTAAATACACTAAAGCCAGCATGAAGCTTTTCACTCAAGTGTAATAAAATGCCTGCTTCAAAATGAAATGTGGAAGCGGAAGTATAAGCCGGAATACGGAGGTTGTAATAATTGAACTTTGCCCCAACATCTACCTTACTTCCTAACGATCTGGCATAGCCGAGACCGATCTGTGTTTCGTTGTAATTGGAATAACCAAAATAATCAGCCTGCAATCCAAATGATCCGGAATTGGTTTGAAAGCCTGCAACTGCTGTATACTGACTGAAAGCATTTAGGAGAAACCTGCGTTCGCTGTAAACACCTGCACCGCCATTTTTTAAATTAGCCAAGGCGGCAGGATTTACGATAAACGAAAAAGCATCTGCGGCGTTTTTACTGTAAGCCCCCGAACCGGGGTAACTGCTAACCAAAGGTTGCCGTACCGTTTGTGCAGACAAATCAAACCAAACCAACCATGTTAGAAGTAATAGATGTGTTTTCAAGCAGAAAGTTTGTATTCGAAATTTAATCAATTTCAGATGTTTCTACTAGCGAAACCGGTTTTATTTTCTGTAATCCTTCAAAAGCAATTGCCTGCTGCGTTATTTTTGCAGCATGCAACTACTCGACGGAAAGCTGGCTGCCCAAGCCATTAAAGAAGATCTCAAATTAAAAACAGCTGCCTTACAGGAAAAAGGAAAACGGTCGCCACATCTGGCCGCTATTTTAGTGGGAACTGATGGTGCCAGCGAAACCTATGTGGCATCGAAAGTAAAAACCTGTGCAGAGATCGGGTTTGAATCTACGCTGAAACGTTTCCCATCAACCATCACCGAAGAAGAGTTGTTGCGTGAAATTGAAGAACTCAATCAAACAGCAGATATCGACGGCATTCTGGTGCAGCTTCCTTTACCAAAACATATCAGCGATGATAAAGTGATCAATGCCATCAACCCATCAAAAGATGTAGATGGTTTTCATCCCGTAAGTGTGGGGAATATGGTAAGTGGTTCGCCCACTTTTATTCCGGCCACACCGTATGGTATTTTATTGTTGCTGGAACATTTCAACGTTGAAACAAAAGGAAAGCATGCCGTAGTGATTGGCCGCAGTCATATTGTTGGCACTCCCATGAGTATTTTGCTTAGCCGCAAAGCATATCCCGGTAATTGCACCGTTACAATTTGTCATTCTGCCACCACCAATCTCAAAGAAATCTGTTTGCAAGGCGATATTATTGTAGCGGCATTAGGTCAGGCCGAATTCTTAACAGCTGATATGGTAAAAGAAGGTGCAGTTATCATCGATGTAGGTATTACACGTGTGGCAGATGCTTCAAAGAAAAGTGGCTTTGCCTTAAAAGGTGATGTAAAGTTTGATGAAGTGGCATCCCAAAAGCAGCGCCATTACTCCCGTTCCCGGTGGTGTGGGCCCCATGACCATCGCCGGTTTATTAATGAACACCTACAACGCTTACATGAAGAAGCAGTAAGGCTTCGTTATCTTTGCATTTCATGAATGAAACAGTAATTGAAACAACACAACAGGTATTGCCTGTAATGGAATCGTTCTACACTTTACAGGGCGAGGGATTTCATCAGGGTCGTGCTGCGTATTTTATTCGCCTTGGCGGATGTGATGTGGGTTGTTTGTGGTGTGATGTGAAAGACAGTTGGGATGCGGAGAAGCACCCGAAGTTTGGTGTTGCTGAGATTATTGAGAAAATGAAAATGGAATTGGGAATTGGAGATTGGGAATTAGGGAGCAACCTTCAACCTTCAACCTCAAACCTTAAACCAATTGTAGTTATTACCGGCGGAGAACCGTTGATGCACAATTTAACTGAACTTACCAAAGCCATTCATACAGCAGGTTTTCAAACCAATATTGAAACATCGGGTTCCCATCCGTTAAGTGGCGAATGGGATTGGATCTGTTTATCGCCCAAAAAATTTAAAGCCCCGTTACCAGAAGTAGTGCCACATGCCAATGAATTGAAAGTAGTGGTCTTTAACAAATCTGATTTTAAGTGGGCCGAAGAATATGCAGCACAGGTTTCGCCTAACTGCAAATTATATTTGCAACCCGAATGGGACAAAGCTGCAGAAATGACGCCGCTCATTATCGACTACATCAAAACAAACCCACAGTGGGAATTGAGTATGCAATTGCATAAATATATCAATGTGCCGTAAAGGGCTACACTTTATCAGCAATTTATAGCTTCGGAAACGTTCGCTTTGTTGATTCATTTGTATATTGAACCACAAATTCAATGTGCATGAAAACGATCTTCACCTGTTTTACTTTATTCATATGTTTTTTTTCCTCCGCACAGTGGTACGATCCAACGAAAGTAAATACCAAACTTGGTTACAAATATGCGGAAGCAATTACTGAAGCACGCAGCAGAAATTATACAAGAGCCATTCAACTGCTCGATGAATGTATTGCAGCCGATGCAAAATTTGTTGATGCCTATTTAAGCAAAGCCGGTGTATTTTCTGAACAGAAAAAATACAAACCGGCTGTTGAATTTTACAATAAAGGGCAAGCACTTGATTCTGTTTATTTTTCTACCTATCTGCTTCCATACTCGATTGCATTAGCAGGCAATGGCGATTTTACTGATGCATTGATTGCGATCAATCGTTTTTTGCAAAAACCAAACCTTAACGAACGCATTACAAAATCAGCAGAGTATCGGAAACGCAGTTATGAATTTGCGGTAAAGCAGCAAGCTGATTTTCCACCCGGTGATTACGTTTTCACTCCAGAAAATTTAGGCGACAGCATCAATTCCAAACTGCTGGAATATTTTCCATCGGTAACCATTGATGGCAACACGCTGGTCTTTACACGCCGCATAGGACAGGAAGATTTTTTTGTGAGCGAACGTAAGGATGGTGTGTGGAGTACGGCCGTTTCATTACCCGGCAATTTAAATACAGAAGAAAACGAGGGAGCACAAACCATTTCGCAGGATGGCCGTATGCTCATTTTCACCGGTTGTAATATGGAAGATGGGCAAGGCAGTTGCGATCTGTATGTTTCTTATCTCACAAAAAATGGTTGGGGCGAACGTATCAATATGGGACGCATCATCAATACCGAATATTGGGAAAGCCAACCAAGTTTATCGCCCGATAAACGCACCTTATATTTTGCAGCACGTGATCCGTCCGGTTTTGGCGGCAGCGATTTATTTGTATGCTATCTGCAACCAAATGGTCAATGGGGTACGCCACGTAATATGGGACCGGAGATCAATACCAGTGGCGATGAAAGTTGTCCGTTCATTCATGCCGATAACCAAACATTTTATTTTACCAGCAACGGACATCCCGGTTATGGTGGTACCGATCTTTATTTCATGCGTCAACAGCCCGATGGCAAATGGGGCAAGCCACAAAACTTAGGTTATCCTGTGAATACAATTGACGATGAAGGTTCACTCATTATTGCCAGCGATGGCAAAACAGCTTACTATGCAAGTGATGGTGCTGATAGCAGAGGCGGTTTGGATATTTACAGTTTTCAATTACCCAATCAGGTACGTCCGTTTAAAACATTGTGGGTAAAAGGAAATGTGTTTGACGAAAAAACAAAACAAGGCTTACCTTCTGCTGTTGAGTTGATCAATTTAGCAACCGCACAAACCATCAGCAAAGTACAAACCGATGAAGAGGGCAATTACCTGATCACCTTACCGATCGGAAACGATTATGCATTCAATGTTAACCGCAAGGGTTATTTATTTTATTCCGAAAACTTTTTTCTGAAACAATCCAGTACAGATACAACCTACACCATTGATATTCCACTTACGCCCATCGAGATCAATGCAAGCATTGTACTGAAGAATATTTTCTTTGATGTAAACAAAGCCGAACTGAAACAGGAATCGATGATTGAATTAGACCGGGTGATTCAACTGTTGAAAGAAAACCCGGCTGTAAAAATTGAAATAGGCGGACATACCGACAATATTGGTAAACCAGCCGATAATTTAGTGTTGTCGAACAGCCGTGCAAAATCAGTTATCAATTACTTTTTGTACAAAGGCATCCCTGCAGATCGCATTTCGTTCAAAGGTTTTGGTGAGACAAAACCTGTTGCTGAAAATACAAGTGAAGCGGGCCGTGCAAAAAACAGGCGCACAGAATTGCGGGTGGTAGCGAAATAAATTTTGTGTTATCTTAGAAATAAGATGAACACCGATCTTCTATATCAACTCGCTTTAACTCAGGTACCGCATATTGGCTATGTGCAGGCAAAACTGCTGGCAGAAGAACTCGGATCTGCAGAAGCCATTTTCAAAGCAAAGAAATCATCACTTGAAAAAATTGAAGGTATTGGTGAAGTACGTGCCAACAGTATTAAAAAATTTGATGGCTTTGCAAATCAGGAAGAAGAAATCAAATTCATTGAGAAGTATAAGATCAAACCATTATTTCTCACAGACGATGATTATCCCAAACGTTTATTGCATTGTTACGATCCGCCTACACTTTTATTTTACAGAGGGACTGCCAATCTCAACACATCAAAGATCATATCGATCATCGGCACACGCAGCAATACTGACTATGGAAAAATGATCACCGAAAAAATTTTGGAAGCACTTGCTCCGCATCAACCACTGGTTCTAAGCGGACTTGCGTATGGCATTGATGCAATTGCACATAAATATTCGGTGAAACAACAACTGCCAACTGTTGCAGTATTGGCACATGGACTTGATAAAATTTATCCCTCGCAACACACAGCACTTGCAAAAGAAATGATCGCAGAAGGTGGCGGCATCTTAACTGAATTCAGAAAAGAAACCAAACCCGACCGCCATAATTTTCCTGAACGAAACAGAATTGTTGCCGGTATGTGCGACGCAACGATTGTGATAGAAACCGGCGTAAAAGGCGGCAGCATGATCACCGCAAATCTTGCCTACAGTTATAACCGGGACGTATTTGCAGTGCCCGGCAAAACAACCGACAGTAAAAGTGAAGGCTGCAACTACTTAATTCAAAGTAATAAAGCAGTGCTGATCCGAAACGGAGAAGATGTGATTGAACAGATGGGCTGGGAAGAAAAGCAAACGAAAAAAAATATTCAGCAACAGCTATTTGTTGATCTTGATGAGAATGAAACAAAGATCATTCAACTGCTGCAGCAAAAAGAAAACATGCACATTGATGAGTTAAATATTTTAAGCAATATCAACAGTAGTTTGGTAGCAGCAGCAGTATTACAACTTGAATTAAAAAATATTGTTGATTCTTTACCGGGCAAACTCTACAAACTAAAATGACCGTTATTGTAGAAATGATCATACAATAACGGTCATCAATTATTCTTTCTAAAAATTTAATGAACAGGTAAACTGAATGTTTGTGCCACCTGCAAATAATTTTTATAATCAATGCTGCTGTATCTGCCGTTAACAACAGTAGCTGCCGGTATTACAACAATACGAAGTGCTGTAAATGCCTGATCGCCGGAGCCCGTTAAACGGGTCATATGAAAACGTGAAGTAGTTGTATTTGGATTACCATAATACGCTCTGTATTCAAACGTACTGGTAATAGATCCCGGAATTGGATACCAATTGCCAAGGATTGTTTTTACATAAGCAAGCACCATACTTTTTTCCAGGTTGCCTGCAGTTACATTAAAATCCCGGTTGATCTCGGTGCCCGAATGGGTAAACCCCGGGAAGTTATACTGTGTAACATTTGCTGAACCGGTGGCTCCCGTTGGCCCTGTAGCACCTGTTGCTCCGTTAGCACCTGCAGGTCCGGCAGGCCCCTCTGGGCCGATATCCCCTTTACATGCGCTTAAAAAAATAATGTAAAAAAATAGTGTAGAGGCTGATACAAAAATTTTCATGGTAAATAATTAAATGATGATTAGTTGATTTACTTCTCAAAGCTATTTCCCTTTTCAAGGCCCTGCAACTACACATATGGGTAACAGGTATTCAGATTTATGATTACTAACCGTAGAATTACCACTTGAAAAAGAGTCGATTTGGAAGCAATACTCTCCTCCCCTTACCTTTGCACATGGCATCAAGAAATAATTCCACACTCAGCAAAGCGGTTCTCAACAAATTTTTTGGCGAAGGTTACACGTTTGACGATGTACTACTCATGCCGGCCTATTCACAGGTACTTCCCAGAGAAACCAACATCAGCACCCAACTTACAAAATCAGTACGGCTCAACATTCCCATGCTCTCGGCAGCAATGGATACAGTTACCGAAGCTACATTGGCAATCGCTCTCGCAAGAGAAGGTGGTATCGGTATTCTCCACAAGAACATGAGTATTGAAGAACAGGCCGCACAGGTGCGGAAAGTAAAACGTAGTGAAAGCGGACTCATCCTCGACCCCATCACGTTGCATATTGAAGCAACATTGGCTGATGCATTACAGTTAATGAAAGAAAATAAGATCGGTGGTATTCCCATTGTGGATCAGAAAAATAAATTAGTGGGCATTCTCACCAATCGTGATCTGCGATTTGAAACCAACTATAAAAAGAAGGTGAGTGAAGTAATGACATCGACCAATCTCATTACCGCACCGGAAGGAACGGATCTTAAAAAAGCACAAACCATCCTCAGTCATCATAAAATTGAAAAGCTGCCCGTTGTAAAAAAAGACGGCACACTTGCTGGCCTCATCACGTACCGTGATATGCTGCAGGTACAAAGTCATCCAAGTGCAGTGAAAGATTCTTTCGGTCGATTGTTGGTTGGAGCAGCACTCGGCATCACTGCTGATATGCTCGACAGAGCTGCCGCATTACAACAGGTAGGTGTTGATATTGTTACGCTTGATAGTGCACATGGACATAGCAAGGGAGTAATCGATTCATTGAAATTATTGAAAAAGAATTTTAAGAAATTACAAGTGATTGCCGGTAATGCAGGTACAGGCGCCGGTGCAAAAGCATTAGCAGATGCAGGTGCAGATGCGGTAAAAATTGGTATTGGCCCCGGTTCAATTTGTACCACACGTATTGTTGCCGGCACAGGTGTTCCTCAGTTAACTGCAATTATGGAAGCGGCACATGCAGTAAAAGCAAAAGGCATTCCTGTAATTGCGGATGGCGGTATCCGTTATACCGGTGATATGGTAAAAGCATTAGCAGCAGGTGCATCAACCGTAATGATGGGAAGTGTGTTTGCAGGTACAGAAGAAAGCCCCGGCGAAACCATTATTTACGAAGGACGGAAATTCAAACAATACCGTGGTATGGGATCGATTGGTGCCATGCAACAAGGAAGTGGTGATCGTTATTTTCAGGATGTGGAAGATGGTATCAAGAAATTAGTACCGGAAGGAATTGAAGGTCGTGTTCCGTTTAAAGGAAACGTAAGTGAGATCGTTCATCAGTTCACCGGCGGACTTCGTGCTGGCATGGGTTACTGTGGTGCACAAACTATCAAAGATTTACAAGGTGCACAATTCATTAAGATCAGTAATGCAGGGATGAAAGAAAGTCATGCACATGATGTGATCATTACCAAAGAAAGCCCGAACTATTCGAGATAGGATTTAGCCAGTACGCCCGACAGACCAAGCCCCTTTCTCCTTCTCTTTCCCCGAAGGAGAAAGAGCGGCGCTTAATAACTATTACAATCTTAGAATCTACCACATTATCTTAACAACTCTTCCCATCACATTTCGTTCCCTATTCATTTATTTATCAAAATAGCAAGGGCTGTGCCTAGAAAGCCCCTCCTTCGGAGGGGGTTGGGGAGGCTATTTCTCTTATTTTTACAAAAATCAGTTACTTGAAAAAGTTCCAACCTATTCTGCTTTCATTACTGTCCGGCTTATTATTTTTTCTTGCATGGCCGATGGTGAACATTACCGTTGCGATCTTCTTTGCATTTATTCCCTTGCTCATTCTTGAACAGCAGAACTATTCCAAACTGAAATTTTTCGGATTGATCTATCTCGCTCTCTTCACCTGGAACATCAGCACCACCTGGTGGATCTGGAATGCATCAATGGTGGGTGCATGGCTGGCTATTTTTGTAAACAGTTTGCTCATGTGTATTCCGCTCATGGGTTTTCGTTTCATCAAGAAAAAACTGGGCACACTGATAGGTTATACATCCTTCATCATTTTCTGGATGAGTTTTGAATATTTACACTTGCAGGATTGGGGACTCAGTTGGCCCTGGCTAACGCTGGGCAATGTATTTGCAGGTCGCATCAACTGGATTCAGTGGTATGAATACACAGGAACAAGTGGTGGAACATTGTGGGTGTTGTTGGTGAATGTGATGTTGTTCCAATTAATTTGTGTTCGCAATGAGAAAGAAAATGTACGAGGTACGATGTACGATGTACGATTCCGATCAACATTAATTGCATCGGCGCTATTACTACTTCCCATCATTACATCGTTACTCATCGTTAATAATCGCACATCCAATATCAGCCATCAGACATCAGACATCATCAATTCTCCATCCGACATCAATAATCCGACATCAAAAAACATCGTCGTTATTCAACCCAACATCGATCCATACGAAAAACTTTCAACAGGAACATTCGATGCACAACTGCAAAAACTCATTCGACTAAGCGAATCAAAAATTGACAGCAATACAACTTTATTAGTTTGGCCCGAAACAGCTTTGTATTCGCCCAATGGTTTTGATGAGATGAATCTCAAACAAAATTTTTTTCTTAATCCTTTGTTTGATTTTCTAAGACGTTATCCAAAAATAAATCTGTTTACCGGCATCGAAAGTTATCGGGTATATCCGGAACGTGTATCCGCATCTGCACGACCCATCGACGGCACATCCGATTTTTACGAAGTATACAACGGCAGTGCTGTACTCGACAGCAGCGGAGCAATTCAACTCTATCACAAATCCATGCTGGTCCCGGGTGTAGAAACATTGCCACGCTTTTTATTATTCCTAGGGCCCGTCTTCGAAAAACTCGGCGGCACAGCAGGCGGTTATGCAAGGCAGGAAGAACGAACGCCACTACCCACCAACAATGGTTATGTAATTGCACCTGCTATTTGTTACGAAAGTATTTACGGCGAATACAT
This sequence comes from uncultured Bacteroidota bacterium, assembly GCA_963830845.1. Taxonomy (GTDB): domain Bacteria; phylum Bacteroidota; class Bacteroidia; order Chitinophagales; family Chitinophagaceae; genus Lacibacter. Next base: position 9,059 of record CAWHOR010000082.1, on the reverse strand, counting down.
GAGCCGCTATGTAAAGGCAGGTGCCAACATCATTGCTGTAATCACCAACGATGGATGGTGGGGCAATACACCCGGTTACAAACATCATATGCTGTATGGAAAACTGCGTGCAATTGAAACACGGAAATGGGTGCTGCGCAGTGCTAATACAGGCATCAGTTGTTTTATTGATCCGGCAGGGAACGATTTTGAATCACAACCCTGGTGGACCGAAGCTGCCATCAAAATGAATGTCCCCGTTAACACACAACAAACATTCTTTGTCCGTTTTGGCGATCTGCTCAGTAAACTGGCATTGATCCTCACGGCAGCGCTGTTGTTATTTGCACTCTACCAGAAGATTACAGGCAAACGCAGCAAGCAGTTGTAAAACATCTGGTAAAATTCCCGTAATTGTTACACAAACGGCTTTGTCAGCCTTTAATTTTTTGTAATTTACCCACATGCAACAAAAGACGATAGAAGGCACGCATTCGCTATCCTATTCAACTACCGGAACCGGCGATACGATTTTGCTCCTTCATGGCTTTGGCGAAGATAACCGCATCTGGAACCAACAGGTTGCATACTTGCAAAACAACTATCACTTACTCATTCCGGATTTACCCGGTACCGGAGCATCAGCAATTGGAAACAGTGACTTATCAATGGAGTCAATGGCCACCGGCATTAAACAAATGCTGGATGAAGAAAAGATCGAACAATGCATTATGCTCGGGCATTCAATGGGTGGTTATGTAACATTGGCATTTGCAGAAAACTATCCTGAACGTTTACAGGCATTTGGATTGATTCATTCAACTGCATATGCCGACAGTAATGAAAAAAAAGAAGCCCGGCAAAAATCGATCGGCTTCATCAAACAACATGGAGCTGCTGAGTTTATGAAAACCACCATCCCCAATTTATTTGCAAAAAAATTCAACGAAGAGCACAAACCAATCGTTGACGAACTAATCCAACAAGGCAATCAATTTACTGCCGAAACGTTAATAGCTTATTATACGGCCATGATCAACCGGCCCGACCGATCCGACATCCTGCAAAAAGCAACAGTGCCTGTTTTATTTTTTATTGGCGAAGAAGACAAAGCCGTAAGTCCTTCCGATGCCTTGGAACAAACCGCATTACCTGCTGTATGTATGGTAAAACTGGTGCCGGGCATTGCACACATGGGTATGCTGGAAGCAACAGATGAATTGAACAGAACAATCGGAGAATTTTGTACAACAGTAAAGGAACAATCACCGTAACCACAATTGCATGAAACGAATTTTATTGGTCTTAACTATACTGCTGTTTTTACAGGAAGCAAAAGCCGGTCATATTTCCGGTGGCGAAATGTATTATGTATATGTGGGCCCGGGTACGGCAGGCAACAGTATTTATCGGGTAACACTTCGTTTGTTTCGTGATTGTAATCCCATTAACACAGGCGGTGGACAGATTGCCGAATTACCCAACAGTGTAGCGATAGGCGTTTTCAACAGAGGAACAAACGCAACCTTTATTGACAGTATACTTGTTCAACGCAGCGACTTCAGGAATTTTTCGCTGCAAAATCCATTCAGTTGTATTATCAATGCACCTGTTGTTTGTTATGAGGTTGCGCTCTATACAACTGAAATTCAGCTACCCGTTAACACGCAGGGATACACTATTTCATTTCAAACCTGTTGCCGCATCAATGGTCTTTCAAATGTAGGAGGCTTCAATACAGGAGCCACCTACGCTACCAATATTCCCGGTACAGCTATACTTGGAAATGAAACCAATTCAAGTCCTGTATTCGATATAAAAGATACCGCTCTTGTTTGCCGCAACAAACGCTTTGTACTTCCCTTCAGCGCCACCGATCCCGATGCAGGCGATTCGTTAAGTTATAGTTTTTGTGAAGCGTATAATACAACGGGGTTAACCAACTCGGCAACAGTTCGTCCCAATAACCCGCCCTATCCTGCACTCAGCTATAATCCCGGTTACAGTGGCAGTTCGCCCCTTGGTTCCAATGTAAGCATCAACCCTGTTACAGGTGTTATTTCAGGAATTGCACCAGCCGGAATAGTGAACCCCAGTGGTTCCTCATTTTTTGTAGTGAATGTATGTATCACCGAATGGCGAAGAGGTGTTGCGATTTCTACACACCGAAAAGATTTTACCATCCGTATTTCCGATTGTGATTTTGCGGATGCTGAACTGCCATTGGAAAACCGCAGTTGCGATGGTTTTACACAAACTTTATCCAACCTAACGCCGAGCACAGAGATCAGGAGCTGGTATTGGGATTTTGGTGTAACCTCAGCCACCAACGATACATCCACGCAAAGCGTTCCAACGTTTACCTATCCCGATACAGGCGTGTATAAAATTATGCTCATTGTAAACCGCAATGAGATTTGTACGGATACTTCGTACTCTGATATCTATGTGTATCCCGGTTTCTTTCCGGCCTTTGACCTCTACGATGGTTGTAAAGATGTGGCCATTCAGTTTACTGATCAAACAACATCTAATTACGGTTTTCCCAATACCTGGAAATGGAATTTCGGCAATCCGGCTACAACCGCCGATACATCCGTCTTGCGAAATCCGTTGTATACCTACACGGCAAACGGAAGCTACAATGTGCAATTGATCACCGGCAGTAATAAGGGATGCTTAGACACCATTACAAGACCTATTGTTATTTCCGATAAACCATCGCTGCAATTAACCAACGATACCTTGATCTGCTCCATTGATACATTGCAGTTGAATGCTGTGGGTCAAGGAATTTTTCAATGGTCGCCATCTTATAATATCAACAATCAAAACATTGGCAATCCGTTGGTGAGTCCGGATATAACAACCAAATATTATGTAACGCTTACATTGGCACCCGGCTGTTTCAACACCGATTCGGTAGTGGTGAATGTGGTTGATTTTGTAACACTGCTTGCACCAAACGATACAACCATTTGCCTTGGCGATTCGGTGCTGTTGAAACCAAGTACCGATGGCTTGCAATATAGCTGGAGCCCGCCCAATTTATTTACGAATCCGAATATACGGGATGCAGTTGCAACACCTACTGCTCCATCAACGCTGTTTACCGTTGTATCCACCATTGGAAAATGTAATCAAACAAGAACAGTAACAGTAAACACGGTTCCGTATCCAGTAGTGAATGCCGGACCGGATGATGCCATTTGTTTTGGCGACAGCACAACACTTTTTGCCAATGGTGATGCACAGAATTGGTTATGGTCGCCGGCGGCAACGCTAGGCTCTCCTGCTAATGCAGTTACCACCGCCTTTCCGTTAACCAATACAAATTATATTCTGCGTGGCACATCAAATGCAGGCTGTCCCAAACCGGTATTTGATACAGTACTGATACGTGTTATACCACCGGTACAGGCATTTGCCGGAAACGACACGTTGGTAGTAGTCGGTCAACCCCTGCAGTTGAACGGAAGTGGGGGCAGCATCTATCAATGGGCTCCGCCCGACTTCCTGAGCGATCACACGATCTTTAATCCCGTTGCAGTGTTTGACGCATCACAGGAAAACTTCAGTTACATCATGCGTACCGAAACTCCCGAAGGATGTTTTGCGTACGATACCGTCAACATCCGCATTTTTAAAACTGCGCCGGATATTTTTGTACCCACCGGTTTTACACCCGATGGAAATGGCCTTAATGATGTGTTGCGACCCTTTGCTGTGGGCATTGCACAGTTTGATTATTTCCGTGTGTTCAACCGCTGGGGACAGGAAGTATTTGCAACCACATCATTAGAAAACGGATGGGACGGCACATTCAAAAGCAAACAACAAGACCCCGGCACTTTTGCGTGGATGGTGAGTGGTATTGATTTTCTTGGCCGACGAATTTTGAAGAAAGGGACGGTGGTGTTGATACGATGAGGGTGGAATGAATAACAACAACCTATTTGCCGAAAAAAACAAAATGAAGCAAACATTTTTATTTTTTCTTTCCATATTTATTACGACTGTTTCTGTTGGGCAGATAAGTTTTGATAATACATATATTGGAACTGAAAAAATTTGTTGGCAACGAACAAAAAAAGATAGTTGTGATAATTCGGACAGTAATAATCCAAAATGGAAATGGTATCGCTTGAATCTATTAAAAATCAAAGGCGATAGTATTTTCCTTGATCAAAGCCCAATCAGCATTTACAAAAACGATACTTCGTACTCTGCATCTGACGGAGGCTTTTATTATTATCACGGAACATTGACAAAAACAAGTGACTCAACTTTTTCTATAAACTTGACAGAAATTTTTTGCGACTACTGCGGTGAGCTTGTAGAAAAACAAAAAGACGGCTCGTATAAAAGAGTGTATCGTACAAAAAAGTATTTGTGTACAATAAACAAGGAAGGATTTTGGGCAAATGATATATTCTACAAATTGACAACAAACCAAGGCAAGTTAATAAGTGAACATCCCAGGAATGATTAACCGAATAAAAAAAGACGGCAGAATCGCACAAAGAAAATTGAATACAAACAAACCGAGTAAAGAGGCAACTCGTTTTCAATATGTCAATTTGTTGTTGACAATCATTTTTATTGGCTCAATTTTTTTGATCGTTTGGGAAATTAAGATTTACCAAAAAACACTTATTCCACTTAAAATACCACTTCTCATTTGGCTATTGACAGGATTAATATCAACGCCGATTTTGAGAAAAAATTTAGCCTTTTACCTGGAGACAAACAACATATTATTACAGATAGTTTACAGCATCATGACTTGCGGTGGACTTTTGGTTTCGGCTTTTATGCTACCAAACTATTACATGGCAAACAAAGAGACATCTGTTATAAATAAAAGAATAATATCAACAGGTAGCCTGGGATCTTCTAAAGGAGGTTGCCGACAACCTTTTATCATAATAAATTATAATGGCCTTGACAAACAACTTGTATATTACTGTGGTACAAAGGTTGATCAATATCAAAGCGTTGACCTTACCATTTCGAAAGGTTTTTTCGGATTTGATATTGTGAGAAGTTCTGAACTTAAAAAAGACTAAACAGTAGTTGCTAATGACACACGTTGGCGTAAGCATCCCCATTGGCGCAAGCGTCTCGCTTGTGCCCATTAACAAACAAATGATTTCGATATATTGCACAAGCAAAATACTTACGTTATAAGAAGCTGGCATTCTTTTTAATGAAAACACTAATTACAATATTTACAGTTCTGTTTTTTCTTAGTTGTATTAACAATAAGGAAAATGAAACCTCAACTGATTTACCTGATCCCGAACATGACAGTACTCTCCTAACAGACAATATAAAATCAAACCAAGGTTTAAAAAGTAAAACGACAGCATGCAACATCGCTGCGACGGATATCCTAAAACTTATAGACGCAACAATTCAAGCTGATTTTTTTCATCAGCTTGATTCAATACGAAAAGTTCAGTATCCCAACAACGACCAAGACTCGGCAATTTTTGTAGACCTTACTCCAATATTAATTGACAGGTTTCTAAAAGACTTGAATAAAGAGCAATTAACCAGCACAGGTGAATTTGAAAAAGAGTACAATTTTAATATTTCTCCTCCTCAGTATAAAGACTCAAAAGAATGTAGAGACAAAATATCACTTTCATTCGACAACATAACCTGTAACTTTCGTATTACAATTTTTAATGAATTTTTTGCCGAGTGGTGCCAAGAGTCGACAGTAACTTATGTCTTTCAAATAGAGAGTAACAAAATTTCAAACTTTGGTCGCTACGCAACTGGCTAAAAAGAATGCTAATTTCTTATTTCTCAGCAATGTCTCCCAATAGATACCGATGACATAAAGCACTAAGCTGAGTGGGGAGGTTGCGTACTCCGGAGCAGAAATGTAATTTTAAACAAATGCCCGTAAAGCAATACGCTACCTTTAGGTCTGACTATTTTATATGACATCGACAATTTTGAAAATAATTACCACATATGTTCTCACAACTACTTTGCATATTGCCATAAGGCAAGCATTTTATAACCCGACTGGTACATATGCTTATCAAGGAAAGACAACAGAAAAAGACGGGGAAATCTATGGCTACTTCGGAACTATTCAAGTTAAAAGGTTAACTGACACAAAAATTGTAATGACATTTTACATTTGCAGGGGAGCACCCGGTAATAATTCCGGTTCTTTTGTTGATACGCTCGATTATAAAAACAATCAGGCTATCCATACTGACAAAGATTGTGTGACTGCTTTTTCATTTAGTAAAACCGGAATTATCGTGAAAGAAATAAGTAACAAGTCGTGTTGGGGCGCTGGTGTTGTTGCGCATGGACTCTTCAAGAAAAAATCATCGAAGCAGCCAGTACTAGCCGACCCATTGACTGGTGAAAAAATAAAATAACTACGTTACTTCTCAGCAAGGGCTGTATCCTGTAACGAGTTATGCCTATGTTACAGGCGAAGTTGATTTAACAGGTAGAGATCGGGCTTCGTAATACGCAACGTCCCCGTCAACTTTTGTACAAAATTTCAACATCAACTATGGGAGACATTGCTGAGAACTCGTATCCTGTAACGAGTTTTGCTTATGTTGTGGGCGAAATAGATTTAACAGGTGGAGATCGGGCTTCGTAATACGCAACGTCCCCATCAACTTTTATCTAAAATTTCAACATCAACTATTGGGAGACATTGCTGTGAATTCAGTGTTGTAAGCAACTCAAACGCAGCAGTACTAACATTGAAGTTGTCATAACATAAAACTTAACTATGAAACCTACTTGCAAAATATTAGTGACACTAATTTCAATTTCAATATTTACGACAGCTTGTAAAAAGCAAGCACCAGTCTGCACCGGTAATTGTGGGACAATTAATGCAAATGGAAATGTGATCAATAAACTGACAACTGCAAATGCAGCAGGTGTTCCAGTTTCATTAAGTTGGGTAAAGTTTGTCGGTGGGTTTTCTCAAAAAGAAGTTATTGCAACAGTAAATTCTAAAATCGATGGTTCATTTAACTTCACGTCAAACATTGACACGACATACTTTTCAAAAGGTTATTTTCTTTCGTTAAGTGTTGGCAAAAGCACTGACTACATAATTTTAGGATATTCAGGCTTAATTGAGACAAGAACATATGTTTTTGACCAGAACGCTTTTCAAGCTAAACAATTTGAAGTTTACAAAAAAGCAAATCTTAAATTAAAGTTGAATAGGACACTGAATGACAATTTTCAGGGCTACGCAATAACACACTCTAATGTAGCTGACTTTTATTTGCATAACTATAATGTTCAATCACCACAAGAAGTAATAGACAGAAATACAAGCGAAATAAATATTGAGACTGTTGCTGACGTTTATACAAAAATCAAAACCGTAAAAACTTTTGCCAATGGCACTTCAACTACAACTCTTGACTCTATAAGATGTACTACAAATTCGACAAGTATTCATAACATTAATTTCTGAACATTTGACCGAATACCGCTACAACAAATGATAAACGGTTGATACAACACAGCCGTGCATTGCATCAACCGTTTTGTTCTGCACAAACTTCAATAACCCCGTTTATGCAGGTACATGTACGCCCGAAAATTTAATAATATCCGTTACAGTAAAGTTACCTGCTGCATCGGATGGCAGAAACGGTGTAAACCCACCGGGCTTATTGATGAACGAGTCTGCATCACGTTTTAAGATCCGAACAAATGTATCTGCTACGATCTTTGCCCCCAATGGCCCGAGTGAATTACCACCGCTAACCACTGCTGCTTCACGCAGGCAATAGTACCACAATGGTGTTTTACTTAATAATATACCTCCGTTTGAATTGAGGAGTGTTATTTCGGCGGCAGACAACCCACTTTTTAACTGTGCCGCTGTAAGCGGTGTAAGGCCCAGCGCAATGGCTGTTGCTTGTCCGCTGGGTAAACCCAACGCCAATCCTCTGCGCAAATTTCTTGCTGCCAGTATAGACATGATGCCACTTCCACCCGGTAAACTTTCCAACCCATTTGCGAGTACACTGTCAATTTTCCGGGCCATATTAAAAACGGGCACAGGCACGCCGGTTTGAAAAAACGCATTGAAATCAACCACCCAATTCGATAACACCGGCAGATTGGGATTCCGGATAAATCCAAAAGCGTCGGCCAATGGCTGGTTAATAAAATTATGATTGATCCAGTAACGCTCACGTATCAAGCTGTGCCCAAAACGGTACGCACCTACCGAAAATTCCACCGGCATGCGGAACGAACTGCCAACGGTTGCTGCTACCGACGATAATGCATTGGTTACAGTAGCAGCACCACAAATACGCTTTAAGAAATCATGAATAACAGCCCATTGATAATGATGTGTTACAATTTTTTTTGCTTCCACAAAATATTGCCGGTAAAGCCTGCGGCCACTACCACATCAACCACTGCATTGTGAAACTTCAACATGGCCGATTGAAATTGGGCAACAAATAAGTTCCATTCTGCCCCCAACGGCCATTTTTCATAAAAGTACGGTCGCCGAACAGTTCATTACCGGTGGTGATCTTGCCATCGAGGTTTTTATCCCATACCAATAGACCATCGTTACCACTGACCCAGGCGGTGCTTTCCATGAAGCCATTGCCGTCATGGTCGAAGTGTACGCCATCGGCAAGATAAGTGACCTGTACGCCGTTGCCGTCGAGATCGAGGATTAATGGGCAGTAGGCTTGCCCCGCCAGGTTGAAGGGGGCTGTAAAACGGTCGGGGGCATTTGCAAAGGGGTCGTCGCCGATACCTTCAGGGGTATCCCATGGAGGATCGCCCTCGGGGCCAGTACCCCAGGGAAAATTTGGATCATAAGGTCGGGTTTCGGAACTGCCATCGGGAGCAGTTTTGGTTACGGTCCCGAGACGCAGAACCATCTTCGGGGTTATATTCGATATGGGTGTCTGTGATATTGCCGTCTGCATCTATTGAACGTTCATCACTGCTTAAAAGATTGCCATCTCCATCCCGTCTTTCGGTATAGTAGCCACTGCCATCTTCATTGCTATAGGTTGTGGTTTCTCCCGTTTTGT
>CAWHOR010000081.1:0-11385 GCA_963830845.1 uncultured Bacteroidota bacterium | reverse complement strand
AACAATGGGCGCACGTGGCAGTAAATTGGCTGAATCATCATCATCATCTTCTTCCTCCATTTCTGCCTGCTTCTCCATGTCGATAAATTCAACTTCAAAGCCAAACTCACCGGCAACCAGTTCAATTACTTCCGCATCCAAACGTTGGTTGATCGACACCATCATACCAAGACTGAAACATTTTGCTACTACATCTGTAGCCGATACGTCCATCAAGCTGGCCAATTCGGCAGCACTGATAAATTCGGTTACCTGCAGCTTATTGTCTTCGCCACCATCGGGCATATTATCTGCAATTTCATCACGCTTCAGTTTCCGGTATTTCGCTTTTAAGCTCTTACCTCTTCCTCCTTGGCCGGAAAGCTTGGCTTGCGTTTCACGAAGTTTTTCCTGGATCTCTTTTGCATCGATCACTTTATCTTCTCTTCGACCCGGACCCGCTCCACGACCACGATCGTTCCGGTTTCCACCTGTACCACCACCAGGTCGGGCATCGCCACGACGTTGGATACCAATGGTTGGACCGGTTCTGGCAGGAGGCGTCGCTCCAGCTTGCTGACCGGTACCTGACTGTTGGCCAGGACCTGTCTTCTTATCAATTGGAATACGTTTCCGTTTCCGCTTTTCTTTGTCTGTAACAGGTTTGGGTCTTGTTTCGGAGTTAACCGGCAGTTCGATCTTACCTAAAATCTTTGGCCCCTCTAATTTATCGGCCTTAATATTTTCGATCAGAACATCTTCATCTTCTTCGGCTTCAGCTTCTACTTCCTGTTCTACTATGGTTTGTGCAACCACTTTCTCTTCTTCCTTCACTACTTCAGGCTCGTTCTGCTTTGGCTCTTCCTTTTTCTTCTTATCCACCTTTTTAGGGCGGGTAGATGAATCGATTTTATCAAGATCGATCTTAGCTATCACTTTCGGGCCTTCAACTTCAGGAGCTTCAATTTTTGTAACCTCAGGTTCCGGCGCAATAACTTCAACCGGCTTTACCTCTTCTACCTTGGGCTCTTCGATTGCTACCACCACCTCTGGTTCGGGCACAACAACTTCAACCGGCTCTACTTCCTCCACCTTCGGCTCTTCTTTTACAATAACCTTCTTTACTTCCTTCTTGATCGAAAGATCTTCTTCTTCTTTCTTTTTCTTGAGGTCTGCCATGCCGCCTTTCGGAATTTCGATCTGATCACTTTTTGCTTTCGCCAGTTTATCAGATGAGAATTCAGCCTGCAACGAACGGTACATGCCTTCTGTAAGCTTTGCAGTTGGTTTCAGATCATCTTTACTGAAACCTTTTCCTACCAAAAAGTCAATAAGGGTATCCTTACCAATATTAAACTCCTTGGCAGCAGCCATCAAACGTGGTGTATTACTTTCTGACATAATTTCCTTCCCTCATCCTTGCCGAAGCAGGCAGGGAATATCTTGTTTAAATGTTTAAATATATCGATCCTGAATAACCATTAAAAGTTATTCCTGTTCAAATTCTTCTTTTAATACGCGGCGTACTTCTGCAATGGTTTCTTTTTCCAGATCGGTACGACGTTCCAATTCTTCTGCTGTTAAGTCGAGTACACTGCGGGCTGTATCGCAACCTATACGCTTCAACTCATCAATTACCCAACCTTCAATTTCATCGGTAAATTCATCCAGATTAATATCGAACTCATTGGTTTCTTCTTCTGTATCACGGTACACATCAATTTCGTAACCGGTTAACTCGCATGCAAGTTTAATATTTACACCTCGTTTACCAATAGCCAATGATACCTGATCTGGTTTCAGATATACTTCTACATGTTTTGCTTCCTGATCAATATCCATGCTGGTGATCTTGGCTGGTGTGAGTGAACGCTGAATCAGCAGATTGATATTTGCTGTGTAATTGATCACATCAATGTTCTCATTCTTCAGTTCACGCACAATCCCATGAATACGGCTACCCTTCATACCCACACAGGCACCTACCGGATCAATACGATCGTCGAAGCTTTCTACTGCAACTTTCGCTCTTTCTCCCGGTTCACGCACAATTTTTCTGATCACGATCAAACCATCAAAAATTTCCGGCACTTCAATTTCCAGCAATTTCGCCAGGAATAACGGACTTGTTCTTGATAAGATGATTACCGGTGCGTTATTTTTTAGTTCTACTTTCTTAATAACTGCACGGATATTTTCGCCCTTTTTGAAATAATCCTGCGGGATCTGTTCGCTTTTTGGCAGCAATAATTCGTTTCCTTCTTCATCGAGCAACAACACTTCTTTTTTCCATACCTGGTAAACTTCTGCACTAAGAATTTCACCGATACGATCCGAATATTTCTGTACCAATACATTCTTCTTCAAATCGCCGATACGGCTGGCCAATGTTTGCTTGGCAGCAAGGATAGCACGACGGCCGAAATCATGAATATCCACATCTTCATATAATTCTTCACCTACTTCATAATCAGGCTCAATCTTTACAGCATCCGTGTAAGCAATTTGTGCTAACGGATCTTCCACCTGTCCATCTTCTACAATAGTACGACGACGCATGATCTCGAGATCACCCTTCTCCGTATTCACGATCACGTCAAAATTATCATCACTGCCATATTTCTTGCGAAGCAATGTTTTAAATACATCTTCCAGCACTTTCATCATCGTGGGGCGGTCGATATTTTCCGCATCCTTAAACTCCTGGAAACTTTCAATAAGGTTGATACTTGCCATAACACATTTTTTTAAAACACTCCGGTTGGTTTGTTTTTAACAACCGAAATCAGTTAAATACAATTTGAATTTTAGTTGATTTAATATCTGCATAAGCAAGCTTGTGTTGTATCACTTCCTGCTTTTTCCCTTTACCTTTTGTTTCTTCAACCTCTACTTCCTCCGCTGACGCTGATATTAATTTGCCAACCACTTTAACCCCGTCTTTCATCACTACTTCTACCAGCCGACCGATATTTTTGCTGTATTGGCGAACGAGTTTTAACGGCTCTTCCAAACCCGGCGATGATACTTCCAGCGAAAAATCGCCATCGTTGAACAAGGCTTTTTCTTCGATCTGTTTGTACAAGGCCCTGTTATAACCAATGCACCGGCTGATGGGCAACCCGGCATCTGCATCCACAAACACCTGAATATTATTGCCCGGTTTTAGCTTAACATCTACCAGAAAACAATCTGCATCTACGCTGATGATCTCTTCTATTAACTGCCGTATACTGTCTGTTTTTTGCTCTAAGTTCATGTAGGTGAAATAAAGAAGGGAACGTTTTCCGTTCCCTTCCACTGTTTCTTTTGTCCGCCGCAAATGTATGATAATAGCAATGAACGGAAAAATTTTTTTAGCCTGAACTTACGGCGAAGGTTTTCGGAGAATCTTCACAATTGAACCATGCGGTTTATTTTATCTTTGCAGCATCATGTTACTACGTTATTTACTTTATGGGTTACTGATCTTTTTCGTGATCCGTTTTATTTTCAGATTTGTTATTCCTGTAACACGGGCAGCAAAGGACATGAAAAGCAAGATGAATGAATTTCAGGCCCGGATGCAGGAACAGCAGCAACAGCAGGCTGCTGCGCAACGTCCCGAACCGGTAAAAGAAAAAACTTCAATGAAAGAGGGTGATTATATTGAGTTTGAGGAAGTGAAATGATGAGGGATGAGTAATGAGTGAAAAGCCAAGAGACAAGGTGCAAGGCACAAGGAGATTCCAACATCAGAAATCAAACATCAGCCAACCTACATCAGCCCCAGTTCTTCCACCTTCATGCCCGGCAACAGGTGAACAGTTTGAATGCCCAGTGCCTGCGCCGCTTCTATATTATTCAAACTATCATCAATAAAAAGGGTTTCTGCTGCTAGCAACCCATGCTTTTCCAACACAAATTCAAAAGCTGAAGCATTGGGTTTACGATGCCCGATGCGATGCGAATAATAGGCGGCATCAAACAAATCATCAAATGAAGATTTTGGCGACAAAACATTGTACCGTCGCTGAAATTCCCGCAAATGAATTTCATTGGTATTGCTTAGCAGATACAATTGATACTTCGTTTTTAATTTTGGCAACAATGCAATACTCTCTGTTCTGAAATCGAGCAGCAACGCATTCCAGGCATCTCTTATTTGTTCATCCCTCAATTGCAACCCGGTAGCTGAACGAAAATCCTGATAAAACAATTCATCTTCCATTCCTGTTTCGAATTTTTTAAACAAATCGTTACTATGGAATTGGTTGAAGAACTGGTGAAAATTTGTCACACCTATTTCTTCAAATGCCTTTTCGGTTAACTTGAAATCAATATCAAGTAATACGCCGCCAAGATCAAATATTACAGAACGGATGGTTTGCATACTGCAAAGAAACGTTTCCGGGTTTAATTACAACCGCAGTTGCTGCATTTTCTTTCCTTATTTAAGCTGAAAAGTTGATTTGAAAAGAAGCCTTGAAATTATAGCAGCACGATACGCCTATTTTTCTATCTTTGCCCCCGCCCAAAAGGCCGGATCCTTAGCTCAGACGGTTAGAGCATCTGACTCATAATCAGAGGGTCGTAGGTTCAAATCCTACAGGATCCACAAAAAAACAACAGCTTTTTGAAGCTCGGAGAAATCAGATCGTAGGCCAAGACGTTGCGTAGCAAGTCTTGGTGCCGACCTAAACGTCGGCATTCAAATCCTACAGGATCCACAAGCTTTCATGCGCAATTTGCCGGAAAGACGAGAAGACGGGAAGTTTTCTAATTCAAAAACTCTTCGCCCGACTTGTCTGCTTCCCGGCAATATTTTTAAAAAACGGCTTTAACCTTTGCTTAACCGATAAGCAAATACATTTGCCTCTTTACTATTATGAAGAAACTAATACTGTTTACATTATTCCTTAGCGCAGGTTTTTCACTATTTGCACAGGAAACAGAAAAAACGAAAAAGAAAGATTGGTCAAAGGTGAATCTCGGCAACCGTCCGAAAGATCATTTGATTTTCCAGATCGGTTACCTGCAATGGATGCAAAAGCCGGATAGTATTGCTACCAAAGGATTGTCACGCACCGTAAATGCATATTTCTCCTTCGATTTTCCGTTTAAAACCGATCCACGTTTCAGTGTTGGTTTAGGTGCCGGTGTAGGTGCAGATAATATGTACTTCGATAAGGATGCAGGCCGCAATCTCAACATCATCAACAGTAACGAATTTACATTTGCAAAACATGCCGGCAGAGATACATTGAACCGATACAAATCAATGAAGCTGGCAACCGTTTATCTGGAAGCACCGGTTGAATTACGTTTTATGGTTGATCCTACCAAACCAAACAAGAGTTTGAAATTTGCGTTGGGAGTAAAAGTAGGTACCATCATCAGTGCAAATGATAAAACAAGATTTACAACGGATGCCAATGGAAACACGGCTTATGTATTAAAAGAAAAAGACAAAAAACATTTTAATAACCTGCGATTGGCTGCTACGGCACGTATTGGTATGGGTAATTTTGGACTTTTTGCTCAATATCAAATCAACGATATGATCAAAGAAGGACAAGGCCCCAGCCAGATCCGTCCGTTAACATTCGGTATTACATTAACAGGTTTATAAGAAACCGATCTTACTTATATAAAAAGCGGATGATGGAATAATCATCCGCTTTTTCTTTGTACACAGCCGCTAACTTATTCTACCTTTACCAACTGAATTTTATACCAAGTGATCGATCGTAAACAAGAGATACAGCAAGAAGAACGGGCCATTATTGTAGGCGTAGTAACAAAATCGCAAACCGAATTACAAGTACAGGAATACCTGGATGAGTTGGCGTTTTTGGCTGAAACAGCCGGCGCCGTTACAATTAAACGATTCGTGCAAAAGCTGGCGCACCCTGACAGTAAAACATTTGTTGGGAAAGGCAAATTGCAGGAGATCAAAAAGTATGTGGAAGAGAAAGACATCTCCCTGATCATTTTTGATGATGAGTTGACGGGCTCACAGATCATGAATATTGAAAAAGAGCTGGGCATTTATACAATCGACCGCAGTGATTTGATCCTCGATATTTTTGCACGCCGTGCACAAACAGCACAAGCCAAAACACAAGTAGAGCTTGCCCAATACCAATATATTTTACCCCGACTGAAAGGGATGTGGAAACACCTTGAACGTCAAGGGGGCGGTGTAGGTACAAGAGGACCGGGTGAAACGGAGATTGAAACCGATCGTCGTATTGTGAAAGATAAGATCTCTTTGTTACGGAAACGACTGGCTGAAATTGATAAACAGTCTTTCACACAACGAAAAGATCGTGGTGAATTTATTCGGGTGGCATTGGTAGGTTATACCAACGTAGGTAAGAGTACACTCATGAATACCTTAGCCAAACGTGAAGTGTTTGCAGAGAATAAACTCTTTGCCACATTGGACACCACTACCAGCAAAGTTGTATTTGAAAACACACCTTTTTTATTGAGTGATACGGTTGGGTTCATCCGCAAATTGCCGCATCATCTGGTTGAAAGTTTTAAAAGCACATTGGATGAAGTACGTGAAAGTGATGTATTGCTGCATGTAGTGGATATTTCGCATCCGCAATATGAAGACCAGATCAATGTGGTGAACAAAACCTTACAGGATTTGAAATGTCACGACAAACCAGTGGTAACCATTTTCAACAAAATGGATCTGTATGAAGAAAAACATTTCGATGAGTGGCTGGGCGATGATATTAAAGCCACCATTTTGCAGGAACTGAAAGAACGTTGGGAAAATGATACACAGGGCAACTGCGTATTTGTTTCTGCTATTGAAAAACGAAATATTGCTGAGCTGCGTGAACGCATTCTTGAACAGGTACGTACCATTTACAAAATACGTTACCCTTACAAATCAGAGTTTTTGTACTGATGGCTGGCGAAAAAAAATACAGTTGGCATAAAATTGCTGAATCAGCCGAAGAACTTCCTTGGGAAGATAACCAGTTGTGTGAGCTCGTTGTAAAAGGCAAAACGATTTGTCTGGCAAAGAAAGACGCAGAAGTGTTTGCCTGTGCGCATAAATGTCCGCATGCCGGTGGGCATTTGGCGGACGGTTTTGTGGACGCTTTGGGAAATATTGTTTGTCCGCTGCACCGCTACAAATTCAACCTCAGCAATGGCCGCAATACCAGTGGCGAAGGGTATTATCTCAAAACATATCCCATTGAAACAAGGGCCAATGGTATTTATATTGGGCTGGAAGAGAGTTCGTTTTTTGGGTTGTTTCGATAAGAGCCACGAATTTCACGAATCGACACGAATCTGCCTGTCAGCCACATAGTTAATTGGCCACGGATGGACGCTGAAGGACACAGATGGAAAACATGAGCGGACCGTTCCCCCATTTAGGCTATCAATGAGTCTTACAATTTTGTCAATAAAAAAAGCGTCACGATTTAACCGTAACGCTTTCTTTTCTGCTCCCCCCGCTGGACTTGAACCAGCGACCCTCTGATTAACAGTCAGATGCTCTAACCAACTGAGCTAGGGAGGAATACTTCCCCTTTCGGGGTTGCAAAAATAGGTGTTTTCAGTTTTTCAATCTTATTTCATTAGATTTTTTTTTCGATTCATTTTTTGATCCGGTAAAGGACTGAACGATGCCGGGACAGGTTTTGATTCATATGTAACAGAACAGCCGCTTTTTCGAAAAGCGGCTGTTCTGTATTTTAATCTGTGTTCATCAGTATTATCAGTGTCATCTGTGGTTCTATCTCTCCATCAATTACCCTTCCACTCAGGCATCCGTCCCGGTGTATAAGGTGCTCCATTCTTTTCTAAAATATCTTCCAGCCGTTTTACTTCAGTTGCAATGGCTTTGATCTCATTGTAAACCGGTGTGAATTGTTTCGCCGCAATTTGATAAGAGTTGAGTTGTGTTTGCGTTGGTGCTGCCGTTGTATTCCACAATGAGCCGATCACATAACCAATGCGTCCGTTGATAGAAGGGGTGGTTTCAAACTCTCTTCTAGCTACTGATGCATCACCATTCAGTTGGCGGTTCACAGCAGTCAAACGTTTTTCAACATCCTGCAACGCTTTCGACAGATCAAGCGATTGCTTTGGTGTTTCAATGATCGCTTGTTTTAAGTAACGAACTTTATTTACCAATTCACCACGGTATTGATCCGTTGCAGCAACAACCCTGCTCATCTCTGCAATCTTCTTCGAGAAATCATCCAATGCTTTTTTATCGGTTGTAGGAAGTGTGGCTGTGTTTAATGTCATTGCCTTGAATGGTTGTGCTGCTGCTATCTCAGTATACACACCGTCTTCAAATTTGCTGAGTGAAACTTTATACGTGCCTGGCAAAGCAAAATAACCCTGGTCAGGAGAACTGAAAGCGTTTGATTCATCAAACGGGGTAAAGTCAATTGGCCCGAATGGTGAAGTGCGGAAATCCCACACAATGCGTTTCAATCCTTTTTTTGCCGGTGCTTTTAAACGGCGAACAACATTGCCTGCTTCATCGGTCACAGTAAATAACAAATGCGGCGCAGGTTGTTCATCTTCCAAACGAAGTGAATCAGGCGATGGATAAGTTGGTGCTTCGCCTCTTTTTATTTTTTCCGCTTCTGCTGCTCTCCTTTTTTCTTTAATTGTTTTGATATCATCTTTTAAATAGTACGTAAACACTGCACCTACTTTGGGATTAGGCGTAGTAAAGAAACTTTCGCCCTGGAAACCTTTACCTCTTACGCCCAATGGTTGCGATTCAATAAACATCCATGCATCTTTTACAGGGAAGATCACAGCAGGTTTATCAAGATCATCTCTTTTTAAATGACGAAGCGGCGTATAATCATCCAACACATAAAAACCACGACCGAATGTTGCAAGAATAAGATCGTTCTCCCTTTTTTGAATCTCCAGATCTTTCACGGCAATGGTTGGTAAGCCTGCTTTCATTTGCACCCACTTTGCACCGCCATCAATTGTTACAAACAAACCAAACTCAGTACCTACAAATAACAAGTCTTTGTTTACATGATCTTCAGCAATGGTATAAGACGTTCCTCGCTCGGGAAGATTATTCGTAATGGCTTTCCATGTTTTACCGCCATCACTTGTTTTATAAACATAAGGATGAAAATCACCATAACGATGATGATTGAATGTTACATACGCTATATTCTTATCGTGTTGTGAAGTGATGATATGATTTACATAAGTCCGTTCAGGTACACCGGTGATGTTATCAATCTTCATCCAGTTGTTGCCTCCATCAGTTGTAACCTGTATCAAACCATCATCCGTACCAACATAAATTGTATTCTCATCAAATTTTGATTCAGCAATGGTGGTGATGTTGCCATAAATATCGGTTGAACCATTTTTTGCAACAGCATCCATGCTCCACACTTTATCCATCACCGGTAATTTGTTACGATCAATTTGCCTTGTGAGATCAGGGCTGATCACTTTCCAGCTATTGCCACGATCATCGGTGCGGAAAACTTTATTCGCTCCATGATAAAGACGTTTGTTGTCATACTTCGAGATCACCAATGGTGCATCCCAATTCCAGCGATAGGCTTCACCTTCGGGTTCCTGTGGTTGAATGAATAAATACTCGCCACTCTTTTTATCGTAACGTGTTAATGCACCATACTGTGCTTGTGAGTAAACAATATCAGGATTTGTTTGATCGATCTGCGATTCGTAACCATCACCCAAACTGGTGAAATACCAATCAGAATTAAAAATACCATTTGCACTTAAAGTGCGTGATGGTCCACCCAAACTAAAGTTATCCTGTGTGCCACCGTGAATATGATAGAAAGGAAATGCATTATCTGTTGCTGCTTTATAAAACTGTGTAACAGGTAAGTTGGCTTTAAAGTTCCAATTAGTTCCTTCATCAAAACTTTCATATACACCACCATCGCATCCAACTAAATAATGGTCTGTATTTTTTGGATTGATCCAGATCACATGGTTGTCGATGTGTTTATTTTTTTCACCAAGAGTGGAAAATACTTTTACCGCCATCTTTACTTACACCGAGGTAAACATTGATGACAAATATTTTGTTGACGTCCTTTGGATCACAAAATATTTTCTGGTAATAGTTGCCGGATGTAGAATAACTACTTTGTTTTTCCCAGCTTGCACCACGATCAGTACTTTTAAAAACGCCACCTTTTCCTTCGGTTGCTTCCACTACGCAATACAACACATCAGGATTAACCGGTGAATAATTCAAACCAATTCTTCCAAGATCACCGGTGGGTAATCCACTCATCATCTTGTTCCAGGTGGCACCACCATCCGTACTCTTATACAAAGCAGATTCAGGTCCGCCACCAATATAAGTAAACACTTTCCGCTGACGTTGATGCGCTGCTGCATATACAATGTTCGGATGACGTGGATCAACCATCACCTCATTAAAACCTGTGTGCTCACTTACATTCAACACCTGTTTCCATGTTTTACCTCCATCGGTTGTTTTGTAAATACCACGTTCACCACCACTGTTCCAAACAGGACCATAAGCCGCTACATAAACAATATCACCATTTGTAGGATCGATCGCAATGCGACCAATATGTTCTGAATTTTTCAACCCAACATTTTTGAAACTCTTTCCACCATCTTCACTTTTGTACAAACCATCACCATAACCAACCACACGCTGATTATTATTTTCACCACTGCCCACCCAAACCACATTTGTATTGGTTGGATCAATTGCCAAACATCCAATGGCAAATGAACCTTCGCCATCAAAAATGGGCGTGTACGTAACGCCGGCATTTGTTGTTTTCCAAACGCCCCCTGCTGCTGCAGCTACATAATACTCACTGTGGTTTTTTGGATTGACTGCTATATCAGCAATACGACCTGATGTAATAGCCGGGCCAACACTTCTGAACAGAAGACCACTCAACAGGCCGCTGTTGAAAATATCTTTCGGTTCTTCTTTAACAGGAGCCGTTGTTTTCTTTTGTGCAGTTACAGAAATACAGAGGGTGAGCAGTAATACACTGCTGAGAAATTTATACATAACAGTTGGTTTTGAAAATGGATAAGAAAGGTAATAAAAAAGTTAACCATGTACATGATCAACTTTTCCATTGGTATAATAGGGTGATAAAAAAGGGTTGCCAACCTTCATCCTGTGAATACAAAATTGACATAATGCTTAAAGGTTGGCAACCCTGAACAAGCGATTTAAAATAATTTTTCATTTGGCGGCTTTATACCAACCAGTCGGATATAAATGGTGGTTTGCCCACGGTGATGTGTTTGATGTTCGAATGCTTTATTCAACCAAACCAATCGGGAAAACATAAAATTACCTCTGCCAGCTGTTTCAGTTAATTTACTTACATCCATATTGCGAATGTTTTCAATAGCATA
>CAWHOR010000080.1:0-28529 GCA_963830845.1 uncultured Bacteroidota bacterium | reverse complement strand
GCATTGCCAAACACATCATACAACGGATGTGGTTGCAGCACCGCCGGTTTTGTTTGGGTGAAGGAACGCAGATCGGTCAATACTTTTTCACTCATGGTGATGAATGCATCCACCGGTTTGATAAAATACTTCGTGAAAGCATGATCGCCGAAACGTTTTTCATGTGGTACCACATTGTCTGCGATGCAAACGATCTTTGTGTGTTTGTTTGATTTGATGCGACGAAGAATGGTTCCCAACGCAGGACCCATTAATGGCAGCCAGTAACGTACCACCACCAGATCAGGTTTCAGGTTTTTAATTTCATTGCCAACCGCTAACCAGTTGATTGGATTAATTGAGTTGACTTTAATATTGATATTGAGATCAGTAGGTGCTGGCTCCGATGAATATTGTGTAGTACCGGGGAATAAAAAACCAGGGTATTGTAACCTGAATGAATAAATGGTTACATCATGTCCTTCGTTTTGAAACTGACGGGCAAGACGTTCGTTAAAGATCGCAATGCCGCCACGTAAAGGATGGGCTGGGCCGAGGATGACGATTTTTTTGAATAGATTCACGGATGACACTGATATAAGCTGATATTAACGGATTTGTTTATGTTCATTGGTAAAAACTTTCCGTTTAAATGAAGGCTTTTCTCCAAAAAACAAAAGTAGTCCAATCTCATATTCAGTAGCCTTTAAATAATTAGTAAGTTGTAACTCATGTTCCAGAATAATTCCGCCTTCGCCAGCTTTTAATTCGAGGATACAGATGTTATCAACAAGAATATCAGCAAAATAACTACCAACCTGCCTGTCTTTATAAAACACTTTAATCGGGGCTTGCTGAGTTGCATTTAAACCGTTGCTTTGTAATTCAAGAATCATTGCATTCTCATACACCTTTTCAAGAAACCCATATCCCAATTGATTGTAAACGGTATAAAAACAGCGAATTATTTTACTGGTAAGTTCTTCATGAATCAGCATAAAAGCAGGCTTTAGTTGTAACAAGATAATAAATAGAGAATAAAATCCGCTTTCATTAGTCTATATCTGCGTCATCCGTGACTCTATAAACCTGCTTTGTCCTCTATCAAATAATTATTCCGCTCAGGCGAATTACGACCGATCAACTCACCAATAAATCCGGCTAAGAATAACTGCGAACCAATCACCATCGACACTAATGCAATAAAGAATGTAGGACGATTAGTAATAGAAAAATTACTGTCCACTATTTTTGATACAATGAGATAACCGCTCATGATAAACCCGACCAAAAAGAAAATCGTACCCCACAATCCGAAAAAGTGCATGGGACGTTTCCCAAACTTTCCTACAAATGAAATAGTGGCAAGATCTAAAAATCCGTTTACAAAACGATCCCAACCAAATTTCGTAACACCATATTTTCGTTTACGGTGCTCTACTACCTTTTCACCAATTTTTCGAAAGCCCGACCATTTGGCCAGCACCGGAATATAGCGATGCATTTCGCCATACACTTCAACACTCTTCACCACTTTACCATTGTATGATTTCAATCCGCAGTTAAAATCGTGCAACTTGATGCCGCTCATTTTACGGGTGGCAGCGTTGAATAGTTTCGAAGGAATATTTTTTGTAAGTGTATTGTCGTACCGTTTCTTTTTCCAGCCGCTTACCAAGTCGTAACCATCGGTTACGATCATTTTATACAATTCAGGAATCTCATCCGGGCTATCCTGCAAATCAGCATCCATGGTAATCACGACTTGTCCTTGTGCAGCTTTAAACCCTTCATTCAACGCAGCAGACTTCCCATAATTACGTTGAAATTTAATGCCTTTGATGGATGAGTTGGCTGCCCGAAGCTGATTGATCACATTCCATGATTCATCCGTGCTGCCATCGTCGATCAAAATAATTTCATATGACAATTGTTGCTCAGTAACTACACGCTCGATCCAGGCACATAGTTCAGGTAACGACTCAGCTTCATCTTTCAGGGGTATAACAAGGCTCAGGTTCATGAATGAATTTACATGGTTTGTGGCATTTGATTCTCCGGATTCTTTTTACGGACGATCAATGCAATAATAAGTGAGAAGAGGAAGTAGATAAAGCAGCTGAATGCAAAGCCCAACATCACATTACCAAAACTGAAATTGTCTTTTTTATTTGCTTCATCAAGTGCTTTGTCGATCTGGTCTTGTGATGCACCAAAACGCTTCATCATTTTTTCCGACATTTCAAGTGTCATCTGTTGCATCGCCTGCTTAAACTCAAGATCAATGTAATTCAGCAACACATATGAAAAAATACTGACAGCGATCCCTGTAATTACAAATACGCCAAAGCTTGTTTTTAAAGCCTGACCAAATTCCAGATAACCGCCATTTCTTTTTTTTACCATAATACATGCCATCACAGCAAATACAATTGGCAATAGATTCAGAATGAATGCAAGCGGACTAGACATTAGTTTTACACCACCAAGGTATAAAGCAATATATGCGATCACACCAACTGCAGCTGATAATAATCCATATTGCAAAAGCGGGTTTGACTGTTTCGTTTCCATAAAATTGTTTAGTTTAGTTTCAGTTGATTGTTATTGATGATGCCGATCACTTTACCCTTCAATTCCCTGCCAATAAAGGCGGAGTTCTTTGATTTGGAGCGAATTGCATCTTCTGTAAACACATATGTCGCCTGAGGAATAAACATTGTTACATTGGCTGGCACATCTTCTTTTATTACAGGCATTTCTAAGCCAAACACCTTGCGTGGATTAATGCTTGCCAGTTCCACCCATTTTTCAGCACTTAACTTCTCGCCAAATACAGCACCCATCACACCATAACTTGTTTCCAAGCCGATCATTCCTGCTTTCGCATATTCAAATTCACAAACCTTGCTGTCGTACTCATGTGGTTGATGATGCGATGCAATACAATCAACCGAACCATTCAGCACCGCAGCTTTCAACGCATCACGTTCGGTTGTTGCACGGAGAGGCGGGTAGAGTTTCAGATTTGTATCGTAGGTCTGCAAATCTTCATCACTGAAATATAAATGAGCAGGCGTAACGGAACATGTAACTGCAATACCGCTCTCTTTTGAACGATTGATATATTCTAAACTTTTAGGCGATGTAACACCGGTAAAATGCAGTTTTGATTCTGCATAACGGGTAAGTTTAATATCTCTGGCCACCTGTATTTCTTCTGCCAGGATCGGTTTGCCGGGCAAGCCCAATCTTGTACTTATAATTCCTTCATTGATCAATCCATGTGTACCGATGGTTTTATCATCGGGTATCTGTATTACTGTACCGTTGAATGCTTTTACATACTGAAGTGCCTTAAGTAATAAACCGGCCGATTGTACCGGATGAACCCCATCAGTAAACGCAACAGCACCGGCAGCTTTCATATCATACATTTCCGCCAACTCTTTTCCTTCGGTTTGTTTAGTGACGGAGCCCAGTGGATGTATACTTACCGCAGCGTATTTCGAACGCTGCACTAAATATTCAACCTGGCTTTTACCTGATACTACCGGGTTTGTATTTGGTAACACCATCACTTCTGTAAAACCTCCTGCTGCTGCTGCATCCATTCCTGTTTCAAGCGTTTCTTTGTATTCGTAACCGGGGTCGCAGAAGTTTACAAACAGATCCACCCATCCCGGTGAGAGATGAAGATTTTCATGTTCAATAATTTTGTCGGCTGAACTATTATGTAGTTGTCCAATTTTTGTGATCGATCCGTTTTCAATCAAAACATCCTGTTGTGTAGAATGAAACGGAGAAGCGGGATCAATAATGTGTGCCTGCCTGATAAGAATGGTCATGTAACGGGTTCAAGTTAATGCGCCGCTAAGATCGTTTTTTTTGATTGATTTTGTGCCAAATAGATTTAAATCTTACATTTGCTGCCCGCTGAAATCCAGAGGCGGATTTCTATTTTTTGTTCGGGACGTAGCGCAGCCCGGTAGCGTACCAGCATGGGGTGCTGGGGGTCGCAAGTTCGAATCTTGTCGTCCCGACTGAACTAGAAAAGCTTCACTGAAAAGTGAGGCTTTTGTTTTTTAGGTTTCACACTTTTTATTGAACGGTAGCGTATCCCGCAGGATTGCGGGAGGGTCGCAAGTTCGAATCTTGTCGTCCCGACTGAACTGAAAAGCTTCACTGAAAAGTGAGGCTTTTGTTTTTTAGGTTTCACACTTTTTATTGAACGGTAGCGTATCCCGCAGGATTGCGGGAGGGTCGCAAGTTCGAATCTTGTCGTCCCGACTGAACTGAAAAGCTTCACTGAAAAGTGAGGCTTTTGTTTTTAAGATTACAAATCCTCAAAAACACTCTTCAGTTTTATTTAACATTGATACAATACTTATTCATGTGGATAATTGTTTAGCTGGAATCTATTCCAGATTAAAAAATAAACCATGACCCGGCGAGCCATTCTTTTTCTGATCCTCATCTCAATCTGTGCATTCATCCTGGTTCGCTTAAATCTAAAATCAACGGCAAAATCTTCAAAACATGAAACCAATCCTGTTGCATCGACCAACAAGCCATTAGATGCAACGCAAAAAGCTTTAACACGGAAAGCAAGTATAGCAAAGAAATTTGTAAATGATAAAGAGTACAATGAAGAATTCTGTTTCCTGATCGATATGAAAATCCGTTCCGGATCTAATCGATTTTTTGTGTATAGTTTGAAACATGATTCCATTCTCACTGCAGGCACAGTTACACACGGACGATGTAATGAACGCTGGTTAAGCGGAAGGAAATATGGAAACGAACCAGGCTGCGGCTGTACATCGTTGGGCAAATACAAAATCGGAAATCCGTATATGGGCAGGTTTGGGTTGGCGTACAAACTCTACGGACTTGATTCAACAAACAGCAATGCGTTTAAACGATACGTTGTATTGCATGCGCATGATTGTGTGCCGAATTATGAAGTTTGGACAGAAATTTGCCAAAGCGATGGATTTCCAACCATATCGCCTGGCTTTTTAAAAACATTGCAACGATTGATCAACAGTTCGGAGAAGCCTGCGCTGTTGTGGATCTATGAATAGGAAAAATAAAACTTCCTTCACTTTCAGCTTCTTCGAAATACATTTTAGTTGTTCAGACTATAACCAATTGGTTATTATTTTTTAACCCGGAACTGCAAAACCTTATCAACTGTATTCCCATTTTCAGAAAGTCCCTGTACAACAATCACATAGTTACCTGGTATATCTGAACTGTAAAAACTAATATTGGCTCCACCTTCATCATCAATGATAATATTGGGTTCCCACAGAAGTACATTCCTGTAATCAGGAACACGGCTTTCGTATTGCTCCTTCAATTCATATACTGGTGAAAAGAACTTTCGTTGTAACTGAAGGCCCTCATAATCCATAACTGTAACGTGCGGATCAAGATCAAATTCCTTTAGATTGCCATTATACGTAACCATATTTACGATCCCATTGAAAAGAAGATTCTCGTAATGATATTTCCGTTCAATTACTTCGAGCCGCTCAACATTTAATGGGTTATAGGATATTAATTTGTTGCCATTAAATACCGGCACACCATCGAGTAACACCAACGGATCGTTCTCCATAAAGAGTTGATCATTGATATTGTAAACTGAGAAACGACTATTGTTGTTTGCTTTTTTTACTTTGATCTCCCGTACGTATTCAATCATTATTTCCTCCATAGTAGTAAACCGAACATACTTATCAAGTGAATATGTGATATCAGATTTGAAATAAAAGGAGGAGGTATCAATGGTGGTCGAGAATTGATTGTATTTGCTTTTGTGATATGCACTCTGGACCTGCAACTCTTTATGCCGCTTTATAAGATACTGTGCGGGAATCGCATTTGTTAAAAGAGACGGTAACTTTCGCTTAGAGAATTCCATGGAAAATGGATTATCGATCTCAACATTATACAGGTTATTCTGTACTGTATTCGTTTGAACAATAATTTCACCGTCATTATAAAACTCAGGAACATCGAATTTTATTTCCCCTTTTTCATCACTCACAGCAGTATGCAATTGAATTCGCTTTCCGGGTACTGAAAAATACACGGGAATATCTTTCACCGTATTGCTTGTACCAGATTGAACAACTCTTCCAGTAACAATATGCCCACTTACTTCAGGCAAAAATTTTAGTGCGGGTTTCGGGTTTTGAAGAATTTCATTCCACTCGAATCGTCGCCACCCATGTGTCAACATTAAATTGTCCATCGCATCGTGTACTTCCGGTGTATTAGCACTAAAATAATACTGAGGAGATTCAATTGTGCCTGCAAGATCGGAATTGAGCCACAAATAATTTGTAATTGTCAATTCGTCGATCGGTTGCAAAGAATCGATGCGATAAACAGCCATCGACATTTTCGCTTTATCAACCTCATTGCTTTTGCCACTTACCGAAATATTGATATTCACTTTTGTTCGGATACCGTATTCTAAAGAATCGGCCTTAATAGCTAACTGTAATTGTTTGGCAGGGTATACAAAATATAACCTTTCACAAACAGGTTTGTTAGCAGCGTCAAAAAGTGTGAAGTGAGTGATCCCATCACCCAATTTGTTGGTCTCAATTAAAAATTCCGTTTTGCCATTTTGTAGTTTGGCAGCAAGCGAAAGCTTTATTGCGTTACGGGTATGAGCAAATAATAAAACGGAGCTAAATGCAAGATCATTACCGTTACTGCTAACAGCAATTTTAAGTTGGTTTCCACCCACTTTGGTGAGCTGCATTGCATAACCATCTGTATATGCCATCGGAAGTTTTTCCGTAATTATTTGGGTGGAAGGCATTGTTACTACTGCTTTGTAAGTATTTCCCGGTTCAGGTTTTAAAAGAAAATATCCAAGTCCAAATTGGCTCGTTTTAAACTTTATAATTGTATCATTTGCCGCATTAAGGATCACGCCATTGGCATTTATCCCTTTACCATTATCGTCAACAAATCGAACAGCCACTTTACTTACGATATTATATACAAGATTTCCTCCTTCAGGAAAAAACTGAAGATCAAATTGGCGGGTGGGGGGCGACACAGCTATTTCATCTTGCTTCGTTGAATTAATAATTGTAATTATTTTTTCGAAATAATGATCAACATTAAAATTTTTCATCCAGCTTGTATACGCTCTTAATTTATAGGTACCGGAATTTAATGTGACAGGCAATTGCAACGAACCATTACCTTCACCGTCAGCAAGAATCAGCTTTGTTTGTATTACAGCACGGTTGTTCTTATCAAGAATTTCCACATAGACCAGCTTACTGATATCGATCGGTTTATGAAAAATTGCGTCAACATTGTAAATTTTAAACCAGCAGAGTTCTCCTGCCAAGTATAAATTTCTATCTGTATGTAGAAATATTTTTTCCTGTAAAAAAGTTTGCCTGTAGCTTTCAAATTGCTGTACTTGTGCTTTTGATCGAACTACACTAAAAACTGCAATAACAGAAAACACAGCGCCAACTATTATTCCTTTTGTAAGCCTTACGTATCTCATGCTATCCATTTCAAAATTTATCTTTATCACTTATATACTATTATGGCCAGAAAACGGGTTTAATATTCGTGCCTCTAACTGTACAATCCACGCATGCACTCGCAGCTGCTTCGAATGAACTGATTACAGGTGGATTTGTTGGCGGAGTCACATAGGTTGATGGCAGAGTAGGAGTTAACCCTGAGATATATTTTCTGATTGAGTCGCTGTTATTTGGAAGCGAAACAGTAGAACAAGTAACCGGGAAAAAATTCCAACCACCAACATCCTGCTCAGAAATGAAAATTCTTTTCTCAGACACATTGCAAATATTTACAAATCCTACCACAGCTTCAGACGGATCGGTTATACAACGTATATTTCCTTTTAACTCACCCGGCTGTGCATCAAAAATGCTTCCTAATTGCTCTGTATTTTTTTTAATTTTTTCGAGAAACTCATAGCCCTCTTTACTTAACCCATATTGCCGGATGTTGATACTGTAAAGCAATCTTAACTTTTCCGATCCGCCCGGAACAAATGCTATCGGTAAATAAATAAAATCCCTTTCAAGTTGAGCCGACGATCCAATAAGTAGCTCATTAGATTCATTGCTCTGCCAGCATTTATAAATAGATGAATCAATTCCAAAATTGACATTATCCCGATAGGCGATTGAAAAACTATCCCGATTTTGCCTGTCTTTAAAAACCTGAAATTTCAACATTGAAGCAAACTGGGATTTCACTTCCCATGTTTCAGTATAATCCCATTGATAATATCGTGTATTATTTAAAATATTATTTGTGTTGAGGTATAATTGAACTCCGCCTTCTTCCATTTTCCATGTAATACTATCAATTGGAGGTGAGGCTTGAGCAGCAGCGTAATTCGACACATATTCTTTGCCAGTCAGGGTTCTGATATGCAGCCTGTATTTTACGGCGTTGTTTAGATTTAAATTGTTGGCGGTATAATTTCCCTCGCTGGTTTCATTAAGACCATAAGAACTGTTATCTTCTCCCTCCACTTTTACAGATGCCCCTTTTTCATGCTGCACCTTCAATAGCTGGTTTTCGAGTTTTGCTGTTCTGCTCAATTTAATGCTGGTACGTCCCTGGCCACTATTGATCACGCCTTCCACTACAAGAAAGCCGGAATTTGGTGATACGAAAGGCGAATCATAGTCTTCTTTGCAGCCAACAAGCAGCAATAGTAAGAATAAATATGAAGAGATATTTTTCATTTGCATGTTTAAAACTTGATATTAAAATTTACATACGGGATAGCACTTCCGAAGATGGATAACTTATAGCCATTGATCGATCCGTTTTCCGACACATAGTAAACAGAATAAGGATTTTTTCTACCAGTTAAATTAAAAACACCAAACGTCCACGATGTATGCAGCGTTTGATTCACTTTATGGTTGCCTTCAATATTCATGGCAAGATCTGCCCGGAAATAATCCGGTATCCTGTATGCATTTCTATTTGTATAAAGTGTTCGTTGACCTCCTGCATAATAAAAGATACCGATTGGCAAAGTAATAGGTCGGCCCGTACTATAAGTTGCATTAAACGATATACTGAAACGATGATTAAAACGATAATTGCTGATCAATGTGATATCATGCGGCTTATCGTAATTAGCAGGATAGTATTCGCCATCATTGATCATTTCTCCCGCCTGAGGGTCATCTGCTTTTAACAAGATACGTGACCACGTGTAACCGATCCATCCATTTAGTTTACCAGCCGTTTTCTTTATGAGCAATTCAACACCGTATGCTTTACCCTTTGTACCTAATACATCTGTTTCCAACGCAGGATTCATTACCAGTTTGGCACCACTTTTATAATCGAGATAATTTCGAATATCCTTATAGTAGGCTTCTACCGATGCTTCAATTGTATTTGAGCGGAAATTTCTAAATAGTCCAATTGAAACCTGGCTACCATATTGCGGTTTTATATTCGGGTCGCTCAACTTCCAAATGTCTGTTGGCGACATAGCAGCTGTATTTGAGATTGAATGAATATATTGACGCTGTGTATTAAATGCAGCTTTGATCGAGAAACTATCGTTAAACAAGTAAACCATCGACAACCGAAATTCCGGGCCGCCATATGTTTTAATAAAATCACCATTACCATATTTATCAGACCCTATATTATTTGTTTCCGTAATGGGCAAACCGGGAGCATACCGGTTTATATTTTGCGGGCCCAGATAATTAAACAGACTGTATCTGATTCCTGCATCGATAGAAAGTGAATTAAGCTTATACTTATCGCTAATATAAAGTGCACTTTCAAGTGCTTGCTCCGGTGCAATTTCATCAGCAGCTACTAATGATTCTTCTCCAAATGGCTGGTACGACCCCGGATTCAATTTGTAATAGAGTGAGTTAAATCCAAAATCTAAACTGTGTTGATTATTTAAATAATAATTAAAGTGTGTTCTGAAGTAAGTTTGATTGATCGCAAAGCTGAGTTTGTATCCATTTGCCGGTAAGTAATTACTGGAGGTATAATATTCATAACTGTCGTAACCTGCTGCAGTAACATTATTCAATTTATTATTAAAAATGTGTTTCCATTTTACCGATGCATTCTTATTACCATAACCAAATAATGTATCACTATTAAGATTAAACCGATCGTTACTCATATAACCGGTGAGATAGATCGTATTTTTTTTATTGATCTCATGGTTGATATTCAGATTAAGATCATAAAAAGCGGCATTACTGTTTTTGTACTGATCCGGAAGCAGGTTTAACAACCAGTTTGCATATGTTGTTCGCCCGGCAATGATAAACGATGACTTATCTTTTACAATAGGCCCTTCAAGTTCAAGCCGACTGGTCAAAAGCCCAACACCTCCCGATCCTGTAATTTTTTTCTTATTCCCTTCACGGCTGTTGATATTAAGAACCGATGAAAGTCTGCCACCGTAACGAACAGGAACACTGCTTTTAAAAAGCTCCACATCCTTAACAACCTCCGGGTTTAATGCTGAGAACATTCCAAAAAAGTGTGAGGGATTGTATATCGTTGCTTCATTGAACAGAATAAGATTTTGATCTGCAGCACCACCCCTTACATTTAAACCTGTGCTTGCTTCACCAACAGTTTTAACACCCGGTAATGTTGTTACAACCCGTAATACATCTGCTTCACCAAATACAACAGGCACCAGCTTGATCGTTTTGATATCAATTTTTTGTACGCTCATTTGCGTACCTTTTATATTATTGATCTTTTGCGCCGAGATGGTGATATTCTTGAGCGTCATTACTTTCGACACCAGATCAATATTCAGCTTTCCACTATTGTGTAATAATACCTGGCGTCTTGAATCATTCATGCCCAGGCTCTGGATGTTCAATGTATGTTTACCTTTTGGTAATGAGAGGGTGTAATAACCGTACTGATCGGTAGTTGCGCCCAAATTTGTGCGGTCAATATAGATCGAAGCTCCTGCTATAGGCTCGCCTGTTTTTGCATCCCGTATATAACCGGCAATGGTCGCTGTTTTTTGCTGTTTAACAGCTCCACGTTCTCCAACCTCATATAACTTATTTTCCAGTACCGCATTTTCGGTTGACGGAGTTACTCTGTTTTCGCTCACTTCGCTGCTGTCTGTTTCAAAGGTTACTTCATACTGTGGCTTGGTATTGCTCTTCGGATTATTTGCATTAGCAGCAAAATCAGACCCCAACTGAAAATTGAGTTTCTTCCCTTTTGTTATAAACACATTTTTTTCTTCATCAATTGAATGAAAAAATGAAGTTGAAGCAAACGCATTCTTCAATACTGAATCGAGTGGTTGATTCGTAGCGCTAACACTCAACTTCATTGTGTCGAATTGTTGGGCATCAAAATAAAAGAAATAACCGGTTTGCCTTTCGAGAAGCTGAATAAATTCTGTGACGGTTACATTCTTTAAATCAATTGTAACGAGTGCTTTTGCAGAATCTTTTTGCCCATATGTTTTCAGACAGCTGAAACATATAATTGTGTATAAAAAAATACGGTGTATTCTCATTTTACTTGGTTATTTGGTCATAAAAAGCTGTCACTTCGATCAGCATACGTTCTTTATCCCGTTTAAAGTTCAATTGCTTACTTTCTATGAAATTTTCAATGCTATCTTTTTTATCCCGATAGGCCTGAAGTATCGACTGCTTGTTTTTTATTAAGTAGAAATTATTTTTCACTTTAATATAGTATTTGGCTTCAACATCAATGTTCTTTAAAACACCTTCGCCTTTTGTTCGTATATAGTCATTGATCTTTTTGATTTCTTTCTTCATCAAGCTCACGTTACCCTCATATAATAATTGATAGAATCCAGGCTTGGGAGAAGTTGAATTCATATTATCCTGCATGATATTGATAAAGCGATGATCCGCTATTTCAAATCGGGATATTCTTTCGGAAAGCAATTGAATCGTACGATTATTTTGATGGAGTATTAAAACATCAGCAACTTCATCATAACTCAAAAGAAGGGAAGGGTAGATCACATTGCTGTAGATAACAGAACCTTGGGCGGGGTTACTTGTATTAAAATATGGATGTCCATTTTCAAATGGGAAAAGGTAGCCGTAATAATTAACACCGTTAAACACTCCCCGCTGATTTTGCATTTGCTCGTGGTATAGCGAAATGGTGTGACCAACAGCTTTTTTGTAAAAACCTGTATCGGTTTCAACGTTTTGTGCAATAGACAGCTGGTGAAAACAAATCAGGGGAACAAGAAAAATCGAAAACCTTTGGGTAAAACATCCTCTCATGTCAATAAAAAATTTGATCTAGAAATTAAGAATTGATTAATTTCTATAATATGCGGAAAATAGACAAAAAGCTGGTTTTGCAATGATTCAATAGCAGTTATTACACGAGTGGTTAAAATAATCAATTTAAAGTTGAGTGTTTCTATTAGAATTAGTCATATAACACCATTTTGCCGAACTCTGGAGTGTTTAAACCTCAACAATGACATACAATTGTTGAATGCAGGATCATATCATATCTTATAAGCCTGCCTAATCGATCTCTCCGTATTTTTGTTCCTATGTTTCAACAAGCCTTGTACCTGATTGCAACAATTTCCATACTGATGTTTGCCGGCAGTTGTACTGTAAACAAAGAACCGGAGGCCATCAAGTTCCGCTTACTGCAAAAAGGGAAATTGAAAGATGATTCCAGTTATGTGTACAGCTTGCCGTATGCCGTTAACACAAAAGAAATGGTGGTGCAGGGATATTTCAGCAGGTTTACACACAAGAACAGAGCAGCAATTGATTTTAAGATGAAACGGGGTACGTCCATTCATGCTGCGAGAGGAGGAGTTGTGGCAAGAGTAAAAGAAGATGGCGACAAAGGTGGGCTCAAGCGTAGTTACCGCCAGTACGGCAATTCAATTGTGATCAACCACAATGATGGCACAAGAGCAGGATATTGGCATCTGCAACTGAATGGGGCAGTGGTAAATGTGGGCGATACAGTACAGCAGGGTCAACTCATTGGTTATAGTGGCAAAACGGGTTATACAGCTTTTCCGCATTTACATTTTATTGTATGGCGTTCAGAAGCAGGCTCATGGAAACAGATCGGCACCCGCTTTCGAACAAAGAAGGGAATCAACTATCTCCGTCCGTACAGAAGCTACAGAAGAACAACTGAACAGAACTGATTTGTCTTAATTTCGCTGCCATGACTCCCGAACGAAGAGACCGCTTACTATCGGTGTTAAATAAACGCCAGCCCGATCTTACAGTTGTACTGGAAAATGTATTTGATCCACATAATATCTCTGCTGTAATGCGTACCTGCGATGCAGTAGGAATCCAGGAAATTTATGTACTCACTAATAAAATTCCAAAGCATAAAAAATGGGGTGCACGCAGCTCGTCCAGTGCAGCCAAGTGGTTAACGATTCATCAGTTTGAAAGTGCAGAAGAATGTTTTACTGCATTGCGAAAAAAATACAAAAAAATCTACACTACACATCTCAGCAGCGATGCTCTGAGTTTGCATGAAATTGATTTTACTGAAAGTGTTGCACTCGTGTTTGGTAACGAACATGCAGGCGTAAGTGAAGAGATCATTGCAATGGCTGATGGTAATTTTATTATTCCGCAGATGGGTATTATTCAATCGCTGAATATTTCGGTTGCCTGTGCTGTAAGTATTTATGAAGCCTTGCGGCAGAAGAAAAATGCCGGTCATTACGATCAGCAACGATTGGATGACAACACATTTCACACATTATTGGATGAATGGGGCTTTCGGGCCGATGATCTGGATGCCATTAAACAGGAAGAGCAGTAACTTTAAACTATGAAACGTTTTACGCTTATTGCTGTATTGATGATCTGTGCAATTGCAATGCAGGCACAACCCATCAAACGTTGGAAGATGGACGACCTGTTGCAATATGCAGATACAAACGATTCTGTGCTGGTGATTAATTTCTGGGCCACTTTCTGCGGACCTTGCATTGCAGAGCTTCCATACTTTCACAGCATTACCAACAAATACAAAAAGCAAAATGTAAAACTGTTATTGGTAAGTCTTGATTTTGAAGAATATTATCCGAAGCGTATCCGTGATTTTGCCAACAAACGAAAATACACAGCAGAGATCGTTTGGTTAGATGAAGAAAAGCCGGATGAGTTTTGTCCACGTGTTGATCCAAAGTGGACAGGTTCTATGCCCGCTACTTTATTCATCAATAAGAAAACCGGTTACCGCAAATTTGTGGAAGCCGAAATGAAACCGGAAGATCTGGAGAAAGAAATTAAATTATTACTTGGAAAAGTAGATCCATAAAAACTAAACCCCCACTGATTGTGGGGGTTTAGTTTTTGAAATATGTTCTATCGTTTACGATTTCCGTTTAATCCCGCAGCCCATTGCTTTTGATGTTTTCATACTTACATCTTTACCGCCCACCATTTCATCGATTGCAACTTTTAAATGATCACGTGTACTTGCTGAGGGCGTTTTAGGATTGTCGGTAATCGCACCATGATAAACCAGTTTCATATCCTCGTCGAACAAATAGCACTCAGGTGTTACTTTTGCACCAAATGCATTGGCCATAGCACTGTTATCGTCCATTACATACGGATACGTATAACCCTGTGCTTTTGCGTATTCTTTCATCCGCTCCGGCGAATCATCGCCATCACGTGATGTTTCATTTGAATTTAAAACGATCACACCAATTTCTTTACTCAGAGCATAAACATATCCCTCGGCTGCTACCTGTTGATTTTTTACAACCCATGGACAGGTATTGCAACTGAACACCACCAGCAATCCGTTCTTCTTCTTTACATCGCTGAAGGAGTATTCCTTACCGGAAATATCTTTCATTTTTTTGGAAGCGCTCGGAATGCTGCTCCCAATACTTAGTTCATCCGGTAAAACTGTAAAGGCAAACAGTGCGAGTAATGCTGCACACGATACAATGATCTTTTTCATTTGCGTATGATTTAGATTGATGAATGCTTGTAAAAATCTTTCAGCAAAAATAATGCTGGTGCTAATTAAAGTTACACCATTTCTTCCTGCTTTGCCTCACCGTTTATCTCTTCTTTCAGCCTTTTATCGCTCTGTTTTTTGAGCAGTTTAATACTTACATTCAGCTCAAAACCAATTAACAATACCAACGAAATAAAGTTAATAAAGATCATTAAGATGAGGATTGTACCAATGGATCCATAGATCGAATAAACCGCAAAACTGTTGATCCAAAAAGAAAACAGAAACGTAAAGAGGATGATGAGTGCGCTGGCTACTATAGAACCGGGCGAAATAAGCCGCCATTTTTTTTCAACCGATGGCGCATGTTTGTAAATAAAAGCAATGGAATAAAAAAACAATCCCACAATCACCACCCAACGCAAAATAATGATAAGCCATTTGATAAAAATGCTGTCAATTTTCAACAGCAATAACACCCAATTGAACAATGCTCCCTGTGTGATTAATATAATAATACTGGCGATAAAAATAAGTATGATCACAAATGTTAAACGAATCGCTTTCCAGCGATAGGCAAAGAAATTTTTAATTTCTGTTTCACGGATCGATTGATTAAAACTATGAATGATCCCAAGCACCGCATTGGACGAGAAGTACATCGATGTAATAAAACCGATCGAAAGCAAACTGTTCTTCGGCCGTTTGAAAAAATCAGCTAAAAAACTTTCCACTGCATTACGTGTGGCTTCGTTAGGTGTTATTTCCCGTACAAAAGCATTCACTTCATTATAAAACTGATCAGCAATTGGGAACAAGGGTACCAGTGAAAATAAAAAGATACAGGCCGGCGGCAATGCCATGATGAAGTTGAACGAAATAGCTGCAGCACGCTGGTTTAAACTCCCTTTCTGTATTTGCTGAATAAAAAACCGGCTCACTTCGTACAATGAAATTCCTTCAAAGCCTGGCGGCCGAAACCGTTTACTGATTCGAATAAGCGTTCTAACGATCGGCAATTTGTATATATACGCTTCAATTGACATGCACTCCGAAAATAACGGTTTTAAATTTTACTTGATCTTTAAACTATCAAGCCACTGTTGGTAAGCTCTTGCATTTTTCAAATGCTCCGTGTCTGTTGCAGCAAAGGCATGATAGCCATTTCCGTTTGGTTTTGCACAGAAAAAAAGATAATCAGTTGCAGCTGGATTCAACACAGCATCTATTGTAGTTTCGGAAGGGGTGCAAATAGGACCGGGAGGTAGTCCTTTATTTTTATACGTATTGTAAGGCGATGAGGCTGTTGAATTGATATGCACAAACAAAATACGTTTCAATGTAAAATCACCAACTGCAAACTTCACCGTTGGATCAGCTCCTAAATTCATTCCTTTTTTTAAGCGATTGAGATACACACTTGCAATGGTTGGTTTTTCATCGTGCCGTATGGTTTCTTCTTCTACAATGGAAGCCATGGAATGCACCTGTTCAGGTGTTAATCCCAGTGCCGCTGCTTTTTGTTTCCGTTCGTCGGTCCAGAATTTTGTCCGTTGCTCATTTAGTTTTCGGAGTATGCGTTGCGGACCTGAATTCCAAAGCAGGGAATAGGTGTTGGGGAAAACAGCCGTCATTACTGTATTTGTATCGAGTTGGAATTTTTTGAGTGAATCGTTATTGGTAAGATAGTTGATCATGGTTGCAGAATCGGTTTCGAATTTGCGGCCAATCAATGCAGCCAAATCGTTCCGAGTGCGGAGTTTGGTGATGATGAGGTTAACGGGCGCTTGGTTACGGTTTCGCAAGGTACGGGCCAGCGTCAGCAAGCTGCTTCCTTTTGCAATTTCATATCGGCCCGGTTGAAGCCGCTGCCAAACATTCAACTGTCCGGCCATCCACTCAAACAGAGCGGGGCTTTTTATAAAACCTGAATCACGTAAAGAAGACATCACTGCTTTTTGATTGGCTTGGCCTGTATAGATATAGAGATATTTTTTTGATTCGGTGAACGTAGTGGCGCTGCCCAAAAATTTCCATGCAAAAAAACAAGCAACGATAAAAAGAAGCAGAAACGTGTAGCCGATATTTTTTTTCATCTGTTTGGGTTGGTTTATTCAATAGAATTGATTTACTAGAAATTATTATGCCATTGATTCAAAAAAGATCAACAAGGCATAAAAGATGACAGTGTGTCCTTCGACTTGCTCAGCATAAACTTGCCAATGCAGTTGATGCATGCACTACTGCCCGTATCAAAATAAAACAAAAAACCCCGACACATGGCCGGGGTTACAGAAAATATTTTTACTGCTTATTTGTTTGGAGTGGGAGCAGGTACTGCAGGGGTTGTATTTGTTGCAGGACGTTGCTGAACCGGCTGATTGGTTGGCACTTTTTCCAGGTTACCTGAACCACCTGTACCGGCAGTATCAGAAATAAACAGGGAAGAAACCAAACACAAAATACCAATGATCGCTGCAAACAACCAGGTACCTTTTTCAAGTACATCGGTGGTTTGTTTTACACCCATAAACTGGTTACTGAAACCGGCTACAGAGCCGCTGAGGCCGCCACCTTTTGGGTTTTGAACCAACACTACAAA
The DNA here is from genome assembly GCA_963830845.1 of uncultured Bacteroidota bacterium. Taxonomy (GTDB): domain Bacteria; phylum Bacteroidota; class Bacteroidia; order Chitinophagales; family Chitinophagaceae; genus Lacibacter. The sequence continues at coordinate 10,915 of CAWHOR010000080.1, read as the reverse complement.
TCCTAATAACGCACTGGCCAAAATTACCAGTATGATGAATAACCAAATCATTTCTTTTATTGTTTTAATTCGTCAATTCGGGAGGCAAAATAAACGCTTTTTTCGGGATGCAACAAACTTAATTTGCGGTACAAATCAATAGCTTGTGTCCGTTTGCCCTGTTTTACGAGCACTTCGGCCATGGTTTCAGTGATCACTTCGGTTTGCTGATTGCTCTCGATGGCAATGGAAACCACTTCTTTTTCCATAGAAGAATCAAGCTCTTTCTGCTCTTCCACATAGATCTTCTTCATGGAACGGAGCCACTGGGTAAAACTTTTCACCTGTTTGCCCAGTTGATCATCGGCCAGCTTTTCTTCCCGAAGTTTAATGCCTTGTGAGGCAAAGTAATCAACTGTGTGAAAGGGTTCAAATGTAAAAACAGGTTTTTCTTCTGTTTTCTCTGGGGCTGCTGTTGTCTCCTGTTTGAGTTTTGAACTATCTAACTCTTCTTTTGCAGTATCGGCTTCAATTATTGCTGCTGCCGCCAGTTCAATATCTGCTTCTTGTGTAATGAGTTCCTCTTCTTTTGCTGCTTCGGCAGTTATGGATGCTTCTGCATCTAACACAGCATCTGTAATCACTGCTTCCTGTTCTTCTTTGATAGCCTCTACTTCCAGCATTGCTTCCGCATCCAGCACCGCATCTGTGATTACTGCCTGTTGCTCATCTTTCATTTCTTCTACCACAAGCAATGCCTCTGCGTCGAGTGCCGCATCGTTTTCATCGATCGAAATAATTTCGGGAATCGTCAGTTCTTCTGCTACCTGCTGTTCAGCAGAAACCAATTCTGCTTTGGTAAATTTTTTCCATTGCTGTTGAAGCCATAGTGGTTCGTTGAAATACAGCGCTGCTTTTTGCAATTGCTTTTCAGCATTTGTACGTCCGCTTTGTTGTTGTTTCGCTGCGAGTAATAATTGAGCAGTACCAAACCAAGGGTACTGATATGCAAGCATCTCAAGGTCAGCTTCTGAACATTCATTCAGCAAAGAAGGTTGCTGCAGCAATCGGTGAAATACTTCTGCATTGATCATTGAAGCAAAGTAATTGAAAAAATTACCAGTTTGAGAAAATACGGTTGAATATTTCGTCGGTCATGTTTTGTACGATCAGATCAGTCAACGAATTTTCTGCCTGGCTCAACGAAAGACTGGCTGAGAAATCAAAGTTGCGTGTAAGATCTGCTTCAAAGCTTTTTTTATCGTCCAATCGATTTTTGAACACCAAATGCACCGTTACATTCAAACGGTTTGATGCAGCCTGTTGATTGGAGATACCGGAAGTTGTTACGTAGTAATCGGTGATTTGCCCACTGATATCATAATGTGCTTCATCACTGTTGGTTTGTGATAAACGTGTTTGATTCACAATTTTCTGACGCAGCTTATCCGTTAAACGCTGACTCAACTGCGGATTGATGATCCGTGCACGGTTATCGATGTAATTCACCTTCACCGTTTTTACTTCGGGTGGGATAGATACATCTTTGAAGGAATAGCAAGAGTAGAAGAGGTACGATGTAAGAAGTACGATGTACGAAACCACTGCTAACTTACCCGATTTGATAAATTGCAACGACCCGTACTTTGTACGTTGTACTTTGTACTTTCGATTTTTATCAGAGTTCTTCAATATCATACTCCTTCAGTTTTCGATACAGTGTCCGTTCGCTGATGCCCAGATCAAGCGCAGCATCACGACGTTTACTTTTATGTTTTTTCAATGCTTTGATGATGAGTTCTTTTTCTTTGTCCATGATGTTGAGACTTTCTTCCACTTCCACATGATCATGAATATCACCATTGCCTCCAAGAAGCACCGGCTGCGATGATGCTGATGAATTGAGTACCGGTTGATTCATATCCATCGGCTTTGGTTCAGCGATCATCGTATCATTAAAAAAGTTGCCCGGCATCTGTACCTGCGATCCTCCATGCTGTAATACTTCCAGAAACATTTTTTTCAACTCAGTTACATCACGCTTCATATCAAAAAAGAGCTTGTACAATATTTCACGTTCATTCGCAAATTCTGCACCGCTGCCTGCTGCTGAAGGTTGATGCGCCAATACCGGCAATCGGTTGAAGCTGCGTTCCGGTAAAAATGGTGAAAGATCTTTTGCCGTCACAATTTTATTGGTCGAAAGAACTGATATCTGCTCTGCAATATTCTTCAATTCCCGCACATTACCGGGAAACGGATAACTGATTAACAGATTTTTCGCATCCTCTTCCAGTTGAACAGGCGTTGTTTTATAACGCTCTGCAAAATCAACAGAAAATTTTCGAAACAGCAGCGGAATATCTTCTTTACGGTCACGCAAGGAAGGCACACGAATCGGAACAGTATTTAAACGATAATACAGATCTTCTCTGAACTTGTTGTTTTGCGTAAACTCAAACAACTCTTTATTGGTTGCAGCTATTACACGAACATCCGTCTTTTGCACTTTTGATGAACCCACACGAATAAATTCACCTGCTTCCAGCACACGCAGCAAACGGGCCTGTGTACCCAAGGGCATTTCACCAATTTCATCTAAGAAAATAGTACCACCATTTACGGTTTCGAAATAACCTTTCCGTGCATCAACAGCACCGGTGAACGATCCTTTTTCATGACCGAATAATTCAGAATCGATCGTTCCTTCAGGAATAGCACCACAGTTCACCGCAATGAACGGATTGTGTTTGCGGGTTGATAGGGAATGGATGATCTGCGAAAACACTTCTTTACCAACACCACTTTCTCCATTGATGAGAACGGTGAGATCGGTACCCGATACCTGAACCGCTACATTCAATGCATGATTGAGGGAAGGGGAGTTCCCGATAATACCAAACCTGTTTTTTATACTTTGTAAATCCATTGTGTTATTGATTTGCAATTGTACCCAGCAATGTGCCTTTGGTACAACTATTCACCTTTACCATTACATAATCGCCTTTCTTTAACTCGTAATTTTCTTTCGGGAATACGATCACTTTGTTTTGAGAACTTCGTCCCATCCAACTGCTTTCATCTTTTTTACTGTTTCCTTCAATCAACACTTTGTACGTTTGACCAACATCACGTTGATTACTATGCAACGATAAATAGTATTGTTTATCTACAATTTCTTGCAAACGTCTTCTCTTCACATCTTCCGGAATATCATCTTTATAACGTTTGGCCGCCAGCGTACCCGGTCGTTCACTATAAAAGTACATGTAGCCATAATCGTACTGGCTGTATTCCATAATACTCAATGTATCCCGGTGCTCTTCTTCCGTTTCGGAACAAAAGCCGGTAATGATATCAGAACTCAATCCACAATCAGGAATTATTTCACGAATGCGATCCACTTTCTTCATATACCATTCACGGGTATAGGTACGGTTCATCAACTGCAGAATACGTGTGTTACCACTTTGTATGGGCAGGTGAATATAATTGCAGATATTTTCATACTTCGCTATGGTATGCAACACATCATCGGTAATATCTTTTGGATGCGATGTAGAAAAACGCACACGCAACAACGGAGATACCAACGCAACCCGTTCCATTAATATGGCGAATGAAACCGTTTCATTACTCTTTTCATCCACAAAATAATAGCTGTCTACGTTTTGACCCAGCAAGGTTACTTCACGGAAACCACGATCAAATAAATCCTGTGCTTCAGCTACAATTGAATTGGCATCACGGCTGCGTTCACGCCCACGTGTAAATGGCACCACACAGAAACTGCACATATTGTTGCAACCACGCATGATGGAGATAAACGCACTCACACCATTACTTTCTAAACGAACGGGCGAAATATCTGCATAAGTCTCTTCGCGGCTCAGCAAAACATTCACTGCTTTTTGTCCACCTTCCGCTTCTTCAATTAATCCCGGCAATGTGCGGTAAGCATCCGGGCCTACCACCATATCCACCAGTTTTTCTTCTTCCAGTAAATTTGATTTCAATCGCTCAGCCATACAGCCCAGCACACCCACTAATAAGCCCGGTTTGCGTTGCTTTGCTTTTCTGAATTCGGTCAATCGTTTACGAATGGTTTGTTCTGCTTTTTCACGGATGGAACAAGTATTTAATAACACAAGGTCGGCCTCGTCGGTATTACGGGTTGCCCCATAACCTGCAGTATTAAGAATGCTGGCGACAATTTCACTATCGCTGAAATTCATTGCACAGCCATAACTTTCGATGTAAAACTTCTTTTTATATTGATTGGGATCGCTGACGAACGGGGCATAAGCTTCCCCTTGTCTGCTTTCATCGTGCACTTTGTTATCTGTCATCAAATCCAACATATCATTCTAAAATTGAGCAGGCAAAGTTAATGAAACAATTCTATTTCGTGACAGATTGACAGCGATTGAAACCGCTGGTGGAATATACACAACATCGTCTTACTTCAAAATTTACCTTTAACCCAAACTTTAGCCTTTTGCGTTTCAACTCCGTTCTCTTCTCCTTACTGTTTCTTTTGTTCTTTTTTTCAAGAGCTGCTGCACAACAAGCCAAGAAAGATGGTGTGATTGTGGGTGCTGTGATCGATACCAGCAATCAAAAAGCCATCATGGGTGCTACTGTAGCCGTGATTCCATACAAAGATTCAACCCGGCAATCCGTTTTTTTAACTGACAAGAACGGCGGGTTCAGTTTCAGCAACCTGGAGCTGGGCTATTACCGGCTGCAGATCAGTGCTGTGGGTTTTCGAACACTTACCATCGACAGTATTCATTTACGAACCGATCGGGCCGATTTCAATTTCAATGATATTCCGCTCAGCAACCAATCGGTTGAGTTGGCTGAAGTGATCATTTTTATAGAGAAGCCATTAATTGAATCGAAGGATGGCAATATCACCTTCAATGTGGGCGAAAGTGCTTTGAGCAATGGCAGCAATGCTACTGAATTGTTGAAGCAAACTCCACTTGTTACAACTGATGCCGATGGAAAAATTTCTGTACGGGGAAAAGAACCCAGAATTTTGATCGATGACAAACCGGTTGAGCTGAATGCCCAGCAATTGCAGGATCTGCTGGAAAGTATGCCCGGCAGCATGATCGAAAAAATTGAAGTACTCTCCAATCCGCCACCACAATATGCCAACGAACAAGGTGGCGTAATCAACATTGTAACGAAAAAAGGAAGAGTAGGCTTTGGTGCACGTGTAAATATCTATGCAGGTACAAGAGGTCAAACAGGTGTAAGCACCAACTTTAATTACCGTAAACAAGGCTTTGCCATCAATTTGAATGGAGGCGTTGCTTACAACGAATTTCAATCGGAAGGGTACAGCAACCGAACCAATATTTATAAAGATTCCAGCAATCAGCTAAATATCATTAACCGTTCGTTTAACAAAAGTGTACGTCCCAGTTTCCGATTAAATATCGATTATGAACTCGACAAGCGTAACAGCTTCAACTTTGTGGCGCAATACAATCAAAGCAATAGTAACAATACCGGCTTTAACCGTTACACCAATCTCAACCGCTTTGAAGAAATTTCAAGGTTGAGTGAACGTACAGTTGCATCGCAAGGAAATACACATACTCCATCGATCAATCTCAGCTATACAAGGAAAGGCAAACGTCCGGGTGAACAGCTACGCATTCTGTCGGCTGCGAATTTTGGATGGAATCAAAATGTGCGGAATTTTTTCCAAGAGTTTTTGAATGCCGATGATACACCGAATGGGATAGACAGTACACAACGGCAAACCAATAAAACAAGATCAAACGGTTACAGCGTTAATATTACTTACGGCCGCACATTGAGTAATCAAAAAACAAGCATCTCAACAGGTGTGGCTTACAACCGGAACAACAGTCATGTTTTGTTGAATACCGAGTTCATGAAAAAGCCGGAAAACATTTTTCAAAAAGCCGACTTACTGAGTAATGATTTTAAGTTTCATCAGGATATACTGAGTGCAAGACTTTCAATGAAACATCTCTTTATGCCCGGCTTTTCATTTACCGCCGGTTCATCGTTTGAGCAAACCAATTTTCTGTTTGAATTATTCAGAGATAATAAAACGGAATACAACCGTTTCTTTAATATTCTTCCGTTTGCGAACCTCAACCGCAGTTGGAAGAACGGAACGAATTTAACGTTCGCTTATCGTCGCACAATACGCAGGCCTGGAATTGGCGAATTAAATCCTGCTATTGATTATGGTGATCCATACAATTTGCGTTATGGTAATCCTGATCTCTTGCCTTCGCAATCGCACACATTCGATTTGGTGGGAGGTAAAACAAAGAGTAAATATTTTTACAACTTCAGCATTGGATACAATTTAGTGGAAGATGTATTCAGTCAGATACGCACTTTACAAACCGATGGCAAAACAATTGTGAGTTGGGATAATGTAAGCAACCGGCAGGAATATGAAACAAGCACATGGGCGGGTTTAACCATCAGCCGGAAATTACGAACCAATTTCAGTGCAAGCTACACGTACAATAAATACGGCAGCTTTGATAAAGAAGTTCGAAAGTTTCGTGACGGCGGTTCTTTCACTTCTAACTTCAGCACCAATTACAATCCAACCGATCTATGGACATTCACAGGTGCATTTTCATTCAACCGGTTTGCAAATCCACAAGGAACTGTGCGCAGCAATGTGTCCATGAATATGGGCGTGCAACGTAAATTCTTCAAAAAGAAAGTGATCCTTACAGTAAATGCAACCGACCCGTTTGTACAACAACAGAACAGGGTGTTTACATACGGTCCTAACTTCAATCTTGAAAGTTATAACCGAACGCAAACAAGAAACTATCGTGTTGCACTCAGTTATAATTTCAATAAATCAACTACTGTTAAACGCAAAACTTCGGATGTACTGAATAGTATAAAGAAGTAACTACTTTAACTTTTCCGCAAGCAGTAAGTATTGCGGATGCAAATGATGCGGAAATAAATTATCAGGTGCCTGACTTTCGGGATAGAGTTTCAAATATTCTTCATCCGGTATCAACACAATCATATTTCCTGTACGTACATAATGACTGCTGGCGTAATAAGCAGGAGGAACAAAACCAGGCAGTGTTTTCTTAACAGTTTTCGAAGTCATTGAGCCAAGATATTTCTGATATCTTTTTTGTGCCTTGTTTGGCGGTTTACTCAACTGGTTGTACATATATTTCAATGCAAGGTTGGCTGGAAATTTTTGTTTTTTGATAATTCCTTGTGCGTGTATAAATGGATTCGATGGATTAAAATCATTTAATGTTTGAATCGAGATCGGCACTTCGGGCACCCAATCTGCCGAAATCACCACATTGTATGCCCAACCATTCTGTGTCATTGCTTCATATTCATATGCATAATAAAGATTGCCCGGCTTTGGCCCGGCACTGCAGTATGTTTTAAAACGAATATCGGCAGGCAGCTTTCCCGTTTTCTGCAAATTGTATAAGTAAGAGGTAACCAAATATGCAATGGCACCGCCTTGACTGTGTCCAACGATAATGATATTCTTCGTTCCGCTTTTATAAGTTGAATCAATTTTTGGCAACATATCTCTCGTTAAAAAAGCAGTGCTCACCAACCACCCAACATGTACTGCAGCTTTTGGATTACTTGCCAGCTCATATTCAAATACATCGTTATCGCCTAATTGCAACTGGCCTTTTGCAGGAACCATCGCCGCATAAAAATTTGCCAGCCAGCTTGTGCTGTTGGTAGTTGTACCACGAATGCTGATGGTTGCAATTCCTTTCCCATCACTCCAGAGATCCCATAAATTATCCAAACCAATAACAGGTGATTGATAAGCCATTTTGAAGCGCTGTGGCTCTGCAATTTTACTGTAGTAATTCTCTGCTGCAGAGGTACGTGCCGACAACTTCATTAACTCAATGTATTCTTCTTTATCAAAACCGGGTGATAGCTGAGCAGATGATTGGTTGATAAAAAAAAGTGTGACTAAAAATAAAAACAGTTTGTACTGCATACAAAGTTGGTTATGGTTGTTGATGATGAATGTAAACGATTATTGCTGAAGACCTAAGAGAAAGCTTGCATAAACTCCGCCGGGATTAATGTTGGGACCATCCGTTAAAGTAGTATTGTTTGACTTCCATTTGCTGTCGCCCAACGGAAGATAATAGCCAGCTCTTAATCCGACAACAATTTTTTCAAGCAAACGCTTATCACCAATTCCCACTTTACTGATGTGCAAACCAAGATGCCCCATAAACTGATTGGAAGAAACATGATACTGATTGGCAGTCGCACCAAAATAATTATTGAATGAACTGCTGCTCACGTCATCGGCCGAAACTCTTGCACCAAAAAACGAATAGTTCAAACCTGCAAAGGGAATCACCTGTACCGTTTCGCTTTTCGTAGCAACAAACCCAAGCGATGTGCCTACCTGCGTAGAACGTAACCAATTACTTTGGTCGCCTGTAGTTTTTGTTCCGCTGAAAGTAGCAAAGTTGAATAAAGAAGCAAGTCTTGCTTTTGGAAAGATGGTATAAAATCCGCCGCCCCGTGTAAAATAAAAATCTTTGAACTGCGGCAATCCTTCATTCGCCAAAACTGTATTCAGATCTCCCAACTGTGGAGCATTGAACCCGGCAATGGAATGGATAACGAGTGATTTGCCTTTTGTTTGAGCAAAGCTTGCTTGGTAAAAAACAGATAGAAATAAAATAGCAAAAGCAGTGAAATGTTTTTTGTTCATTTGATTGGTTTAATGATTATTTCCGGACAAAACGCATTACTGCAACATCATCGATCATAAAGTTGAGGGTGTTGTCGTCAGATAGTGCATACTTATTTACTTTCTGTAAAATCTCTGTAAATGACCTTTCGCCATTACCGGGACAAGCCATCATTGTTGAAAGGGGGGAGCAAATTTTATTGTATTCCCATTCATTGTGTACTTACTGCTGTAACCATTGCAACTTGTATTTCCACTGATCAAGGAAAGACCAAGCTCAAAACGCATTGTTGGTTTTTTATCAGGATACAATCCATCAAAAGCAATACGAGCGCCTGAAATATAATTCAACTCCCAATTTCCTTCCAGCCTGGCAACAGCAACTTCAACTGCTGTAAATTTTGCTACCACTGTTTCGCCATTGTAGAATAAGAGTGTTTTGTCCGTCACACTCCATTTGTTGGTTGCTGCAATGGCGGGCAGGAAAAGACTTTCCGTTTGATCATCATTTAAACAGGCCATTTTAGTAACTGCCAATGGAGAAAACTTAATTGCATTCGATCCCGACAATTCAAATGTTCCGCTTAAACGATTACAACCTGTAAACCCTGCAACTGTACTTACTTGTCCGGGAGAAAATAAAAGATGTGCAGTTCTGCTGTTCTCACTGCGCACTTCCTTTTGATTTATTTCAGAAAGATACCAGCGATACATATACAGCATTTCGCTTCCGCCACTTGTGGTTTTGATATCGGTTACAACTGTTGTTTTTTCCGTTGCAGAAGGACTGCTTGAAGTAGCTGAGGGCTTGCTACTGTGGCAGGAAGATGATTGCAGCACAACTGCAGCGATACTAAGAAAGAAAATTGTTTGTTTCATACAAAAGTTTTAAAGCAGATGTAGAATAAGATTCAATTACATAACAGCAAAAAAGCGTGGTATCAGTTTTTACAATTCGTTAAGAAAAGTTTTAATCCTTTACTGAAGTCTTGCGTTGATCCTTTCATAAACCGCATTTCACCATTTACCTGTTCAACAGGCCCGTAGCCTTCAGTTATCAAACTATCAGTTTTGAGAAATACTACCTGACGAGTGCTTTCCTTTCCTTCCGACATGAATTTGTAATCGGCAAGAATGGTATCTCCATTAATCGACCCTTGAATAGAACCGTGGTTGCCATCTTTACCACTCAACTTATAATGAAGCTCACCTGTTACAGAACGATCGGTTTGAATCAATAATTTTAATTCGACTGTATCAGTTGCCGATGCAAATGCAAAGCAAATAGGAGAGGACGGGGTAGTTATTGCTGTTAAGGAATCCGTTGCTGAGGTTTCAGTATTGCTGTTACCGGTGGAGTTGTTGCAAGCGAATAAGATGAAAAGAAGTACAATGATAATAAGATGACGAAGCGTTCCGGTTAATTGGTATGTCATAACTGTGTTTTGGTTAACTTAAATAATATTACAAACTTTTTTATTACGAAGCCCGTGGTGGTGACCTTGGCGCTCTGCACTTCGCCGCGCAGGGCCGTGCTGTCGAGGTAAGCCTTGCCGGCCGCATCCTGCATGCCAAACGGATTCAGGATGCCATTGAGCACGCCAGCGGCAAAACCCGCATCCTGCACGTAGCCGCCCGTAAATTTCTCGGACGACTTGCTCATCGCATGGCTCAGGCCCGTCTTGTAGTCCCAGCCCGCCAGCTCGCCTTCGAGGGCCAGCACCAGGCGGTCCGCCTTGCCGGTGGAATCGATCTGCCGCTGGCCCGCTTCCACGGGGCGCCAGTTGACGCTCAGGGGCTGGCCCGACAACCCCGGCTGGGCCGGCACGCCGCCCGCATTGCCCGGATAGTATTTGCTGGTATTGGGCAAGATCAAGCCCGTTTGCGGCGGCGGCGCCGTGCGCGCCTCCACCTTGTTTTCCGAATGCAGATATTCCACGGTGGCCAGGTGGCCGCCGCCCAGCTTGAAGGCGCCCTTGCCGAAGAATGCCACCTGTTCCTGTGCCGGCAGGTCGTCGATCTGCCGCGTGTAGTCCTGGCGACAGGTGCCGTTGGCGGCCAGGCCACGGACAGGGGCGGGTTGCAGCTGGTGGCCGCATACGGATTGCCGGCCAGGCCCTTGCCGCCGTTGGCTGCGGCATCGAAGTAGTTGCCGGGGAAAGTAGTGCCGCTGGTGAGCGACAGGCCGCACTCAGGAAG
>CAWHOR010000079.1:0-16359 GCA_963830845.1 uncultured Bacteroidota bacterium | reverse complement strand
AATAGCCACTAACGTTGGAGTAAACAATCTCGTGACGTGCAATTGTAACCAACAACTTTTCGCCCTGCTTCGTACGGTGCTCTGTTACTTTTCCCTGCGTATAAATTGCATTGATCTCCTCGCATGTATAAGAACTGGTAAACAAATTGCAGAAATTCAATTGCAGCAACTCATCATATGTATATCCGTAACGCTGAAGGGCATGTTTATTTACATCAATTATTTGCAAATGATCTTCGCTTATAATTAAAAGAGGCAGTTGCAGTTGATTAAAAAATGACTTGTACCTTGCCTCGCTTTCTTTTAATGCCTCTTCCGAACGTTTCCTTAATGAAATTTCATTCAGGTTCAACAGCATCGACTGTATATGTGGGTTATTGAACAGGTTTTTCCCTTTTGCCTCTGCCCATAACCAACTTCCGTCTTTTTTGCGGAATCGTATGTCAACCGAACGATTCTGATCCGCATGCTGTAACTCTGCTTCAAAAGCCGCTATTGCAATGTGCAGGTCATCAGGATGAACCAATGCAAACCCATTTTCACCAATCAACTCCTGTGTAGTATACCCAAACACTTTTGTAATATTCGCCGAACAGTAAGTAATCTCATTCTTTTCGTTCGTTAGAAAAAAAACATCTACTCCGTTCGACAGGAGTTGCTGATACATTTCTTCTTTAGTAGTAACCCCTTGCTTTGATGATGACAAGTCTTCACTCCCCGCAATTTCTGCAGTTAAATCGTAACCGATGCACTGTATATAAAATTCGTCCTGCTGTTCTGTTACAACTCCGGAAAATTCCCATCTGGTTAAAACGAATTTTCCTGACGAATCGGGCTTACGTAAATCAACTGAAATAACTTTTCCCGGTTTACCTGTACAAAATTCAAGTGCAACTTTACATTGCACTCTGTCAGCAGGGTGCACTTTGCTGAATGCAGCAACGTTTTGTATTGTTTCTGACTGCAACCCGAAACGATTCAGAAAATGGGGGTTTGCAATTACATAAAAACCATTTGCCTTAACCAGTACATAGTACAAGTGATGGCTGATTTCGAAGGTTTTGGGTATAAGTGCAATCCTATTCATTCATATTGGATACTTCACAAAAGTAAAACAATACCCCTACCTCCTTTGTAGTACAAAATGTATTTAGATGGCGGCAAACTTTACAGTTTTTGTAGTTATTCTACTGCAAAAGCATAAGGGATCATATCAGACCATAATTTAATATAAAAAAATGAGATATATTAAATAGTTCCATTTTATATTGAAATTGTCTTGCATTGAAAACAACATTCTTCCACTCATCCAATCTTCTTTTTCCGGTTTGTATTTTCCCTTACCTTAAGCCCTTCATTTCAAAAAAATCAACTACAGCATGAGAAGATTAATCCTCTTTTCCTGGCTTTTGCTGGTAGCAGCATTATCCAGGGCACAGGAAACATTTCCTGTAAACGGCGTAGCCGACCCCCGCAGTGGCTCTTACGCTTTTACCAACGCAACTATTGTAAAAGATGTGTCCACTACAATCAACAACGCTACACTTGTAATTAAAGACGGGAAAATTATCGCCGTTGGAACAAGTGTTAGTATCCCTGCCGATGCAGTAGTGATTGATTGTAAAGGCAAGTACATCTATCCGTCATTTGTGGATGCCTATGCCGATTACGGTATTGCTGCACCTCAACGTTCGCAAGGCGGCTTCAATTTTAATGCACCTGCACAAATTACGTCCAATCAAAAAGGAGCGTATGGATGGAATCAGGCAATCCGCACCGATGTACAAGGCGTTCGCATTTTTACTGCCGACAACACAAAAGGAAAAGCCTTGCGTGATAACGGCTTTGGTTCTGTACTTACACACCAGCGTGATGGTATTGCACGTGGTACCGGCGTATTTGTTTCGTTAGCCGATGGTGCAGATAATAAAGCTGTGTTGAAAGAAAAAGCTTCGGCTCATTATTCATTCAACAAAGGCACTTCAACACAATCGTATCCCGGCTCTATCATGGGTTCTATTGCATTGCTTCGTCAATCGTTTATTGATGCACAATGGTATAAGAACAATCCACTTTCTGAAGGTGTAAATCTTTCGCTTCGTTTTTGGAACGAACATCAGAACCTTCCCCAGATCTTCGAAGCAAATGATAAGTGGGCAGTTGTACGTGCCGATAAAATCGGAGACGAATTTGGTGTACAATATATCATGAAAGCAGGTGGTAACGAATACCAGCGCATCAATGAAATGGCCGGCACTAAAGCAACCTTCATTCTTCCGTTGAATTATCCAGCAGCTATGGATATTGAAGATCCGCATGATGCACGTTTTGTGGCATTGGGCGATATGAAGCATTGGGAAATGGCACCTGCCAATGCGGCCATGTTTGAAAAAGCAGGCATCAACTTTTGTTTAACCAGTTCCGATCTGCGTGATGCACGCCAGTTCATGGCCAATCTTCGTAAAGCCATTGAATATGGTTTAAGTGAAACAAAAGCATTGGAAGCATTAACAAAAATTCCTGCTACACTTTTAGGTGTGTATGATATGGTAGGAAGTCTTGAAACTGGCAAAGTAGCCAACTTCCTCGTTACCTCCGGCCCCATCTTTTCTGAAAAAACAGTGATTCATCAAAACTGGATACAAGGTGAAAAATATGCAGTGAAAGAAGAATTATGGAACGATGTGAAAGGTGTTTATACATTAACTGTGAACATGCCGGGTGCTGCAAAAACCTACACACTTGATGTTGCCAGCAGCACAAGTGCCAATGTAATTGCAGGCGATACCTTGACCGGTCGGTTTACATTTGATGGCAAGCAGGTGAAACTTAATTTCCCTGATGCAAAAGGCAGCCGTACCAATATCCGCTTGAGCGGTATTGCCAACGGCAATTTATGGAGTGGTGTGGGTGATGATGCAAAAGGCAATCGCTTTACATGGACCGCTGTTTACAACAAAGAAGCAGCAGCCAAACCTGACAATACACGTCCGAAAGTAACACCGAAGCTTGGCGCTGTTCCTTATCCATTCAATGGTTATGGCTTTACCGAAATGCCAAAACAGGAAACCATTTTAATCAAGAATGCAACTGTATGGACCAATGAGAAAGAAGGCATTTTACAAAATACAGATGTACTGATCAAAAACGGCAAGATCGCTGCTGTTGGCAAAAACCTCAGCGATGCGGGTGCGAAAGTAATTGATGGTACAGGTAAACATGTTACTGCCGGTATTATTGATGAACACTCACATATTGCAGCAGGTTCAATCAACGAGGGCGGACAAAGTGTTACATCTGAAGTACGTATTGCTGACAATCTCAATCCGGAAGACATCAACATTTATCGTCAATTGAGCGGTGGTGTTACTTCATCACATATTCTGCATGGCTCTGCCAATACGATTGGCGGACAAACACAGCTGATCAAACTCCGTTGGGGTGCAAATGATGAAGGATTGAAATTCCAGAACTGGACAGGCTTTATCAAATTTGCATTAGGCGAAAATGTAAAACGTTCCGGCTCTTCACAAAACAATCGTTTCCCGGATTCACGGATGGGTGTAAGCCAGGTGTTGACAGATGCATTTACCCGGGCAAAAGATTACGAAGCTGCCTGGAAAAAGTATGATGACGAAAAGAAAAAGAATACAAAAGCAGTTGCTCCCCGTCGTGATCTGGAATTGGATGCATTGGTAGAGATCATGAATAAAAAACGTTTCATTACCTGTCACTCCTATGTGCAGAGTGAGATCACTGATATGCTTCGTGTGGCTGATCGTTTTGGTTTTACCCTCAACACCTTTACCCATATTCTTGAAGGTTATAAAGTAGCCGACAAAATGAAAGAACATGGTGCCGCCGCTTCTACCTTCAGCGATTGGTGGAATTATAAAATGGAAGTGGTAGATGCAATGGCTTACAACGCATCCATCATGCATAAAGTAGGTGTAAATGTTGCGATTAATTCCGATGACGCAGAAATGGCCCGTCACCTCAATCATGAAGCTGCCAAGAGTGTAAAGTATGGCGGCATGAGTGAAGAAGATGCATTGAAGATGGTTACATTGAACCCTGCAAAAATGCTGCATGTTGATGACAGAGTGGGCAGCATTAAAGTGGGAAAAGATGCAGATGTAGTTTTATGGAGCGATCATCCGTTAAGCATTTATGCAAAAGCTGAAAAAACAATTGTAGATGGTATTGTGTACTACGATCGGGAAAAAGACAAACAGCTTCGTTTGGATATTGCCAAAGAGCGTGCACGATTGATGGCAAAAATGATTGGCGAAAAAAGAGCAGGCTCACCAACTGTTCCGTTTGCACCAAGCATGGAGATCATGCACACCTGCAGCGATCACAACCATAGCCATGGCTTGTTAGTGGTTGACGCAGATGAAGTGGATCAAAATGGTAACCAATAAAATTTACGACAATGAAGAAATTAATAATCAGTATACAACTTTTGTTCGTAAGCCTTCTTGCAGTTTCGCAAGAAACCGTTTACCCGGCAAAAGCTCAAACAGAAACAATCACGATTACAAATGCCACTATCCATGTAGGTAACGGAACGGTTATTACAAATGGCTTTGTAACATTTGAAAATGGAAAAATTAAAGCAGTTGGTCAAAGCGCTCCGCCTGCCGGAGGTAAAGTGATCGATGCAAAAGGAAAGCATGTTTACCCCGGACTTATTTTATCTGTATCGCAACTCGGCTTAGTGGAGGTAAACAGTGTAAGAGCAACAGTTGACCATACAGAGCTGGGCCTTTATAATCCCAACATCCGTTCTATTGTAGCATATAATTCCGATTCAAAAGTAATTGGCACATTACGCAGCAACGGTATTTTGTTTGCAAACGTTGTTCCACAAGGTGCTACAATCAGCGGTTCATCTACTGTTGTGCAACTGGATGCATGGAACTGGGAAGATGCTACTTACAAAGCCGATGGACAAATACACATGAACATGCCCAGCCTCTTACCACGCCCCAGCCGCTTTGCTGCATTTCTTGGACAGGCTGAAAGCAGAAGCACTGCCGATCAGGTTAAAGAAGCCTTGAACCGTGTAGAAGAAATCAAACAGTTTTTTCATCAAGCAAAAGCCTATCACAAAGAAGCAACACATGCTAAAACCAATTTAAAGTTTGAAGCAACAAAAGGTTTGTTTGATAAGAAACAAAAACTGTTTGTGCATTGTGATATTGTGAAAGAAATGCTGGTAGCAATTGATTTTGCAAAAGAATTTGGATTTGAGGTAGTAATTGTAGGCGGCAGCGAAAGCTGGCAAATTGCAGATTTGTTGAAACAAAACAATATCGCTGTAATTCTTGCTGAGCGTCATGCTTTACCAACTATGACCGACGATGATGTAGACCTTCCTTACAAGTCGGCTACGTATTTGCAGGATGCGGGTGTGTTGTATGCCATTAACGATGGAGATGGACAAACAAGAGGTCGTAATCTTCCGTTTAATGCAGGTACGGCTGCCGGTTACGGCATCACGAAAGAACAGGCATTAAGTTCCATTACACTCAATGCAGCCAAAATTCTGGGTATTGACAAGATAACAGGATCGATCGAAGCAGGAAAAGACGCTAACATTGTAATTAGTGAAGGCGATATTCTGGATATGAAATCAAGCGTTGTTACACACGCATTTATTCAAGGCCGCCAGGTAAACCTTGATGACAAACACAAACAACTCAACGAGCGATACAAGTATAAGTATGGAATAAAATAAAGAACTCTCCAATTCAATAAAAAAGGTTGCCGCAAAACGGCAACCTTTTTTTTGGAGCATTATGAAGTTTGCAAAATCGTTTTTATCTTAACAAGGCTAAACAACCTAACCTTACCATGAAAAAGCTTGCATATTACACCATCCTTGTTATGGTATTTTTTGACTGCCGAAAACCACAGGATACGCCACCGCTCCAAACTATTCTTACAAACGGCAGCTGGCATATTTCAGTTTTTAAAGAAAATAGCCGCAATCGTACATTCCTGTTTTCCTCCTGGCAGTTCACATTTAACAGCGACAAAACGTTGGTGGTAACAAATGGTATAAACACATACCCTGGTGTATGGGACGAAAATACAGGTGGAGATACATTTACATTACAGATTAACTCTTCCGCATTGGAATTGATTTATATCAGTGAGATTTGGCATAATAAATTACTAAACCCCAGGCAGGTATTATTTCATAACGACCGTGTGAATGCTATACAAGAATTGCAGTTTACCAAGCTGTAGTATTACACCAATTTCGGATAGTCAAAAAACCAGAATTCCTTTTTGGCCTTTTCAAAATCACTCCAGTGTTCAATAAGGGCATTCACTGCAAATACAGAACAGGTAGGCATATTATCAACTTGTGTTGCTGATAATGTATTTGCAAATTCGGTAATCCCATTGTTGTGCGAAAAGATAGCAGCATGTGCAATGCCTTCCGGAAGTTGCTTGATGGTTTGCAAAAAGACGGCTGGTTCTGCAAGGTATAATTGCGATTGAAGGATCATGCTTTCCGGTGCTTTTTTGTACACCTGCATAAAGAATTCACAGGTTTGTTTGGCCCTTTTTGCCGGACTGCTGATAAAGGCATCGATCTTCACCTTCCGCTCCAGCAACCGATTTGCAATCATCGGCGCATCTTTCAATCCCCGTGGATTCAACGGCCGGTCAAAGTCGTTTTGCAGGTGATTATCCCAACTGCTTTTGGCATGCCGGATGAGAAAAAGCGATTTCATGTGTTCATTTATATTTGATTTTAGCCACATAGTTTACCCACAAAAATTATCATCACTGCTGGTCCAAGTTCGTTCCCCGCCTGAAAGACAAAGTCGGGTAGGGATAATTTTTATGGGTAACTCATTTCAATGAAAGTAAGAAATAGCCGCAATAAAAAACCATCTGAATGGTCAGATGGTTCTCTTAAAGTATTTTTCCCGGTCTGGTTTAATAAGATTTTAAAGACGGGCACATAAACATAACAAAAATTCGGCCAAAGGGTTGATTCCGTTCAACTATTTTTAATACCCTCTCACATTTTTACCATCAAGATAATTTAAGAGGGCTTTGTTACATACCCTGTTACCGCCCGGAGTTGGATAGTTTCCGGTAAAATACCAATCACCCGTATTGGTTGGGCAACTGGCATGCAGATCTTCAATGTTTTGGTAAATGACCTGTACCGGTATCGAAAATCCCGCTGGTGTAATTAATTCCGCAATCTTATCACTGATCTCTTCTGTAGTAAATGGCTTGTATAATCGACGCACTACATTCTCCGTATGCAATTGATTATTACGTTGCAATTCTTTGATGGTTGTGTGTGCATCATCAATCACATCATTCATTCCTCGTTCTTTCAGCAATTCAATTGCTGCACGGAACGCTACAAAATCACCCAATTTACTCATGTCAATTCCATAACAATCAGGATAGCGAATTTGTGGTGCACTGGATACAACAATAATCTTCTTGGGACCAAGGCGACCCAGCATACGTACAATACTTTCCTTCAAAGTAGTACCACGCACAATCGAATCATCGATCACGACCAATGTATCCACATCCTTCTTAACCGTGCCGTACGTAATATCATACACATGTTGCACCATTTCATTCCGGCTGCTGTCTTCCGTAATAAACGTACGCAGTTTCACATCTTTGATCGCAATTTTCTCTTGTCTGATCTTGCGTGTAACCATCTCGTTCAACTTCTCTTCATCAAAATCATTCCCCCAGCTCATGATCCGCTGCACTTTGATCTGGTTGAGATATTCTTCCATTCCTTTTACCAAACCGTAAAATGCAACTTCAGCGGTATTCGGAATATATGAGAAGATGGTATTCTTCAAATCGTAATCAATATGCTCAAGAATACGCTTGCTGAGTTTATGCCCAAGTGTAATTCGTTCACGATAAATTTTTTCATCACTGCCCCGGCTGAAATAAATACGTTCAAACGAACAGGCTCTGCGTTCTTTCGGTTCAAGTATCTGATCAATATGATAACTGCCATCGGCTTCCACGATCAATGCCTGTCCGGGCATCAATTCCAATACTTCATTTTCGCCCACATTAAATGTGGTACGAATGGCTGCACGTTCGCTTGCCGCAACGATCACTTCGTTATCAATATAATAATAAGCCGGACGGATACCATGTGCATCACGCATTACAAAGCTGGCTCCGTTCCCCGTCATGCCACCAATGGTATATCCGCCATCAAACAAAGGCGTTGCTTTTTTCAACACATTTGTAATGGAAGGATTGTTCGGATCACGCTCATCTTCTTTTACCAGAAAATGATGCACCACTTCCATCATTGCAGCCAGATCGCTCTGCTTTTGAAATTCACCCGGATCAATATTGATGAGATTAAATAACTCATCGGTATTCACCAGGTTGAAATTGCCTGCCAATGCCAGGTTGCGTGAAGAATGTGTATTGCGTTTGATAAAGGGATGACAGAATTCAACATTGTTTTTCCCTTGCGTGCCGTATCGAAGATGACCCAGCATTAACTCACCCAAAAAAGGCAAGTGACCTTTCATTAACCCGGCGTGTTGTTTAATATCAGGCTGGTATTTTTCAAGCTCCTGCACTTCCTGCCCCACTTTAAAAAACAGATCAGCGATGGGTTGATTTGCACTGCTGCGAAGTCGATGCAGAAAAGGGTAACCTGGTTCTACATCAAGTTTAACGGCTGCAATACCTGCACCATCTTGCCCACGATTGTGTTGCTTTTCCATGAGCAGGTACAGCTTGTTAAGGCCATACAGCACGGAGCCATATTGTTTCTGGTAATGAGAGAAGGGTTTCCGTAAACGAATGAAGGCCAGGCCGCATTCGTGTTTTATTTCGTCGCTCATGATTGTTGTGAGAAGCCGGCCTCAGCTTTCACTTTGGCCGATGAAGGCGCAAAGGTAAGAATCAATGCCAACATTACTGCATTAATTAAGGACCGTTTCGGGATGCAGGCTCTCTGCAAGCCATAAAAATTCACGTATAAAAACATCCACATTTTTTTGAAAAGCTTCATCGAGCAGGTTTCCATCCGCATCAAATTTCTTATCGACACCGCCAATCACCAACATATGTGGACTGGCAATACCGAATAATGCGTTGATCAACAGCTGCATTTGCTGAGTTGCCCGGATGCCGCCCATCATACCGGGGCTGGCAGTAACAATTCCGAAAGCCTTGTGACTTTGCTTGGGATAATGATCCAGCAAATTTTTCATGGCCGATGTATAGGTCCCATTGTACTCCGGAGTAGCCAATATAAATGCATGTGCATTGAACATTCGGGTGCTCAATGGCTTAAACTCTTCCGGTGTTGCATCAACTGATACAAACACATTTTGAAGCAACGGAAGTTCCCATTCACGAACGTCAATAATGTCGACCGTATGTGAAGTACGTTCCGTTAATATTTTTTTTAGGAACAATGCTACACGATGTGTTACACTATTCTCTCTCGGACTGCCTGCTATTATTTCGATATTCATTGTTTAATGATTGATTGGTGCTTCGATGATGATGAATTCTGTTTCTTTTACAAACCGGAGCTCCACTTGTTCGGTTTCCCACAAACCCACTGCATCTCTCCTGCCAATTTTGATGCCGTTTACGTCGGCTTCACCTTCCATCAGAAACACAAAAATACCTTTATTAACAGGATTGAACTGATAAGTAACAGACTTCTCTTCTTCAAACCAACCGAGGCTGAGTTTTGCATTCTGGTTGATCCAGCAATGTTGCTGCCCTTCTTCATTACTCACCACTGTTACCAATTGATCCTTTCGTTGATCCTTTGGAAAATTTCTTCGTTGATAACGTGGGTTGATATTTTGCAACTTCGGTTCGATCCAAATCTGCAGAAAATTTACGTCATCGTTTCCAACATTGTATTCTTCATGTCGTAATCCGCTGCCTGCACTCATGATCTGCACCCAGTCTTTCTCCACTGTGTCCGCATAACCCATACTGTCCTTGTGATTCATTTTTCCGTTCAGCATAATGCTGATGATCTCCATATTCTGATGCGGATGTAAACCGAACCCTTTACCGGCTTCCACAAAATCATCATTGAACACTTTCAACAAACCAAAACCATTTTTGGATGGATTATAATACGATGAAAATGAAAACGTGAAATTGCTTTTCAACCAACCGATATCTTTCACTCCTCTATCCGAACCGTTGAATAA
The DNA here is from genome assembly GCA_963830845.1 of uncultured Bacteroidota bacterium. Taxonomy (GTDB): domain Bacteria; phylum Bacteroidota; class Bacteroidia; order Chitinophagales; family Chitinophagaceae; genus Lacibacter. The sequence goes on along the minus strand of CAWHOR010000079.1, from coordinate 6,136 downwards.
AATATGTTGCATGTATCTTAATTGATCTGTACTTCTAATTCCGATGCTGCTCCGAGTGTTTTTGATACCGGACAATTTTTTGCTACTTGTATTAAACGTTGTTGTTGTTCATCGGCTAGTGGATGTTGAAATTTCAATTGCCTTGTGATGATGGTTTTGCCTTCTTCACGTTTCAATGAAACAGAAATATCAATTGCTCCTACATTCCATTGCTTATGATCGGTGTACATTCGTAAGGTGACCAGTGTGCAACTCGCCAGTGCCGCCTCCAATAACTCATCAGGCGTAGGCGCTGTATCCATTCCACCTTTTTCAACAGGCTCATCCGCATAAAACTGATGGCGCCGATTGTTATGCGTTACTTTGTATTTTTCTGTACCGATAGATGAGTTGATCATTTGTTTTAATTCAGATGTCCAAATTTACCGGCATTGTAATCATCGATCGCCTGGATAATTTCCTGTTGTGTATTCATTACAAACGGACCATACGCTGCAACGGGTTCAGTAATTGGTTCACCACTTAAGAGTAACAAGTGTGTTTCGTTGTTTGTTTGAATCTGTATCCGTTCTCCACTATTATCAAATACCAGCATTTCACCTTCACGTGCTACTTTATCATCATTGATGAGCACTGTTCCTTTCAATACCAATAAAGTTGTATGGTCGCCATCCACCACATTCAGATCAAATGATGCATCTGCTTTTGCATGTGCATCAAAAATATTGATGCGGGTAAATGTATTCGCTGCTCCTTTCACCCCGTTCATTTCACCGGCAATGATGCGGACCTTTCCTTTGTCGTCTGCTATTTGTATCTCCGGAATATTGTTGGAACGGATATCCTGGTAAGCAGGTGGAGTTGATTTATCTTTTGCCGGTAAGTTGACCCACAGTTGCGCACCATGTAATACACCACCTTTTTTACTGAATTCTTCTTCATGAAATTCTTTGTGCAGGATTCCTGCACCGGCCGTCATCCATTGTACGTCGCCGGCAAAGAGTTTCCCTTTACCACCGCTGCTGTCTTCGTGCGCCAGTGCACCTTCCCACAAAATACTTACCGTTTCAAATCCTTTGTGTGGATGTACATCTACACCACGTGGATAATCGGTTGGCAAATAATTTACCGGCTCAATATAATCAAGCATCAGGAAAGGACTCATATCCTTCCACATCGCCGACGAAATAAACGTCCTTACTTTAAATCCATCTCCTACCAAATGCGGCTGAGCCGCTTTCCTGATGTACTTGATCTGTTTCATTTTTTACGATTGCTTTTAAAAACAGGTTCAACCCGTTTTCATTATTGTTTTACAAACTGAACATGGAACTGCAGTTTCACTTCATCACTTACCACAACACCACCTGCTTCAGTTACTGCATCCCAGCCTAATCCAAATTCTTTACGCTTAATTTTTCCTTCTGCTTCAAAACCTACTTTTGTTTGTCCCCATGGGTCCACTACTACACCATTAAAATCTGCTTTCAGTTCAACCGGTTTGGTTACATCACGGATGGTAAGATCTCCTTTCACTACCAATCCATCATCGTTTTTACTAACTGATGTAGAAACAAACTTTAACTCAGGATATTTCTCTGCAGCAAAGAAGTCATCACTCTTCAGATGTGTATCTCTTTGTTCGCTGCGTGTATCAACACTGTTGATATCTGCAGTAAAGGTTACTACTGCATCACTGAAATCTTCTGCATCAGCAGATAATGTTGCATCAAAGGTTTTGAATTGCCCTGTTACGGTTGTGATCATCAGGTGTTTTACCTTGAAAATAATGTCGCTGTGCGATGCGTCAATTTTGTACGTTGCCATTTTGTTTGTGTTTAGATTTTTGTTTTTATGAATTGTTGATTTAGACTTTTTTAGTTGAGCATGGGAACTTCCATCAGTAATAACCTTGCATCAGAATCTGCTACAATGTTGAGCGTATCGGCTTCACTGATCGCAAGACCATCACGTGTATTGAGCACTTCACCATTGATGGTTACATCGCCTTCCAATACAAATGCATATACTCCGCTGTTGGTTCCTTTGAGTTTATATTCTTTTGTAATTCCTTTTTCAAGGTTACCAAGGCTGAACCATGCATCCTGGTGAATCCATACGCCTTCGTCATCAGCGTTCGGACTTACAACCTGCAACAGATTGTTTTTCATTTTGCTTTCATCCAACGTGATCTGTCCGTAACGTGGCTGCACATTCTTCTTATTGGGGAACACCCAGATCTGTAAGAATTTTACGTCTTTGTCTTTGTTGGCATTCATTTCACTATGTGAAATACCTGTGCCTGCACTCATCACCTGGATATCGCCTTGTTTAATGATGGTTTCATTACCCATACTATCCTTATGTTTCAAATCGCCACTTAAGGGAATGGAAATAATTTCCATGTTATCGTGCGGGTGTGTACCAAAGCCCATGCCTGCTGCTACTGAATCATCATTCAATACACGGAGTGCACCAAAATGAATCCGATCGGGGTTGTAATAACCACCAAAGCTGAAACTGTGGTAACTGTTGAGCCAGCCGTGATTGGCGTGGCCTCTTGTTGCTGCTTTATGAATAACTGTTTTCATAACCTGGTATTTATTACATGTACATACATGTATTTGTTTAAAAAAATATTAACTTTCTTTTGCCCTGATCTGCTCTAGTAACTGGTTGAGCAAACTCGCATCGGCTTCATTAATTTGAAGGGTTGCATCAAACACCGTGTTAATTCGCTGTGTACTCAGTTCCAGGATATTTAACCCTGCTCCTGTTAACGCCATTACCGTGTGCCGCTTGTCGTTTGCATCGGTTGTGCGTTTCACCAGCTTTTTCAACACCAAACGATCAATAATCCTTGGCACATTCGAACTTTTTTCGATCATTCTTCCTGCAATATCCTTCACACACATTTCGTCGGGCGACTTGCCTTTGAGGATCCGCAGTACATTGTATTGCTCGTGCGTTAAGCCAAAGTCTTTCAACTCCCGGCTCATCAGGGTTTTTAACCACCAGGCTGTATATAATATATTCAGCCCCGCCTTATGGGTTTCGTTTTTAAAATTCACACTTTGTATTGCTTGTTCCAGTTTCACTATGCAAATGTATGTACATACATGTAATTTTCCAAACAAAAAGGCCGTCGGTTTGAACCGGCGGCCTTTTTTCACAATTTCTTAGTTTTTTACAAGCTCAGGAAGAATGGCTTTCATTGGAGCACATCCTTTGTATTCATCTTCGATCTGCACATAAAATGTTTTGGAGTTTTTAATGAACCATTTCTCCAGCTCCTTTTCTTTTTTCTCTTCCAATGCTCTTGCTGAAAGTTTGCTGTAATCATCCTCCATGTTCTCACGATGCGGAGCCGTACGTGCAATCAGGTAAATTAAACGAACCCCTTTTTTACCACGCAGATCAGTAAATGCAAATGGTTGTGAGAACTCACCCGGCTTTAATTTTTCCAGTAAAGGAATCATGTCCTTATCCAATTCGTCGATAGTAACAATGGATGTACCATCCTGTCCACGCATAATACCTGCTGTAAACTTTGAATTTTCTTCATCGGAATATTTACTTACTGCTTCTCCAAACTTCACAGCACCGGTAATGAGTTTTGAACGAACGGTATCGAGTTTGTTAATGGCATCATTGATATCTGATTCATTGATACGTGGGATCTTTAAGATGTGACGTACGGTTACCTCATCTCCATTACGAGATAAACATTGAATGATATGGTATCCAAATTTCGATTTAATAACACGTGAAATCTGGCCTTCTTTCAATGCCATGGCTGTATTAAAGAAAGTAGGATCCCATTGGTTATCGCCCCTGTTCAACACATACAATCCGGCATTTTCTTTTGCAGCAGGGTCATCGCTGTATTGTGATGCAAGAAAATCCATTTTCTTGGTACCTGCTTCCACCTGGCGTTTAAATTCTTTCAACTCATCCTGTGCATATTCTTCCATTTCACGACCGGCTTTGGGATACACCACAATTTCACCGATCTCCAATTCTGTTTCATAGAAGGCAAGACTATCTTTTGGAATCCGGTTGAAATAAGCACGCACTTCCGTTGGTGTGATCTTTACATTCTCCACGATCTTGCTGCGCATTGCAGATGCCTGTTTGCTTTCTTTGATGGGCTCCCGCATTTCTTCACGAAACTGAAAAAGGGTTTTACCGGTAATTTGCTCAATTACTTCCTTGGAGCCATATTGCTGAATAAAGTAACGTAGTCGATTGTCAACATCGGCTTCCACTTCTTCTTCACTGATCGGTAAGGAATCTTTTTCAGCCTGTATCGCCAGCATTTTGTTGATGATCAGTTGCTGCATCAGATAGCAGGATGCATCGGGCGGTAATTCATAATCCTTGCTCCGGGCATCGTTGATCTGGTTGTCAATATCCGACTTCAGTACGATCCTGTCGCCCACAACACCAATGATCTTATCAGCAACAACCTTCTTTGTTTGCGCCTGCACGGCCATAACGGCCAACACTGCAACAATAGTAAATAACTTATTCATTTGTAAGAGATGAGTATCAAAAGTAATAGAGATGGCCGTCTTATGAGCACGGCCATCGTTGTTTTAACAATCTGTTTCTATGTAAGCACAAAGCTTAGAGTGTACGTTTTACTTCTTCTTCTTCAAACGCAACAATGGTATCGCCTACGTTGAGATCGCTGAAGTTTTTAATGGTTAAGCCACACTCCATATTGGAAGAAACTTCTTTTGCATCATCTTTAAAGCGTTTCAAACTTCCCAACTCTGCAAAACCACCTTCTGTACGTGGATACACCAATACACCATCACGGAAGAGGCGGATCTTCGCATCACGCTTCATCTTTCCATCCAACACATAACAACCGGCAACAGTTGCTTTATCAAATTTGTACACTTCACGAATTTCAACTGTGGCAACTTCCTTCTCGGTGATCTTTGGTTCCAACAAACCTTCCATCGCACTCTTCACCTCTTCGATCGCATTGTAGATGATGGAGTAGTTCTTGATCTCCACGCCTTCCTGTTCTGCAAGTTTTGATGCCTGCAACGATGGACGAACGTTGAAGCCAATCAGGATCGCATCCGATGCACTTGCCAATGTTACATCCGCTTCTGAGATCTGACCAACTGCTTTATGCACTACGTTCACGGCAATTTCTTCCGTTGACAACTTCTGTAATGAATCGGTCAAGGCCTCTACCGAACCATCCACGTCACCTTTAATGATGAGGTTAAGTTCTTTAAAGTTACCCAATGCCAAACGACGACCAATTTCATCGAGTGTAATATGTTTCTTGGTTCGGATACCTTGTTCACGGAGAATCTGTGCACGACGACCGGCAATTTCTTTTGCATCGGCTTCATCTTCGTACACTTTAAATTTCTCACCCGCCTGTGGTGCACCATTCAAACCAAGAATTTGTACGGCAGTTGAAGGGCCTGCTTTTTCAACCCGTTGGTTACGTTCGTTAAACATGGCTTTTATACGTCCGTAGTACTGGCCCGATACGATGAGATCACCTTGTTCAAGTGTTCCGTTTTGTACCAGGATAGTTGCAACATATCCACGTCCTTTATCCAACGATGCTTCAATGATTGAACCGGTGCCTTCCCGATCGGGATTGGCTTTCAGTTCAAGCAATTCAGCTTCAAATGATATTTTTTCCAGCAGTTTATCAATGTTCAATCCTTGTTTAGCAGAAAGTTCCTGGCTTTGGAATTTACCGCCCCACTCTTCAACAAGAATATTCATTTGTGATAACTGCTCGTATATTTTTTGCGGATTGGCTCCGTCTTTATCAATCTTGTTGACTGCAAAGATCATTGGTACACCTGCTGCCTGCGCGTGGCTGATGGCCTCTTTTGTTTGTGGCATCACAGCATCATCAGCCGCTACTACGATTACTGCAATATCCGTCACTTTCGCACCACGTGCACGCATCGCTGTAAACGCTTCGTGACCCGGTGTATCAAGGAAAGTGATCTTTTTACCCGCTGCATTCGTTACTTCATACGCACCAATGTGCTGGGTAATACCACCGGCCTCGCCTGATACTACATTTGCATTTCGGATATAATCGAGTAAGGATGTTTTACCATGATCTACGTGACCCATGATGGTA
>CAWHOR010000078.1:0-11458 GCA_963830845.1 uncultured Bacteroidota bacterium | reverse complement strand
TCAGGTTCTTATTTCATTAAGCTATATCCCAACCAAGTAGCAGCTAATCCCAGTACTAAACTTCCAATCACATATAAAAAAAACATGCCGATGCGCTGCTGTTGCAACAGGGACAAACTTTCCAATGAAAAAGCAGAGAAGGTAGTAAAGCCGCCGCAGATTCCCGCTGCGAGAAACAAGCGCCAGTTGATGGCAAAGCTTTCGCTGCGAAGCGCATAGGCAAACACAAGTCCAATAACAAAACTGCCAATGATATTCACCAAAAAAGTAGCCAATGGAAAATTTGCATGTTTAAACCAAACTGCGAAAGCATAACGCAACATACTGCCTGCAGCACCACCAAGACCGACAAGTAGAAAATTTTTGAGCATTAGTTTAAAGAAGGTTTAGGGAGGAGGATTTAAGGTTTAGGAAAAAAGCAGAATGGCGTGGGATAGAATATAGTGAAGCGGTTTCCGTAAACCCTTTACCCCATACCTTCCTCCATTCTACAAATTACCAGTAAACGTATAATTGAAATCAACCTGCCAAAGCCCGTCACGCTTGATCACTTTCACCGGCATTTGTTTCTTTTTGTAAGAATTGGAATAGTTAACGATCACTACCGTGTCGCTAACATTATCAATGGAATGAATAATGATGGAAGAACCTTTGTATCCTTCTTTATCCTTCTTGCTCATTTCATCGTTGTATTTTTTTTCGATGATGTTCAGTTCATATAAATTCAAACTGTCTTTAATCATTAAATCACGTGCCCGGTCGTAATCGCCGTCCAGCGAACTGCGGATAAATTCACGGGCAGTATCCAATGCTTCGGTGGGGCGTTCTCTTTTTTGCTGGCAGGCATACATGGTCAATGCGACAATAAGGAACAATGCAAGTTTCTTCATCATGCCCAAATGTACAAAAGGGATTGATTTGTAAAATAGTTTTAACAGTGGATAGAAACACAGATTAGAAAGATTTTCACGGATCAGATTTTAAAATCTGCGTTTATCCGCTTAATCAGTGTCATCTGTGCCTCTATCAAAAAAAATCCCGCCTCATCACTGAAACGGGAAAGGTTGAACTGTTCGATTCATTCAGGGTTGCCGGCTGTTAAGCCAGCAAATGAACTTTACAGTTCTATATGCTGGGGTGTAAGTACCAAACGTTTACCGACGGTTGCCATTCGGTTGCTCCTGGTCGATCTTATGATCCTTATCATACGCCCTGATAATGGCTTTCACCAAACGGTGACGTACCACATCTTCTTCATCCAGTTCAATATGACTGATGCCATCAATATTCTTCAAAATGCGGATACCTTTTTCCAAACCACTGCGTTGATTTTTCGGCAAATCCACCTGCGTCATATCACCGGTAATAATTGCTTTTGCATTGGCACCAATACGGGTGAGAAACATTTTTAACTGCAGATCAGTTGTGTTCTGCGCCTCATCCAAAATGATGAATGCATTATCCAATGTACGGCCACGCATGTATGCCAACGGTGCAATTTCAATAACACGTGTGCTCATGTAATAACCGAGTTTGTCAGCAGGGATCATATCATCCAACGCATCATATAACGGACGGAGATATGGATCGATTTTTTCTTTCAAATCTCCCGGTAAGAAACCAAGGCTTTCACCGGCTTCAACAGCAGGTCGTGTAAGAATGATCTTCTTCACCAACTTATTCTTTAATGCACGTACGGCAAGCGCAACAGCCGTATATGTTTTACCTGTACCGGCAGGGCCTATTGCAAATACAATATCATTTTTATCAACAGCACCTACCATCCGTTTCTGGTTTTGGGTACGTGCACGAACGGTGCGGCCATTGGGTCCAAACACCAACACTTCGCTGGGATTACGTTCTACAAATGCATCGACTGTTTCCTGGTCGTCGCCGCCAAGAATTTGTTCAAAATAATTTTCGCTGAGTTGACCGTTCCGCTCCAGGTAAGCAATCAACAGATCAATTTTTTCTTTGGCCTGGTCAACCTGTTCAGGGCTGCCGCTAAGTTTGATCTGTGTGCCACGTGATAAAATTTTTAAGAGCGGGAATTTCTTTTTGAGGAGATCGAGCTTACCGTTGTTTACACCAAAAAATTCAATCGGGTTAACGGTTTCGAGGTTAATGATTGTTTCAGTCAAAGTTTTTTCAGTTTAGCGGTCGGTACCGGAATAATGTTTACTACGTGTGGCCTTAGCGTAGCAGTACGATTTCAGCACCTGACCATGTTCACAATAAAGCATCATTTGCAGAACGATACTTCTAACCCATCCATCTGTTTCCAATATTACTTATTGAAAATCGATTTTCATAAAGGTACTTATTCACAGCATGTGGAAACGTTAACGCAGGGTGAAGACTATTTTTCGCTACCGGGTATATCCAAAGGAGGTTGGTAAGGTATATGGATCAACCATTTTTTTTCAACGAACCTAAACAAAGAGCTGCCTGCTTTTTCATTGATGTGAATGCGTGGTGTAAATACTGTATTGGCACAGTAATGGTAACTGTTCACTGCATTCGAATATTAAAACGGTTGATGAAGCCGGAAAGAGTTAAATTGTAGAATTACGTTGCAAACGCTAATATGAAGTTCTCACCTGTTATAGTATTCATTCTCTTGCTCACACTTGTATTGTCGGGTTGTAATGGTTGTTTTCAAAACAACACTGTAGAAAAGCCAAAAGCTGTTACAGACAGTATTACGATCGACTTGCCATTATCTACATTTAATGTTCCTGTACGTTACAATTTGCAAAATTTTGAAGTATGGATCAACCAGGTGATCAAGGGAAAGTTTCTTGAAACAGTGATCAACCCTTTAAATGATAAACGGGATGAAGCACGCTTGATTTTAACCAAAACCGGGACGATACAAGTAAGCTCAAATGGAAAAAAATTGATTTGCCTGGTTCCATTGCAGTTAGAAGCAGTGTTATTGAAAAGCAGAATGGGGAAGGGGCTTACCAATTCTGCTGATACTGTTCTTACAACGGTGAACATTGAATTATCTACTCCTGTTTCGTTAGATAAAAACTGGAATCTTGTAACAGCATTTGAAATTGAAAAGTTACAATGGATTAAAGAGCCTGTTTTTCAAATCGGTCCGTTTAAAAAGAATCTCAAAAAGAAGATCAACGAATGGCTGGAGGAAAATGAAGACATGCTTACAAAGATCATGGACCGGGAGATCAATAAAACGGTTTCAATGGAACCGCCGTTGGCGAAAGTGTGGAAGGATCTGCAAAAACCAATTATCATTCACAAAAAAGAACCGAATGTATGGTTAACGTTCAATTGTGAATCGATCGAAGGAAAAATTGTATTAGGTGCATCAACCATTACATGCGAAACAAGAGTTCTTGCAAAAACAAAAATCATCACTGATACTACAGGAATGCCGGCGCCAAGTCCACTACCGTTCTACCGTTTACTAAAAGATGCATCAGCCGAATCAGATATTCATTTATATGCATTCACTTCGTTTGCAGAAATAAATGAGGAGCTGAACAGTCAGTTGAATGAAAAAATATTTAATGCCGAAGGTTATTCATTGAGTATAAAAGGCATCAATGCATATGCATCGGAAGCAGGTCTTTCCATTGAAATACAAACCAGCAGAGATGTGAAAGGGAAATTGATCGCAAGCGGAAAACTGGATTTTGATCCGGAAACGCAATCGTTGATGATCCGGAATTTTGATTATTCTGTAAGCAGTAACAGTACACTGGTAAATGCAGGTGATATGTTGTTGCATCAACAGGTCAAAGATACCATTGCTTCCCGGTTGATCATTGGAATGCGTGCTCTCATCGATACTGTTCCTCAACTGGTTGAAACGGCGATTGCAAAAGGGAAATCGAGCGATAAAATTGATCTTGAATTTGAGCACCTTGCAGTGAATCGTTGTGAAATTTCAATGGGGCCCTATGGCATTCATTTTGTGATCCATGCAGAAGCTACGGCTGGTATTTTGTTGAAGAAATTAAAACCGGGTAAGCGGTTACGGATTAAAAAAACGCAGAAAGAGTAACGCAGTTAAACGAATGTTGAACCTGCCTGCCGATCCCTTATTTTTACATCATCATGGCGGTTTGTTTTTCTTCGTTGAATTCGGGCAGTAATGCCAATTGCTATTATATCGGTAATGGCAGCGACGCAATATTGGTTGATGCGGGGTTATCCTGTAAAGAAACGGAAAAGCGGATGCTGCGTCTTGGATTGAAGATGGACAGCCTAAAAGCTGTTTTTATTTCACACGAACATAGTGATCATATTACCGGTATTCAAACACTGAGTAAAAAATACCAACTGCCGGTTTACATTACACAAAAAACAATCGCCAATTCAAATCTTGTTATCGATGAACAACTCATCCGTTATTTTCGAAAAGATGAAACAGTTGCTGTTGGCGACATGCAGGTAAAATGTTTCAGTAAATCGCATGATGCGGCCGATCCGCATAGTTTCATGATCAGCACGCAATCAGTGAATATTTCAGTGATTACAGATATTGGTTATCCCTGCAAACAGGTGCTGCATTATTTCAAGCAAAGCCATGTTTCATTTCTTGAATCAAATTATTGTGATGATATGCTGGCGAATGGTGGCTATCCTTACTATTTAAAAAAACGAATCAGTGGCGATGAAGGTCATCTGTCGAATCAACAGGCGCTTGATCTGTTTTTACAACACCGGCCGAAACAATTAAGTCATCTCATCTTATCGCATCTTTCAAAAAATAATAACAAGCCTGAGTTGGTGGAAGCATTGTTTCAACCGCATGCTGGCGATACGAACGATTATTGTGGCATCCCGTTATGAAGAATCTCCTTTGTATAGCATTGATGGCGTGCAGGTGGCAGTACGTAAATCACTCAAAGCCGGTAAGAAGCAAACCAAGAATGAATCGCAATTGTCGCTATTTTAATTCAGCAGAAAAGCAGCATGTACATCAACGTTCATAGTCATCAAACAGAAACTGTTGCAGGAATTCTTACTGTACAGAATCTGTATAAAAATTTTCCATCGGTTACATCCGACGGTTATTTTTCAGTTGGCCTGCATCCGTGGTTCCTCAATGAAGAAACGTGGGTGCATGAATTTGATGAAGTAAAAAAGTGGAGTAGTGAACAACAGGTGTTGGCCATTGGAGAGGCAGGCTTGGATAAAGTCTGCGAAACGGATATGGAGTTGCAGAAGAAAATATTTGCAGCACATATTCAATGGGCAAATGAGATCCAAAAACCATTGATCGTTCATTGTGTGCGGGCACATGCAGAAGTGCTGCAATTGCTTGCAATGCATCAAAATAAAATGCCGGTTATTTTTCATGGGTTTAATAAAAGTAAAGAACTGGCATTACAGCTTACTGCACATGGATATTATCTGTCGTTTGGTAAAGCGATTGAAAAGAGTGCTACGGCAGAAGTAATGGCAGCCTTGCCAACAGAACAAATCTTTCTCGAAACAGATAAAAGCGAAATTTCGATCAAACAACTCTACAGCCTGGCAGCTTCCGCTTTTCAGATTCAGGAAGATTCGCTTAGTTTGCAGCTTCAAACAAATGCAGTTACTGTTTTTGGTGCTGCTATTCTACAGTTATGATGAATGATCTTTCCTGGCTTTCACGCACCAGTTTATTAATCGGCGCAGAAACGCTGCGTGCGCTCACAACCAAACATGTAATGATCGTTGGATTGGGCGGTGTAGGTTCGTTTGCTGCAGAATTTATTGCACGTAGCGGCATTGGCATCATGACGATTATTGACGGTGATGTGGTTGATCCAACTAATCGAAATCGTCAGTTGCCGGCATTGGCTACCAATCATGGTGTATCAAAAGCAGAGATCATGGCGGAGAGATTGAAGGCCATCAATCCTGAATTGGAGTTGAATGTGGTGAAGCAATTTGTGAATCCCGAAATGGTATTGCAATTGCTGGCAGCAAAACCGGATTATATTATTGATGCGATCGACAGCGTTACACCGAAGTTGACATTTATTCGTCTTGCTTATGAAAGTGGGTTGCCGTTGGTAAGCAGTATGGGAGCAGGAGCAAAACTGGATCCTACACAATTGAGAGTAGTGGATATTTCCAAAACCTATAATTGTCCGTTTGCACAACAGGTGCGCAAAACATTGAAAGGACATGGCATTCGCAAAGGAGTGAAAGTGGTGTTTTCACCGGAAGCACCCATCAAAGAAAGTTTAATGTTGACCGATGGAAAAAATTATAAGAAATCGGCCTATGGTACAATCTCGTATTTGCCGGCAGTGTTTGGTGCAGTAACTGCATCGGTTGTGATCAGAGATTTGATTGATAAAATAAAAAGCGAAACAGTTGTTTCATAACAGCCGGTCAGCTTTTCAGTAACTTACAATATGCAACGTAAAAAAGCAGATGTGGATGTGGTGCGGGATGTGTTACAACAAATGTTAATCGCACGACCCGATTCAACGTTTATTAAAAGTCTTGCATTTCAATATGAAGAGCGTGGTGGGTTGAGTAAAAAACAATTGGAAGGTCTGATGCAGAAAGCAGCAAAAGTTCAGGAAATACCTGAGCACAAACTTGCTACACTGGAAGCGATTATTCTGAAAAAACCGACGAGAGAACGGGCCGCCGCATCGGCACCCACCGCTTTCTTTACAAAAGATGAAGCCATTGGTGCGGTACTCGATGCAATTCTTGACAAATATCCGCAACACAAACAAGTGCTGTACTTAAAAAACAAATACGACAACAACGAAATTTTATCTCCCGCAGAAATTACCGATCTCAAACGATTGGAAAAAGTGTTGAAGAAATAAAATCATTCCTCCTTTAAAACATAAATGGAGCAGGCCACAACAGGTGTTGTATTGCTTACAAATTTTTCGTCCCAGAAAATGCTATACGGTAATATCCGGTCGATAAATGGTTTTGCCATCAGCCGTTGTGGTGTAGATAGAATGACCGTTGTTCCTTTTTGCATAAACGAAACTATGACGTTGAACACCGTTTCAAATACCTGTGGTTCGTAATTGATATCGCTCAGTAATAAAATATCACAGGACAGATCATCAGGTATATTATTCCAATTAATTACCGTTGCTTTAATATTTGTGAGTTGATTTTTTTCGATTGATTGTTGCATGAGTTCAACAGCAGCAGGCACATAATCACTGCATACAACTTCAGTTGCAATTTGTGCAGCTAAAAGAGAAGGCAAACCCAAGCCCGCAGCAAGTTCTAATACTTTTTTATTCTCCAGCCACTGAGGTTCTGTTGCAATGAATTCGCAAAGTGCAAAAGCCGATGGCCAAACCTGTGCCCAGTAAGGGGCAGTTATTGATGAATCTGTTTCCAGTTGTTTTGTGTGCCATTGTTGCAGTAGCAGTGGATCGGGTACCAACGCATTGACCTGATAATCGCCAAACCGGAAAGTTTGAAACTTTGTTTGTAATTCCATTGCTGCAAAGTAAAGACAAACAAAACGATTAATATTCCCAGATCACTTTTCCTTCAATGGCAAACCATTTCGGATAAAACGGTTGATGAATTTTTTCTACCTGGTTTCGTTTTACTTTCAGTGTGGGGGTAAGTAATCCGTTTTCAATAGTCCAGTTTTCTTTCATCACTACCGCTTTTTCCAAACGTTCATGTTTTTCAAGATGTGGGTTGATAGCAGCTAATGTTTCAGCAAGACTTTGCTTGATCTCTTCTGTTGTTTTTTGCTTACCGATATCCGATAGTGTAATTAAAGCAATGGGCTGCGGAATACTCATGCCCACAACACAGGTTTGTTCAATATCGGCATTTGCCAGTATTTTCATTTCAATGGGTGCCGGCGAAATATATTTTCCTTTATCTGTTTTAAACTGATCTTTCAAACGTCCTGTTACAAATAAAAATCCATCGTGATCATATTCGCAGATATCACCTGTTTTTAAATAGCCTTCTTCATCAAACATTTCAGCAGTCATCTCCGGTTCTTTGTAATAACCTTTCATATTACTTTCACTCTTCACCCGTAGCTCACCTTCGTCTGAGATTTTTACATGCAATCCGCTGAATGGTTTTCCAACCGAACCATGACGAAAATCAAACGGTCGTTCGAAATGTGCATATACGCAATCTTCCGTCATACCCAATGCCTGGATAATTTTTACATCCAGTTTTGCAAACCATTTCAACAGATCAACAGCAATAGGAGCGGAAGCACTGTAAATATGAGAAGCCCTTGCTAATCCCAGTTTTTTCCTGATACTTTTTTTAATGATGTTGTTGATGATTGGGATCGACAATAACAGATCCAATTTCTTTTGTGGCAACTTTTTCAAAATGCCTTCTCTGAATTTGCCCCATAATCTTGGCACCGCAAAAAACAATTCAGGTTGTACTTCCGCTACATTTTTTGCAAACGTATCAACCGATTCAGCAAATGAAATAACAGATCCATTGTAAAGGCCGTTCATTTCAATACCCACACGTTCTGCAATATGGCTGAGAGGTAAATAGGAGATCAACGCAGAACGATGTGGTAAACGCAATTCAGCAGTAGCCGTTTGCAGTATACGATCAAAATTACCGGCTGTATGCATTACACCTTTTGGTTTACCTGTTGTGCCCGATGTATAAATGATCGTCATTAATTCATCCGGCTGCCATTGATGTGTATGTTGCATCGGTTGATGCTGCTGTATCAACTCACTCCAGTTGTAAGGTTCGTTTCGTTCGTATGCATCAAAACCAATGCGGATCAGTTGTGGCGGAATGCCTGATTCCTGTGATTTGAAATCATCCAGTTTGCCAATGAAAATTACTTTTGCATCACTGTGTTCCAGAATTGGTTGAATGGATGCCGCTGTTAATGTAGGATAAATAGGAATTGAAATGCAGCCCGCCATCATGATGGCCAGATCCGCCATCATCCAATGCGCACAGTTTTTTGAGAGAATAGCTACATGCGAACCTTTGGGTAATTGCAGCGAATGAAGTGCAGTGGCGATACGTCTGCTTTCATCAGCCGCCTGTTTCCAGGTCCAGGTGGTCCATTCACCATTGAAAGGTTGACGTAAATAAAGATCGTTAGAATATTCCTGCTCGTTTTTCAGGAACTGTTGCAGAGGAGTGGATGGGCGCATGACAATCGTTTTGGTGATCTAATCTACTGAAATAAATGCAGCATCACCAAAACAATGGATTGTTTTTATTGCACGTAAGGTTGCCAACCTTTCAAAGGTTGGCAACCTTGATTTGAATTGTTTTATTGTTTAAGAAAACGCAGCTGTTGCTGATCGCCTTTGCTGTTGTTGACCTGTAAAATGTACTGGCCGGCGGGTAGGCTTTGAAGGTTCAATTGTACCTGATTACTTCCTGCCTGTAATTGTTCCTGCCGAACCGTATAACGTTTACCGCTGATGTCGGTAACAATCAGTTGAAGTCTGTCAGTTTCAGCTGATGAAATACTGAGTACAGCAGTTGAACGCACAAGCGATGGTAACAATGCATTTAATGCAAATCCTTTACTTCCATTGAGTACCGCAACAATGAATGAGTTGACAGATGTATTGGCTGGTGTTGTAAGTTTAATGCGGTAATAATTGGTTCCTTCACGACGTTGCAGATCGGTATAATCAAAAGGCTCGGCACAACGAATCTGGTCGGCAGTAAAACTATGTAGTACGGTGAAATTTTGATTGTCGCTGGAATGTTGAATTTCAAATGCTGCAAAATCGGATGTGCAGGGAGCTAACCAACGCAACACATTGAACTGACTTGTTTTTTGCGCCTGGAAAAATTTCAGTTCAATCGGAAATACGAGATACGGATCATTTGCCTGCGCAAAACCAGTTACAGCAGTAAAGAAAAATACGGTGGCGGTGATAAATGTTTTCATACTCCTGAATTTACGAGATAAAGATAGGGTGGGATTGGGTGGAATCAAAGTCAGAGAGGTGACATATTTAAGCCATACTGTCGGCCATATTCTTTTAAAGATGCAAGGCGGTTAGGATTTTGCTTTTCCATTAATAATTTATCATATTCTTTTTGCGCCTTATCAATAAGTTTGAACTCGCTATAAACGATCAATTTTTCAAAGACTCCACTTAGTAAGTTTTCGGCTTCAATTAATTCCAGAAATTGGGTCGTTGTTTTTAGCCTGTCAAAATGGGGCAATATAAATTGTTCAAGATTTTCTTTCATCTCACTCATCATTGTATTTTCATCTGTAGCTTCCATTATATCATACCACATATCGTTTTGATTCTTTAGTTCACCAATTCTTTTTCTTACCAAGCATTCAGGTTCAGTCGGAAAAGCAGGTAGCGTTCCGTCGTGAAAATTGTAAAAAGCCAACCAATATTCAGGAATAAAAACGCCCGTGTTAATTGTAAAATGAATTTTCTCTTTTGAGTAAAAAGCACTCTTTTGAATATTGATAATCTGACCTAACTCTGCTAGCTGCAAATAGAAATTGTTTCCTTTTTTCTTGAAACCTAAAGGCTTTAGAATTTCCTGAAATCCTTCTTTAATAATTCTGGCAAATTTTAATTCTGCTGTTGTTTTCACATTTATATTTTTTAGCCAATATTTAAATTGTTCAACCCACCCCTTTCAATCATTCTTTTGTTCAACAGTCTGACACCCCTCCCGAGAGGGGATAAACATTCTGCAGCTCGGCAAACTATCAACTAGAAACTAAAAACTCCCGGCTGTTTTACCACCTCGCCACAATCTTAAAGTTGATCAGCCTTGGTGTTAAACGATTGGGGATTGAAAAAATAGTGTTACTGAAATCTTTGATCAGCAAATAAGAAATGGTATTGGGTCGATCGATGACATTAAAGATTTCTAAGCTGGCCCAGATATTATTGAACTCACGAAAAGGATTGCGGCTGCGGCGTTTGCTTTTTTCACCATCGAGCAGTAATGCACTGAAGCCAAAATCGACACGGATATAGGGATCGATGGTCAATGCATTCCGGTACTTCGAACTGTTGGGAATATTGTAAGGAAGATTGGTGCCATATAAAAAGTTCATCGAGAACTTAAAGTTCTTATTGGTAGAAAGATAATCCTGGTAGAACATGCCAAAAGTGAGGAAGCGATCGGTCGGTCGTCTGATCCAGCCACCTTGTACCAATGTGCTGTCGATTGGTTGGTTCAATGAATCCAATGTATAATTATACCACTGATCATTGTCTAAATTTTCACGTGTACGCATAATACCAATACTTACCCAGCTTTCTGCATCTTTCACCAACTCGCCAAACAAACGTGCTTCAATACCTGTTGCATAGGCTTTGGCACTGTTGCTGCCGAAATAACGGATGCGCACATTGTCTACATCATACGGCACAATATCATACATGTGTTTGTAATACGCTTCGGCCTGCAATTTAAACGGACGGTTGCCCCAGCCTTTGAAATTATAATCAAAGCCTGCTACTACTTGCCAACTCTTTTGTGC
>CAWHOR010000077.1:0-150300 GCA_963830845.1 uncultured Bacteroidota bacterium | reverse complement strand
CTTGCCCGTGTGAGTTTGCGGTTGAACAACTACCTGTTCATCATCCTGCTCGCGCTCGTGGTCAATCTCTCCCTGAAAGCCGTGGGTGCCTGCTGATCAACGCCTTGCTCGTGGTGCCGGCGGCCGTGGTGTGTCCAAGTCGCAAGCAACCTGCGACAGCTCTTCTGGCTCACGGTCTTCTTCTGTATCGCGTCTGGGTTGCTCGGTTTCTACCTCAGTACGGCCGTCAGCGTTCGCATCGGCGGCAGCGAGCCCGTGAAGTTCGGGCCCAGCGGCACGATCGTCGTCGTCTGTGTGGGAATCTTCGCGGCGACCGCGGTGGTGGGCCGGGTTGCCGTCGCCGCGCCCCGACCGTGCCGCTCCGCTAGAATGAACTCCCCTGCCCTCGGCGAACTGGACCGAGACCGTTCCCCCACCCGATCGCGGCGGTGTCCCGGTGAAGGACATCCTCGACTTCATCATCACTTCTCCGCCGTCCTCTGGGAGGCGATGCCGTTCATCGTCCTCGGCGCGGTCGTCGCCGGCATTCTCGAAGAGTTCCTGCCGCAGCAGGCGATCACGAAATTCCTGCCGAAGACCGGTCGTGCCGGCCGTCATGATCGGCGGCCGTGCTCGGGCTCATCTTCCCGATGTGCGAGTGCGGCATCGTCGTCGTCATGCGGCGGCTGCTCCGGAAGGGGCTGCCGCTGTCGTGCTGCATCGCGTACATGCTCGCCGGGCCGATCATCAACCTCGTCGTCATCTTCAGCACCTGCGTCGCGTTCTGCGCCGACACGGCATCGGCGCTCGAGATGGTCGGCCTCCGCGTCGGGCTCGGGTTCGTCGTCGCCGTCGTCACCGGCGCTGGTCGTGCAGCAGTTGTGGGTGAAGCACGGCACCGCGCTGCTCGAACCCGATCGCGGTGCCGCCGCCGGCGCCGAACCTGTCGCTGCCGCCGAGCCGACGCCCCGAGCGGTCCGGAAGCCGCTCGCTCTGAAGCGGGTGGGCAACATCTCCGTCGACGGCGCGTCCACGACTTCGTGGACATCACCGTGTTCCTGATCCTCGGCGTCGGTGCTGGCCGCGGTCGCCAAGCTGTACATCACCGCCGGACCAGACCGAGCAGCTGTCGCGCGAGCAGCCGTTCCTGGCGATCCCGGTGATGATGGTGGCTCGCGGTGCTGATGTGCCTGTGCAGCGAGGCCGACGCCTTCGTGGCCGCCAGCTTCACCAAGATGCACCTCTCGGCGAAGACTGGCGTTCCTCGTCCTCGGTCCGATGCTCGACCTCAAGCTGCTGCTGATGTACACCCGCGTGTTCCGCGCCGAAGCTGATCGGCATCATCGTCGTCTGCGTCGTCGTGCAGGTACTCATCTACTGCGTGGCGGTACACCTCGTGTACCAGGTGAACGGCTGGAGTGGACTGCCGACCGGCACCTGACCCCCGACCGGAGGCCGACATGGCCCACGACCATCACCACCACGGCGAATCGGCCCGCGACTACTTCGTCGAGCAATTGCTGACGATCTTCGTCGTCGGCCTCGGCGCGGTCGGCATCCTGATGTACCGCGACGGGAAGCTGAACTACATGCTGGCGGCGCCGTTCCACCTGCCGGTCCTGATCGGCGGCATCGCGGTGCTGGTCCTGGTCGCGGTGCGGGCGGTGGCCGTGTGGCAGGAGGCCGGACAGGCCCACGCACCTCACCCTCACGTCCACGGCCCCGACTGCGACCACGACCACGACCCCGCCGACGAGCACGGCCACCCGGATCCACCTGCACGCCCACGACCACCCGCACGATCACGGCCCCGACTGCAACCACGATCACGCCCACGACCACGCCCATGCCGACGACCAACAGCACCACGATCACGACCACGCGGCCGACGACCACGGGCACAGCCACGACCTGACCTGGGTGTTCGCGCGGATGATGGTGCTGTTCTTCCCGGTGGCGCTGTACCTGATCGGCGTGCCGAACCGGGGTTCAGCACCGAGCGGATCGCAAAATGATGGCGAAGGAGGAGCGCTCGACGTGGACGTCGGGTCGGTCGCGACCGGCAAGGGCGTGCCGTGCTGAGCTTCAACGACCTGAACGACGCCGCGATGAGTGAGGAGAAGCGCCACTAGTTTGAAGGCCAGACCGCACTCTCGAAGGCCGCTTCCGCCGCCTCGGCGACAAGGAATTCCTCGTTCCGCCTCCGCATGACGTGCTGTGCCGCGGACACGATCCCGCTGAAGGTGCGGATCATCACGCCGTACGCACTGAGTGATTTCGACGACATGGCGTGGGTGAGCGTGAAGGGTCAGATCCAATACGTGCCGGCACCGCGCGGGCCGCGCGTACATCCCGGTGATCAAGGTGGCGGAGAACTCGGACGTGAGCAAGATGAAGGATCAGAGCCGCAGCGATTACGAATGACGGCGGCCGCAACCTTCGGGAGTGTTTGCACGGCTGGTGCCGGCCCTGGTCTTCAAAACCAGCGGGGGGTGTGAACAACGCTCCCAGTCGGTTCGATTCCGATACACTCCCGCCACACACAGAAGCCCCGAAAGCCCGTCCCGTTTGGCTGGCCTTTCGGGGACTTCGCCCTTGGCTTGAGTGCCGCTGCTCGGCCGCGTATGCGCGGCGACCAAGTGTGCGGTTCCTTCCTTGTTCATTTTGTCGACGCTCGTGAACCAGTCGCGGACATAGCGATAGGGGGATCCCAGGTTCGGAAACGACTTGTAGAACGAATCGCCGCAGAACAGGACCTTCGTCGACGGCAACCACACGCTGAGTTGGTCCTCTCCGCGCGTCATGAGGGCATAATCATACCCGAGGCCGGACAACTCGCGAGCACAATCAGCTCCCATCCCGCAGCTGGCCGGAGTCAACGGGACGACTCATCGACCCTTCTCCATCCATCGGCGAATGACAAACTCAGGTGGACTTCGCGCGACAGTTACGCCGGCCGGGTTCGCTCTCAAGCGATCAATTCCTTGATGACCTTGCCGCCGAACTGGCTGAGTTGCTTGTACCGGCCGGCGTGGAGATAGGTCAGCTTAAATTGTCGTCCAGGCCGAGCAGATGCAGCAGCGTGACGTGGAGATCGCGGATCGGATGGTGCACCTCCACCGCGCGTCTCCGAGTTCGTCGGTGGCGCCGACGACCGCTCCCTTCCTCACCCCGCCGCCGGCGAGCATCATGCCCATCGCATTCACGTTGTGCCCGCGGCCGAGCGAGTACACGCCGCCACGCTTGTTGTTGTCCGGCGTACGGCCGAACTCGCCGGTCCAGACGACCAGCGTGTCGTCGAGCATCCCGTGCCGCTTCAGATCCTTGATCAGCGCCGCGAACGGCTTGTCCACGCTCTTGATCCGGGAGGCGTGTCCGCGTTCGAGGTAATCGTGGCTGTCCCACCCGCCGCTGAAAATCTGGACGAACCGCACCCCCTTCTCAACCATCTTCCGCGCGAGCAAGCACTGCCGGCCAAACGTGGCGGTCTCCTTCTCATGCAGCCCGTACATCTCCTGCGTGGCCTTCGTCTCGGTCTTCAGATTCACCAGGTCGGGCACTTCCGTTTGCATTCGGAAGGCCAGTTCGTAGCTTTCCATCCGCGCGGCCAACTCGCGGTGCTCCGGGTGCTGTTTCGCGTGTTCGCCGTTAAGTGCCGCGAGTTCGTCGAGGAACTCACGCTGGTGATCGCGGGATTTGTTCGACGGTGCGTTCAAATCGAGGATCGGCGACCCTTCGGGCCGCAGTCGCGTGCCCTGGAAGTGGGCAGGAAGGAATCCGTTGCTCCAGTTCCCGGTGCCGCCCTGCGAAGAACCATTGGAAGTAACGATGGACAGAGCCATTGAACTCATCAAAGAAAAACAAACTGCTGATGCACCTGTCGCCATGTTTGAAAACAAACCGGTAACAAAAGGTAAAGGACGTTTTGGTCCGTTCATTAAATGGGATGGTTTGTTTATCAATGTTCCTAAGCGTTACGATTTTGAAAATCTTTCTGCGAACGATATCAATGAATTGATCGAAGCAAAGGTTGAGAAAGAAGCCAATCGTTTTATTGTTCGTTGGCCCGATGAAAATATTGCAGTAGAGAACGGACGTTGGGGCCCCTTCATCCGCTTTGGTAAAAAGATGCTGAAGATCGATAAGAAAAAAGACGGTGAAAAATATACCACTGAAGAAGTAGCACAAATGCCGGTGGAAGACATTAAGAAAATGATCGAAGTGCAAATGCCGGGCGCTTTCTCCAAACAAATAAAAGCAGCTGCAAAAAAAGCGGCAACGAAGAAGAAAGCGGTCAGAAGCAGCCAGTAAGAAAGCTGCGCCAAAGAAAGCAGCGAAGAAGAAATAAGTATGAGCTCCGTTTTATAAACGGGGCTTTTTTATTAGCAGGCGACATATACGATAATGTAACCTTTCATCAAACTGTGTCATACCGACGAGGGATACACCTCCGAAAAACTGTACTGAAATAATTTAATTAGAATCTTAATACTTAACTCTCTTGAATTTTAGAGATGTCTCCTTCGTCGACATGACGTGGTAAGAGTTTGATTAATTACATTGTAAAGAAAGTTGTAGTTCTGCTTACCTATTCAACCTATTGCATAAAACAATAACACTCATTCATTAGCATTTTCCATTGAGAAAAATCAGCCATTTACACATCTACTCCCTATATCTTTGCGGCGATTATAAACCTAAAACGATGAAACTGCTAAAACTCTCAACTCATCGAGTATTGCTTTCATGAGTATTTACTCAACAACAGTTTGCACAGGAAAAGGAAATTGAACTCGATCCTATTACTGTTACTGCATCTTTAACTCCGGTTAGTGCTTCAAAGACGGGTCGCAATATTTTAATTATTAAGGGCGATGCACTGCAAAAACTTCCTGTGCAGTCGATCGATGAATTGCTTCGTTATGTACCAGGTGTGGAAGTGCAAAGCCGTGGACCAATGGGGACACAGGCTGACTTCACGATTCGTGGTGGTACATTTCAACAGGTGTTGGTGATATTGGATGGTATTCGTTTAAACGATCCGTTAACAGGTCATTTCAGTTCTTATATTCCCATCTCTCCTGCTGAGATCGATCGTATAGAAGTATTGAAAGGTGCTTCATCAGCTATTTATGGTACAGAAGCAGTTGGTGGTGTAATACATATTATCAGCAAAACATTTGCTACTAAAGAAACAAACCAACGGACATAAGATCAATGCACAATTAACTGCGGGCGATTTTGGTTTATTCAATGCACAAGCCGGTGCATTTATTCACCAGAAGAATACAACTGCATCTGTTGGTATAATTACCAATAACACCAAAGGCCAACAACTGCGTGGCACAAAAGGCTATCACAATCTCACAACAATTTCGGCGTCAGTAAAACAAAAGCTTGGCGAAAATACAAGTGTTGCGTATCGCTTTGGTTATGATGACCGTGCTTTTAATGCACAGAATTTCTATACAGACCTGACCTATCGACTCGGCAACAGAATCAGTCATCAGTCGTTGGCATCATTTCAAATTCATGCACGAAAAAAACAAACACCGTTTTTCATTTGATGCGGGTTATAAAGAAGCAAATGATATATATCGCTTCTATAAAGTTGGTTAGTGCCAACTTAATAACTCTTCACTATTGCCAGGCTTTAGCACTACATGACTATACAGATCAATGATCAATCAACCATTACATCAGGTGTACAATTCATTAGCCGTAAAATTGATTTCGAACGACGAGGCAATCATGAAGTATCGAATGCAGGTGCATTTGTTGTGTTGAATCAAAAGATCGGAAAAGCATTGCAATTGAATCCGGCATTGCGAGTTGACTGGAACGAACGTGCCGGTTGGGAAATTAATTCCACAATTGAATGCATCTTATCGTTATCGAATCATTGTTATTGCGTGGAAGTGTGGGACGCACAACAAGAGATGCAGATTTCACAGAACGTTTTAATAACTACAACAGAACCGGACTTAAATCAGGTCGCATTGGTAATCCGGATCTTATATCAGAAACATCATTAAGCTATGAAGTTGGTGCTGATTATTTTATTAATAGCTCACTGAAAATTTCAATCACCTGGTTTGAACGATTTCCAGAAAATCTGATTGATTATGTAATAACACCCTATGCAAATATGCCACGAAAGGATAACCTTAACCCTACTCCCACTCCACCAGCAACAGGCCAAATACATATGAACTCGCCAAGAATATTGACAAAGTAAACACCACAGGTATTGAAACGGATATTCAATACACACATCAATTCAACGAACAGCAATCACTTACAGGAGGTCTTGGTTTTGTATGGATGCGTAGCCGCAGCAGTGATACGATCCCTTCGATTTATGTTTCAAATCATGCAAGAGAACTGATCAACTTTAATGTGATGTACCGTTACAAAAAACTTGCAGTGAGTACAAATGGATTATTCAAAGCCAGAAGACCACAACAAGCACCAGCAGGATTACTGTTCCGGTTAGTGCCAATTATTTTATTTTGAATACACGTGTAGATTTCTTTCTCCTGCAAAGATAAATTGGGTGTATTTGTACAGGCCGATAATATTTTCAACCGTCGTTACAGCGATCTGCTCGGCAGCATTATGCCAACACGTTGGGTAATGGGTGGAGTAAAAGTGAACTTATAAAAATTCAGACTGTTTATCCCCTCCCTGGAGGGGTTTCAGCGTGTTACACACAAAAATGATTGAAAGGGGTGGGTCAAAACTCACCCCTTCTTTTATCCAAACTAATTTTCTGGATATTTGCACCCTATTTAAAACGATTGATCGTATGCACGATTTTATTCAAACAACTCGGAATTAAGCAAACAGAACGAGCGGTGTTTCAACAGGTGTAAACTGGTTAACATCAACCGGCGAAACGATTACCTCCTCCTCGCCTGTTGATGGAAAAGCAATTGCTTCTGTTACTTCTGCCGATAAAGCAACTTATGAAACAGTGATTGCAAAAGCGCAAGCCGCCTTTGCAGAATGGCGCACATGGCCTGCACCAAAACGTGGTGAAATCGTTCGCCAGATCGGTGAAGCATTACGTGCAAAGAAAGAACCGCTTGGTCGATTGGTTTCGTATGAAATGGGTAAAAGTTTACAGGAAGGTTATGGTGAAGTACAGGAAATGATCGACATCTGCGATTTTGCAGTTGGCCTTTCCCGTCAGTTACATGGATTAACAATGCACAGCGAACGTCCCTTGCATCGCATGTATGAGCAATGGCATCCGTTAGGTATTGTTGGAATTATTTCTGCCTTCAATTTTCCTGTTGCAGTGTGGAGCTGGAATACGATGCTTGCATGGATATGTGGAGATGTGTGCATCTGGAAACCATCAGAAAAAACACCGTTGTGTGGCATCGCCTGTCAACACATCGTTGCAGAAGTGTTTGCAAAAAATAATGTACCCGAAGGAGTAAGCTGTTTAATTCAAGGCGGCAGAGAAATTGGTGAATGGATGAGTAACGATACAAGAGTTCCCTTGGTTTCTGCAACAGGAAGTACAAGAATGGGTAAAGCAGTTGGTGCAGCAGTTGGCCAACGTTTAGGCAGAAGTTTATTGGAACTTGGTGGTAACAATGCCATCATCATTAGTGAACATGCAGATTTGAATATTGCAATCCGTGGTGCTGTGTTTGGTGCAGTTGGTACTGCAGGACAACGTTGCACTACAACACGTCGTTTAATTATTCATGAGTCGATCTATGATACTGTAAAAGAAAAACTCGTTGCGGCATACAAGCAGTTAAGCATTGGCGATCCATTGAATGAAAGCAATCATGTTGGTCCGTTGATCGATACAGATGCAGTAAAAGCATACAGCAAAGCCATTGAAGAATGTAAAGCTGAAGGTGGACATTTTATTGTGGAAGGCGGCGTATTATCAGGAGCCGGTTATGAAAGTGGATGTTATGTAAAACCATGTATTGCTGAAGCAAAACCAAATTTCAAAATTGTTGAGCATGAAACCTTTGCTCCTATTCTCTATTTGTTGAAATACAAAACCATTGATGAAGCGATCGCTATTCAGAATGGAGTACCACAGGGCTTATCATCTTCCATCATGACCTTGAATCTGCGTGAAGCTGAACAGTTTTTATCTGTTGCAGGCAGTGATTGTGGAATTGCCAATGTAAATATCGGAACCAGCGGTGCTGAGATAGGCGGTGCCTTTGGCGGCGAAAAAGAAACCGGTGGCGGACGTGAAAGCGGCAGCGATGCCTGGAAAAATTACATGCGCCGGCAAACCAACACCATCAATTATTCAACAAATCTGCCTCTGGCTCAGGGAATTAAGTTCGATATTTAAGTAAGCATTAACAGCTACAACCGTTCGTTTTAACGACTAAACAACAGCCGATGTTCCAAAAAGAACGCCGGCTGTTTCACTTAAAAAATTCTGCAAAATGTGGGTAAACGGTATGTTTATTTGCCCAACAAGCTGCAATTTTACAAATCGTTTTAAATCAGAAAAACATATGCAGTTCAACAAATTATTGCTTGTCAGCACAATCTTTACCCTCTCTGCTACCCTTTCCCTCGCTCAAACGTCCGTAAAAGAAGACCAGTTGAAAGGATGGCACCTGAGAGATCAATCAACCGATGGATTTTATGGTATCAGCATGCAGCAGGCTTTTGAGTTTGTCAAAAACCGGAAAAGCACAACTATTATTGTAGCAGTTATTGACAGTGGTATTGATACACTCCACGAAGATCTCAAACCCGTTCTCTGGCGCAACCCGAAAGAGATTCCAAACAATGGCATCGACGATGATAAAAACGGATACGTAGATGATTATTTTGGTTGGAATTTCCTGGGAGGAAAAGACGGCCAGAATGTAAAAGAAGATTCTTACGAAGCGGCACGTTTGTATCATGCACTCAAACCAAAATATGGTGGCGAGGTGGATGAAAGCAAATTATCTGCTATTGAAAAAGAAGAATACCGCATCTACAAAAAAACACAGGGCGATATTGAACACGGTTCAACTGAAGCGCAATCACAGGTTTTGTTTCTTCGTTCGCTCTACAATAAGTCTTCAATAGCTGACAGTGTATTGAAAGAGAAATTCAAACCGGAGTATAATGGAAACGATCTGGTAACTTTTAAACCGGCCAACTCAAAAGACGCAGATGCAAAATCAACCATGCTTGCACTCTTCAGAGGATTTGAAATGATGGATGCAACCAACGATTTTATCATTAAAGAGTTCAGCAGCTATTTTAAAGGACAGGAGAAAAAAGCAGAAGCATCACAAATTGCACCGAAAGATTATCGTGGTGAAATTGTAAAAGATAATTACTACGACTTCAACGATCGTTTTTATGGCAACCCCGATGTAATGGCCAACACTCCTTTCCATGGAACGCATGTGGCAGGTATTATTGCTGCTGCACGTAACAATGGTATTGGTGTGGATGGTGTGGCAAACGATGTACGCATCATGAGCATCCGTGCAGTTCCTGATGGTGACGAGCACGATAAAGACATTGCACTCGCTATTCGCTATGCGGTTGATAACGGTGCCAAGATCATTAACATGAGTTTTGGTAAAAGTTTTTCGCCCCAAAAGAAATGGGTAGATGATGCTGTACGTTATGCACAAAGCAAAGGCGTATTATTAGTGCATGCTGCAGGTAATGATGGAAAAAATGTTGACAGCTCCGAAAACTTTCCCAATCCGAATATTGTAGAAACAAAAACAAAAGCAAGCAACTTTATTACTGTTGGTGCAAGTGGTGATCCAAAAACTGGTGGCCTGGCTGCAGATTTCAGTAACTATGGTAAAAATGAAGTGGATGTATTTGCACCCGGTGTAAAGATCTATTCAACCATTCCCGGCGGCAATACCTATGGCTTTGCACAAGGTACAAGTATGGCAAGCCCTGTTGTAGCTGGTTTAGCTGCTTTTATACTCTCTTACTATCCTGAACTAAGTGCAGAGCAGGTAAAGTATTGCATTGAGAAAGGCGCACAGAATCCAAACATGCAGGTAACAAAACCTGGCAGCGAAATAAAAGAAGACTTTGCAAATTTCAGTCGCACAGGTGGTTTGTTGAATGCATATGAATCGATTAAGATTGCCGCTACTTTAAAAGGCGAACGTAAAACCTTAAGTAACCCATCGCCGCAACCAAAACCGAAAGTGAATAAATCACAAAAAGGTTAATGATTTTCTAAAAGGTCCCGCTGCGAAGCGGGATTTTTTTTAAGTTTACAATAATTGCAGATGTTTGCTGTTACTGTGTTCTAAAAAACCTTTTCATATGCCAAGACCAACCACGCATGACTATGCTCTGTATTACCACAATTATGTCAAGAATGTGCCGGAAGACGATGTCCGTAATGCATTCCTTCAGCAATCTTTAATACTTGATTCATTTCTTACTTCCATTCCCGAATCTAAAGCTGACTACGCATATGCCGAAGGCAAATGGACAGTGAAGGAGTTGTTACAACACATGATTGATACAGAACGCATATTCGCACATCGGGCATTGTGGTTTGCACGCCAAAGTCCTGCTCCTCTTTCAGGCTTTGATGAAAACGAATACGCTGCTGTAGCAGATGTTAGTAAACGCAGCCTTGCATCTTTAGCTGACGAAATGAGAGCTGTACGCAAAAGCTCTGAATTTCTGTTTAACAGCTTTACTGATAAAGACCTCAATACAAGCGGCACCGCCAACACACATGCTATAACCGTAAATGCATTGGGTTTTGTCACGCTTGGGCATTTCCTGCATCACAAACGAATATTAGAAGAACGTTATCTCTAAATGGTCGGGCCCCCGTTGTAACGGGGGCCCGATGTTTAAAAATACTGCAAACCTGTAAGCCGGATTTTGTCATATCCACCAATGCTTGCGCAAGGTGAACGGAGCTATCATTTATCTGTCCAACAACTTACGCTGAAGGATCAATCTGCCTACCCTCCGTCATCGAACGAGCCGTTCTCAAGCGACGGTTTATGTGGCATTTCAGCACGCAAGGTTTACCCCGTTACAACATTGCTATCATAACCCGTAGGCTCTTACTCTACGTTTTCACCTTTTCCACACAAGTGTGGTAGTTATTTTCTGTGGCACTTTCTGTTGCTCCTTTCGAAACACCCGGCTCTTCACCGGTACGTTGCTCTGTGCTGTCCGGACTTTCCTCTTCCCGCAAAACGGGAAACGATAGCTTGGCTTGCAGCAACTGCGAATCTACGAAATAAAAATCCCTCAACGGATGGTTGAGGGATCAATTCTATAATACAAGAACAGTTGCAACAATTAATTGCAATGCTCTTCAAATGCACTGATGAGGTTCTGTGCAATCATTTGCGCAGGACGACCTTCGATGTTATGACGCTCAATAAAATGAACCAACTGACCATCTTTAAACAGAGCGATGGCTGGTGAGCTTGGTGGGTAAGGCAACAAATGCTCACGGATCTTTTTCACTGCATCAATATCAAAACCTGCAAAGCTGGTCAATAAATGATCTGGACGCTTACTGCTGTTGTTTACAGCCATCAAAACACCAGGACGGGCACTGCCTGCAGCACAACCACACACTGAATTAATGAACACAAGGCTGGTACCTTGCTGTGTTAATGCCGTATCTACTGCGTCTGCTGATAATAATTCATCAAATCCTCCTTCTGTCATTTCACCCTTCATCGGGATTACTATTTCTGCTGGATACATAGTTGAAAGTATTTTAAAATTTATGCAAAGCTACAGGAATTGAAAATTCAATCAGCGAAAAAAGAAATTTTGACACACTTATTGCAGATAAGTAGACTTTTTGTCGCATTTATTTTTACAAATCGGAAATCACGGCGTACAAAACCCTGTTGGAATATCCTTTGATGATTTCATACCATTATTAAAAACAATTAAAACTTTAATACTATGACAATGGTAAAATTGCACAGCCCGGTTCAGAAAAACATCAATACTTTTTTTGATGAGTTTTTCAATGAATTGCCAGCCTTTGGCAAAACAGTCAACAACATTTTTTCGCCAGCGGTAAACATTCTTGAAACTACTGATGCGTATCACCTGGAACTGAATGCTCCCGGGCGCAACAAAGAAGATTTCAACATTAGTGTCGACAAAGGTTTGCTCACCATCAGCTACGAGAAAAAAGAAGAAACAAAGAATGAAGATGTGAAAGTAGTTCGTCGTGAATTCAGCTACCAAAGCTTCAAACGCAGCTTTACTGTAGATGAAAAAATTAATGCAGAAGGCATCCAGGCGAAATACGAAAACGGTTTGCTGAAACTTTATCTTCCAAAACAAGTAGAAGAAAAACAACCCGTGAAAACAATCAGTATTCAGTAATCACTTTCATATAGCTTGTTTTATAGCAGTTGGTTTTGGTTATCCCCCGTTGTTTTTACAACGGGGTTTTTTATTTGTGTTAACAACTGTTTCCCCATTGATGGTTATCTTCGCCGGTATCGACATGAAAACCTCTTTAACCTTTTTACTTGGATGCTTTCTGGTGGTTGCTGGCAAAGCACAGGATGTATTAACTGATACAATTCCCTCAGAACCCGTGAATGTGGATACGGTGCTGCGTATCCGTAACCTGAACCCATATTTCACAATGCATGTGGATAGTTCGCTGAGTTATAAATTAGAAATCAACAAAGAACTCAAGGATTATTACTGGTACCTGAAAAATTCACCGGTTGGATTACGGATCAACAAAGACAACGGGTTGTTGACATTTAAAGCGGACAAAGCTTATTTTCTATCAGGACGATTGAAGTATGATGTTGAATACAAAGTGCAGGTAGGTGTTCAGAATTTAAATAAGGCAGAAGAAAAGCTCGATACTTTCTTTACGATCGTATTTTTCAACACCGAGATCATTGCCTCCAAAATACGTCCATCTGTTTCATCCACTGTTACTGTTTACGAAGGTGACACAACACGGTTTATACTGAATTGCGAAAACGGAAATTTCCCGATTGAATACATCAATTTTGAAAGCAGTATTCCTATTACACCCACTTATCCCATCAACAGTTGCAAAGATGAATTTGTATGGTGGATCCCATACGACTTTGTGAAAGACAATGACGCAAGTAAAGAAAGAACCTTTAATCTGCTATTTATTGGTTCAGATAAATTCCGAAATAAAGATACGGCCGTGGTACGTGTAATTGTGAAGGATGCCATCAACTATCCGCTGAAACGACAGGAATACGATAAACTTGTTTCTGATTACAACCGTTATATTCAGCAATTGAAATTTACATTCCGTACCATGGATAAGAAGATCAAAAAAACGAGAAACAGACGGGTTGCGTTTGATATGACTTCTTCTTCTTCAGCATTGGCCGGAACAATTCTCAGTACTTCTACCAACGATAGTCAGAAAAATGTGGGTCGTGTACTACCTGCAGTGGGTGTAACATTGGTGCCGGTGAAAGAAGCCGTTGCACCAAATAAAGTAAATGATCAAAACTCCGTTTCGCAGGTACGTACCAGCATCAGAAAGCTCGAATATATACTTTCAGAAAATGGTTTGATTGGAGAAAAAGATCCGGATATTATTGCGAAAACAACAAAACTCCGAACCGATCTGAAACAAATACAATTACAACTGATCGATGTACCACTCGAAGAAATTGAAGTAAGCGACGAAAAAGATGCAAATAAATATTTCGATGATCCGAAAGTCAATAAGAAATACCGTTCTAGAAAAAAATAAAAAAGGCCCCGTTTTACAACGGGGCCTTTCGATTTAAGTAAGAAAAATTAATTGCAATTATCTTTTCTTCTGGTATCGATCAAGTATTGAATTTTCCATTGGCCGTTGATACGTACCAACTGAAATGAGTTAACTCCGCAATGACTGAAATTCCCTTTGTAATAAAATTGATAAGGCGTCCACACACTTGCCAATGCACCATCAATATGCACTGCACCAAAACTGATACGCTCATCCGCATCTCCTTTTGTTGATTTACCAACAAACGATGCAAATCCGGCTACTTCATCTGTACGGATCATGGTTCCACCTTCTTTGTTTCGGCCAATGGTTTGCAAAACGGCCCATTCAGAAAAAACATTTTTCACGCCAACAGAATCAGCTGTTTTCATTGCTGTAAAGAGATTGTTAATAACAGCCTTCACAGAATCCTCCGTGCTTTGTGAATAGGCTGAACTAAGCAATACCGTTGTTAAAGAAAGCGTAAGAACGTACTTCATGTCGTTTGTTTGAAACCTTTGGCAGGTTGTTTGGATTACAAGAATAAAAAATTACAAACTATGCGAAATCTAAAATTGTACAAATGGTCACTGGTGCTGATGGTGTTTGTTACAAGTACCGCATCGGCTCAGATCTTCCCGAAAGCGGGCGATATTTTTGGCAGCAGAACCAACAAACCTGTTGTACGGCAGGACGGCAGCCGCCAATGGCCCGACGGCACCATTCAATACCCCAATGGTACAACAAGATATCCGGACGGAGCAGTGCGTAATCCAGATGGACGAATGACCTATCCTCGTAATCAACGAAACGATAACTGGAACAACAACAATAATAACAACTGCAATCATAAAATGCCGCCCGGACAAGCGAAGAAAAAACATGGCGGTCATGCAAAGGATTATGCTAAAGGAAAAAAGAATTGCAATCACAACCATGGCAACAGAGACAGGGATTGGGATGATGATGATGACAGAAACGTAAGAAGGTATCCGCAACAATATCCTCAGTACCCCAACTACCCGCAGCAGTATCCTGGTGGCAACACACAGCAAGGTGGTGGTAAGCGACCAAGCCGTACATCGAATCCAAATATGTAAGTAGCAGAAGTTGAGATAAAGAAAACGCCCCTTGAAAAATCAAGGGGCGTTTTCTTATTTGCAATACAGGTTGATCAATAACCCAATATCTTCAACATGCTTTGCGCTGTTTGTTCTTTTGCATACACCCAGTCAACCAGTTTGCCATTCTTATCGTGGCCAACAATAATATGTTTGGGCGAAGGAATCATACAATGCTTGATACCACCATAACCGCTGATCTGATCCTGGTAAGCACCTGTATGGAAAAAACCTACGTACAATGGCTCGGCTGCTGACTCACCGTTTAACTTGGGCAGAAACACTTCGTTGATATGTTCTTCTGAATCATAGTAATCATGACTGTCGCAGGTAATACCGCCCAACACCACACGTTGGTATTCGTTATCCCATTTATTAATCGGCATCATCAGAAACTTTTCACCAATACCCCAGGTATCAGGTAACGTTGTAATAAATGACGAATCGATCATATACCAGTTCTCACGATCGTTCTGTGTTTTCTGTGCCAGTACAGAATAGATATGCGCCATACTTTCACCAACGGTAAAGCTGCCAAACTCTGTATAAATATTCGGCATGGGCACACCCGCCTTCTTACAGGTTTTTTTGATGGTTGATACAATTTCGTTGATCATGAACTGATAGTCATAATCAAACCCTAACGAATGTTTGATGGGGAATCCGCCACCGATATTAATTGAATCAAGTTCCGGACATATTTTCTTCAACTGGCAATAGAGATTCACTACTTTATTCAACTCACTCCAGTAATAAATATCATCTTTGATCCCCTTGTTTAAAAAGATGTGCAACATCTTCAACTGAAAACGATCTTCGTTTCCTTCGATCTTATCTACATAAAATTCAAGAATATCTCTGGCTCTTATTCCGAGACGTGATGTATAGAATGGAAAATTAGGTTCTTCTTCTGCAGCTACACGTATACCCACTTTAAAGGGAACCTTTACGGTTTTTTTATACTGTTGTAATTCTTCTTTGTTATCAAGAATGGGTGTTACATTTTTAAATCCGGTGTTCAACAACTTGGCAATACGTGTGATGTAACTTTTCTGTTTGTATCCATTGCAAATGATCTGGATATCCTTGGTGATCTTTTTCTTTT
The DNA here is from genome assembly GCA_963830845.1 of uncultured Bacteroidota bacterium. GTDB lineage: Bacteria > Bacteroidota > Bacteroidia > Chitinophagales > Chitinophagaceae > Lacibacter. Next base: position 134,357 of record CAWHOR010000077.1, on the reverse strand, counting down.
GATACAACTTGTTGATGATCTCAATATCGTAGGCAAACGACGTTTCAAGATGCACTTCATTCTTTAAGGTTTCTTCCACCACAAAAGAAAAATGACTGCTCTTGGTACAGTAGCAATAAAAATACTTGCCTTCGTACCTGTGTTTTTTAAAGGCAACATCAAACATCTTCTTCGCCTTTTTGATCTGCATCCCGATCTTCGGCAAATAGGTAAGCTTCATCGGCGTACCATATTTGTCGATCAGAGCTTTCAGGTCAAGATTGTTAAACTGGAGGTAACCGTTTTGCAAATGAAAATCTTCTTGCGGAAAATTGAAGGTTTGATGTACCAGGTCGGTGTACGTTTGGTTGGTCAGTTGAAAATTACGTGGGTCGTTTGTCACCTTTAAAATTTTGCACAAACTTATTGTAAAAAAGCATGCAAGGGCATGAAGTTTTTGGAAGAAGAAGCTGTGAGCTGCGAGCCAATACATTCAAGCCGATAGTCGCTAGTCTTTAGCCAGTAGCCAGAAACAAAAAACCCCGACTTGTAAAGTCGGGGCTTCTATCAATCAATTGATGATTTATTTTACTGAATCAACCAGTTTCTTAAAGCTGGCAGGTTCGTTCATTGCCAGATCTGCAAGGATCTTACGATCCAGATCAATGTTCTTGGCTTTGAGTTTGTTGATGAATACAGAGTACGTTAACCCTTCTTCTCGAACGGCAGCGTTAATACGTGCGATCCACAGTGCACGGTATTCTCTTTTCTTTAATTTACGACCAACATAACTGTAGGTCATACCTTTTTCTACAACGTTTTTAGCAACGGTGTAAACGTTTTTACGTTTACCATAAAAGCCTTTGGCTTGCTTAAGAATTCTTTTGCGACGTGCTTTAGACGCAACTGAGTTTACTGAACGGGGCATATCTGAATGTTTTTAAATTATAAATGTTTGTTTACGGATGCATCTTATTTAAGACGCAATAAACGTTTTACAAAGTGTACATGAGATTGTGCTACTTCTCCGTCCTTACGCATGTTACGCTTACGTTTCTTAGATTTTTTTGTGAGGATGTGACGCTTGAAACTCTTCTGATGCATGATCTTACCTGTGCCGGTTACTTTAAACCTTTTTTTGGCACTTGAGTTCGTTTTTACCTTTGGCATTTGTATGCGCTTTAAGATGATACCCTGATGGCGGCGCTGCACAGGCAACACACTTAGGGGGCCGTTTGGGCAATTTGAGCTTCGGAAAGCTCCCCGTTTTGGGAGCGCAAATGTAGGGAAAAACTACGGAAATCAAGGGATTTTTGGCAGTTTTCTGTATTTCAGATTGCAGATATGCGATTTCAGATTGACATTTTCGCAACCATTCCCCAAAAACTTATGCAAGCCACAGGCTCAAAGCAATTCATTGGTGGCCATAACGAATCAACCTTTCAACGTTTCACTATTCAACCAATAACCCCTTCCTCAAACAAAAAACCGCCTCTTTCGAAGGCGGTCTCTCTATTAATCTGTTTCTTTTTTCTTCTTTGCCGTTTTTGGCGCAATGATCATCAACATCCGTTTGCCTTCGAGTTTTGGCAAGCCTTCCACTTGACCGGCATCTTTCAACCGCTCAGCGAATTTCAGCAATACCAACTCCCCTCTTTCCTTGAACTGAATGGCACGACCTTTAAACTGTACATAGGCTTTCACCTTGTTGCCTTCTTTCAGGAAATTTTCGGCATGCTTGGCTTTAAAGTCAAAGTCATGATCATCCGTATTGGGTGTAAAACGGATCTCTTTTAATTCAGCCGATTTACTTTTCGACTTCATCTCTTTCTCTTTCTTCTTCTTCTCGTAGAGAAACTTATTATAATCAATTGCTTTACACACGGGTGGAACGGCCTGCGGAGAAATCTCTACAAGGTCGAGCCCTAATTCCTGTGCGATCTGCAATGCTTTTTGTGTGGGATAAACGCCAACTTCAATGTTCTCACCTACCAAACGTACTTCCGGTACACGGATCATGTGGTTGATGCGATGCTCTGGTTCTTTACGGGGAACAAAACGTCCCCTTGGAGGTCTTGATGGAAATGCCATATTCGATTGCCCTCATCCCCTGCCGGAGGGCGGTTTATTTTTAATTTTTATTGTTTACTCTTTCGGGGAAAAGAGTGGTTATTCTGCTATTCGTTCGCTGATCTCGTTTACCGCTGCAGCAATAAAGGCATCTGTATCCATTGTACCTGCATCACCTTTGCCTTGCTTGCGTACCGCTACTTTTCCATCATTCACTTCTTTTTCGCCAATCACCAGCATATAAGGCACACGTGCAAGCTCTGTATCTCTGATCTTTTTACCGATCTTTTCGCTGCGGTCGTCAATCTCTGCACGAATATCTGCTTTTTTCAGCTTTTGCAACAGTGTTTTTGCATAATCCATAAACTTATCGCTGATCGGCAGAATTTTTACCTGCAGCGGGGCAAGCCACAACGGGAATTTACCGGCATAATGCTCCAGCAAAAAGCCAATGAAACGCTCATGTGTACCCAATGGTGCACGGTGAATGATCAATGGCACTTCGGGTTGATTTGACTGGTTGGTGTACGACAGTTTGAATTTATTACCACTGTTGAAATCAACCTGGTTGGTGGCCAGGGTAAACTCACGGCCAATAGTGCTCCATATCTGTACATCGATCTTAGGCCCATAGAAAGCTGCTTCATCCTGCACTTCCACAAACGGAATATTTGATTCTATGAGCACTTTTCGTACCATCGATTCTGTTTCTTCCCACAGTTCCGGTTCGTTCACATATTTCTGTCCACGTTTGGCAGGATCATGCAAACTCAATCGCATCACATATTTATCGATCCCGAAAATTTTGAAATATTTCAGGTACATATCATTCACTGCCCGGAACTCCTGCGCAAAATCTTCACGGCTGCAATAAATATGTGCATCGTTCATATGCAGACAACGTACACGCATCAAACCAAACAATTCCCCACTCTGCTCATAACGGTAACAGGTACCGTATTCGGCTATACGGAACGGTAAGTCCTTATAGCTTTTTGGTTCGGCATCAAAAATTTTATGATGATGCGGACAGTTCATTGCCTTGAGATAATATTTCTCTCCATCCATTTCCATTGGCGGAAACATACTATCAGCATAATACGGCAGGTGACCGCTGGTGAGGTACATGCTTTCTTTTGCAATATGTGGAGTAACTACACGCTTATAACCGGCAGCGCCTTCTGTTTCTTTTGCCAGCCTCTCCAACTCTTCAATAATGATGGTACCATTGGGCAACCACAACGGTAAACCCGGACCTGTATCATCATCCATTGTATAAATGCCTAACTCTTTTCCCAGTTTGCGATGATCACGTTTCTTTGCTTCTTCCAGCATAACCAGGTATTCATCCAGTTCTTTTTGAGATGGAAAGCTTACACCATACACACGTGTAAGCTGTTTGTTCTTTTCATCGCCTTTCCAATATGCACCGGCAATAGAAGTGAGTTTGATGGCTTTGATAAAACCGGTATGCGGAATATGTGGCCCACGACAGAGATCGGTAAACGCACCTTGCGAATACAAGGTAATGCCACCATCTTCGAGGTTCTGCAATAGATCAAGTTTATATTCGTCGCCCTTTTCAGAAAAATAAGAGATCGCATCCTGCTTCGAAATTTCCTTGCGCTGATAAGGATTGTTCTTCTTCGCCAGTTCATTCATCTTCTTTTCCAAAGTGAGCAGATCGTCTTCTGTGATCTTTTTATCACCCAGATCCATATCATAATAAAAACCTCTGTCCAACGCAGGACCAACCCAGAATTTTACACCAGGGAACAATGATTCAACCGCCTCTGCCATCAAATGCGCACTGGAATGCCAGAACGTATTCTTTCCTTCCGCATCATCCCACGTGAGTAATTTCAACGTTGCATCATTTGGAATTGGTCGGGTCATATCCCACACCTCTCCGTTTACACTTGCGGCCAATACTTTGCGTGCCAATCCTTCGCTGATCGATTTGGCAATGTCCATCGCTGAAACTCCCTGTTCGTACTCCCGTACTGCTCCATCCGGAAAACTGATCTTCATGAATGTCGTCTTGTTTTTTTAAGACTGCGAAGGTAACAAATGATTGCGGATGCTGCTAAAAGTAAAATTAACAAAGCCTTTCGCACTCCCCTTTTTTTCATTTGCGTAATTTGCAGCTGGTTACAGCACTTACATTATGAAACAACTTTTACTTTTTGGTTTTCTTTTTTGTTCAGCACAACTGTTTGCGCAGAAATACAGCGGACAGTGGAGCGGCAGTTTTGATGCAACCGGCGAACCCGGTAACCGCACGGAGTATTTTCTGGAACTGGAAGTAAGCGGCTCAAAAGTGGAAGGCACTTCCACTACTTATTTCATGATCGATGGCAAACGATATTACACCATTTGTAAAGTGGTAGGCACACTGGATCCCAACAGTAAAACCATTGTATCAAAAGAAGTAGCACGTATTAAAGCGAACACTCCCCAGTCGTTCAAAGATTGTTTCCAGGAGCATATCCTAACCTATTATAAAAAAGGAGATACAGAAGAACTGGAAGGCCGCTGGAAAGGTGCAACTCCCGAATCGAATTGTGGTACCGGAACCACAATGCTTTCACGCAAACAGCTGGTGAAAAACATGATCACCAAAACGCCAGCACAAAACAATACGGTTCGTATGAATCCGGCTCCTACCAAAACGCCCACACAAAAGCCAGGCACCAATACTGTAAAACCTACTACTACGCAAAAGCCAACGAACACAATTGCAAAAACACAACCGAAGAAAGAAGAACCGGTGAAGAATCAACCTACGATCACCAAAGTGGACAATGAAAAAGAACCCGCTAACAAAACAGAAATAAAGCCAACTATTGCTGCACCCAAACTGCCGGGACGATTGGAAAAACGTGAAAGCAAAATTTTCGAAACCATCCCGATTGATGAAGAAGAAATTACTGTGAACCTGTACGACAATGCTGAAATTGATGGTGACGTTATAACTGTGCTGTTTAACGGTGAAGTGGTGGCTTCGGAAAAAGCACTCAGCGACAAACCGATCACCATTAAACTCAAAGCCATTCGTGGCCGTGATAATACACTCACCATGTACGCCGAAAACCAGGGACGTGTGCCACCCAATACCGCTATTATGCGTGTGCAAAACGGCGAACAGTACTACAAAGTATTTTTGAGTGCCGATGATAAGAAGAATGGCAGCGTAGTATTTCGGTTTAAGAGTTAATTGATGTCTGCTCACCCGTAGGGTGACTGTACATCGTTATTGGTACCTACAATAAAATATTTAGCTTGTTAGAAGAAGCCGCCTTGTTTTTTTAATATGGCGGCTTTTGTGTATACAAACGTTTCCTAAACGTTTGTATACAGATCGCATGAATTTGTATTGGCGCAACTACAACTTGCCTAACGGCAGGCAGGTACAAAAAACGCAACATTCATTATTTGATTTTCAATGTATGTTTTTTAGGTGAGTTGCGTATATTTATGTGTTGCCTGTAATTTTATGACGGCCATCGTTTCCAAAAGACACATCTTAAAATTTTACTTCTCAATTACTTTGGGGACACTATTCTTTATTGCTATGGCGACAGGTTTACTTTTCATTTACAACAAATCAGCAGACAAAGGTCAACTGAAAACTAAAGACAAGCTAATGCCAATTTTCAGTATTGCTGTTTATGCTTTTGCAGGTTATAGTTTGTATCGTTACATTAAGAATGTACCAAAAATTACGTTGGACAAAGAATTTATAACTTTTAACAACCAGACTTATTCAGTATCCGATATTAAAAAAGTGACACTATCAGGAAAGCGACCATTTAAATATGCAATCAACTTTCCAATGGAAGCTGCTACTTTAACATTCAATGACAACGAGACAAAATATATTTTTGACGATATGTATTCTAATTCGTGGGAAATAAAATCGTTTCTAAAACAAGTTGTTATTGACAAGAAAGAGTTTATTAAAACAAGCAATTCTTCAATCGATAAAAACGCTGTTGCAAGCGATTTTTATGAGACATTCAAAGGCAATCAATTTACTTCTTTAAGGGGAATTTCACTTTGGGGGGTTAATTGGCTTTTTTGTCTATATGGTTAGAAAACAACAAAAGACCCGTTCACATTGGAGGTGTACTTTTTGTTTCTGGTTTTTCATTATTTTGGTTCATTGCATTTTCTTATCATATGCACTACTTCCAAGTGTCCGACAATTTTTTTGTTGTTAGAAATCATAACTTCTTTTGGAAGAAAAAAGCATACAATATTGCCGACATAAAAGAAATTGTTTTTGAGACACAGGGCAAAATGCCAAACTGTTTACGAATAATAACAAAAGACTTTAGAAACAAACTCTATCCAGCAGGTACACTTAGAGACATAAATTGGCTTGCCCTTAAAGACAAGTTGGAAGTTTGCAAAATCAAAGTGAGAAATGAATGCGTTTGAAAAAAGCTACAGGCAACATTGGGTTTTATGCAAGTTGGGCTTGACCATTGTAACATCAGCTAATTGCAAATCCCAGCTTCAGTTCCAGCAGACGAATATCTATCAGCTTTTGTACTTAACTTCATCAACATATTTTCAATCAGCAGCGGTTATGGGCAGACGGAATACTAATTCCCAACCTGCATAAAGCCCTGCCCGTTACCCATTAATTAATTCTTCAACAAACTTTTTCAGTTGCTTAAGTTACTTCCGAAGCCCTCTCCAAATTTTTCAACCAACAGATATTATTCAATCTCAATCAACAACAAATAAAAAATGAAAAGAGACAAACACACTGTTCACCTCTTTTCACTTCAGCAAAATTTCATTCAAATCGTTACCTGCCCGTCACTGCATTTTTATTCGCATGTACAATACCAGCCAGCAAACGGCCCTGTGGTGCTTCTTTTGAACTGTAGTAAAGATAGATGGTGCTGCTGCCTGCCTGTTCCTGTGAACTGAGAATATCTTTTACAGCTACTGTAATCGCAAAGTTTTTTCCTTCGCTGTTATTAAACTGCCACTGCTTTAACGTTTTCTGATCTGCATTTTTGAGTTGCAATGTGCGGCTTTTGCCCGCCATACCGCAATGATAATACTTAACCTTCAATTCGCTTTTGCTGTTGGCTGCTGTAAGCTGAATGTTCTTTTTCTCTTTCATTTCCCGGTTAAACTGCTGCAGCACCAGTTTGTTGTCCAGGTAAATTTCGAACCCCTCGCCTCCCATTGGCGTAACGAACGAATAAATAAAAGAACTGGCCGCAACCAGCAATACCATTGTTGAAAACTGTTTCGCTTTCATGACTTTACGTTTTATAAAATGATGGAATTAAATGAACAGTATAAAGTTGAGAAAGCTTTCGGCCACCTGCTAATCCGTTTGACCAACGGAACCTGTTGCTTGATGTAATGCAGAACTGCGTTATTTGGATGAGTTATTCCGATCAAGTAGCTTTATCGAAATTGACAATTCATGAATTGGTATGATGTAAAAAATATCGATATAATTGATTCACCAGCATTGCTCGTGTATAAAGAACGTATCCGGCAAAACATCAAGCATGCTGTGGAGATGATCAAAGATGTAAGCCTGCTTCGTCCGCATGTAAAAACAAATAAAACTGCCGAAGTATGCGCCATGATGATGGAAGCTGGAATTACAAAATTCAAATGCGCTACCATTGCCGAAGCAGAGATGTTGGCCATGTTAAAAGCAAACGATGTTTTGCTTGCGTATCAACCTGTGGGACCAAAAGCAAAACGGTTGCTATCGCTGGTACAACAATATCCGCAAACAACATTCGGTTGTGTTACAGATAATATTGATACAGCTAAAGCCTTATCAGATTTGTTTGCTGCTAACAACAAAACCATCAATGTATTTATCGATTTAAACACCGGCATGAACAGAAGCGGCACCAAACCATCCAATGCATTTGTTTTGGCAGAACAATTAATTGCACCATCCGGTATTCAGTTCAAAGGCCTGCACGCATACGATGGACATTTGAGAGATACTGATCTTGAACAACGGCAGCAAAAAAGTGATGCCGCTTTCAATGAAGTACTTGAACTGGCTGCAAAAATTGAAACGGTTACAAATCAACCAATCACGATTGTTGCAGGTGGCTCTCCAAGTTTTCCTACACATACCAAGCGAAACATTGAATGCAGCCCCGGCACATTTGTTTATTGGGATTGGGGTTACAAGCATCAGTTGCCCGACGAACCATTTGATTATGCAGCACTCGTTCTAACAAGAGTCATTTCAATTGTTGACGGACAAACAATCACCACCGATCTGGGACACAAATCGGTGGCTTCAGAAAATCCATTTCCACGTGTTCATTTTTTGAATGCTCCGGATGCTGTGCCCATATCACAAAGCGAAGAGCATTTGGTATTGAAAGTAACAGACAGCAACGCTTTCAACGTTGGTGATGTATTGTACGGTGTGCCCGTTCACATTTGTCCAACTGTTGCGTTGTACGAAAAAGCAGTTGTTGTTGAAAACAACGAAGCGATTACTACATGGAAAGTAATTGCAAGAGATCGTTCAATAATTGCATAAACATTTTTCACCCTCAAACTGCAAGTTGCTTTCATTCCGCATTATGCGTAGGCGGGTTTGTTGATTACTTCCAGCACTTTCAATTGCTTTAAACCGGCGGGCATTTGCCATACAGCTTCTTCGCCTTCACGGAAACCAATAATTGCTGCGGCCATTGGTGTGAGAACTGAAACTTTTTTCTCTTTCATGTCTGCTTCTTCCGGCATTACGATCATAAATTCATGTGACTTGGATGTTTCAACATCTTCCACTTTAACTTTTGATCCCAATCGAATGGTATTCGGTGGAAACGCATCATCTTTTACAATGATCGCCCTGCCCACTTCATACGCAAGGCTCATTTCATCCGCCTCTTTTGTTCCGTGGATATTGACAATCTGCTTTAATTTATTATAGTCCTCTTCGCAGAGAACAACGGGGTTTCTATCATTGTTCATGATACAATTATTTTAAAATTTAAAAAAGGGAAACTGCACGTAGGAGAATTACCTGAATTCTATTTGATGAAAACAGGTACACAACTGAGAAAGACGAGCTTATATAAATAAGAACTGTGCATTGCTGCAAAGATAGCTTGATTTATTTGCCCGTATGAATTGAAACAGGAATTAGCGATCACAGCGTACAAAAAATTAACAATATCAATCCTGGTAAGCGAGAGGATAACAGTTATTATAACTTGAAATTTAACGTTACACTTGGAATAACAGGAAACAATGATACTTGTCTTGCTTCCACTTCCAATGTTCCCTGTAATGGATTGCCTTGCTGATCGTAGTAAATAAAATAAGGATTCTGGCGGCTGTATGCATTGTACACACTAAACACCCATTCTGTTTTCAGCTTGCGTGGCTTTTTTGGCTGTGGTGTATAAATGGCAGAAAAATCCAGCCGATGATAGTCGGGCAGACGATATTGATTGATGCGGCTATACTGCTGCGTTAGTACACCATCCACTAAAAAGAAACGTTCAGGTAATGTAAATGCATTGCCGCTGCCGAAAACAAATACGGCCGAGTATTTCCATTTTTTTGTTTTCTGATAGTTGGCTACAATACTCAAATCGTGCCGGCGATCAAAACGACCGGGATACTTATCTCCATCATTTAACTCAGCAAACCGTCGCCATGTCCACGACAATGTATAGCCGATCCAACCTGTAAAATTTCCTCTTGCTTTGTTTACATAAAACTCCGCACCATAACTCCATCCTTTGCCGAATACAAAACTTTCTTCGGGATCACCAATACCGGGTGTGTAACCTTCTTTGTATTCGATCTGGTTGGCCATCGATTTATAATACACTTCGATGGAAGTCTCCCACATATTGTCTTTAAAATTTTTATACAGACCCGCTGCATATTGCCAGCCAATCTGTGGTTTTACACGAAATGTACTGGGCACCCAGATATCCTGCGGCAAGGTAGTGCCAGCATTACTAACTAAATGGATGAATTGCAGATTACGGGTAACAGCAGCTTTTATGGATGTTTCATCGTTAAGTGCATACCGCATTGTTATACGGGGTTCTAATCCTCCATAATTTTTAATCCCCTGTCCTCTTCCAAATACCGTACTGTCAAGTTTGTTCCCATTCTCATCTTTTACATAACGGGTATAGGGACCTACTTGCTGAAAATTTGCATAACGTACGCCGTAATTGATTTTGAGATGATCGTTCACTTCCCAATCGTCCATTACATAGACAGCCAGTTCGTGTGCAAATTTGTTGTTGACGCTTTGTGGTTCAAAAACAATATCACCGCTTTTACCACTGGTGGTTTGCGGATTGAATTTGTGATAGGTATAATTGATCCCGTATTTGATCTGATGACCCGTTACAGGATAATAATCAAAATCAATTTTTGCACCCACATCACGAATGGCCGATTGCAGATTGATCTCAAAATTATTTTGTGCACCGCCAAAGGCAAACTGGTAATCGTTCCATACCAGCGATGTATTAGCGAAGAGTTTACTGTTGAACACATGATTCCATCGAACAGTACCGGTTGAATTACCCCAGGGAATACGTGCTTTAAAACTACGTTCACTGTTGTTGAACGTAAATACATCCCGTCCAAAATAACCACTTGCATACAAGCGGTCCTTTTCGGAAAATTTATAATTGAATTTTGTATTGAGATCGTAAAAATAATAACCGCTGCCAAAAAATGTACTTCCCTTTTTAATGAATGGCTTGGCTAAAATATCAACATAGGTACGCCGTGCCGACACAATAAACGAAGACTTCTCTTTTACCACCGGGCCTTGAATCGATACCCTTGATGAAATGGTACCTATACCACCTTCCACCTGAAATTTTTTGCTGTTGCCTTCTTTCATGGCAATGTCCACCACGCTGCTGATACGTCCGCCATAATTTGAAGGCATACCCCCTTTGATGAGCGTTACGTTTTTCAATGCATCGCTGTTGAACACGGAAAAGAAACCAAACAGGTGACCGGGATTGTACACCACCGCATCATCCAATAAAATTAAATTCTGATCGGGACCGCCACCACGCACATACAAACCACTGTTGCCTTCGCCTGCATTGCGTACACCCGGTAATAATTGTAATACTTTGATGGGATCTACTTCACCGGCTAATGCAGGAACAGAACGGATCTGGTTCATGCTTAATTCGAACTTCCCCATCTGCGCTTCCTTTACATTGATATCACGCTTGCGTGCGTAAATGATCACCTCTTGTGAAATACTGATGCGGGGAGAAAGGTCAACATTCAGTTGCCGGTTTTCATTCAACTCAATGAACAGTTCTTTTGCTTCGTACCCTACATGCGATACGACCAATGTATAACTTCCTTTTTCGATTGAAATGGAAAAGAATCCGTACTGGTTGGAGCTGATGCCTTTTGTGCGGCCTTTGATAGCAACCGTGGCACCAATAATGGTTTCATTGCTGGTACTGTCCTTTACGTACCCACTGATGGTGAATTTTTCCTGCGCAGATGCAGATGTAATAATGAACACACAGATCAGCAGAAAAATGATCGATTTCAAATAGTGCATGCGGAAATTTTCCCGGTTTTAGAAGTGTCTCTCTATTACAAGCTGGCGGCGTTTTTGTTTAAACGAAAAGCCACCCCATTAATTTTTACGCTGTATATCCGACTCGATTACACCCTCCATGGAGGGGATAAACAGTCGGATATTTTGAAATTGAATGAACTAAAAACTATTAACTACAAACTCTATCGGCTACCCACTCACCATTCACAACTCACCACTCACCTTCTCAGAACTTCAACGTCTCCTTCACTTCACCGCAAGTCAACATTTTTTTACCGAAGTAAGGATTCATGATACTGTCGGCACTGCTGAGCCAATAGGCACCTTTATCATCAAATGCCATCGGACAATATTGATAGTAGATGGTTGCACCTGTTGGTTTAATTACACGGACCATATCATAAAATGCATTCGATACCATTTCAAACGATTCACGTTTTTTCTCCAGTTCTTTTTCTCCCAGCATAGCGGCAATTTCAGCAGCTACATCACCCGGACGACCATTGATGCTGGCAAAACCAAGACTATCAAATTGCTGCACTTCATCCAGCTTCAAACTATCCAACAAATTTTGTAAGTAAACTGCTTCTTCATTTACTTTCACCGTATCGCTGGCTACAAACGCATCTTTGAGATTGTAATATGCATTCAACACATTGTTCATCGACTGGTTGAATGTTTCAGTATAAGCATACCCGTTCGCTGCTTTTGGTTCAGTTGCTTCCGGTTCAGTTGTTTTGTCTTCTTTGTTTTTACAAGCCACCGCCGACAGAATGACGGAGAGGATAAGCAAAGTCTTTTTCATATCAAAAAATTTTTGGCAAAGATAAGACCTGAGAGGTTTGCAGCGAGCTGTTTAGGGTTGCCAACCTTTGCGAAGTAGCTGAAATATCGGTGAAACAGTTAAAAGGTTGGCAACCCTACAACAAGGGTGCGTACTTCTTACTTCTAACCCCGTACTTAACCTTATCTTTGCGGCTCATTTTTAAAATTATGCTGGCTGGTTTTCAGAATTTAACATTTGAGTTTGGCGCAAGAGCTATTGTGGAAGATGCTACCTGGCATATCCATCCCAATGAGCGTATTGGTTTGATCGGTTATAATGGTACGGGTAAATCGACCCTGCTCAAATTGCTGGTGGGCGAATACCAACCCTCCAAGGGCGAAGTGATCCGCAGCCGAAATACCAGTATTGGGTATCTGCACCAGGATCTGTTGAGTTTTGATACCTCTGAATCCATTTTGCAGGTGGCATTGGGCGCATTTGAAAAAGTACTGCTGCTGGAAAAAGAAATTGAAGAATTAGGTCTTCAGTTGGAAAAAAATCATGAAGATGAAGCCCTGCTCCATCTTTATTCCGATAAGCTGCACGAAATGGATACGCTGGATGGTTACAACATCCATCATAAAACAGAAGAAATTTTGCAGGGACTTGGTTTTGCCAATGCCGATCTGCAGCGTCCGTATAAAGAATTCAGTGGTGGCTGGCGTATGCGTGTATTGCTGGCAAAGATGATCTTACAACAACCCGATCTCTTACTATTGGATGAACCGACCAACCACCTTGATCTTCCCAGTATTGAATGGCTGGAAAAATATTTGCTGCACTACCAGGGTTCAGTAGTGATTGTATCGCATGATCGTTGGTTCCTTGATCGGATGGTGACGAAGATCGTGGAAGTGTTTCAGCAAGACTTACATATTTATGGTGGCAATTATTCTTTCTATCTCAAAGAAAAAGAGATCCGGATGGAATTGCAGCAAAAGGCATTTGAAAATCAGCAGGATTTTATTCGTCAGCAGGAACGGTTTATTGAACGCTTCCGTGCCAAAGCAAGTAAGGCGGCCGCTGCACAAACAGCGATCAAGAAATTAGAAAAGCTGGATGTACTGGAAGCACCTTCCAGCGACCGTCCAAATATCCGTATCAACTTTGCAGTTGATAAAATACCGGGTAAAGTACTGTGCGAACTGAAACAAGTGAGCAAACATTATGCTGCAACTAAAATTGTAACAAACGCAAGCGCAGAAATTGAACGGGGCGATAAAATTGCATTGATCGGTGCGAATGGTAAAGGTAAGTCTACCCTGCTCCGCATTATTGCCGGTGTTGAACAATATGAAGGCGAACGTAAATGGGGTCATAATGTGGATGAGAGTTTTTATGCACAGCATCAATTGGAATCATTAGGTCTTAATCATACACTGCTTGATGAATTAAAAACCTGCAGCACGCAGAAAACCGATCAGGAATTACGCACCCTGCTTGGTTGTTTTTTATTTGGTGGCGATGATATCGATAAAAAGATCAAAGTATTAAGTGGAGGTGAAAAAGCAAGAATTGCATTGGCAAAAACGATTATCAGCAAAGCTAACTTCCTGATGCTCGATGAACCGACGAACCACCTTGATATGCATTCGGTTGAATTGCTGATCGAAGCATTGAACAAATACCAGGGCAGCATTATTTTGGTAAGTCACGATCGTTTCTTTGTTTCACAAACAGCCAATAAGATCTGGGAAATTGTGGATGAAGAGATCAAAGAATTCAAAGGCACGTACACTGAATATTTAGAGTGGAAAGAACGGATGGCGAAAGAAGGCAGCCGAGAGTAAAGAGCTTCGCCACCAGTGAAAAAAAAACAGACGTTAAGAAAGTAGTGGTGGCAAAAACCGGTCGTTCAACAGCAATCAACTGTTGCAGAACCCAAGCAGGCGATCAATAAAGAACTGAAAAAAGAGTTGCAGAAACAACAACGCATTTTGCAGCAGCTGGAAGAAAAGATCAATACTACTACCATTGAAAAAAATAAAATGGAGGCGCAACTCTCCGAGCCTTCTACCTATTCTGACAAAGACAAATTCAAACAAACCGAAATAGCTTATCAAAAACTAAGCAACGATCTAAAACAGTTGAATGCAGAATATGAAGCTACGTTTGAGAAGGTGATGGAGTTGGAGAGTAAGGCGGGGTGATGGAAAAAATCATTGTCAACCTTTAACATTAAATGAACACAAGGCAACATTTTTTCCAAAAAACTTATAGCTAACTACCAAGAAAGAATTGGACGAACAAATTCCCTGCTGATTTTTCTGAACGAATTAAGTGGAGAAATTACTGCAGCACCATTTGTTAATCAATTCTTGAGATTCAGCATCTATCAATATCCCATATCAATACAAACGATACTTAATAAGTTCAAAGATTAATATGCTTTTGACCATGCTGATATATTTGATTAATTCTTAGGATTTTACTTAAAGAAAATATGATCGAGAGACAAGGTTTTTCAAGTAATGTCGTTAGTGTTTTATTAAATTAATTATTCTTGCGTTGTGGAAAAAGGATGATGTTGCAAGCGTATTCTCGCCTTGCCGAATTACAAAAACGCAATAATCATATAACCAAACCAATAAACTACAAGTCCTCTTACGTTCACAAGTAAAATCCATCTACATCAAACTCAAACGTAATCATGTTGAAGTAACAGATTTGAACACTGGCGAAACAGTTTCCAAACAAGCAGTACAACCTTTTTCCAGTACAAGAAATGTTGTTAGCAGTTTTAATCCGGCAAATGAAACCATTCAGACGGTATTACAAGAACTTGGACTACCGGAGGTCTTTTCTATCGAAGATGAATATACTTATTCAACAACTGGAAGGACTCGAAGGGGTTTAAGCGACATTGAAAAAAGAGCGCTTCGTGATCTTGCAGAAATGGCCGGCGCAACAAAGTGTTTATTCTTGAAGAGTCTGAACCTGTTTCAACAGAAATAGCTTTGGATCTGCCAGGAAGTGTAATTTCTAAATCCCCGGCTTGTGCATTACAATCAAAATAACAAAACTATCAATCGTACCTACGGCACAACATTCTTCTTTGCATTTTTCTACCGATCACTTGTTCCTACGGAACAGAAAAGATTCTTTAAAAATAGTTTTCTATAACCTCAAACGAGGGAGTCTGACAGGCCTACTTCCGATTTTTCACTTTCCCCTTTCGATTGAAAATAAAAAAAGCCATCCTTAAGAATAAGGACGGCGTATTTACCTATAAGAGAACCAACAGTTCGTTGAATATGTTTAGAATGATTGCTCGTTTACAATTCTGTAAGTGCCATCATTGTTGAGTTGTTTAATGCGGTAGAATGTTTTTGCAGCAGTTGCTTTTTTTGCTTTGTACTTGTAGGTGTAGTGTTGATCTACAGCAAAACCGCCTAATACAATGGCTGAGGTTTTGAATGTTTTGCCATCAGCACTCGTTTCGATCTCGTAATAAATATCTTTGGGTTCGTTTTCTGCTTTCCATTGGAGCACAACAGAAGAACCTTGCTGTTCAAATTGAACATCATATACGTTTGGCCAAACCTGATGAAGAGAAGTGGTTCCAGAAATGCCTGTATTAACAGACAACAGTACTATAAAAGCTGCAAGCAGGGGTACAAAACTCGTTTTCATATACAAATTGATTAATAGACAACCTTGGGTATAGGACTGGAATCAATTTGGTTAATAGAGGAATTTTGGAAGGGGCTTCCGGATATGAGATATTAAAAAGGGAATTAAATCGGTGAAGGAAAATTTGTTAGGGCCGGATCTAATTCTGACCGTAAAAATACGGTCTAATTCGAGATATGCAAGTTTTTCGCAAACTTTTTTTTATTTCAAAGCAGAAAGCCAATCCTTTTAATGGGCTTTCGTACAAACTTATCGGTAATTGAATTTCATTCCTATCGTTGCAAAGAAATAGTTCGGTATGTAGTTCGCTGAATAATAAAAATTCCCTTTTTTGAAACGCTTTGTATTATACTCAACACCAGCAATCCATGAATTTGAATTTTGTGTTTTCACAATATCGGATGAATGTTTCCGCACATAACCACCATATAAGCGCCAGTCGCTTGTAATTCTGTAACCAGCCTGTACATTCAGCATAAATGGTTCATCGTTATCCATCATTGCAAAATAACCAACAGTAAACGTTGTTTTCTTTGCAACAAATCCTAAACCGAGATCTCCCCCCAAGTTGGCTTTGCTGGTAAATCCGGCACCGCCTTGTACATAAATCTGAGATGATGCCGAGCCGGCAATAACCAAGAAGAGGCATAAGCCTAAAAACTTCCGCATTTGTAAATTTTTAAAGTAAGCAAAATGAATGTGACTACTGTTGATCTCAAAAAGTATGGATGCAGCAATTCAGAAGGATTGGAAATACAACACAACAGAACATTTCTGTTGAAATGGTTTTACAAAAGAGAGAAGTTGATTTTTTGGAGGAGATTGGTACGGATTCAGTCTGATTGATTAGGGCAATGACTGTATTAGATGATAAATATATGGCCTTTTTTCAAAATGAGCCTGAGAAATAAATATTTTTTAGTTTTTTTCATGGACAACAGCAATCTGTGGAGGAGAATGAAAGAGTTAACCAAAAAAAGATTAAACTTTTCCAACCCTTCTTTATGATAAGTAACCGGTCACATGATAATACCTGCATCAGCATTAAAGCCAGTTAAAAAGATGTGCTACTATGCTCCGGATTCGATTCGAACCAATGACCCTCCGGATGTTCTATCCAACTGAGCCAATCAACGTTTCAATATATTTCCGGCTTTTCCTCTTTTTAATTTCCAACTCTCTTTGCCGGGCCGTGGCCAACTCTTCAAAAGATTCAGTACAAACCAACTCCCATGGAACACCTGTTCTTGTGAATTTTTCTTTACCCCGGTTATGATCGTTCAAACGCCGATCTATATCCGATGTAGAGCCGACATAGTATTTATTGAGTTTAGCGCTGTATAATATGTAACAATAGTTTGGCATAATAAAAAGTCCTTCACAAGAAAGGACTTTAAAATGTGATCCGGATTGGATTCGAACCAATGACCCTCCCGATTAGAAATCGGGATGTTCTATCCAACTGAGCTAACGAAACCGTTGTTTCGATCGAAATATTGTGATCCGGATTGGATTCGAACCAATGACCCTCAGCTTAGAAGGCTGATGCTCTATCCAACTGAGCTACCGGACCAGCTTTTGATTAAGAGGCAGCAAAGGTAATTTTTTGTACCATTGCATCCAAACCATTTGTGCATGGATGTTCAGATTGAAGATAGTTGGAAAAAGGAGCTGAAACAGGAGTTTACAAAGGCTTACTTCCAGCAAATTGTTACGTTTTTAAAAACAGAACGGGTGCAGGGTAAAACGATCTACCCGCCCGGGTCGCTTATCTTCAATGCATTTATCCAAACTCCGTTTGATCAAGTGAAAGTAGTCATCATTGGCCAGGATCCGTATCATGGAGCCGGACAAGCCCACGGACTTTGTTTTTCGGTGCAGGATGGCATTCAGCCTCCGCCCATCGCTCATCAACATTTACAAAGAAATTGAAACCGATATCGGTGTTGGTATGCCGGCAAAGCATGGCAACCTCAGCAAATGGGCGCAACAGGGTGTATTATTATTAAATGCATTCTTAACCGTTCGTGCCAACGAAGCTGCCAGTCATTCGAAGATTGGTTGGGAAAATTTTACCAATGCGGTGATTCAAAAAATATCGGATCATAAAAAAGGGGTGGTGTTTTTATTGTGGGGAAAGTTTGCACAGGAAAAACAAAGCCTTATTGATGAAACAAAACATCATGTATTAAAAGCGGCGCACCCTTCACCCCTGAGTGCATACAATGGTTTTTTCGGCTGCAAACATTTTTCAAAAACCAATGAACTCTTATTAAAAGAAGGACGTGAACCTATTGATTGGAAATTACCATGAACCTTGTTAAGAATATACTAGGACGACTTTTTGCCGCATGGGCTATGCTTACGTTTATCGTTACCATGCTTTTTATTTTACCACTAACATGGATAATGGGTTTATACCCAGAACCAAAACGTACACGGATGTTTATTGCAATGTCCAGAATATGGATGGCTGTTTGGCTACCCTTGGCGGGCATACGATTAGTAATAAAAGGAAAAGAAAAATTTAGGAAAGGCGAAAACTATGTAGTGGTATGTAATCATAATTCCTTCATGGATGTACCCGTTACTTCACCCGGTATTCCCGGTGCGAATAAAACGATTGCAAAAATTGAAATGGCAAAGATTCCGTTGTTT
Organism: uncultured Bacteroidota bacterium; assembly: GCA_963830845.1. GTDB lineage: Bacteria > Bacteroidota > Bacteroidia > Chitinophagales > Chitinophagaceae > Lacibacter. The sequence continues at coordinate 115,602 of CAWHOR010000077.1, read as the reverse complement.
GGTTTGATCTACCGAAGAGGAAGTGTGTTAGTGGATCGTAAAAGTGAAGAAAGCCGTTTGAAGAGTTATGCGTACATGCGCAAGGTATTGGATATGGGTTTGCACATGTGTATTTATCCCGAAGGAACACGTAACAAAACCAATCAACCGCTCAAAGAATTTAAAGATGGCGCCTTCCGTTTAGCTGTTGAAGCAAAGAAAGCCGTTGTACCTGCCGTTCTATTCAACACGAAAAAAGTATTACCGCAAAACAAAACGTTTTTCTTTTGGCCATCACGTATTGAAATGCATTTTTTAGATCCTGTTGAAACAAAAGATCTGCAAATGGATGATGTGAAAAAATTAAAAGAGCAGGTATTTGGTTTGATGTGGAATTATATCGAACAAAAGAAATCGGCGTAATAATCTAATTGATTCTTCCTTTAGAATTGCGGCAGATTAGCATAAAACATCCGTGAACGGTTGATCCGCAAATCACGAAGCAAACCGGATTTAGGACTGATGCTGATATTGAATGAACGGATAGGTCCGATCGGCGTTACATTGATCGCCAATTGCCAGCAATGCAGATCTCTTGAAATGGATGTGGTTAAATATTGAAGCGTGCGTGTTTGCATATCAAATGTACCATTGGCCTGTACCTTCCATTTTTCCGTTAAATTAAAATCGCCGTTGAAATTGATGGATTGTGTAACCATTGTTTCAAATCCTGAATAATCACGCTTGAGCATGCGTGTAAGATTTAATGAGTACGACAGATTTAAACTCCAGGGAACATTGAAATCAACAAACTCACCCGGATTATTTTGAACGGCATTCAGCTCCCGGCCCTGCTCATCAAAATCATTTCGCCGGTTTCGTTCCATATCTTCTTTTTCTTTCTGCTTCTTTTCATCTTTAGGTTTACTCTTGAACTGTGTACTAACTGACACAAACCCGCTGGAGAAACGACCCAACGAAAATTTATCGGCCTGCCATGCATATTGTTGTTTTCTAAAACCGGTTGCCTGATCGATCTGGTAAGGCGACACATTTGCACCGGCTGTTAAACTGATTTTTTCAAACAAATTACTACGCAGATAAAAATTGAAATCGCTCAACCCAAATGAATCGGCCAGCATATTATAACTGGTGCTCATACCAAAACCATCGATCAATCGGATTTTTTTATCAGCCGCAGCACTGGTATCTTTTTTATCTTTTACTTTCAATTCAAGGTTATTATCAATAGAGAAATTAATGGAGCCCGATCGTCCATCCGGAATATTAGCTACCTGCGAACCATTGAATTTATCGAACCACAATTCTCTTCCGGTTGAATCAACCTGTGCACGGTACCATTTCGCTCTGTTGAGATCGGGCCGGTAGCCCATTCCAAAAGTGGGTCGAATTACATGGCGCAGTGCTTTTACATTCCCTTTCTTAAAATTCATGGTTCCAAACAAAGCTGTGCTGAAGTTTAAACCAAAACTCATTTGACGTTCGGTATAAAATCCTTTTTGTCCAATCGTTTCAACTGTCTTTGTAACCGGGTTCCATTTACGGATAAACGTACGGGAATGCCATGTTTCATCATAACTAATGGAAGGACCTACCTGCAACGGACCCAACGGTGGTAACGAAAGTTGAATGGGAATACTATGTCTGGCACTCCAGTCGAACGTATCAATGAGTTGTTTAAAACTAAAGGCCGTATCATAAAACGCAAACTGGTTGCGGAAAGTTCCGTTGTATGAAACACCTAATTTCTCATACCACTTCGGTGTTCCCACAAAATCTTTTTTCTGGAACGGATAGAGCGTGTTAACTGTAAAGCCAACATCGGGCAAGCTTACATTAAACAGTTTTGTATTGGTGTTTTGATTATGATTGGCACTTACAGTTAAATTATATGGCTTCCCTACCCATGTACGTTGATAAGCAATTGATGATTGTAACGTGTTATTAAAATTCTGTTGTGCATTATTGGGGAACAGCCGGTTGAATAAACTGGTGGCCACATTTACATTGGCGCTGAACGTTTGCCCGGGTCGTGCTTTTCCATCCAAACTATGATTCCATTGCACTGAAAAGTTCCTTGATGGGGGCGAATAATCAGGATCACCTTTAAAGCCAAACTTATTATTCATATAGGAAAGATTAAATCCTCCACTATAACGATATCGCTTTCGGTAAGTAGGTGTTAAGAATAAATTATACGATCCGTACGAATAAATATTTGCACGAATGGTAGCATCCCACAATTCACCAAAGGTTTTGTAATAACCCAAGCCTTCTAATCCAAACCCGAGTTGCTCGTTCACGGTTGGCTGTGGTGGTAATAAGCCGGTACGACGCCCCTGCTTCATCGGAAATAAACCAAACGGCAAACCAATTGGAATGGGAACATTTTCAAATTCTGGTCGCACCAAACCCGTTACAGCAACCTGGTTGCTGATAAACTTTACCTTTCGTGCCTTGAAGGCAAAGTGTGGTGTATCGTAATTACAAGAGGTAAAACGGGCTTTCTCTGCAAAGAAAACCGTTGGACTAATCCGTTTTACTTTTTCACCATAGATATACATTTCACCTTCCTGTGTATAGGTGCCAATGGTTAATCCACGTTGTGTTTTGAAATTGTAACGGATCGTATCGGATGTAAATGCGCTTTCGCCCTGTTTAAATGCTGGCACGCCTGTTGGCAAACCTGCTGAATCTTTGATTGAATAAGCAGTAAGTATTTGTGTTGGCTGATCAAGACGTATCACTGCAGCATCTAAGGCCACATCTTTAAATTTTACTGCCGCCTTGTTGTAGAGATAGATTTGTTTACCTGGAATATCTACCACCATGGAATCTTCTGCTTCAAAATCAACGGCTGCATCAATCGAATCTTTTGATATTTTCAAATCAAATGTATCGATCTTCTGCACCATTGAATCCCGCAGCGTTAATGAATCTACCACTGCAACCGAATCTTTTTTGGGCGGCACCGTATCATTTAACAAAATTTTCCCGGTGGGTGTTTCTGCAGCTCTCGTCTGTAATACTGGTGTTGAACTTGTTTTTTTTAAGGGCGAAACGGGCACAGTATCAGCAAGAGAATATGTTAAAGCGTGGAAAATATCAACAGGAGAATAAAATGCAGTACGACCCTGAACCGTTATTCCATAGAAGAGCAAGCCCCCTAAAGCAGTCATTAATACAGATTTATAGCTAACTTTACAGCGTTTAAACATAATGCGGTGGCGACAAAAATAATCACATTTGCATTAACGAACTGTGAATGTTGCTTTTGAATTTACTAACTCAAAAACGAAATTCGAACGATGAATAAAAACTTACTACCCGGAATTGCCTGTTTAATCATGTTGAGCCTGGTGATCGTATCCTTCACCCAAAAAAATAATACAAGGGCGGCAGGTAAAATCAGAACCATCGTAATTGATGCAGGACATGGTTTCAAAGGAACCATTGGCGCACGTCACGGATCGTTTGGAACCGAGGTATCGGAAGATCAGATCTCTTACGAAGTTTCCAAAAAATTAGTGGCCATTCTTCAAAGTGAAATGCCCGATGTAAAAATTCTGGAATCAAGACCCACAATCTATTTTGTAGATAACAGAGCCCGTGCAACTTTCGCTAATAACAACAAAGGCGATCTGTTTGTATCGATCCATTGCAATTTTGTTCCCAAACTCAGAGAAGTAAAGCGTGAAGGATCCCGTCAACAAACGTATTATGTAACAACAGGTAAAGGAAAAAGCAAAAAAAGAGTAAAGAAAACAAGAACAGTTCCTGTTTTTAAAACCTATTACCATCCCAATCCTGCACATGGTACCGAAACTTATGTATTTGCGGCACATAAGCAAGACGAGAAAGAAGACATTATCATGGAGAATGGGGATATTTTTAATAATGAAGAAGACGATGGAAGCTTGAATGTGAATATTAATGATCCTATTGTAAAACAACAGGTGGCTTTGTGGAGCAAGAACTTTTTTGCCAACAGTGTAAAGCTGGCAAGTATTGTGGAAGAAGAATTTGTGGGAATTGGCCGTTTCAGCCGTGGTGTAAAACAGCGCCAGGTGGGTATTTGGGTGTTACAGGCCACAGCCATGCCCAGCATTTTAATTGAATTGGGCTTTCTCTCCCACCGCCCTGAAGAGGAATTCCTGATGAGTGGCGATGGACAACAACAAATGGCACAAAGCATCTCAGCTTCTATTAAACGATACAAAGAGCTTGTTGAAAAGTCTCCAACTGTACAAAATACAGCAGATAACGTTCGTAAATAGACGCATTCTGCAGTCATAGCTGTTAGCCTCCTCTTAACTCTTCGTTGCGGGGGGATAAACATTTCTTATTTTTGACGGGGAATCATTTATAATCATTCCCTGTTACCAACACATTCCAGCGAAAACACGCATTCTTAATTACACAGCAGTGCGGGAACATGTGATGGAGTAAATAAAATAATAACACATGAAAGTTTCAAACGAAACCAAAGTAGGCGCCTTAACAGTTATTGCAGTTACCCTTCTTGTTCTTGGCTTCAATTTTTTAAAAGGAAAGAGTTTACTTAAAAAATCGAATGTACTCTATGCCCGTTTCCCGGATGTAGGTTCTTTGGAAGTAGCGAACCAGGTTAAAATAAAAGGCTTTCGCATTGGCAATGTATACAAGATCGATAATCTTGATAAAAATGTAAGTGAAGTGATTGTTACGATCACATTACTGGAAGATGTAAACATTCCTGCGAATTCTGTAGCCGTTATCAACAGTAGTTTAACAGGAAGTGCTTCGATCAGTGTATTACCCGGTAACTCGTCAAGCTTTCTTGCAAAAGGCGATACACTTCAAAGCAGTTCCAATCCTGATATATTGTCGAAAGTAATGAACAGTGTAGATCCGGTGATGGCGAATATCAAACAAGCCGTTGATTCAATTAAACTGGTGTTGAGTAATGTGAACAGCCTGTTTGATGAAAAAACAAAATCGAACTTGAAATATGTGATCGCTAATCTAAAAACCACATCCGATAATCTTGCTGTAATGTTGGACAGCAAAAACGGATCACTGGCCAAGACATTGAATAATGTTGAAACCTTTACCACCAACCTCAATACAAACAACGAAAAGCTGAACACCACCATTGAAAATCTGAAAAACACTTCACAGACTTTATCAGAAATTCAGATCAAAGAAACCGTTGCCAATCTTAACACGACCATCACACAATTACAGGGAATTTTGCAGAAAGCCAATAAAGGTGATGGTACACTTGGGTTGTTGATTAATGATCCGAAACTGTATAATAATTTACAGAATACAAGCAGAAGCCTCAATATTTTGTTGGATGATTTTAAACTCCATCCGAAACGTTATGTGAGCTTCTCTGTATTTGGAAAAAAAGATAAAACAGAACCACTTAAAGCACCGCTGGCCGACAGTATCAATAACAATCAAAAATAATTGAACGTGGGCTTTCGCTTTGGTTTGCTGTGCTGTTTCGTTTTGTGTATAAATGGATTGTATGCACAAAAAAGAACAGCTCCTCCCCGTCCTTCACAAACAAGTGATACTACTCGAGTTGTTGAAATTCTAAAGACGAATCATTTTGAGTTTAAAACAGTTGATTCGGCCACACAATTAAACATTTTAGTGGGCGACGTACAGATACGTCAAGGCGCAACGCTTTTTTGGGCGGATAGTGTAGTGTACAATGAGAAAAGCAATTTTATGCAGGCATACGGTAATGTACACATCAAAGAAGCCGATTCTGTCAATATCTATTCTCAATACTTACAATACGATGGCAATAAAAAACTGGCCACTTTTCGCAACAATGTAAAATTGAGCGATGCCAACAGCACCCTCTTCACCAATGAAATGGATTACGACATGAATGGTAAAGTGGGCACATACCGCAACGGCGGACGTATTGAAAGCAAACAAACAACACTTACCAGCAACGGCGGTTTTTATTATGCTGATATAAAAGATATCTACTTTATTGGCGATGTAAAAATGAGTGATCCTGAAGTGGCACTTGCCAGTGATTCCTTATTGTACAATACCAGCAGCCAGGTAGCTACGTTCATTGCGCCCACTACCATTAAAACAGGTAAGTCGGTCATTAATACAAGAGAAGGTTATTATGATCTCAAATTCAAACAGGCAAAATTCGGCAGCCGCTCCCGTATGCAGGACAGCACTTCAACAATGGTGGCCGATGATTTTGCATTTGATGACAAGACCGGTTTTGGTGAAGCCAGAGGAAATGTGCAATACAAAGACACCGCACAAGGTGCTCTTCTGTTTGCCAACAGAGTGTTCTTTAATAAAGAAAAGAAGAATTTTCTTGCTACCGAAAAACCGGTGATGGTGGTGGTACAAAAAAGTGATTCCGTTTACATAGCAGCCGATACCATTTATTCAGGTTTGATGCAAGATCTGGCGCTAATGAAGAATGGATACATCACCGCATTTGATACCGTGAAAGGAAAACAAGTACTAAAAGTTGATTCAATACTTTCAAATGATTCCATTGTGATTGTATCAACCGATTCAGCAACCGTGATTACCGATAGCGTTGCTGCTGTGCAGCAAAAAGATTCGATCGCTGCCCCGGTTATACTCCCACCTTTTCTTGAAAAAACAAAACCGTTACCGGTAAAAGATTCGGTGATTGCAACCAAACCACCGATAGTAAAGGATAAGCCTGCAATCGTACAAACCGATTCAATTAAAATTCCGCTTGCAGACAGTAATTTGGTCGCAGCTGTTGATACAACCGTTCGAAAACGTATTCGTCCAAAAGAAGAAACCGATACCATCCGCTTTATTACTGCATTCCGAAATGTTCGCATTTTTAATGATTCATTGCAGGCAACTTCTGATAGTTTATTCTTTTCAGGTGTTGACAGTGTATTTGAATTATACCACAATCCTGTTGCATGGAGCAAAGGCAGCCAGGTATCGGGCGATACCATTTTTGTATTCACAGAAAACAAAAAGCCCAAGCGGATGTATGTGTTTGAGAACGGGTTGCTGGTACAAAATGTAAAAGAAAGTGCTGATTTTTTTAACCAGATCAAAGGCCGCACCATCAACGCTTATTTTATAGATGGCGAACTGGATTTTGTAAAAGCAAAAGGCACGGCCGAAAGTATTTATTATGCGCAGGACGATGATAGTGCATATGTAGGAATGAATAGAACAACGGCTGATATGATCGATATGTTTTTTAAAGACCGCAGTCCGCAGAAAATAAAATACAGCAGTTCAGTAAAAGGCACCACCTTCCCTATTCGCCAGTTACCAACCGATCAAAAGAAATTATCAAACTTTCAATGGCTGGAAAGTAAGCGGCCAAAAAGTAAACTGGAATTATTCCTGTAATCTTAGAAGCTGTTTGGAAATAGAATTTTGATTTTCTATGCAAGCCATTGGCGGGGACCTGTCTGCCGAAAGGCAGGTACCCACGGCGGCTCCCCGCTGTGGTCGGTGTCCTCACCGACCAGTTTTAGAAAAAAGCCCGTTCTAAAAGAAAGACGGCGATCCCTGCAAAAAATCCGATCAATGCCAACCAACTGATCTTTTTCAGATACCACATAAAGTTGATGGCTTCAATGCCCATGGCTGCAACGCCTGCTGCTGAGCCAATAATAATGGCACTGCCACCTGTACCGGTTGTTAATGCAAGAAATTCCCAGAACGGATGATCGGTTGGATAGGTTGTAAGATCATACATGCCTTGCGCTGCAGCAACAAGCGGCACGTTATCAACCAATGCTGAAAGCAAACCCAATGCAGTACCGATCATATAATCGTTCTTCAAAAATGCATTGAGATGTGTGGCAGCCTGCGCCAGTAATCCGTTCGATTGTAAAGCAGCCACTGCCAGCAGAATACCAAGGAAAAACAGAATGCTGGGTGTATCGATGCGTTGCAACGCATGCGACACGCTGAACCGTTGTACAATATCTGATTCCTTTTTTTTGTGAATCATCGTTGTAATGATCCACATACAACCTAATGCCAACAACATTCCCATAAACGGTGGTAAATGCGTTACTGTTTTAAACACCGGAACAAACACAAGAAATCCTATTCCGGAAGCGAGCACCAGTTTTCCATCCCGCTTATCAACATCTGAATCGGTTGTCTTTGGCATGGCAACGATCTTCTTGCCTTTGAATTTATACATCACAATCAAAACAGGGATAAACGCTGCAGCCACACTCGGTAAAAATATTTGAGTGATGATACTGTAAGCCGTGATTTGTCCACCGATCCAGAGCATAGTAGTTGTAACATCACCTAACGGCGACCATGCACCACCGGCATTCGCAGCAATAACGATCATACCTGCAAACCAAAGCCTGTCTTCCTTTTCGCTCAATAATTTGGCACATAAAGAAGTCATTACAATCGTGGTAGTTAAGTTATCCAGTAAGGCTGATAAGAAAAAAGTAATGATCGAAACAATCAGTAACAACCGGCTTTTACTGGTTGTGTTGATCTGTCGGGTAATGATGGAAAAACCATTATGCGAATCGATCAATTCCACAATCGTCATAGCGCCTAGCAGAAAAAACAGGATGGAGCCGATCTCTCCCAGGTGATGCAATAATTCTTCGTTTACAAAGTGAGCTGAATCGCTTTCGAAAATAAAGATCGTCCAGCAAAGCACCCCGGTCATCAAAGCTGTTGCCGCTTTATTAATGTTGACGGTATGTTCAAGAGCAATTAATAAATAGCCAAGGATAAATATTGAAACGATTAGAATTGTAGCCATCTGTGCCTGTATTAAAAGCTGCAAATATAGTCTCTAAAAAAAGAACGGCCGTAATCATTGCCTATTATTAAATTATTGAGGTCGTTGCGCAAAATTTGTTAAGCTTTCTTTCACACAGCAAAACAAGAAAATAACGTTCAATGAAAGGAAAACAGAAACCGGTATCGAAATCTATTCCAACAGACAGCAACGCAATTGGCATTATTTTAGTGAACACTTTATCAATCATCTATCCATGTTTCAAAAAAATATTCTTGCATTTTTCATTGTATCTGTGCTAACTATTTCCGCTTCATTCGCTCAATACCGCCATCAGGCAGGTGTGCGGCTCGGCAGCAACGATCAGGTTGTTTCTACTGGATTCACCTACCGGTATCATTTCAATAACAACAAAGCCGTAGAAGCCATTCTAAACCTGCGTGATCCGCTTGCTTTGGGTGCTATGTATGAAATATTTAAACCCATCGGAGCGGCTGAAAATCTGCATTGGTTTTATGGAGGCGGTGCCTTTATTGGATTTACAGGGTTTGACAATTTCGGCCTGTTAGGAATTGCCGGTGTCGACTATCAATTTGCAGAAGTGCCCATTAATTTATCGATTGATTGGAAACCTGAGCTGACATTGATCGAAGGCGTTCAATTCAGAGCATCAACGGTTGCCGTTTCTGTTCGCTTCGCATTTCTGAAAAAATAATTTGTTCTCTTGGTCTCTTGAAAGGTCTGATCGTTATCAGGCCTTTTTTGTTTTTGTATTTGCAATTGTAACTTTAGCGTATGAAAATCTTTTCAGCCGATCAAATCAAAGCATGGGATGCATTTACCATTCAACATGAACCCATTTCTTCCATTGATCTGATGGAACGTGCTGTCAGTGCCTGTATTGAATGGATCATGCTTCACCACTTCTCAAAAAAGAAACTCCATGTTTTTTGCGGCAAAGGAAATAATGGAGGAGATGGATTGGCCATCAGCCGTCTGCTTTTACAGGAAGGTTGCGACGTAAAAGTGTACATTCTTGAAAAGGGCAAACTCGGTACCGACGATTTTCAAAAGAATCTTGCATTGTTACACACACATACAAAAGACATCCATTTCTTACAATCGTCCGATTTCTTTCCGGCATTAACTGCAGACGACGTTGTTATTGATGCGATACTTGGCACCGGTTTAAATAAACCTTTGGATGGATTAATGGCTGCATTAGCAGAACATATTACCCACTCTCCTGCTGCTGTTATTTCAATTGATATTCCGTCAGGCATGTTTGCAGATAAAAGTTGCAAAGAACACATTTGCATCAGAGCCGACTATACACTCAGCTTTCAGCAATACAAAACCTGTTTTTTGATGACTGAAAATGCAGAATATTGCGGTGATGTGCATTTACTCAACATTGGGTTGCACCCCGCTTATTATGATCAAACAGTTGCCCAACATCAATTGATCGACCGGGCATTGATCAACACGATTTATCGAAAACGAAAAAACTATTTACACAAAGGCAACTTTGGTCATGCATTAATCACTGCAGGTAGTTATGGAAAAATCGGAGCTGCTGTGTTAAGTGCAGAAGCCTGCTTACGCAGCGGCGCAGGTTTACTAACGGTGCACAGCCCACGCTGCGGGTATGATACGTTACAAACCAGTATTCCCGAAGCGATGCTGGATGCTGATACTGAAGAACGTTTTCTTTCAACATTACCAACCGATCTGTTACGGTATGCTGCAATTGGCATTGGGCCGGGTATTGGCCTGCACGAAAAAACAGCGGAACTATTGTTACAACTGTTGAAGCAAATTCATCAGCCGATCGTACTGGATGCAGATGCATTGAACCTCCTATCGATCAAAAAAGATCTGGCAACATATCTTCATGAAGATTGTCTGCTCACACCACACCCCAAAGAATTTGAACGATTGTTTGGTAAAACAGCAAATGATTTTGAACGAACAGAACTTGCACAACAAAAATCCATTGAATTGAATTGTGTGATCGTGTTGAAAGGTCATCACACATTTATTGCTTGCCCCAACGGTAACGCATACTTCAACAATACCGGCAATGCAGGTATGGCAACAGCAGGTAGTGGTGATGTGTTAACAGGCATACTAACCGGTTTATTGGCACAAGGTTATAATACAGAAGAAGCAGCAATACTTGGTGTTTATTTACATGGATTGGCGGGCGATATAGCTGCGCAACAATTATCACAGGAGGCAATGCTTGCCGGAGATATTATCGATCATATTGGTGATGCATTTCTGCAACTTTCACAAACCAACTGATACATGCAGCAACAATCGACTTCTTATTTTATTGTTGCTCTTATGTGTTTGTTACTAATCAGTCAGTTAAATGTAACGGCACAGTCAACAGATTCTGCAGTTACTAAAAGTCATTTGCTGGTAGTACCTGTTATCTCCCGTTCCATTGAAACCGACTGGTCGTTTGGAGCTGGCGGCACGTATACATTTTATACAACACGGAAAAAAGATTCCACTACTCGTACTTCTTCTATCCGTTTTCTTGGCAGCTACTCGTTACGCAAGCAATTTATATTCACCATCAACGGACCGGTATTTTTTCCGGGTGAAAAATATATTTTAAACAGCCATTTTTCGTACAGCTCATTCCCCGACCGATTTTGGGGATTGGGAAACAAAACAGACAACAACAACGAAGAAGAATACGATTTCAGACAATTCTATGTACACCTGCATGGCGAACGTTTATTGGGTCATAAAGTATTTACAGGATTGATCTACGATTTTCAAAGGGTGATCGATATCAATGTAAAAGATGCCGGTTTGTTTGAACAACAACAGGTAGCAGGACGGCAACCATATCAGGTATCAGGACTTGGCGCCAGTGTTTCTTGGGATACACGCAATAATACATTCTGGCCCAACAAAGGACATCTGCTTTCATTGCAGGCAACACATTTCACTTCATTGTTGTTATCAGATCATCGGTACACCAATTTTATTGCCGATGCACGTTTGTACAAACGCATCTATCGAAAACAAATACTGGCGTTGCAGGCGTATGGTTTCTTTAATACAGGAGCAGATGTGCCCATCAGAAGTATTGCATCACTTGGTGGTGCCGACCGGATGCGTGGTTATTTCAACGGTCGCTACAGAGATGATCATTTGCTGAGTTTGCAGGCCGAGTATCGTGTACCGGTTTACAAACGCATCAGTGCCGTTGGCTTTGCAGGTGTGGGAGATGTGGCAGGACGTTTCAGTACACTGAGTTTACCACAATTGAAATATTCGTATGGTGGCGGTTTACGGTTTGCGGTGAACAAACATGAAAAGTTACATATCCGCTTTGATTATGGTTTTGGAAAAGGAAAAGAGAACCAGGGTTTTTATTTACAGTTTGGAGAAGCGTTTTGAGCTGCTTTTTCCTCTGCGTTCTCAGCTCCTCAGCGTGCAGTAAATTCACGCCGAGGGAAAGAGGTCGCAGAGAAGATTTGATGAATGCTTGTAATAAAAAGGCAGTCCGCAGAAACGGACTGCCTTTGAACATAATAAATCCTGTTTGTCAACAAGTAAAAATCAACCCTTAGCTGATCTTTATTTCCTGTTCTTTGGTTTGCGCTCCGGCGATAACGGGGAGGCTCACCTGTAACACACCATCTTCATACTTTGCTGTAATAGCAGAAGCCTCAATGGTTTCATCTAATGTAAACGTTCTTACAAAACCTCCCCGGCTGTATTCACGCAACACCCAGTCGAAACGTGGAAAGCCATCCGGTGGCGTGTAGGAAATGCTTAACTCATTCCCTTTTACATTCACCGCAAAATGTTCTTTGATGCGGCCCGGTGCAAATACCAGCATTTCGTAACTGGTTCCGGTTTTGTAAATGTTTACGGCGGCTCGTTGCATTGAACGGTAAAGCAGGTGCCGTTTGCTGCTTCCGTAGTGATCGCCTTTTGCGGCGTGTGACTGATTGTACATCGTCATTTCTTTTTTGTTAGAAAAAATGTTTACTCTACAACAGACGCACAGAAAAAGAAAATACTTTATGATGAAATATGGAGAAATGGTTCATGGCTAAAGCCAATGTTTTTTCAATTATATACCCCGACCTAAAGGACGGGGCTACAAATAAAAAAGCCCGGACAAATTGTCCGAGCTTTATCGATGTAACTATTTTTATTGACCTTGTTCCTGTGTGGGTTTGTTCTCAGGTTTGATTTCTTTCTCTGTGGGATAATGTCCGCACCGCTTCCACCACTCCTGCTTAAAACGGCTTTTTTCTTCATCGGTCATATTACTCCAGTTTTGTTTCCAGCCCGGGCCACCTCTGTGTTTTCCTTTGCCGCCAAAACCGCTGAACAATATTTTACTTAATAAAAGGATACCTATCGCCTGCCAGAAGCTGATCATATTAAATCCCGTTGCAGGTACCAATGCGGTGTTCCACAAAAACATCACCAGCCATCCAAACCCAAACACTGCTGCTATTATCAGCAAGGGTATAAAGGCCATCCATTTTTTATTCCTGTTCCTCATCATCGTTAAAAATATTAATTGTTTAGAAATTCGTTATACAATGTTTCAAGCCTTGTACGCAGGTGTACAACTGCATACCGCTTGCGTGAGATAATGGTTTTGATATTTTCATTTTCCCGGTCAGCAATTTCCTGCAGCGTCATATCTTCCAGTTCGTTCCACACAAATACGTTTCGTTGTTTTTCGGGAAGTTCCTGCAGGGCATCCATCAATTCATCCCAAAACAAACGTTGCATACTTTGTGTTTCAGCATCTTCATCATCACTCCGGAGGATAGATGAAAAAAAACTCACCCCATCATCATCTTCATAAGAATAATCATCCAGCAGAGCATCCTTCTTCTTTCTCGATTTATCAATAATGCGGTTACGGGCTACCCGGTACAGCCACCCTCCTATATTATTAATATCGTCCACAGCCGGTAAGTTGCTGAACTGGTACCACACATCCTGCAGAATGTCTTCGGCATCTTCGTTGGTCTTTACACGGCTGCGTATAAAGCCAAACAACTGCCTGCTGTAGTTGCTGATGGTTGATATGATTGTTTGCTGTCGGGCCATTGCCTCCATGCCATCGTACATTTGAATAGGTAGACGAAGGCTATTTTGATTTTACTTTAAAGATGAGGAAAAAGGCACAAGGCGCAAGATACAAGGCACAATGGAAGCAGTCCAAATTCAAAAAACAATATTCAATTCAAAAGGACTAAGGAAAGAAGAGCAGCCCCAACCCGGAACTTACAAGCACATGTCTTGCAACCTTCATTCATGATCCATCACCAAAAAGCTCAAAACTCAGCCTGAAGAACCCTTTTTTTCCGCTTTTCCACAACCCGTAACGCCTTATACTATTTTACACCCATTCCCCTATCTTTGCCGCCCTTGATCATGCTGGCTTTTGCGGCTGATCTTAATAAAAATCAACAACATAGAATTATTGTTTATGGAGAATTTGATTTATCTCGTTCCCGCTATGGCAGTCGTTGGATTGCTGTACATGTTCGTAAAGTACAATTGGGTATCGAAACAAGATGCCGGTAACGAACGCATGCAGGAAATCAGTAATTACATTGCTGAAGGTGCCATGGCCTTTTTAAGAGCTGAGTGGAAAGTGCTTGGCTATTTCGTAGTAATTGTGGCTGTTTTGCTGGGTGTAATGTCGATGGCAAACCCCAACAGCCACTGGAGTATTGCACTGGCCTTTGTAATAGGTGCGGTATTTAGCGCTACTGCCGGTTATATCGGTATGAAGATCGCTACCAAAAGCAATGTGCGTACCGCCCAGGCTGCACGTACAAGTTTAAGCAAAGCATTGAACGTGTCCTTCACCGGTGGTTCTGTAATGGGACTTGGTGTGGCAGGCTTGGCGGTGCTTGGTTTGGGTAGCTTGTTTATTATTCTCAAAGCCATTTTTGTACCTGCGGGTGCAGATGTGAATGGTGCAGAAATGCTCACCGCTATTGAAGTGCTTACGGGCTTTTCATTAGGTGCTGAATCCATTGCATTGTTTGCCCGTGTAGGTGGTGGTATTTATACAAAAGCTGCCGACGTAGGTGCTGACCTTGTTGGTAAAGTAGAAGCAGGTATTCCTGAAGATGATCCCCGTAACCCTGCAACCATTGCAGATAACGTGGGTGACAACGTAGGTGACGTGGCTGGTATGGGTGCCGATCTGTTCGGTTCGTATGTGGCAACAGTATTGGCAACAATGGTATTGGGACAGGAAACCAAATCAATCGATGCATTCGGTGGTATGGCTCCTATTTTATTACCAATGATGATTGCCGGTATTGGTATTCTGTTTTCAATTGTTGGTACCTGGATGGTTCGTGTAAGCGATAATGCAGGCATCAGTACCGATAATGTGCAGAAAGCGTTGAACATGGGTAACTGGGGATCAATTGTTCTTACAGCTATTGCCTGTGTTGGATTAGTATATTTTATTCTTCCTGAAACAATGGTGCTGCGTGGTTCCGAATTCACCAAATGGGGTGTATTGGGCGCTATTGCAGTTGGTTTGGTAGTGGGCGCTTTAATGAGTATCATTACTGAATATTATACGGCCATGGGTAAACGCCCTGTGCTGAGCATCATCCGTCAGTCTTCTACCGGTCATGCAACCAACGTAATTGGTGGTTTGGCGGTTGGTATGGAATCTACCTTTCTTCCAATTCTTGTATTGGCTGCGGGTATCTATGGTTCATTCTTATGTGCAGGTTTATATGGTGTGGCTATTGCTGCTGCGGGTATGATGGCGACTACTGCGATGCAGTTGGCGATCGATGCCTTCGGACCAATTGCTGATAATGCCGGTGGTATTGCTGAAATGAGTGAATTACCAAAAGAGGTTCGTGAAAAAACAGACGTATTGGATGCGGTTGGTAACACAACTGCTGCTACAGGTAAAGGTTTTGCTATTGCTTCTGCTGCCTTAACAGCCTTGGCATTGTTTGCTGCGTTTGTTGGTGTGGCTGGTATTAGTGGTATCGATATTTATAAAGCAGATGTATTGGCTTGTTTATTTGTAGGTGCAATGATTCCGTTCATCTTCTCTTCACTGGCCATTCGTGCAGTGGGTGAAGCTGCGATGGCAATGGTGGAAGAAGTGCGCAGGCAGTTCCGTACCATTCCCGGAATTATGGAAGGTACAGGCAAACCTGAGTATGATAAATGTGTGGCGATTTCTACTGAAGCTTCTATCAAGAAAATGATGTTGCCCGGTGCTATCACCATTGCTTCTCCATTGATCATTGGTTTTGCAATGGGACCTGAAGCATTGGGTGGTTTCCTTGCAGGTGCAACCGTAAGTGGTGTGTTGATGGGAATGTTCCAGAACAATGCCGGTGGTGCATGGGATAATGCAAAGAAGAGTTTTGAAAAAGGTGTTGAGATCAATGGCGAAATGTTCTATAAAAAATCAGAGCCACATAAAGCATCAGTTACTGGTGATACTGTTGGTGATCCGTTTAAAGATACTTCCGGTCCATCAATGAACATCCTCATCAAATTGATGTCAATCGTTTCATTGGTAATTGCTCCTACCCTTGCACAGATGTATGGCACTGGTGGTCATAGCCAAACTGCAAGCGTTAATATTAACATTGAGCATAAAACAGAAGCGGATGGCACTAAAACGGTGAAGTACGAAAATCCTTTAGTAGCTGCGCTGGTAGCCGATGGTATTGTCAGCACCGAATCGTTTACAGTGGAACTGAAAAATGACGAACTGAGCATTAACGGAGCGGCACAACCAAAAGAAGTGCTGGAAAAATACCGTTCATTACTCAATGGAAAAACAGAACTCAAGATCGAAGTAAATACAGAAAAAGAATAATCTGTTTCTGTATCGTTTCGATTACGTTAAACATATTATAACAACAAAACAGCCCATTGCTTTAAAGCGATGGGCTGTTTTCATTTACATCTTACATGATCAATGTTATCCACAAAAATGGGTATTGGATACTGTTTGGAATGATGTTTGGAACATAGTAGATCGCTTCCAATTTATTCTTCTGAACAAGTAAAACAGATTTTATGAAACTGAAACTCAGTACATTCCTTTCAGGACTTGCAATCATTGCAACAACAATGCTTGCAATTGGCTGCCAGAAAAATAAGAGCAATGGCGATAAAACCCGTTTGCAGGTTCGCTTAACTGATGCACCCGATCCCAACGTAAAAGAAGTGTGGGTGGATATCAAAGAAATTAAAATCAGAATGGGCGATAGCGGAGAGATCACGCTTGCAAATTCTTATCCCGGTGTTTATAATCTGCTTGATTTAACGAATGGCAGAGATACCATCCTTGCAGACGCTGAAATTCCTGCAGGCCGTATTTCACAGATCCGTTTGGTATTGGGCAACAATAACTATATCATAACCAAAAATAATGAGCGTATCGATCTTACAACGCCAAGTGCCCAACAATCAGGTTTAAAAGTACAGATCCAGCAAGACGTTACAGGCGGTGTACTTTATCGCTTGATCCTTGACTTTGATGCGGGAAAATCAATTGTAAAAGCTGGTAATAGTGGAAAATTTATCCTGAAGCCAGTTTTAAGAGTAATGTCATTTGTACCATCAGGAGGCAATGTAAAGGGTGTAGTGGCGCCCGATTCAGTTATAACTGCTATTTATGCGATCAATGGTTCTGATACAGTAGCTTCTACATTCACGCAAATTGGTAACGGTCATTACATGATCAGAGATCTGGCAGCGGGAACCTATATGTTCTCCTACGTTCCAAACGACAGCATTCATAAAACAGCAACACGTTCAGTACCTGTAACACTTGGTCAGATAACCATTTTGGATACAGTAAAACTGGAACTGAGATAATCTTCGTTTTCAATATCCGTTAAAGGCCGCTCTTTTTGAGCGGTTTTTTTGTGTTAAGTATTTCTGAAATAGATGAACGGTTTTGGTTTTTACGAACGGACTCGTATATTTGATACGAAACAAGTCGTAAGTAATGATTAATAAGCAAAATAAACCAACAGAAAGTGAATTGGAAATTCTGCGTGTGTTATGGGAACGGAGTGAAGCCACTGTTCGGGATGTGCACGAAGTATTAAGCAAAACAAAAGATGCGGGTTACACCACTACCCTGAAACTAATGCAAATCATGCATGAAAAAGGAATGGTGAAACGTGATGAAAGCAATAAGACGCACAAATATATTCCGCTGATTTCCCGTGAAAAAACACAGAAGCAATTTGTTGGAAAAATGATCGATACGCTTTTCCAGGGCTCTTCATCTCAATTGGTGATGCAGGCACTGGGTAACCACAAAGCATCCAAAGAGGAACTCGACGAAATTCAAAAACTGATTGATAACCTGAAACAACAGTAAACCGCATGCAGCAGTTGTTCCAATCTGCTTTCTTACAGGCTTTGGGAAAAGCTATTTCCGACAGCATCTGGCAAATGGGATTACTGTTTCTCATTTATCAACTGCTTGTGTTTTTGTTTCGTATCAAACAGGCAACGGTAAAAAATTTCATCAGTACCGTGTTTGCATTGAGCGGATTTGTCTGGTTTATTTCCAATATTATTCTCCATTGGCAAACACAATTGCAGCAAAAAACCGCATTGATTATAAACGACGCCGCCATCAGTAATTCACTGCTCAGCAATTTTACAAATGATAACCGCTGGGAACTATTTTTCAACTGGATGGATTACAAACTTCAGTTCATTCTCCCCTATCTTTCCGTTGCCTATCTTTTTGTGCTATTGTGGTTTGCCACAAAACTAGTTGTTCAATTACAGGCAACTTATTCGCTTCGCAATAAAGGCGTCAGTATTGTTAACAATGAACTGCAGGAATTCTTTTCCTTCTTAGTTACATCAATGGCCATTCCAAGAGATGTGCAACTTTTTATCAGTACAAAAATTGATATTCCCGCCACGCTCGGTTTTATCAAACCGATTGTATTGTTACCGGCAACTGCTGTTACGCATTTAACAGCGGCTCAGTTAGAAGCGGTATTACTGCACGAGCTGGCACATATTAAACGCAATGATTATTTCTGGAACCTTTTATTATCTGTTTCAGAAACCATGTTATTCTTTAATCCATTTGCTTTGTTGCTGATTGGTATTGCACGGAGAGAACGGGAAAACAGTTGCGATGATCATGTAATGAACTACCAACAAAATGCGGCCGTATATGCAGAGGCGTTATTGAATGTAGAGAAAGCAAGGATCAAGCACCCGCAACTTGTAATGGCGCTTGGCGATAATAAACATCACCTGATGGACCGTGTAAAACGCATCCTGAATATACCTGCCGAAAAAAACAAGATCAGTACACGATTGCTTGTATTTTTATTTTTTACTGTTCTGTTTGCATTAACGGGTTGGATTATAAAAGAAGTAAAACCAACAACTTCAAAAGAGCAAGTAGCGATTACTCCTGTTCCATCTGAAAAAACGAAAACAGTATTTTTTACTGCTGATGCAGTTGTAAAAAAAAATAACCAAGCGGTATCACTTCGTGATGATAAACGTCAGATCAGAGTTGAACTGAAGAAAACGGTCAATGAAGATGAACTGTTGGTTTGGAATGAAGCAGTTGACAAAGAGATGAAATTCGATAAGGTGGTCTTTAATGATCTGCCTGCCGAATGGATCGGGCGATTTGTGCAACCGGGCATTCGTATGACTACTGAGACTGAGTTTAGAAAAAAATCAATGCCGCTGTTACGAAACAAAGTTGATTCGGCTGCATTTCTTTATACAACAGATGCCGAATTCTACTTACAGGATACAGACGAAAAGGGAACAACCAACAAGCAGCCAAAGCGAATGGTACAACGTGTTGCAGGAAACCCATATCTCCATTTTCAAAAAAATTGGAACACTGATTCGTTGATGCAAAAAATACAAGGGCAGTTTTCCGGCAACTTCTCATTTCAGTCTGATTTTCCTGCTGATATGTTTCAGCAGTTCCCCCAGCTTGAACATTTTTATGTACAACGTGATAAAGAAAGAATTGAAAGACAAAGTGCCGGTGAAAATAAACCACAACCCAGAAAACGTTTTACAATCAATGTTCGTTCTCCCAAAGACACAACCGATAATGCACGACTGAAAAACAGAGAGCGGCAATCACCCGTAATGGCGTATTTATATAATCAACAGGGTTTACGTGAAAATTTACAAATGGCGGAGGAACAAATTCAGATCATCATTGAAAATAATCATGTGCGGATGTTGCAATCGCAACCGCCGGAGTCTTGCTCCTGCCCCGATTCTATGCAAATCATCACGCCTTCAATACCTAAGCGAATCACGAAGCGTTTAGAAGTGATCCGTTTATAAATATTACCAAACCCTTCGTGGGCAAAGATCACCGTATTTATTTCCCAGCATAAAGCCAATCACGATTTCGTGTGTACCACGCTGCATATATTGCAACAGGTATTTTGAATTATTTACATCGTAAGAATAACTCACGTTAAAAACATTCGACACATTGACTCCTGCCATTGCTGCAAATCCTTCTTTGATACGATAGTTGCCACCTATCCAGAAACGATCCTGGTATTGTGCTTTTACATTTACATCAACAAATGCAGGCATGCCGGGAATGTAACGAAGCATTACAGAAGGCAACACATTTACATCCTCGCTTGCCAAAAAACGATAGCCGGTTGTTGCAAAGAAATGCGGAACCAATGTGGACCGATACAAATCATTAGACACTAAACTGATCTTTTGCGGAATAATTTGCTGGGCAGATAATCCAGCAAAAAAACGATCGGAGTACAACCATAATCCTGCACTCAGTTCCGGTTTTATTTTCCGTAATTCACTGGTGAAACCTCCTATTGCGGGATCAACGGGATTGGCGAGTTCAATTTTTGCAGCATCAATATTGATTCCGGAAATACCTGCAGCAAACCCTGCTGACAAATTCAGTTTTGGTGTTAACCCCAGATGATAGGCATACGATGCTGTAGCATAAAAACGATTGATATACCCTGTTTGATAATTAACAATACTTATCCCTGCTCCGTGATGTGGCTCTGCTGCGGTATATTCTTCCCAATAACTTTTACCTCTTGGATTTTCTCCCGGTACATCAAAAGAGGTTGGGCTTGTTCGATAATCCTGTTTACCAATTGGCGCATGAACAGTTGCATAAACTGTTTGTGGTGCGCCGGGAAAACCAACCCACTGATTACGGTAGCTCAATTTAATATCAGTATAATTTTCGATTCCTGTTAACGCAGGATTGATAATGTACGGATTGATAATATACTGTGTATAATGCGGCCTTTGTTGCGCAGTTGTATACAGCATCGCTCCCATCACAATCATCAGGATAAACAAATTTCTCTTCTTCATTATTCTTACTGCATTAACGTAATATAGTTACATAGCCTGCAATTGGTTTGCGGCCATTTTTGGGATCAAGTACATAATAATACGTTCCCGCCGGCACCGGTTGCCCTTTCCATTTACCATCCCACGGTGTACTATAACCGATAGAACGGAATAACAACGTACCTGCTGTATTGTATACTTCTATAACAGCACCCGGATAATCGTTGAGGAATTGTATTTCCCAGAAATCATTGATGCCGTCACCATTTGGAGTAAATGTATTGGGTGGTCGGGGCGATTTCAAAATCTTCACATACAACTCATCTGTTTCACTGCACCCCTGATCGTTTGTAACTGTTAATTTGTACGTGATATCATCTTTCGGTTGCAGAATTGTTGGGAATTGCAATGTGGCATCATCTAAATAGGTTGAAGGAGTCCACAAAAACTGTAAACCGTTTCCGCTGCTCGTTACGCCTGTTATTTTCCGTACACCATCTTCCAGTACAGTTAAATCAGGCCCTGCATTTACACTTGGTTTTGGCCACACTTCAATGCTTTGATTCGAGGTACTTATACAACCATTGGCCGCAGTAAACGTGTACACAATGTTATGTATTCCTGCGCCTGCGTTTGCGGGATTGAAGAGATAGGTTGGCCCTACTCCCGGTCCAGTATAAGCGCCAACTCCGTTAAGCCCTCCTGTTTCGGCAGCCTGCGATAACTGAAAAGGTGCATCATTAATGCATATACCCAACAGCGCATTGAATACCGTTGCAGGGCTTGCATTTACTGTAATCGTTTTGATGATTTCATCAACACAAAGAATACCAGAATAAGATTTGTATCGTATCTGGTATGTTTTTGTTAATGGCGATTGAAAATCGGTATACCTGTGTTTGTAAATTTTTCCCGCACTTGGTGCTTCATCTGTTTCAAACACAGTTGGAGAATTGGCATTATCCCAATAGATTTCCACCCTGGTTACATTTCCAAAGTCAACAGTTGATCTGTCTTCCAATTCAATATCCTGATTACTGCAAAGATTGGCTGCAGAACGAACTGCAAAATCTGCAACAGGTATCGAACCGTTTACGGTAAACGGAATAACCGTAACAGAATCACGACAACCATCTTTTGACGTTACTTCAAACGATAATAAATAGTCAGCTGCTTTATTAAATTTAATCGAAGGATTTTTTGCTGTGCTTGTTACAGGTGTTGGTCCGGGACTTACTGCCGGCGTGCCAGTATTAAATTTCCAGAGATAACTCATCTGTGTCTCACTGTTATCTGCAATGGAAGAAGTATCAGCAAACAATGCCTGCGCATCACTCAAACAAACTTCCGGGAGTATATATCCAGGTTTTGGTAAAGGATTAATGCGAACTGTGCGTATCAATGTATCGCTTTTGCAACCTTTATCGGTTTCTGTTACAAAACGAATTACATAATCGCCCCAATTACTATAGGTATGCGTTGCTGTATTTGTAGTATTGAGATTGATAACTGCGCCATCACCCATCTCCCAATAACTCTTTACCAACGAACCAGCATTTGCAACGGATGTATTTGTAAGTGTTATTGCATTCTTTTCGCACACGATCGCACTTGTTGTAAAATTGGCGGTGGGCCATGGATTTACAACCACCGTTTTCACTACCGTATCACTCACACAATTCTGATCCGTAAACACCCAGAGTGTTGCCGTGTAGGTGCCGGGGTTTGTAAAATTCTTAACCGGGTTTTGTTGGGTAGATGATGTACCGTCACTAAAACGCCATTCCCATTTTGTAACAGGATGTGTAAATCCATTGAAAGCATTGGTAAACGTGATGGGTGTTTGCCAGCATACTTCTGTTGGTGCAGTAAAATCTGCTTTGGGTTGCGGGTAAATCTTATCAACAATTTTTGTGGTTGAATCAACACAACCAAAGGCTGATGTAATTTTTAATTTCGCATTGTAAGAACCAACTCCGGGATACTGATGTGATGGATTCTGGATTGTTGATGTGTTCAATGCTCCACTTCCTGCATCACCAAAATTCCAGAGATACGAGAACTGGCTTTGCGTTCCATCAGCAATTGTCGAAGTACTGCCGAAATTAATGACGGGGTTGGGCATACAACCATACGAAGATGCAAAATCAGCAACGGGGTTAGGTCTAACGGTTACGGGTAAACTATAAACGGGGCTTAAACAACCAGTGTTGCTACGTAACTGTAAACTGGTTGAATAGTTTCCGGTAGATGCGTATGTAGTTGTAACATTTGCTCCGGTTGGATTATTAACCGGTGTACCAACTCCGGTATTCCAATTCCAGTTTACAATTGAACCGAAACCTCCGGGAAGAGAGGACGAATCACTGAACGTAAGTGTTTTACCTACGCATAATGGATCCAATATTCCAAATTTTGCAACTGGCAACCTTGTTACCTCAATCAATTTTTCAACCGTATCGCTAAGACAACCGGCATCGGTCATTGCAAGATATTTTACTTTAAACTGGCCGGGGTTGCTAAAAGCTTTTGAAGGGTTAAATGCAGTACCGGTTGCACCATCGCCAAAATCCCAGAAATGCCGTATGATGGAACGACCACCGCTTGTGTTAATACCAGAAAAAGCAATCAATGAATCAGTGCACCCTGCCGCAGAATTACTAATCCATGAAAATGTAGCTACAGGGGGATCCAATACTTCAAGATCAAAACTGATGACCTGCTCACCAAGGCAACCATCAGGTGTTGGGTTATTCACCGTTACTACTACAGGATATTTCCCCGCAGTAGCATAACTATAATTACCGGGGAGTTTAAAAACGTAAAGACTCTTACCATTTAATATGAAAGTTGAATCAGCTACAGGTGAAGGATTGATCACATCAGGGTATCCTGTTAAATCCCATTTCATGCTTATCGGTAAATAAGGCAACGTAAGCGACATAAAAAAAGGCGAATTCTTACAGGCTACCGGGCTATTGATCGTTGCATTTGCATTCTGTGTAGTTACATATTGATAGAGGTCGATTACATTGGTACCCGCATTATAGCCATAAGATTCTGCATTTCCAAAACCATAGGCAATGGCATTAAACCCCGAATCGGATGAAATAGTATAAACACCGCTGCCTGGCAAGCTTTGTTTGATATATGAAAAGTTACTATTGCCGGGGTGCACCGTAAAACTTCCTGTTGGTAACACATTTCCATTCCCATCCACTAGTCGAAACGAACTGATGGCAGTTCCTGTATTGGGGATCACAACATTAATGTAGTGCTGAAGAATGCCAAAGTTCCCGGTAGCGTTCCAAGATACCCGGTTGATGTTTTGCTCAACAGGGCTTAGATAAATCACCTCCGGATCGCCTGGCGAACCATTTCCACAAGAACCTTGAGATGTAAAATATTGAGCAACCGTAATTGGATCATCCGCTTCAATCGACATGGGCTGATTAGTAATAGGAAGATCATAATAAAATCCACCTACCAACAAAGTCGGCGAAAGCGCAACTCCATTTACCCGTACAACCGTAGCAGCATTTGAAACACAAACACGGTAGAGATTAAACGATTGTGGATTGGAGGCAGTAGCGGTTAAATACTTTTTACCCCAGGCATTTTTCGGAAATGCCTGCACCATGTAATTATCTGATGAGGACGAAGTGGTATTGCCCGGACAAGTAATGCTGATACGCCCACTGCCTGAAAATACAGCTATCTTTTTACAGCCACTTCCCGTATTAATAGAACGAATGAATGTACCCGTCAGATCAACACCGGAATGATTATTTCCGCTGGCCGCATTGTTGAATTGCCCCATAATGTTATACACCTGCCCTTGTGTAAGCTGCACAGTAAACGGCACACCAGCTGCCCGGTTAAGCGTTGGCTGGCTGGGTATAATTTCAACCGTTGTAGTGCCTGTATCGGCTGCAATTACATAGGCCCATGCGTTGGCATTAACTGTATTGGCCCTGTTTTCGAAATTGATGGAATAATACTCCCGGCCCAATGTATTGGTTGGAAAAAGAATAGTAGCCCCTGAAACACTCATGTTATACACATGAGCATAAGCCACAATCGGCTGATCACTTGTAATATGAATGCCTTTGTTTTCAGGTGCTGAACTTTCGTTCAATAATCTTGCATCCTGTGCTCCTGTTTTGGGCAATGGATTTGATGTAAAAACGGTATTGGCAGGAATAGAATAGCTCACGGAGTAGCCAAGGCCAGGAATAGCAACGGTCACATTCGTCGCAGCTTCTGTGGCAAAATAAAGGACCATTTCCTGACCATTATTCGTCGTCATCACCTGGTGGTAGCCATAGCCTACCCAGAAATCCTTCCCTTTATTGGAAAAGTCTTGAGCGAGGGAGTACAGATTCGTCAGCAAAAGAACAGCTGACAACAAGAACATTTTTCTCATTACGTAAGCATGTGGATGTGGACGTACAAGTTAAGAGTTTTCCATTAGAAGACACAACGAAAGGAACTTAACTGTTCGAATTATTTATCCGGCGGAGATAATCCATTGCAAGCGGTCCCTCGCAAAGCAGCAGATCAAGGATGCTCAGATTGGGTACAAAGCCATGCCGATCCGAAAAAACCTGTTGATAGATTGGGAAATTTTTACCCTCGTTCGGCGGCTCATTTAGTACAAAAGGATGCGTCTCCTTCCCCAACTCTGTTTCGTCAACCGACAGAATGTCAAGTTTCAGTTTCAATTTTTTCAAACACCATTCCGCCGTTTTCAGATTCAGGTCGAGCAGAAATTTTTCTTTTCGTTGAAACAGTTGCTCCAGCTCCGGGGCATAATCCTCGAACCAGGGAGCTTTCCGGTAATTGTCGTGGATACCCCGCCAATGGATCCGTTGCCAGGGCTCGGCATACCCGATCTGCAAATCCCTGATTTTCTGTTTAGGGTCTCTGCCGCCCACCAGGGGCACGGTGAGGAGGAGTGGACCATTTGCTCCCATCAACCGCATTCGGTTCAATTGAAGGCCTCTTTGATAGGGTTTAGATGACAAATATTCAATATTTGACAAATCAGTAAAATATGAATAGTAGTAAATATCCCCAAAGTATTTAAAATCAACCATATAAAATTAAAATTATAAATTTAAAATCGACCGCTGATTGAATTGGTTTAAAATGCCTTTAAATGTAAAATCAGCACCCTTCAGAATCAATTTTTAATATCAGTAAAATGATGTTAATAAATTAAATAACAATAAATTACTACTATATGTTAAAACTACATTTTTTTGTAAATTGTTTTCCAGTCTGTTGCACAAAAAAGGCTAACGATTTTAGCGCAAATTTAAGGGTTCTGAAAAAGCCGCTGAAAGAAATATGCGCAGCTTGGCTTAATTTGCATGCAAACCCATTTTACGTGAAGCGGCTCTCCTTTCTCTTTTTGCTGATCAGTTGTTGTACTCTCTCCTGCAACACATTTAAGATTCCAGATTTTGTGACGTTCAGTAATCTGCGGACGGAATCGGTGGGCGTTATGGAAACCACGATCGTGATGGATCTGGTATATTATAATCCGAATCGGATCGGTTTCCAGGTAAAGCGGACGGAAGCAGATGTGTATGTGGATGATGTTTACCTGGGTCGGGCAATCAGCGATACATTGATCCGTGTTGCCAAAAAGTCAGAATTTGTAATTCCTGTTCGCATTAAAACCGATATGAAGAATTTGCTGAAAAATGCGTGGTCTGCACTTTCTAACCGCTCGGTGCAAGTCCGGGCAAGCGGCACTATCTCTGCCGGCGTGGGCGGACTTTTTAAAACCATTCCGTTGGCGTACGAAGGCCGACATGAGATCGGTTTGTTTGAACCGAAGCCTTGATTGTTGGATTCAAAAAGGTCACAAAAAAAGCCCAGACGAGTAGTCTGGGCTGGCAGTAAGATTTGTTCGTTAATTCTTCTTCGGCGGTCCGCCACCATCTTCCACTTTTTTACAGCAGATCGGTAAGCGTTTGTATACTTCCTCATTTGCCGTTACATCGTCGGCATCAAAGCCGAGGTTGGCAATAGCGGTTTTGATATTTTCAATATTGGTACGGTCGCTCAAAAAAGTGACGGTGGTAATTTTTTTGCGGAAGTCTACCACCACTTTCGACACGCCTTCTTCCGTTTTCATAAACCGCTCAATGAGGGTTTTACATTCCACACATTGGGCCTGTGGTGTTTTGATCTGCGCCACAATGGGCTTCTTATATTGCGCCGATACGGAAACTGTTGCAGCAAAAAAGAGTACAGTAAAGAATATTTTCATGTGTTCGTTTTTAGTTGAAATTACTCCATTCCTTTCCAATTGGCAGGGTCGGCACTCCATTTTAACAAAACTTCCTGTTCGCCTGCTTCCACAATGTTCTTATCGATGGCCAGTTGAATCAATGTTGGGTAATTGGTGAGCGATTTGTACTCCACCCCGGCTGCTGCAAAGGCATTTTTGGCTGCGTCAAAACCGTAGTTGAAAATAGATACCATACCAATTATTTCCACGCCTGCTGCTTTAAGTACATCCACTACCTGCAGGCTGCTTTTGCCTGTGGAGATCAAGGTCTTCAATTACCACCACTTTTTGTCCGGGTTCGTAAGCACCTTCGATCTGGTTGCCGAGTCCGTGTTCTTTGGGTTTTGGACGAACATAGATATACGGCAGTTTTAACTGGTCGGCTGCCATAGCACCCCAGGCAATACCGGCAGTGGCTACACCGGCCAACAACTCTGCATCAGGAAACTGCTCAAAGATCACATTGCACATTTCGCTTTTGATGAACTCCCGCACATGCGGAAACGATAATACTTTGCGGTTATCGCAATAGATCGGACTCTTCCAGCCACTGGCCCAGGTAAAGGGTTCTTTTACATTTAAACGAATGGCCTTAACTTGTAATAGTTTTTCAGCAACAGCTTGTTCATTTGTCATGCGGCGAAGGTAGAGAAAAGGAGGAAAAGAAAGCCGGTACTGGGTAGTAGTTAGTGGATAGTTGTTGCTCAAAAGCAAGTGGAGATTAGGAATTGGGAATATGGAATTAGTAATGGACAACAGGCAATAAACAATGAGCAAACGATAAGGGTACGGGATAGATTTGCGAAGGGATAAACCACCTTCAACCCTTAACCTTTAACCCTTAACCATTTTATGTATATCAAAATCTACTTTGGCGATAAACCGGTGTTTCTCTGCGATGCAATTGATGAAACGATTCATGAATACATGCATCACCCCGATGCGGTTTTTATTGATGAAATTTCTGGTCCGGCGTTAAAATCATTGCTGCACGAAATTGTAAAAGAAGAATTTCATGCCGGTATTTTATGGAATGAAGATCTGGAAAAATTGAAGAAAGTATTTTTCAAACTCTTTGTACCGATAACTGCTGCAGGAGGTTTGGTAGAGAATGAAAAAGGTGAATTCTTATTGATCCACCGCAGAGGAAAATGGGATCTGCCGAAAGGGAAATTAGAGAAAGGCGAAAGCATTGAAGCATGTGCGGTGCGTGAGGTGGAAGAGGAAACCGGTTTGCAAAACCTTGAGCTGAAAAAACTGATCACCATTACCTATCATACCTACGATGAATTCGGAAAACACATGCTCAAAGATTCGCATTGGTACCGCATGAACGTAAGCGGCAAACAAGTATTGACACCGCAAACAGAAGAAGATATTGTTGAAGTAAAATGGGTTAAGAAAAAAGATCTCAAACTTTATTTGGACAACAGCTACCCTTCAATAAAAGATGTGTTGAGTTTAGTATGACTTATACCCCACCCCTTTGAATCGCTCTCCTGTAGCAAAATTCTAAAGCTCCTCCCAGGAAAGGATAAAAACCTGTTGTTGTTACATCATTTTCTCTGCAGGTTCAATCATATCCCACAAATTGCCATACAGATCTTCGAACACAGCAACAGTTCCATAAGGCTCTTCAGACGGCTCACGTACAAAGTTTACTCCTGCGGCCAGCATACGTTGATAATCACGCTGAAAATCATCCGTATAAAGAAACAAGAAGACTCTTCCGCCGGTTTGATTACCTACCCTGCTTTGTTGTTCCTCATTCGCTGCTTTTGCCAGCAATAAACAGGTGTTGCTGTTGCCGGGCGGTGCCATCACCACCCATCGTTTAGTGGGCGATAACACAGTATCTTCTACTAACCGAAACAGCAGTTTATTCCTGTAAAATGCAATTGCTTCATCGTAATCATTTACCAGCAATGCCAATTGGGTTATTCGTTGTTGCATATGATTGATTGTAATGTAAATGTACAGGAAGATGAATCGTTCTTTTTCAGTGATCATTCAATAAAAAAGCATTTCTATGTAACTCAAATCGACAAAAAGTAAATAATGTCGCTGATTGTTCGAAAAGGTTATAAATAGTAATGATTGAAACATGTACAATATGCGTATTAACAGTTGTAGATACATTTACTCTAGTTCCTTCAACAGGTCTCTCTTCAGGCAAAATTAAAAGGGGTATTCTGGGCAGAAAAGACTACCTTTATATTGTTAATTGAGTTAGTCTTTTGTAAGTGAACAATCATTTAGTCCCTCGCATTTTTCTTTTACACCAGTATTCTGCTCAAGTTTTTTCATTTTAATTCTTATATGTCATGAACATTTATGTTTCCAATTTGGGTTTTAACGTACAAGATGCAGACTTAAAACAAATGTTTGCAGGTTACGGAGAAGTTTCATCAGCAAAGGTGATTACTGATAAGTTCACCAACCAAAGCAGAGGTTTCGGCTTTGTTGAAATGCCCGATGATGCTGCCGCTCAAAAAGCAGTAGATGAACTGAACGGAACGACAAATGATGGCCGTGCAATTAAGGTAGTAGAAGCAAGACCACGTGAAGAAAAACCACGCAGTAACAGGTGGTAATTCAACTTTAATCGCTACAATCAAGGGCACATTTATTATTCAACAAATTTTTACAGCATGACAAATGATATGATTGAAAAGTTCATTGAAACCAAAGCACAGAAAAACGCTAAAGTGAATATTCACTTTAAACAGCGTGATACCGTGAAAGGTGTGTTTATCCGCACTGGTGATTATGAAGAGCTCAAGATTAAAAATTTCTGGCGCATTGTTTCCATTACCAAATTAGAAGAATGGGAGCGCACCAAAGACAATAATCTGGCACGCATATTCAATGGTGCAGAGTTTACACGTTTGAGTGAATCGAACTAACGGTCTGTCACAAACGAGTTATACGTTCATTTCAAAAATCGAAATATGTTTACACAAACCTGGAAGAAGTATTTACCTGTGATTTTCATTCTGATCAAACGATCAACACAAGGTGAACAGGTGCTCAAAATGAATCATACTGATTTTGAACGGGCATCTGGTGGAAGAAAAACAAAATACAGCTTCTCCAACCTGGAGCTTACAAAAGCAAGGCTCAATTCACATGTAAAGCATTCGCCGTTGGCAAAAGAGTTCGCTGTATTGTTACAGGAAGACCCCGCCGTAAGAAGGTATATTCTTGATCAGCATCTTGAGTTTTCAATGACCAATGATTTTACGCTGACAATCAAAAATCACCTGTTAGTAACAGAACCTGTAGCTGACGAATCGGAAGCTGCTGTTACTGCTGATGAAACCACTGCTGTTGCACATGCTGAATAAGCATTGGCAACGAAGGTCAGCTTCAATACTATAAAACGTATCTATATTTGCTGTTTGCACCCCGTGTGTAAACAGCTTTTTTTTATCTAAAAGTTAATGATATGCTTCGCTCCGTTATTACCGGCACCGGCTCTTATATCCCTCCCGTTATTCAAACCAATTCAAACTTTACGGAGCATTTGTTTTATTCAGAAGATCATTTACCCCTGACTACTCCACCAGCTGAAGTGGTTGAAAAATTTCAACAGATCACTGGTATTGAAGAACGTCGCTATGCCTCGGACGATTTGAGTACTGCCGATATTGGATTTGAAGCAGCAAAAAAAGCAATTGAAGACAGTGGTGTTGATCCTGAAACAATTGATCAGTTAATTGTTGCCCATAACTTCGGTAATGTATTGAAGAATACAATTCAAACAGATGCAGTTCCATCATTGGGCGGTTCAATAAAACATAAACTCGGCATTGCAAATCCGAACTGTGTAGCCTACGATGTGTTGTTTGGTTGCCCAGGTTGGCTGCAAGGCGTTATTCATGCTGATGCATTTTTCAAAGCGGGCATTGCAAAGAAGGCATTGGTTGTTGGTGCTGAAACGTTATCACGGGTAATTGATGTGTACGATCGTGACAGTATGATCTTTAGTGATGGTGCAGGTGCTGCGGTTCTTGAATTCAAAGAAACAGGCGAACAGGGAACAGGCATTTTAAGTGCATCGGTTCAAACACATTCATTGGAAGAAGTGGATTATATCAATATGGGTGCTTCTTTTTTTCCGGGCAGCGATCCACATGTACGGTACATTAAAATGAAAGGCCGAAAAGTGTATGAGTATGCGATGAAGCATGTACCTGCAGCAATGAAAGATTGTTTAGATAAAAGCGGCGTCTCCATTCAGCAATTAAAAAAAGTATTCATCCACCAGGCAAATGAAAAAATGGATGAAGGAATTATCAAACGATTATACAAACTCTACAATATTGCAGAGCCTCCTGAACACATTATGCCTATGAGCATTCATTGGTTGGGCAATAGTTCTGTTGCTACTGTTCCTACGCTGCTTGATCTGGTACGAAAGGGTGAAATAAAAAATCACCGACTGGAAGCCGGTGATGTGATTTTATTTGCGTCAGTTGGAGCGGGAATGAACATCAATGCTGTTTGTTACCGCTACTGAGTTTTACCTGATTAACGTTGTGAAAATGCTTTTCCGTACCGACGGCCACGGCCTGCACCACCAAATGAATTGGATATAGCAGCGGGTGTTGTTGGAAGCGGTGCATTGTGCATAGAGCTGATATCGTAGGTATGACCTTTTACAACAGGGATCTGTTTTTTGATCAGCTTCTGAATATCGCTGAGAAATGTTTTCTCACCCCAATCACAAAACGAAATAGCACTACCACTCGCTCCTGCCCTTCCTGTACGTCCAATACGGTGTACATAGGTTTCAGGCACATTGGGTAATTCGTAATTCAGCACATGCGTTAACTCATCAATATCAATACCACGGGCAGCAATATCGGTTGCCACCAATACTCTTGTTTTCCGCTTCTTAAAATTTTCTAACGCATTCTGACGTGCATTCTGCGATTTGTTACCATGTATTGCTTCAGTGCGAATACCTGCATTATTTAAACTGCGTGCAAGTTTATCAGCCGCATGCTTCATTTGCGTAAACACAAGCAGCGATTCAATGCCTTCATCTTTCAGTAATTGCGCCAGCAACGGAAGCTTATTGTGTTTCTCAACAAAATAAACCGACTGCTGAATCATTTCTACAGTAGATGAAACCGGTGTTACTTCAACTTTCACGGGATTGTTGAGCAACATATTGGCCAACTGTTGAATTTCAGGCGGCATGGTGGCCGAGAAAAACAAGGTTTGACGCTTGCTTGGTAATTTGGCAATAATGCGTTTTACATCATGCACAAAGCCCATATCCAGCATACGATCAGCTTCATCCAACACAAAAAATTGTATTTGATTCAGGCTGATATGTCCTTGCTGCATCAGATCGAGTAAACGACCCGGTGTTGCTACCAGAATATCAACGCCACGTTTAATGGCCTGTACCTGGCTGTATTGCGGCACACCACCAAAGATCACATGATGGCGGATCTTTAAAAAGTGACCGTACGAGCTGATGCTTTCTCCGATCTGGATCGCCAGTTCACGTGTAGGTGTAAGAATAAGTGTTTGAAGGTGATGTCCCTTTACCTGATTATTCTGCTGATGCTGGTGCATGAGTTGAAGAACCGGAATTGTAAAGGCTGCTGTTTTGCCTGTACCTGTTTGGGCACAGCCAAGCAAATCACGTTGTTGTAAAATAGCAGGGATCGCCTGCTCTTGAATAGGTGTGGGCGTTGTATACCCTTCTTTGCTCAAGGCCTGTAGTACAGGCTCAATGAGCTGTAAATTGTTAAATGACACGAACTTTAAATTTTTTTGTTGAATAATGTGATAAGGCTATCAAACAAGCGTTTGATACATTATCTGCCTTAGGTTAAAACATCACATATTTGAGGAGGGCACTACTTCACAAACAGGAAGAAATAACAATAAGAAAGGCAAAACTACTGTTTTTCAGGGAAAAGGAGCTTTTTATTTCCTTATGCGGGATGATAGCCATCTTATTTTAGCGTTTCGTTGCACTGTTTACGTACAGCTTTTGCACACTGTATGGGTGTAAAACGAGAAAAGCTTACCTTTAGCGTGATCTGAAGAAGCTACTTACATTCCTCTCTCAGAAAATTCAATTTATTTTTTTCCGGTAAAACGGAAGTTCATCTTTAATTATTTATCGTGCATGGCTGATACATGGAACAAAAAAGAAAGAGAAAAGAAAAAACAACAAACAAAGAAAGACAAAGCGGAGCGCAAGCAGGAACGCAAAGAAGCGCCAAAAAGCAAAGATCTGAACGACATGCTGGCGTATGTTGATGAGAATGGAAACATCTCTGCAACACCACCTGATCTGAGCAGGGTAAAAAAAGTACGTTTGGAAGATATTGAAATTGGCGTGCCGAAACAACTACCTACAGATCCTGCTGATCTGATTCGCACAGGGATTGTAACCTTCTTCAACGAATCAAAAGGTTATGGCTTTATTAAAGATCTGGAAACGCAGGAAAGTGTATTTGTACACGTAAATGGGTTGAAAGAAGCTATCAAAGAAAACAACAAAGTAAGTTTTGAAGTAGAGATGACACCAAAAGGTGCCAGCGCTGTGAATGTAAAACAGACCAGTTGATCTGTATTAAAATAAATAGCAACTCATTTATTTGAGTTTAAGAAAGAAGGTATCACAAATGTGATACCTTCTTTCTTTTTAAATAGTTTTATTACCGAAAAAGTAAATTAAAAATACCAAGGCGCAGAAGTTGAAATGTCGAAATAAACTGAATCACCTTTTTGAACGGATGTATCTTTTTGCAAAATAAAAAATCGTTGCTCTTGAAAAATAACTTCCAGTAAAAAATAAGCACCACGATAATGTACTGCTTCAATCATTCCTTTATAAGCAAGCTCCCCCTCTGAACCAATATGAAACTGATCGGGTCGTAAAAAAAGTTTTTTACCAGCCACAGCAGGTTGTTGCAACACGGCTGCATCAACCAAACTATATTCTCCCAATAATCCGGCAGCATATTCGTTGACGGGTTGCGTATAAACCTGCAAGGGGCTACCCTGTTGTACAATGAGTCCATCTTTCAACAGTAATAATTCATCGGCCCATGCAAGTAAATCGGCGGGCTCATGTGATACAATGATGCACGTGATACCTAATTGATTGCCCAGATTTTGAATCACCTGTTTCATTGTTCGCTTATGAAGCGTATCAAGATTGGAAAATGGTTCGTCAAGAATTAAGAGCTGCGGAGAGCCGGTAAGCAATCTTGCCAATGCAATGCGTTGCTTTTCGCCACCAGAGAGTTGATGTGTACGGCGCTTGAGTAAATGTTCTACTTCACAAACCCGATAGATCTGAAAAGCTTCTTCTTCAGTAAGTTTATTCGCCATTTCAAGAAAATCATCGACCCAATAATTATTCCTGAGTTCAAAATGCTGCGACAAATAACCAATGCCTGCATGACCGGGAATCAATTGTTCTAAAGGCCCCAACACTTTTTCATTTTTAAAATATACTTCGCCGGCATCGGGTTGAATAAATCCGGCGATCATTTTCAGCAGTGTTGTTTTGCCCGATCCTGTTTCGCCGGCAATGCCAATTTTTTGAAATGGCTGTTGACTGAAACTGATTCCATTCACTGCATCAGTGTCACCTTCCTTCTTAAACAGTTCCTTTACTTCCAAAAAAGCCATGCCCGAAAATAGAACATAACGGCAATATGACAAGTGGAGGAACAATAATTGAAAGGTATCTTGCTGCAATAATTGCTTATTGATAAAAACGCTGTGCCAAAGAATGCGATACTACTTTAAATTCATCTTCTTTCAACGACAGTTGGTAACAGTTATCAATTGCTTTAATGTTGGGATTTGATAAATGACGTTCGTTATATGGGCGGATCAAATCAATCTCCCTGATAAAGCGTCCGCTCTCATCAAATGTTTTTGAAAAAATCCTGTATTGAAAATGCCAGGGATTCAATTCATCATCTGCTCCGTTTGAATTGTAGGTATCATTAAAGCCTTCAAAAATCAATTCACTCGTGTATTCCGGATGCTCATGCAGGGCATTGGTAATATTGATAAACTCATTCATTTCAGGATCATCGTGTACAATACCGCTGTCCCAAACGGTTTCTCCATTGAGGAAAATAACCAGCCTGTTGTCAACGTGTTTTACGTTGATCCAATACTCATTTTTCATATTTTTTATATTAAATCGTTACAGAATAGATTTCAGATAACGGGAGTAAAATTCATCATAATTCCAAAGGGAGGTAATGACGAACATTAGAAAAGAAGCTGATTAAAATCCATGTTTGAATTGTGATAATAACTATGTAAGAACAGAGAAAGTACAAAAGCGAATGAGTTGCAGTTATTCAGTTTCAAAATACAAATGATTGTGATTGCTGCATTTGGGATTGAAGCGGGCGCTGCAATGAGGGCATTGATAACTACTGTGCTGGTATTCGTTGACGGTCATTTCCTGCTGACAAATGCCGCAGAGTATAGCCCTTGTGTCAAATTCATTTTTGCTCCACACTTCAGCTTTATGCCCTGCTGTTTCTTCATGACAAAAGAAGCAAGGATAATATGTATCACAGCATTTAAACTTAATGGCGATCACATCAAGTGGTGACTGATAATGTGTGCAGCGGGTTTGCC
This sequence comes from uncultured Bacteroidota bacterium, assembly GCA_963830845.1. Lineage (GTDB taxonomy): Bacteria > Bacteroidota > Bacteroidia > Chitinophagales > Chitinophagaceae > Lacibacter. The sequence continues at coordinate 79,510 of CAWHOR010000077.1, read as the reverse complement.
CATCAACTGGTTTCCCTTTTACTTCAATCATATTACAATTTTACGAGAGGAAAAGATGATCAGTTGATCACCAATTGCGTCAGCAGTTTATCGGTAGTGCTTTCCAGATCATTGCAGATGCCGGGATGTACGGCCGATGTTTGTACAACTGTACTTCGCTTTGCAGTAAGCCACCGAAACCGACCTGCATGATCCAATGCTGCAATGGGGCCTGCGCCGTTCTCTCCCCTGCTAATCTGTTCCAATGCAGCCAAATGTGCTTTTACATCTTCTATATCAATTTTCGGATACAAGGCCAGCAACCGATCTTCATCCAATGTATATTTTACTTGCAGAAAAGCGGGGCGTTTACAAAACACAATCACACCCACGTTCAGGAATTCTTCCCGCTCTACCCGTGGCACCACTCGTATGATGGCATATTCAAATGTGCGTTTGTCTTGCATGCTGTGCTTCGTTTAGAAAAATAGCTGACTGTGAAATACGAGTATTTAAAAATGACGTGTATGCTTCTTTTATTTCAACTGCAGTTTTAGCATCTCTGTCATCGTGCAGCCAATCTTCAGGAAGAACTTCTACAATTGAATGTATTTTTTCAGGAGTCAAAATTGTCTTCATTAAACGATCCGTTTCTTCCAGTTCAGATGCCACAGGCAGTAACACATGATCCTTTATTTGTGTAAATGGCCGGATGGACTGTTCTTCCCAATGATACCCTGAATGATGAAAGTATAATGCAGCTCCATGGTCGATCAACCATAATTCATTTCGCCATGTGAGCATATTGGTATTGCGTGCTGTACGGTCTACATTCATCAACAATGCATCCAACCACACAATTTTTGAAGCAAGCGAAGGTTCAACTTTTGTAACAGCCGGATCGTAGGTAATCGCACCCGATAAATAATGTAACCCAAGGTTCAACCCCTCGCTTGCACGCAACAGGTCTTGTATCTCTTCATCGGGTTCCATTCGACCAAACGCTTCATCAAGGTTTGCAAATACAATTTCAGGCACCTTCAGATCAACAGCTCTGGCAATTTCAGCTCCCAGAAAGTCGGCGATCAATGCTTTACGCCCCTGCCCTGCTCCACAAAATTTCAGCACATACAAAAACCCATCATCCGCTTCAGCAATCGCAGGCAAGGAACCACCTTCACGTAACGGCGTTACGTATCGCATTACCTGCACTGTTCTTATATCGGGTGGTTGAATAGACATCTTCTTACCTGCTGTTGTAATTTCTGCTAAGCTATAATAAGATTGGATGAAAACAAAAACAGAAGATGTGAAAAGAAGGTGTATTGTTTTATGAAATGAAAAACGTAACTATTATTCTTAACCATTCCTGTTAAACTTCCCGTTGCTGAATTGTTATCAAATCGTCATGGAATGTTTACCGCAATATTATTTCCATCATTAAGAAACTGTAAAGCTGTTCGTATACAATCAGCACCGTTCACATTTGCAGTTCAAAATTAATTGCGCATGAAACGTTCTACATTTCCTACAATTAAGGCATTGCTGCTGATGCTGACTTTGCTTGTAACAACATCTCTCACGGCTCAAACAATTAAAGGCATCGTGAGTGACAGCACAGGGAAACCTTTAGCTGGTGCAACCATTGAACTGAAAGGTTCAACGGCAACAACGCAAACAAATGCAGAAGGTAACTTCAGTATTACAGTACCGAAAATTCTTACAAAGAAAGATGTACTCACCATCAGCTATTCCGGATACAAAGAACTGGAATGGTATTACGATGGCAGCAACAATATAAAATTGCAACTGCAACCAGAGGAGAAAATGCTGGGCGAAGTAGTGGTAACGGCGTTGGGCATACGAAGAGAAGAAAAATCGCTGGGCTTTGCGGCACAAACAGTAAAAGAAAATGCTGTTAAAGATGCACGTACAAACAACTGGGCCAACAGTTTAACAGGAAAAGTAGCCGGTTTAAATATTCAGGGTACGGGTGCAGGCCCTATGGGATCATCACGTATTACACTGCGTGGAGAATCATCATTGAATCTTGATAACAACCAGGCCTTGATCATTATTGATGGTGTTCCTGTAAGTAATAAAATAACGGGCACTGGTTTTTCTTCACATCTTTCACAGGACAATCCTGTTGATTATGGTTCTGCAGTTAATGATATTAACCCGGATGATATTGAAAAAATATCGGTGTTAAAAGGCGCAGGTGCAACTGCATTATACGGTAGCCGTGCATCAGGTGGCGTGATCATCATCACCACAAAAAGCGGTCAGCGCAAAGACAAAGGTTTAGGCATCACCTACAACATGAACTATAGTGTTGACCAGGTAAACCGTTGGCCCGATTATCAATTTGAATATGGCGAAGGAAGAACAGATGCCTACTACTCGTATCTGGATAGTCAAGATGGTTTGAACACCTCAACTGGCGTTGCAGCAGGCCGGGCATGGGGACCAAAATTTAATGGTCAACAATATTTCCAGTACGATCCTAACACAGCAAGCGGTAAAGCAAGCCAACGTACACCATGGGTGGCACACAAGGATTATATCTCTGGCTATTTCCGGCTTGGTTCAACAATCACAAACAGCATCTCTATTGAAGGTGGCTCAGAAAAAGGAAGTGCCCGTTTGTCGCTCACCCATTTAAAAAATCAATGGATCCTTCCCAATTATGGTTTTGAACGATACAACGCTGCGTTATCTGTGAATCAAAAAGTAACGGACAAGCTACGTATCAACGGACGTGTAAATTATACAAACAAAAAAAGTGATAATCTTCCGGGGGCTGGTTACAACAATCAATCAACAATGTATTTCCTCATCATCGGAACAGCACCCAACATTCGACCTGAATGGTTTAAACCTTATTGGGAACCGGGATTAGAAAATGTACAACAACGTAATCGTTTTAATCCCGGCCCGGACAATCCTTATCTCACCTTTTATGAGATGCTGAATAAAATGAACAGACATGGGGTGATCGGAAATGTATCTGCCACTTACACGTTCAATGATAACCTCGAACTACTTGTTCGTTCAGGAATGGATATGTCGTTTGAATCCCGTTCACAGCAACGTCCGTTCAGCATGACGAAATATCCAAGAGGCATGTTTCGTGAGCAGAATGTATTCAGCTACGAGTCAAATACAGATGCCTTGTTAAGTTATAACAACAAGATCAACAGTAACTGGAAATATAATGTATCAGTTGGAGGCAACTTGATGCGCCAAACGTATGATTTTGCAGGAATGTATGCCGATCAGCTGGCACAACCGGGCATTTATCAGATTTCAAACAGTTTAGACCAGGCAGTTGCTGATCCGTTGAAAACAAAAAAGGCAATTAACAGTGTATATGGTACCGGTCAACTTTCGTTCCGTGATCAGATTTTTGTAGATGTAACAGGACGTAACGATTGGTCGAGTACACTACCCTATCAAAACAATTCATTCTTTTATCCATCGGTAAGTACAAGTTTTATTTTATCGGACATGTTTACGTTACCAGCGAAGATTTCGTTTGCCAAAATGCGTTTGTCATGGGCACAGGTTGGTAACGATACAAGACCATATCAAACTGATAAATATTACGACAGGATCTATGGTAACAACTTCACGAATCCTTCCGTATTGTTCAACCCTGACCTGAAGCCTGAAATTACATCCAGCTATGAAGCAGGTATTGATGTTCGTTTTTTCCGTAACCGCTTATCGTTTGATGTAGCTGTGTACAGTAACAACAGCCGTAATCAAATTCTTGCAATTCCTCTAGACCCTGTTAGCGGCTACAGCAGTGCGTTAGTAAACGCAGGTTTGATCAACAGCCGTGGTGTGGAAGTGGCCATAACTGGAAAACCTGTTGTAAAAAAGAATTTTAGTTGGACCACAACTTTAGTTTGGAGCCAAAACAGAAGTTACGTTAAAGAACTGGCGGATGGAATTACCAACCAGGTAATCTATTCACATGGCAGCAATGTAAGCATTGAAGCAAGAGTTGGCGGACGAATGGGCGATATGTATGGTCGTGGATTTCAACGTTCACCCGACGGACAGATCATTTATGGCACAAACGGATTGCCTGCTCAACTTGATCCTGTTTTGAAAAAATGGGGCAATGCATTTGCCGACTGGAAAGCAGGTTTAACCAATGAATTCATGATCAAAAATTTCCGCATCAGCATTTTACTCGATGGACAAATGGGCGGAAGTATGTACTCACAAACCAATCATAAAAACAACACGCTGGGTAAAACGAAAGTAACCCTACCCGGCCGTGACGGTGGCATTGTTGGTGAAGGTGTTGTTTACAACAGTACTACCCAGAAGTATGAACCAAATACAAGAAACGTTGCTGCCAGTTCGTACTACGACAACTATTACACGATCAGTAATGCTGAAACAAATATTTTCGATGCATCATTTCTGAAAATACGTGAAGTGCGATTTGAATTTAACTTACCAAAACGCATCTTAAGCAAGCTACAGGTAAAACAAACCAGTGTAGCATTGTACGGAAGAGAGTTGTTCAACTTCACCAAATTCCCCGGCTTCGACCCTGAAGGTGGCAACCTCAACAATGGTACACTTACACCGGGTGTTGAGTTAACACAATTTCCTTCTACAAGAAATATGGGCATCAACCTCACCTTTAAATTTTAAATATTACAAGTATGAAATTCAGATATTCATTTTCAACTCTTCTTGTTTCGGTGTTGTTGCTTACAGCCTGTTCAAAAAACTTTGAAGAGCTAAATACAGATCCCAACAGACCCAAACAAATTACACCCGGTGTAGTGCTTGGTCAACTGCAACATCGTATTGTGAGTACAACAATACAGGCGAGCCGTGGTTTTACACATGAACTGATGCAGGTTGATGCACCACGTTCAAGCCCAGGCGGACAAGGCTTGCATCGCTATGTTGTAAATCCCGGTGCAGGCGTTTGGAGTAATTTCTATAATTACCTCATTGACATTGAGGACATCCACAATATTTCTGTAACGCTGAAAGAAGACAACTACAGAGCTATTGCATTAGTTTATAAAACATGGGCCTACTCTATTCTTACTGATCTGTATGGAGATGTACCTTTCTCACAAGCAAGTAAAGCAACGGAAGGAATTTTTCAACCTGCATTTGATAAACAGAAAGATATCTATCTCCAGTTGTTGAAAAATCTTGATACGGCCAATGTGCTTTTCAATTCAACCAAAGCGTTAACGTTTGGTGGCGACATGCTGTACAATGCAAATACAGTAAGTGGCAACAGCAATGCAGGTATTTTGAAATGGAAAAAGTTTGCAAATTCACTAAAGCTTCGTTTACTGTTACGTTTGTCGAAAAGAGATGGCGAACTGAATATTACCGAACAAATCAATGCAATACTTTCCAATCCTGCACAGTTTCCGGTCTTTACGTCCAATGCCGATGAAGCGATCTTCCGTTTTCCCGGTACGTTTCCTTACTTCAATCCGTATTACAATGCAAGACAATTGGAGTGGAGAGACGGAACTTATTTTACCAAGTTCTTCCTAGATAAAATGAATACCGATAACGATCCACGTCGCACAGTATGGGTTCGGCAAATTACAGTAAATGGAGCATCGGTATATCGTGGTATCGAAAGTGGTTACCCAACCACTACAGAGTATCAAGTTGGAGCTAACTCCAGTTACAATGATGTGATGCGTACACTTCCATCGTTAGGTGTAATGTTTACTTACGCAGAAATAGAATTTATAAAAGCTGAGTTAGCGTTGAAAGGATTCGTTACGGGCAAAACAGCAAAGCAACATTACGAAGCAGGTGTTACCGCTTCGATGAATCAATGGGCTGTTACAATGCCATCCGGTTATCTAACGCAACCAGGTGTAGTATATAATGAGAATGCATCTGACTGAAGAACAACTGGAACGCATTCATTTGCAGAAATATTATGCCTACTTCTTTGTAGATTATCAATCATGGTTTGAAAAAAGAAGAACCGGCTATCCTGTTTTACCAAGAGGAAATGGTATTCCGGCTGAAAATAAATTTCCTTCACGTGTACCTTACCCAACTTACTTGCAATCGCTCAATCCTGAAAACCTGGCTGCTGCACAAACAGCGATGGGTGGAGATAACAGCGATGTGAAAGTTTGGTGGGATAAATAACTTGAACTTAAAACAACAATTACATGAAAAAAAATATCGGCCTTATACTTTGTTTGATGCTTGCGTGCACAATGTATGCACAAACAAAGCAAACAGACAGCATCCGCACATTGATCGTTTTCTTTGATGGTTTACGACCCGATTATATTACCGCAGAAGGAATGCCCAACCTGTATGCATTCAGCAAGAGAGCAAGTTATGGTAAAGCACACCACAGTGTGTTTCCAACAGTAACAAGAGTAAATGCAACATCGTATGCAACTGGTAGCTATCCCGGAACACATGGCTTGATGGGTAACAGTGTTTACTTTCCACAGGTCAGTACAACCAAAAGTTTAAATACAGGAGATGCATCTGAATTAAATGCCATTAGCAAAGCATTGGATGGACATTTGCTCACCGCTATTTCGCTGGGAGAAGTATTAAAACAACATGGCAAAGACATGATGGTGTTCAGCTCTGGCACCACAGGTCAGGCATTGATGCAAAATCATACAGTTAGTGGTGCAGTTATTAATCCAGCGATGATCTTACCGGAAAGTATCAAAGAAAAAGTGATTGCGGAAGTGGGTACTATTCCTCCCGCCGGCAAACCAAATACAGCAAGACATGAATGGATCACCAACGCATTGATGAAATATGGATTGCGTTTGGATGGACCACTCGTAAGTGCAATCTGGTTTTCTGATCCTGATGGCACTGCACATGCCGATGGTATTGGTTCGCCTACTGCTGTTGCCGCCATTAAATCGGTGGATGCACAATTTGGCCGTATCCTGGCCGATCTTGAACAAAAAGGACTGACTGAAAATTTCAATATTATTATTTCAACCGATCATGGTTTTGTTACGCATGTTGGGAAAGACGGGCTCGTTGAATTTCTGATGCGTAAAGGATTGAAAAAAGAAAAAGAGTCGGATGATGTTGTTATCGCAGGCGGAGCTATTTATGTAAAAGATCATAACAAAGAATTGATACAGCAAATCATTCAGGCCTTGCAAGCCGAAGAATGGGTAGGTGCTATTTTTACAAAAGGAGTAAAGAAAGGTAATAGCGAAGGATCGGTTGACGGCACGCTCTCATTTGAAACAATTCACTGGAATCACAAAGACCGTATGGCAGACATATTGGTAGATGTAAATTGGAACGATGAAAAAAACTCAGCAGGTTATGCAGGCACCAGCTACTCAAAAGGCGTAGCAGGGCATGGCAGCTTAAGTCCGTACGAAGTACATATTGCATTGCTGGCAGCAGGGCCTTCGTTCAAACAATCATTTCAAAGCGATCTCCCTACATCAAATGTTGACCTTGTACCAACCATTCTTCACCTTCATCATTTACCAATTCCGGCAACGGTGAATGGACGTGTTATGCATGAACTTTTTAAGCAAACGAATGTAACCGAAAAGGCAAACATAAAAAGTGAAGTGCTGGAAACAAGTGCCGGGTATAAAGGTGGCACGTACAAATTACAATTGAACCGTACCATCCTTGGAAACTATCAATACATCAATTTTGCAAAAGTGATCCGTGAAAAAAACACGGGTACCGGTCAATAAGATTGATGTACTAAAAAAGCGGACTGGGCAAACATCTCATCCGCTTTTTTTAGAATCATCTGACGGCATACTTCATGCACAATAACGGAAACGGCCGGCCCAAACCATCTGTTTCTTTTCGTTCAATAACGGTGAAGCCCATGTGCTGATAAAACCCCACAGCCTGTTCGTTTTGTTCATTCACATCCAACTCAAGTGCACCAAGTATATACATTGAGTAGTGTAGCAGCATTTTACCGATACCCTTCCCTCTTGCATTGGGATGAAGAAAAAGCATTTCGATTTTACCATCAGCCACACCAGTAAACCCCTGAAGCTGTTTTGTTTCATCTTCATAGACGTATATTGGCACTGATGGAAAGATTGCAGGAAGCATCAGTTTTATTTCCTGCAAATAATCTTCCGGCAGAAAATGATGCGTAGCTCTTACCGACTGTTCCCATACCTCTACTAAAACCGGGTAATCTTTTTCTGTAGCAATCCTGATCATTTTTTATCGTTTAAGGTTGCAAAAATTACAAATAATATCAACCGGCACAACAATAGTTCCGGAATTTTCAGGTAACTGAAAAATCCATTTACTTTACCATATGAACCGCATTGATCGCCTTTTGGGAATTGTTACACTGCTGCAATCGAAAAAATATGTGCCTGCAGAAAAGATCGCTGATAAATACAGCATCAGCGTACGAACTGTTTACCGTGATGTAAAAGCATTAGTGGAGTTGGGCATACCGGTAAGTTTTGAACCGCAGCGTGGTTATTTTGTGGTTCAGGGTTATTTTCTGCCGCCTGTTGCATTCAGTAGTGAAGAAGCAAATGCATTGTTGCTGACTGAATCGCTGGTATATGGGTTTGCAGATAAATCAATACAGAAACACTACTCGTCGGCATTAAATAAAGTAAAAGCTGTTCTTCGTTCCACACAAAAAGAGAAACTGGATTTCCTGGATAGCAGCATTCGCATGCAAATGCATCCGAACCTGCAAATGAACGTTGAATACCTTTCGCAATTACAGGCAGCCATCACGAATCAAACAATCATTCATCTCGATTATACAAACGCCAAAGAAGAAAGCACTAAACGAAAACTCGAACCCATTGGCCTCATTTATTATGCGTTCAGCTGGCACCTGATCGGTTGGTGTTACCTGCGAAAAGATTATCGTGATTTTAAACTGATCCGTATCAAAAGTTTGCAGGTTACTGACCAACCTTTTCATAAAAAAGACCATATCAGCATTTCTGAATTCATGAAGCAATTACCAGTGAATTATTAATTTTTTGGAGACAGAAAACACACTGCCATAGGGTTGTCAGTGCGGGAATGTTGTTTTGTAGTTCAAAATCAAAACATCATGACATTTACCGAATCATTTCTCAACGAATTGAAGCAAGAAGCAGTAACAACCCGTAAAATGCTGGAGCGTGTACCGGCTGATCTGTTTCATTGGCAACCGCATCAAAAAAGCATGACGTTGAAACAACTGGCTACACATGTTGCCGAGTTACCTACATGGATCGATCTGGTGATCAAAACAAAAGAACTCGACTTTGAAGCCAATCCTTACCAACCTGTACTTCTTTCAACAGAGCAGGAATTACTGGCCTACTTTGAACAAGCATTGACAGAAGGGAAACAGGCACTTACAAATGCAACAGATGAACAGTTAACCGACCGTTGGATTCTCCGCAGCGGCGAAACCATTTACAGCAATGAATTGAAACGTGATTTTTTACGTCAGTGCTTTTGCCAGGTGGTACACCATCGTGCACAGTTAGGCGTATATCTTCGGTTACTCGACATCCCTATTCCGGGTAGCTATGGCCCTAGTGCTGATGAACAAAATTTTAATTAGTTCGTATAAACCGGGGCTTACAAAAGTCCCGGTTTATGTTATCGTGTAAGTGCCAACCTCTTTACCTGCATCATTCAGCATTTGCAATTTTAATTGCTTTTGATTGGCATTGATCTTAATGAGCGTTCTTGTTCCCGGTGACGGACCTCCGCCTATGATGATGGGATAATCATGTTGGCCTTTCACCGGCAGATGCACACCATACACATGGGTATGCCCGCATACAACAAGATCAACTTTATACTTATCAAACAGCGGAGAAAATAGTTTACGGCAATGCATACTGCCATGTGCATCGTTTGAGTAAAACGGAGGGATATGCATAAACACAACTTTGTAACGGGCGTTTCTGTATGCGTCTGACTGCATCAGTTTTTCTAACCATAGCGCTTGCTTTTCTCTGAATGCATCAAAGGCTGCAAGTCCTGCATACACAGGTTTGTCATCTTCTTTATCTTCTCCTGTATCTAAGGCAATGGCAAATACAGGCCCGTATTGAAAATGAAAATAATAACCCTGAGGATACGAGAAATAATCTTTCAGTTGATGGGCAAATGGACCACGCAGCTCGTGGTTACCTCTAACAAACAGCAAGGGTTTCTGAATCGCAAAACCCGTAGCGCATGGTGCAATGAGATGCTGAATGATTTGCTCCTCTCCTGTTTGATAATTGAACATATCTCCATTGAGAAAAACAAGATCATACGGAGCATTGCCGTTCATTTTTAATAAGTGGGGGAATGAAGAAGGCGTATCGTGCAGATCATTCAACACAAGAAGATTTACTTCAGCTGCATCCTCCGCAATTGTGTTGAATGTATATGTTTTGCTATAGATGGTTTCGCCAAAAACCGGAATATCTTCGTCGTACCTGCGTATTTCCTTGGATGCAACACGATATTGATACGCTTTGCCCGGCATTAGATTTTCCAAAACAATTTCATGCACACGGTTATTTGCATTTACTAACCCATCTGAAACAATATGAACTTTGTTATCAAGTGTAGCTGTATCGCCATACTCCACCCAACTGTAACAGTTACGATTTGTGATCCAACGGATATACATGTGTCTGTTATCAACTGTGCTCAGATATGGTTGTGTGAGAAATTCGTGTTGAATGATTGGAGGCGGAACAGCGATTGGTTTCTCATCGGTATTACAACCCCTGATGTAAATATAACCCGCAGCACCAACACCTGCAACCTTTGCAGCATTGGTTAAAAACTTCCGACGGTTAAAGGATGGTTTTTGGTTTTCCATTTTAAGGATGGGCTTTTGAATTACAACAGTCAATTGAATGACACTTGTTGCAGTTCAATATTACAACCAACGCTTTAATTATACAAATTGGGTTTAACTGTTGGTTTTATAATAGTCACAGGCTACATTCATCAAACACTCTTCACAATTAGGTTTTGGCCGACATATCTCTCTTCCCAAAAACGACATGGCCATACCTGCATCCCAATCTTTTTGTGGCAGTACTTCCATGATCTGTTTTTCAATTTTCTTAGGATCAGTGCCTGTTGCAATACCAAGCCTCGGTGCCACACGCACCACATGCAGGTCGACAATAACACCTTCAGCCGGTTTACCACTTTCACGAAGTATAACACAAGCCGATTTGCGACCAATGCCCGGCAATTCAACCAGTGCATCCAACGTGTCAGGAATATTTGCAGCCTTCTTTATTTTTTCTGCAATACCTGTGAGCCATTTTGCTTTGTTACCAAAATTCCGAACCTTACTGATGAAAGGAAACAAGGTTTCTTCTGTTGCCTTTGCCAGTGCCTGCATGTTTGGATAGGCTTCAAATAGTTTTGGCGAAAGGCTGTTAATGTTCCTGTCGGAATCCTGAGCAGACAATACCACCATCACTACCAATTGATAAGTATTTTTATACTCCAGCGGATGTTGTTTGCCTTTGTATTTCTTAAGTAATGGTTTAATGGCTTCGGGCCAGTTGGTTTTAGTTGGCATGATGAATGGTTTAAGATGGATAGCAATCTACAAAAAAATAGTATGCATTTGTAAAACATTACCGATATCGATTTGCATCAAACGGGAACCAATATAGCTCTTCGACATAACGGTTCGAACCTGGTATCTTTTTCTGCCGTGTAAAATAAATACGTTTTTCTTTTTCGTGAACGAAAGGACAAAACTCTGCATCAACAGAATTAATGGGCATATCAAGATTCTTCGGCGATGTCCACTTGCCATCTTTTTTAAAGCTGATATAAAGATCAACTTCACCATATCCATTTGGATCGGTTGAAAAATAAATGATGTAATCTTCGTTTGAAGAAACATATGGATTCGATTCCCGTTCAGTTGTATTTATGGGCGAGCCAATATTTTGCGCTGTTCGATATACACCGTTTACTTTCCTTGAAACATAAATATCAGAACTACTCTTCCCATCTTCATTCGTCTTCATAAAATAGACCGTACCGTTCTTAGTCACAGACGCAAATGATTCAGAAGAATCGGTATTGATTACATTGCCGAGATGTTTTGCTTCACTCCATCCGGTTTTTGTTTTGCTTGATTGCCATATATCAAAGCCTTTCCGTTGTGGTTGACCGGGTACTGGTCGGTTCGATTGAAATAAGACCGTCTTTCCATCCGGGCTGAACATTGGATCAATATCTTTCCATTCAGCATTGGCTGTTGAAAAATTTGCAGCCACAGGTTTCTGCCATTTGCCATTACGTTTTTCTGATTGCAGAATGATCAACGTATCCCTGCCTCCATTCGACCGTACCCAGAAAGCAGTTTTTGAATCGGGGGAGATGGTTAATCCAAATTCACCACCTGTTGAAATAATACCTGGCTCAAACACTTGAGGGGTTGTTTGTGCTGAAACGAGCACAGCGCTGAAAATGGCTGCTAAGAATAACCTGCATTTCATGTATAGCTGTTTTGGTAAAAATAAAAGATGACGTTCAACTGTGTGAGGAAAAGTGATGAGTGAAATGTTAAAACCTACGAACTTCAAGTGAAACAATACGTAAAAAAACTTTTGCATGAGTTCCTATCTTTACAAAAACATAAACATCTGTAATCGAATGCTGAAACAGTAATTTGTGTGGATTGATTTCTTGCTGATAAAAAGGCACACTACATTCAAACGGAAAACTTCTAAATTGATCACTTATGAGGAACGATGATTTTCACGAACTCCCTCCCTGGGAAGATGATGAATTTGATGATGATGAAGGCGAAAGCTGGAAACCTAACCCAACCAGGGAGGCTTGTAAGGTCATGTATGAACAATGGAACGAAGTAATGACTGTTTTACGTGCGGGCCTCGATTCGCTGGAAGAAGCAAAAGACGATGGCTTATTTGATAAAGATTATATCGAAGATTTTAAAGGTACTCTGTTAGGCGATGCATTTGAGGTTGCAGTAAAGATCAGAAGTTCGGAATCAGGCATGTACATCATCCGCATGGAAAATGCTTCCATTATCCGAAAGAATGCGCAGTATATAAAAATTTCCACGAATGGATTATTGGCAGATGGGTTGATGAGTGCTGAGTACCGGCAAGTGATCAGAGATGAAATTGATACGTTTCGTGAGCTGTTCAAAGCATGGGTACGCACATTTGAAAAAGATGAATTTGAAGATGAATGGGGGTTATTTATTTAAGAAGTCTTCCTTCTACTTTACCAAAAACTATCAGTAACTTTAAGGGAAATAGCTTTAACATGGAAAAACAAAAATTAAAGAAAGAACTGGTGGAATTGATTGAAAACACCAATGATGAAGAACTACTTTCTCTGCTTAAAGAAGATTTTACATTTTATGGTAATATAAAAAATAAAGACATCACTGATCAATTAAGCAGTGAGCAATTGAAAGAACTTGAAATGCTAGTAAATGAAGATGAATTAAAAGATACAGTTACATTGGATGAGTTTACAAAAGCTACAACTAAATGGCGTTTGAAATAATTCTGAAAAAACGCTTTCTTCATAAAGTAACCAAAACACTTGCCTATCTTGAAAAAGAATGGTCACAAGACATAGCTCTTGCATTTCTTCAAAAAATTGACCGGAGGCTTTTACAGCTTTCCCAACAACCATACCTTGGTACGCCCTCACAAAAAGTAAGCAATGTTAGAGGGGTTCTTATTACCCGTCATAACAGAATGTATTATAAGGTAAAGGATAACCGTGTTACAATTCTGAATATGTATGACACAAGGATGAATCCTTCCAAAAATCCGTATTAACTTGCCGCATGCATCCACATATCCAAACATTACTGACTTGTATTGATCTGGAAGAAAAAGAACAGGCCAATCGTTATAAACTTGATCAGACACATACGCTTCGGCAATTAAAAGCAGAAGGACTGGCCCTGCATCCCATTATTGTTACACGACGAAATTTTGGCTATGCCGATTATCCCGAGATCACATTTAAACTCAATTTTCCACCGGAAGTAAATTTGTTTCGTGATGGTGCAGCCATTGAATGTTTTATTACCGGCGAAGAACCGGTGAAAGGCGTATTGATGAATCTCGATGGAAAGAATGGAGAGTTCCGATTATTTGCGCCCGACTTTCCTGATTGGATCGAAGATGATGGCGTAGGTATTAAACTGGCACCTGATACACGCACCAGCAGCATCATGAAAAAAGTGATGCAGGGTTTGGAAAAGAATGAACCGCTTTTTCAACTGTTTGAACAACTGCATGCACAACAACCCGTAGCTGCAAGTCCCGCACTCACGGCATTACCATTACTTGATTTCCGAAATAAAAAACTCAACGTCAGTCAGCAGCAGGCCGTTGCTGCCGTTGTACAAAATGAAAATATCTGCATTGTACATGGGCCCCCGGGTACAGGCAAAACAACAACCTTGATCGAAGCTATCCTTCAACTAATAAAAGCCGGAGAGAAAGTTGTAGTTGCTGCACCCAGCAATACCGCTGTGGATCATTTAGCGAAAGGCTTGATACAGCAAGGCGTTAACCTGTTGCGTGTGGGCAACATCAGCAAAGTAGATGAGCAGATATTTGCCCATACACCCGAAGGAAAATTAAAGACCAGCAATGCACAGAAAGAGATCAAGCAATTAAAAATAAGAGCGGAAGAATTCCGTAAGATGGCGTTGAAATACAAACGCAGTTTTGGTAAAGCCGAACGGGAACAACGCAGTCTGCTATTCAAAGAAGTAAAAAACATTCGCACAGAAATAAAAAAACTACAAGCTTACAACGAGGAAAAATTATTTGCTGAAGCAACTGTCATTGCAGGCACACCCATTGGCTTGTACGATGCGGGCATCAATCATCTTCATTTTCAAACACTGGTGATTGATGAAGCGGGGCAATGCATAGAACCGTTGGCCTGGTGCATTTTTCCATTGGCAGATAAAATTGTGTTAGCAGGTGATCATTGGCAATTACCACCTACTGTAATAAGTCGTGAAGCAGCAGTACTTGGTTTCAACGAATCAATTTTAGAAAGAGCCATCAGCAAAACAAACAATGTCATCCTGTTAAACACACAATACCGGATGCGGCAAGCGATCGCCGGTTTCAGCAGTCATTATTTTTATACCAATCTCTTACATACGGCTGAGCATTTGCAAAACACGGGTGTGCATCTGACGTTTATTGATACAGCCGGATCGGGCTACAATGAAAAGCATGGACCGGATGGAAGCAGTTTACAAAATGAAGGAGAATTGGCAATTGTACAAAAGATCATGGAAACGGAAGCACTCGATCCGCTAACCACTGCGTTTATTTCACCGTATGCCGGACAGGTAAGTGCTGCAAAAGAGTTACTGCCGAAACAACTCCGCATCAGCACCATCGATAGTTTTCAGGGACAGGAAAAAGAAGCCATCGTTCTTTCATTGGTGAGAAGTAATGATGAAGGTGAGATCGGCTTTTTAAAAGATTACCGACGCATGAACGTTGCCATGACCAGAGCGAAGGAACAACTTTTTGTAATTGGTGACAGTGCTACCATAGGTGCGGATGCATTGTACAATGCGTTCCTAACCTATGTGGAACAACACGGGAACTACAGAACGGTGTGGGAATTTGAATTATAAGATAGGAGCACGGAGAACACGAAGAATTCACAAAGAACACAACTATTGCGAAGTTGCCTTCGTGTTTCATTAGTGCTATTTTCCATCAAGCCGTCGCACCTGCTTTACGTAATCATATTGCAGATCTTCATGCATAGCAGCCACAGCTTTCTCAATTTTCTTCAACTGAGCTTTAAAGATATTGCTGATGATTGTATTGTTGTTAATGGCTGTACCAAGCTCTTTAATTCTTGTGCATAAATGAATCAACACTTCTGCTTCCACTGTTTCACTTCCGCTGTAACGAATGTATTTGGCAGCTGTTCTTGCAATTTTCCGTAGTGTCTTTTTTACAAAATACACATTGCTCTTATTGATTTCTTCAAACAACGCATCAACTTCTTCATTTACATGTTTGATGTATAATGCTGTATCATCGGCTTCAAACAACAAATAAGTAAGCAACTCCTTATTCTCTTTTTTGAAACGTGCCAACCGCAAACAAAGCTCTGTTACTTTTGTTTGTGGCAAACTGATCAACTCCTGCTTGATTTCCTGTACTGTTGCTGCCTTCATTCGCTGCTGTTACTTTATTTCACTTCTACAACTTCAATTTCAAATACCAATGTACTGTTTGGTGGAATCTTCGCCGCTCTTGTGCGGATGGAATACGATAACCCGGATGGAATAACCAACTTGATCTTCCCTCCCACTTTACAATACGGCAAACCCAACTGCCATCCTTTGATCAAACGGTTTAAAGGAAACGTAGCAGGCTTGTCTCTTGTTTGATCAAATACAGAACCATCACTCAACAAATAACCTTTGTAAAAAACAACAACCGTATCTGTTACCAATACTTGCCGGCCGGTACCTTCTTTCATAATGCTGTAATAAATATCATTGCCTTTTGTTTTTGTATCGGTTTTGCCTTCCTTGATCATTTGCAGGATCACTTGTTCATCGGCTTCCATTTGTTTTACACTGTCAACATTTGAAAAAGGCGCAAGCACAGGTGCCTTCGCAGAAGTTGTTGTAAATTCTTTGAACGAACCGTTTACACGTTGTGCCCACAACTGCTGAACCTGTAATGCAAGCGGATATTTTTTCCGTAAAGAAGTAAAAACGGATGCTGATTTTAAAAAGCCCCAACGTCCACTTATTTTACAAGTACCAATCAGCTTCCATTTGCCTTCTTTCGTTAAATAAACATAACCTGAGTAGAGGGTAAAGTTGGCAGCCGAATCACTGGCAGTAGCAATATAAAGCTGTAGTTTTTCATTTGCAGGCAGGTCGTATTCCCATTCCAGTTCACCTGGCTTATCCAACTCCACATCAATGCCGGTAGCAACCACTTCAGCCGTTTCCGGAAATGTAAACACGATCTCTTTTTCTTTTTTATCGGCTTCCACAAACAATTTTACATCGCCTGTTTGCACACCTGCCTTCATCTCCTTTCTTGTTTTAATTTCCTGTGCATGAATCTGTACCAGCATCCCGTTTACACGAAGACTGTCGGGAAAAGAATGAGTAGTATCAGAAAAATGAATGGCTGCGTTACCAAGTGTTGCAACGAAAATAAAAACGACGCTGAAAAAACAGTACTTCATATGTTAAAATAAGAAACCAAACATACTAAAAGCATGCATGACTGCGATGAAAAATAAAAAAGGAAACATAAAATCAGAAGTGTGCGGTATCATTAACGTATCAACGTAATAACCCCTTTGCGTTCAAAAATCTTTTCATCAATTCCCAATCCCCTAAACTGCCAAACATACACACCGGGGAGTTGTGGCAGCCCTTTAAATGTACCATCCCAGCCGGGAGTGCCAGGTATCCATGAAAAGAGTTGAAGCCCCCAACGGTTGAATATTCTGAACGAATGAATCGTTTTAATACCCTCTGTTATTGGAACAACACGATCGTTAAGTTGATCGTTGTTGGGTGTAAATGCATTGGGAACAAAAATGGTGATCTCTTTAATTGTTTTCACCAGCTGTGTATCAATGGTGAGACAGCCGGCTGCTGATGTGATCTGAATTCGGTATAACTGATTGCTGACAGAGTTATTTTGAAAGATTGGATTAAGTGATGTTGGATTATCAAGATAAAGTGGCGGCATCCACAATACTTCTGCACCAAAATTACGGGCAGCTAATGTAAGCGCAGTATTTTGAAACGTGTACTGAACCGGGTAGGTTACCCCAAGTGCCGGCACTTCAATATTAATCCTCACAATACGTGTGGATATTTCACAACCGTCGGGATTTTTCACCATTGCATAATAGTTACCGGTTGTTAAAACACGGTAACGATGTTGCCTTGCTCCGCTTATGGCAACACCATCTTTATACCATTGTACCATCATATCATCGTTAACCACCAAAACCGCACTATCACCGGTTGTGCTGCAGAAATCAGTTTTGCCTACTAATTGTAACGAAGTATCGGGTGCCGATGAATTGACAAATACTGTATCCCGTTTAAAACAACCTCCGCCACCACTCGACACCGTTAGTACATATTGTGTTGGTAACATTGGACTCGCAAAAGGATTTGAGATAGTTGGATCAGACAACCCCGTAACAGGCGACCATCGATAACTGAGACCCGGCCTTGCATTTTCGCCAATAAGTACCGGTGCTGTACCACAAAACAGTGTATCCTTCCCGGCATTGGCAGGAAGCGTTAGTGTATCTACCAAACGGGCATACAACGTGTCTTTACATCCATACCCGTCGAACGGCGTTACTTCCACTGCCAACAATGAACCGGTTGGGTATGGTGGCCGTAAAATGAGATTCTGATTACTTCCCAACAGTTGTGAAAAGTTGCTGTTGAACCATCTGTAGTCTTGAAATCCGAATGGCGCCACCACATTTACAGTCGTATCAGCCGGGCAGAATGTAGCACCGGTAAACTCGCCGGTACATTCAGTATTTACATCAATATACGCATACCCGAAATGACGCACAAATGTGCAATCAGCTGTTTTAAAAAATAAGCGGATGGTTTTACCCGCCTGACCGTTGAGGTTAATGGTAACAGCAGTCCAATTCTTTGCATAGATCGGCGTATTTTCATTTGCTCTTACAGGAGCTTCAAAAAAACCAGGTAATCCTGAACCAAAGGGAATAAATTTAAACGAAGAACATTCAATCACTTTGTTATCACTCAGGTTCATTACCTCAATTTCGAGGCGTGGTTGTTCTTCCTCTCTATGATTGGGCCCTTCAAATACGACCGCATAATGATAAGTAATAGAATAGGTATTCATATTACCCGGTATCGTAAACTCATACGATAACCCATCGGCCTGCGCACCTCCTTGTGTATTCCCTAACTTAACAGAATAGCCACTGCCGTTGGGGCAAATAACAGGAAACCCTGCAAACTCATCCCGTAACGATGAATGATTCACACGTGAAAATATCTCATGCTGTCCGGGAACAGGATAGCCGGTTGGATTTAATGTGATAAGATTCTGACCGGCACCTGCAGCATATACATTTCCGGCATACATAGTCCAGTTATCAAAACTTCCATTTTCAAAATCAATATTTGGAGGACATTGTGCAACAACAGATTGCAAACACAAGAGGGAAGCAGCAAGGGCACTTACCAATAATGCAAGGAATTTTCCATTTTTTCGAGTCCTCATAATGTAGTTGGCCGGGTACGCAGGTGCAAAGCCCGAACACTAATTTAATCAAAATCGGCGAACTGTTTTACTATTTTCTGTCATTTGTTTTTGTTGAGTTGAATGCATTCGTAATGAGTAAATTCTACAACAACAATTGGTCGTTTACATAAAAAAAGCCGGTTAGTTTTTCAACTAACCGGCTCTCATTACAATTCAATGGATTTATTTTGAGGGATCGCCCTTTTCAATTTCACGGTTCATTTCTTCCATATCAACCGGCTGCGAATCATCACCCAGCAAATGACGTGAGAAATAATCACACATCTTCCAGAAGAAATACTCCGTCATTGTTCCGTAACCATGACGCTGACCGGGAAGCACCACCAGCTCAAAACGCTTATTGGCCTTGATGAGTGCATTGGCCATACGTAGATGTATTGGCAGGATGTACATTGTTGTCAATATCTCCATGACTCAGCATCAAATGCCCTTTCAGGTTTTTTGCCAATCGCAGGATTCCTTTCAATTGAATAAATAAAACTGGTATCGCCTTTATCATTCACCTGCTCTTTTACACCATGATGTTTTTCGCTCCACCAACGGTTGTAAATATTATTTTCATGATTACCTGCACTACTTACAGCTACTTTAAAGAAATCGGGGTACACCAGCATCGCAGCAGTGCTCATAAAACCACCACCGCTATGTCCGTGAATACCTACTTTATTTGCATCAATAAACTTATGACGATAGCTTAATTGCTCGATCGCTGTTTTCTTGTCTTCCAAACCATAATCACGCAGGTTGCCATAGCCATAGTTATGATACCATTTACTGCGTGATGGGTGGCCACCTCTGTTACCAACGGTGATCACCACAAATCCTAATTGTGCCAGGCGATCCACACGATCCATTCCACGGCCAAAAGCTTTGTTCACAGCTTCTGTTTGCGGACCCGGATATACGTATTCAATGATGGGATAAGTTTTTGTACTGTCGAAATCAAACGGCTTGTACATTACACCATACAGATCGGTAATACCATCGGCAGCTTTTACTTTAAATGGTTCGGGAAACTTATAACCTGCTTCAAACAAACCACTCATATCTGTTTTCTCTAATTGCAGGATTGTTCTACCACTATTGTCCTGCAATAACGAAACAGGAGCTGTGTTGACACGTGAAAACGTATTGATAAAGTAACGGCTGTTATCGTCCATGCTTGCACTGTTATCAAAATTCGTTTCTGTGAGTTGCTTTAAACCGGTACCATCGAAGTTGATACGATACAGGTGTAAATAGTATGGATCTTCATTGGCGTTACGTCCGTTCGCTGTGAAATACAATACACGATTCTTTTCATCGATTGATTCTATGTCTTCGCAATGGAAAGCTCCACTGGTGATTTGATTTTTGAGTTTTCCATTTTCATCATATAAATAAAAATGCGCCCAGCCATCACGCTCACTCCATTGGATCATTTCTTTACCGCCGTTCACCAAACCAAGTCTGCGATTTTCAACATACGTATTCATACGCTCTTCGATAATTGCCGTAACTGCAGCCGTTGCAACATTCACCGCACATACATCGATTCGTTTCAGATCACGACTTGTACGTGCCATATAAAATTTTTCGTTGGTACCATGCCAGATCGTTGCACGGTTTTCTTCATCACGCTGATTTTGCTTTAACGGTGCCGACCATATAGCGATCTCCTGATCTTTAAAAGCAGCAGCATTGATCTTCTTTGAGGTTTTACTTTCGAAATTGAAAACATACACTTCACGGATCGGCGCTTCTTTTTCACCCGGCATCTGGTACTTGTAGGTTTCCAATGTTGGGCGTGGTTCTGCAATATTGTTGATCACCCACAGGTCTTTTACCTTACGGTTATCGGTACGTGTAAGTGCGAAATGTTTTCCATCAGGGCTCCACATTACAAATGCGGATTTGCGCTTATTCTTATTTAACTCTTTTTCTACGTTGGTCTCGTTTCCAAAACCTCCGCCATAACCGTAATCTTCCACACCATCGGTTGTTAACTGAAATTCAACAATGGTACTGTCTTCTTCTTTGATCTGTGCTTTGCGGTAGTTGGCACTATCCATGTAATACAGATTGTGCTTCTTCGAGAAAAGGACATACTTTTTATCAGGCGAAAAAGTAGCCCACATTAAACGATCTTTTGGTTTTTCGTAATCTTTTAATTCGGTTAATACACCTGTATTGAGGTTATATTCAAAGTAGAATATCTTTTTACTTGTTGCAGCTGGTGCACCGGGTCTTTGCGCACCACCTCTTCCACCAGTGGTGGCAGCACGTGTTGTTGTATCTTTTTTTACTTCATCAATGGTACTTTTCACTTCAAACTGAATGCTGTTCTCATCTTTTGTAAACTTCAAGCGTTCAATTGGAAGATGCTGTGCATCAAATGGATCTTTTACAATTTTTGTGATCTCTGCTGCAAGCTTTGCATTATCAAACATTGCCCGCTTACCAGCTTTTGATGCATCAACAATGTACCAGTTCTTTCCTTCACGTGTCTCGTATACATACCAAAAACGATCGGATAGTTTGAGCCAATGCGGATCAACCGATGTGCTGAATAACATTTTACTGATCTTGCCCGGTGCGAAGCGGGCTGCTAATGCGTAATTAGCTTTTTTGGGAGTTGGCTGTTGTGCCTGTAAGGCAATAGAAAACATTGCCAGAAAAATGACAGATAAAATTCTCATGCTGTGATGGTTTGTTATTGACAAATGCCAGAAATACAGTTCCTGAACCTTTTAAAGATAAGTGGGGAAACCATACCATGCACAGCAAGCGTTTATAAATACATAAACGGTTCAGATAGCTGGCGAATGTTCGGCAAAGCTTTGGATGCGGGCTATGTATTTAATTTTTTGTCCATATTTCATGGATTGGCTCCCCTCTTGAACTGAGGCCGGAATGATGCCAGTTGTTCCCTTCCACTTTACCATCAAAACTCAACGAAGCACCTACCCGTGAACTGTCACGGGAAAAGAACTCAATGGTTTCGGTGTACTTGCCATTTACAAATGTGTAGGTGCCGCCTCCTGTTCCAAAAAACTCTTTGGTTTCAACATTAATAGCGATCCATTGAAAACGTGTTCCGGTAAGCAGTTTGATCGTTCGCCGTGCACCGGGAGTAATGGTTTGCATATTGCCATTTACGACCCGACCAGTAATAAGCCAATGACCGGCCAACGGAGATTGTCCATCATCAACACGATTATAACTTTGCGGATTGCCATCAGTTATTAGAGTAAGTTCACTACCTTTTATTCGATAAGTAAGGGTTTCAGTTGTCCCTACTTTTTCTTTATCACTTGTATAAAATCCATACTTTATGCTGAGTTTATCATCTTGTGAAGTATAAGTTCCGCCGGTTGTTGCGATATACATTTTATTTTCAATATCATACCCCGTACTGCTATAATACCCATCCTGAAATAAAACTGTAACTTGTATTGTTCCACTTTTAAGCGTCCATGCTCCTGTTAGTTTCTGAGCTTCACAAACTTTAACTGCGATCAGCATTGCAAGCAATAACAAATGTTTCGACTTCATTTTACAAATAATTTAGTTGTTATAAAATTATGGATACAACAAATATTTCTTCCGCATAGTTTTATATGCCGATAATCCCGGCTCCCATGATGCATAAATTTCTTCGGCTGATTTTCCGGCAATGATCTGTTCTTTAAATTGTGCCGTACCCGCCAGTTTATTTATATCACCCATTTGATTACTCTGCGAACGATCAAAGAATTTTGGTTTATCAGGAAATGCTGCATACAATTCTTTCATCCACTGTACATTGATGCGTTTTGTTTTTCGAAGTTGATTAATATCGTATGGGCGGAGATCTAATCCAAAACATTCTTTGTTCATGTGCAAAGGTGTTTCAGCCATACCGGGAATACCAACAGGTGTAAATGAAAAAGCGTATTTACCTTTCAACAACGGACTGCCCAACACTGTAAATGGAAAATAAGTACCCCGACCGAGATTGATAGCAGCGCCTTCAAACAAACAAGTAGAGGGATACAGCATTACACTTTGCTGCGTATTTAAGTTGGGTGATGGCGCTACCGGCAACACATACTCCATTTCATGATCGTAGTTCGCAACTTTAATGATCTTTAGTTTGCATTTTACTTTACCGGGCAACCAACCTTCGCCATTGATCATTTGTGCAAATTCAGCAATCGTCATACCATGTGCAATAGGAATGGGAAACATTCCAATGCCCGATTTATAAGCCATATCGAGAATAGGTCCATCAACCAAATAACCGTTGGGATTGGGCCTATCTAGGATCAGTAATTCTTTGTTGTTCTCTGCACAGGCTTCCATGATATGGCTCAATACATTGATGTATGTATAGAACCTGCAGCCCACATCCTGTATATCAAAGATCATCAGATCAACATTTGACAGATCTTCTTTTGTTGGCTTCCGCTTAGGACCATACAATGAAATAACAGCTACGCCTGTTGCCGGATCTTTTTCATCGTTCACTTTTACGCCTGCACTTGCATTGCCTCTGAAACCATGCTCCGGACCAAACACTTTTACTATGTTGACACCGACCGAAAGCAAACTGTCAACCAAATGTTTTTTACCAATAATGGTTGTTGGATTTGCCAATACTGCAACCCGCTTTCCTTTCAGATAAGAAAGATATTGTTCTGTTTGATCGGCACCGGTAATGATCGGATTTGCTACAGCCGCAGTTGGTTGTTGTTTTGCTTTATCACAAACACTTTGACAAAGCAACAGGCAACTTAAACAGGCAAACAATACAAAAAGGGGGTTTCTTCTCATGAATATAAATTGTAATGCTAAACTATTTTCTTTTTTACAAACATCCGATACCATTCAAAAAAAAGCCGGATCATATACATGTGCCGGCATTCGATTAATAAGAAAGCATCGATTACAACTGCTCTGTATATTTTTTAAAGCTATCAAGTATTGACTGCCAACCAGCCCGCTGCAGTTCAACCGGGTTTTCGTTTTCTGCATCAAAGCTCTCCACCACTTTCGTGCTGTTTCCATCAGCCGTAAAATTGATCTTCACTTTACGACCATCCTCTAATGTGTATTCAGTGTATTCATTCTCTGTTACCACATCGTAAGTGCCTGCAAAATCAAAACCCATGCTGCCATCTTTTGCTTCCATGCGTGAGGTAAATGTGCCCCCTACCCGCAGATCATTTTTTGCCCACGGTGTATGCCAGTCGTCGGAAGCACTGTTCCATTTCGTTATATGCTCAGGATTATTCCAGCTTTCCCATACGGTTGCTACGGGTGCGTTGATCATTGCTTCGATTGTGATAACGGTTGCTGCATTAGTGTTCATATTATTTATTTTAAGTATGATCGTATATTGATGAAACAAATTTCTAACTATTTTTTATTCCCTGCAATGGTTGAGAGCGACAATGTAGCGGGGAACATGCGACAATCTTTTACTCTTTCCCTGCTTTTTCATCAATCACATTTCCGTTTGCTTCAATTACTGTTTTTTCTTCCGGTTGCAGCTCCAACGGTTTTTCTGACTCGATTTCAATTTCCTGCACCCACACAGCATAATTATTCGGATAAATACGTGAGCCTCTGTGTGCTGCATATACATGCGTAAACACAGCCCCGAAGTATAAAATCATTGCCGAATAATAAACCCATAACAAAAGAACAATAGCTGAACCTGCCGTTCCATACGTTGTGGAGAGTTGACTTTGTCCCAAATAAAAACCAATCAGGAATTTACCCGCCATAAAAAGAATAGCAGTAGTAAATGCACCCGCTCTTACATGCTTCCATTCGATCTTTGCATCGGGCAATACTTTAAAGATCATTCCGAAAAGCAATGATGTTATACCAAAGGTGAGTACAAGATTAAATACATACACCATGATCACCGTCATTTCGGGAAAGACTACTGTAAGTCTGTTTAACAACAGATCCATTAAACCGTTTATCACTAATGATACCAGCAAAATAAAACCCAAGCCCACCACCAACGAAAATGAAAGCAACCGGTTTACAAGCAATCGTAGATAACCTTTCCCTTTGTAGGGTTTTGTTTTTAATTTCCATATCTGGTTGATGGAATCCTGGATTTCACTAAACACACTGGTTGCACCAATAATAAGCGTTACAAAGCCAATGATGGTTGCAAACTTACTCTCGTATGATAACGCTGCATTGCGAATTGTTTGCTGAATTTGTATAGCAGCTTCTGTTCCTACAAATCCGGAAATCTGGCTATACAATGTTCCTTCAATGGCTTCCCTTCCCCAAAAAATATCACTTACTGAAATAATAATGATAAGCATTGCAGGTAACGAGAAAATCGTATAGAACGCCAATGCCGCACTTAACTTTAAGACCCGGTTGTCAATAAAATCGGAAAAAGACTGCTTGATGATTGACCACATAGTTGAAAAAAATAATTGGATGCTTTTCATTACACAAATTCATTTAGCAACAAATGCCTTATTCATTTCTGCAGGCACTTTGCTGACTGACTTCTAAAGGTAGTTCATCGTTCAGCAAAACAACGGACTGGTTTGTGGTACAGAAACTATTTTAAACATAGCATTGTAAAGTAAAGACTATAACAGCAGAGCATATTTACCCAACAAACGTTGTACCTGCTGATAAAAAATGTGGCACCATTCAAAATAATTACCTTCGCCGCCATAAATTAAACTCCAAACAATGAAACTGGACGAGTTACTCCGGCAGCGCAGCAATAATAAGTGTGAATTATGTAAATCAGAAACGAATACAGCGTTGTACGAAGTGCCGCCGCAGGATCAATCAAATGCTGACAACAGCATCCTGATCTGCAGTAAATGTCTTGCACAAATTGAAAAGCGAGAAGAACTGAACAGCACGCATTGGAATTGTTTAACAGAAGCGATGTGGAGCGAAGTGCCGGGTGTGCAGGTTACAGCATGGCGTATGCTCAACCGTTTACGAAACGAAAGCTGGGCCGCAGAGAATCTGGATATGATGTATCTCGATGAGGAACGACTTGCATGGGCCAAAGCCACCGGCGATCATGAAAATGATGGTACTGTTGATCTGCACAAAGATTGCAACGGTGCTCAGTTGCAAACCGGCGATTCAGTTGTGTTGATCAAATCACTGGACGTAAAAGGCTCCACACTCAATGCAAAGATGGGAACGGTAGTAAAAAATATTCGCCTGGTGGAAGAAAATACAGAACAGATCGAAGGAAAAGTGGAAGGGCAGACAATTGTGATACTGACGAAGTATGTACGGAAACAAAACGAAAAGGCATAAAAAAAACGAAGCCCATGCTGATTGATTATTCAACCAATACGGGCTTCGTTAGTATCTTACAATCAAAAATTATGAACAAATCTTTTTGATATCACTTCAAAATTTCTTCCAGCTTCTTCTCTAACGTCTCCCCTCTTAAATTCCTTGCAACGATAATTCCGTTTGGATCAATGAGCATGTTAAATGGTATACCGAGAATACCGTATTGTTGTGATGCTGTATTGTCCCAGCCTTTCATATCGCCCACCTGTGGCCATGTATATTTATCATCCTTGATCGCTTTTAACCATTTGTCTTTGCTTTGATCAAGCGACACTCCAAAAATTTCAAAATTCTTTGGTTTGAATTTCTCATATGCCTTTACAAGGTTCGGACTTTCAGCACGGCAAGGGCCACACCAGCTCGCCCAAAAATCAACCAACACATATTTTCCACGAAACGAAGAAAGTGAAACAGGTTTTCCATCGGCAGTCGGCTGTGTAAAATCAGCAGCTTCTACTCCTACCATCGACTTTTTACCAATGGCAATCATTTCTGCGATCTGATTTCCTTTTTCCGAATTACGCAATGCTTCGCTCAACAATACAAACATTGGTTCAGCAGTAGCTGCATCCATATCCATGCCCAACGATTGCTCCACCATATACAACGAAACCGGCGAAGCAGGATTATTCTTTACAAACTTCAATTGCTCTGCAGCAATTAACAGCTCCGACAGATTGAACATTTCCATCACCTGATTGGCAGCTTCCATGTTTTTTGCCTGACCATAACTGTAATACACATCGCCGATCTTATCTTCCAGTTCTTTCAGCAATTTGGTTTGTTGCTGATATTTATAATAATCATTTATAAGAGCTGACCCTTTTACTTCTGCTTCACTCAACCATGTTTTCGAAACAATGCTGATGGTTCCTTCATCAAGAAACAAGGTAAGATTGTTACGACGATACTCCGTCATGTCGAATGCTTTACCTGTTGGTGGATTTGACTCCTGTATCATCAATGTAGCAGTTACAGGTTCATCAATCGTTCCTTTTATTTCAAACTTCCCGTTAACAAGTTTTACTTCTTCAGCACTGTTGCCATTGTTCCAGCTTAACAACACATCATACTTTTTTGTGTTGGCAGGCAAACTACCGCTCACTACAAATTTCTTTTCCTGTGCTGTTGCAGATAAACCAGCAACCAGCAACAAAAACATCATGATTTTATGCATAAAGGTTATTTGAATAATTCCTGCAATCGCAATTGTAATTCTTCCCCACGCAGATTTTTTCCAATAATCACACCGTCGGGACCAATCAGTAAGTTTTGTGGGATAGATGTGATCTTATAGATACGAGCTGCTTCATTGCTCCAGAACTTCAGATCGCTTACATGTGTCCAACGCAATCCGTCTTTTGCAATTGCCTGTAGCCAGGCATTACGGTCACGGTCAAGCGATACACCTAACACGGTAAAGTTTTTGGCATTATATTTTTCGTAAGCAGCCACTAAATTTGGATTTTCCATGCGGCAAGGTCCACACCAACTTGCCCAGAAATCAACCAACACATATTTTCCACGAAATGATTGCAGGGTTACAGGTGTACCCGATGTATCGGCTTGTGTAAAATCAATAGCTTCTGTACCAACAGCACCAATTTTATTTTCTTTTACAACAGCACCTACCATGCGGCCGTAATAACTTTTTTGTGATACTTCCGCCAGCGTGGCAAAACGTTGATCTAGTATTTCAGCCTGCTGAAAAAAGCTATACAGGAAATAAAGCAACAACGGTGTTACGGCTGATTGATTGTGTGCCGCAATGTACTCATCTGCACGGATATTTATTTCAGCTGCTAAACTGCGAATGAGATCATACAACGAATCCTGTTTCATTTGCATGGCAGGACTCTGCAATTGTTTTCCCAGTTGATCAAGCTTGCCAAAATACGGATCGAACAACCTGCGGAAATTCATAAACTCATCGTGTGTGCGGGAGCCGCTCACTTGTGCAGCAGCAATGGAATCGATATGTGCAGAAACAGTTACTGCGGACGCATCTAAAAAAATACCCAGGTTTTGTTTTGATCCATCTACCGTAAGTATATGTAATGCATTCTCAATTAAATTCCCCTGCAATTCAAACTTTCCGTTTTTGATCACCGATTCGGCAAGTGTTTCACTTTCCTGACTATCAAAACGCACACTGATTTTTGTATTTTCTTTTGCTCCCCGGATGGTTCCTTTAATAGAAAAAACCTGCTGCGCCTGTAACTGGAAAGACGTAAATACGAGAAAAAAAGCAATCAACCTGCTGTTCATATTATTTTGAATGACGTTGTTTGAGTACGTAAATAACGTCTTGCAAAGAAACATTTTTCGCTCTTAACAAAACGATAAAGTGGAAGAGCAAATCAGCACCTTCATTCAAGAAAAGCTCTTCGTTATTATCCTTGGCTTCAATAATTACTTCCGTTGCTTCCTCACCTACTTTTTGTGCAATCTTATTGATTCCTTTACCAAAAAGCTGTCGCACATACGACGTTTCATCGCTGCTTTTACGGCGCAGCTCAATGATCTCTTCTAAATACGATAAAAAGTCGTCGCTGTGATTTTTTTCGCTCCAGCAAGTATCAGCCCCGGTATGACAAGTTGGGCCAGCCGGCTCCGCCTTGATAAGCAATGTATCCTGATCACAATCCAGCAACACCTGCTTTACATGTAAAAAATTATTACTCTCTTCACCCTTTGTCCACAGGCGTTGTTTACTGCGACTGTAAAACGTAACCTTACCGGTTTCTTCTGTTTTTACAAATGCTTCTTCGTTCATAAAACCAAGCATCAATACTTTACTCGTTTTATAATCCTGGATGATGGCTGGTAACAGACCGTCGTGGTATTTTGAAAAATCTGGTTTCAACTTGTTGATTTTTATTTTTGTTTGATAGATACGCTGATGACGCTGATTTAAAAAGATACAATTGATCAAAATCAAATCCGTTTCATCAGCACTATCCGTGTTATCTGTGACTCTATTGTCTTCTTACGCAAAGCTAAATCCTTACTGCAACATTTCTCTCCTTCAAATGCCCTTTCAAATCAGCAATTTCAATTTCTTTAAAATGAAAGATGCTGGCCGCCAACCCTGCATCGGCATAAGCCAGTTCAAACACATCCGCAAAATGCTGCATGGTTCCGGCACCGCCACTTGCAATTACTGGTATGGGCAATTCAACTGAAAGCTTCTTGGTAATGTCCAATGCAAAGCCTTGCTTGGTTCCATCATTGTTCATACTCGTCAATAAAATTTCGCCTGCACCGAGATCAACGCCTTGCTTTGCCCAATCAAAACATTTCATGTCGGTTTTGGTTCTGCCACCGTTCAGGTACACATACCACTCCCCATCTTCTTCTTTCTTGGTATCGATGGCCAGCACACAACATTGGCTTCCTGCTGCCATCGCTATATCATTGATCAACTGCGGGTTTTTAAATGCTGCTGTGTTTACACTCACCTTGTCAGCACCTGAATTCAGCAACACACTCATATCGTTTACCGTGCTGATACCGCCACCAACGGTAAACGGAATATTTACATGCCTTGCAATTCGTTTTACCAGTTCACTTAATGTTTTCCGCTTTTCAACGGTTGCTGTAATGTCAAGAAATACCAGCTCATCGGCACCCTGTTGCGCATACAATGCACCGAGTTCAACCGGGTCGCCTGCATCACGCAGATCCACAAAGTTGGTGCCTTTTACAGTGCGGCCATCTTTAATATCAAGACAGGGAATAATTCGTTTTGTCAACATAAAATAAAAAAGGCTTCAATCTAATTGAAGCCAAGCTCGTTGCAAATATACTGCTTATGGTCGGGGTGAACTATTTTGTAATACTCGACCTGCTCCCAGCAATTTGCGGCTCCAGTAGGTTTCGTTGAGATCGCTGATCATAACGCCACCCGATGTAGATGCATGTACAAATTTATTGTTATGGAGGTACACACCTACATGCGATACACCTCCTCTTGTATTAAAAAACACCAGATCACCTTCCCGTAAATCAGACAACGGTATCCAGGTGGTGGTTTCTTTTTGTTCACGTGCCGTTCTCGGCAATTGCATAGCAAAAACACCCAACATCAATGTTTGCACAAAAGCAGAACAATCGATTCCTTTTTGGGTAGTACCGCCGAATCGATAAGGAGTTCCCCACCACTCTTCAATTCTGTCGTATAAACTTTTATTTTGGAGCGTTTCAACCGGTACATCTAACTTAATCGCATACTTAAATTGTAAAAGAGAAAATAACTCTAAAGGAGAACTTGATTCTGCATATTCTTTGGGATGAAATAAATCAGATGAATTGTTAGCAGATGAAGCAGCACCAACACGAACACGTTTATGTTCAGGTCGCACTTCAACTGTTTCCGGCTTAGTTGTGATAGTTGTTTGCGTTTGCTTTGGCTGAAACGCATTCTTTACCGCACTGCAACTGCTGAGTACGCATAAAACGGTCAGATATGTAAGCAAATGTTTCATGGTATTGAATCTTTCAACTTCGCAAAAGTAGCGTCATTGGCCCTTTTGAGCAAGAAACAGGCCAAATCGTCTATTCTTTAAAGATAGTTTCTGATAAGCAACTGACAAATTTTCATTCCTGTTTTTTCATATTCGTCCCCTTTATTCCTGTTTTCCAGTGTTGGTGCTGTAACGATCAATTACGATTGTGGATTACTTTCTACCTGTTAATTAAAAGCAGAAACCGAAATTTGACGCTTCACGAGTTGAATCCTGAGCGTCCTTCGGCTTCGCTCTGGATTTGAAAAACTTTGTGTTGAGCATCGAGCGGAGTCGAGATGCGACTAATTACTTTTTTATTATGACCAAATTTTCCCACTTACACGTTCACACACAATATTCGCTGCTCGATGGTGCAGCATCCATTCAGTCGTTGTATAAAAAAGCAATTGAAGATGGAATGCCGGCATTGGCCATCAGCGATCATGGTAATATGTTTGGCGCTTTTGAATTTGTTGCCGAAGCATATAAAAATAAAGATGCAGATGGAATCGTTGAAAGTAAAACCTGTTGTTGGATGCGAATTTTATTTAACAGAGAACCGACATCATAAAACATTCACCAAAGAACAAAAAGATCAATCGATTTCATCAGATACTGCTTGCAAAAAATGAACTTGGATATAAGAACCTTGTAAAACTTACATCGCTCGGCTTTATTGAAGGTATGTATAGCAAGTATCCTCGTATCGATAAAGAACTGATCAATAAATATCATGAAGGATTGATTGCCACTACCTGTTGCCTTGGTGCATTGGTGCCGCAAACGATTTTAAAAAAAGGCGAAGAAGAAGGTGAGAATGAATTCAAATGGTGGCTCAATATTTTTCAGAAAGATTATTATGTAGAATTTCAACGACACGGAATGGCCGAACAGGATAAAGTGAATGAAGTGCTGATGAAGTTTGCAAAGAAATACAATGTGAAGAGTAATTGCCAGTAATGATTCACACTATGTAGATCAGAACGATTTTAATGCCCATGATATTTTATTGTGCATCAACACCGGTGAAAAACAATCGACACCTGCCCTGCGTGAATTTTCGGATGATGATGTAAGTATAAAAAACAAACGCTTTGCATTTCCCAACGATCAGTTCTATTTCAAGAACACCGGGGAAATGAAAAAGCTGTTTGATGATATTCCCGATGCCATTGATAATACCAATGAAATTGTTGACAAGATCGATGTGCTAAATCTTGAAGAAAGATATTCTGCTTCCCTGCTTTTCCGATACCGAAAAGAATTCCAGGTGCATGAAGATCGCACAATCACTGAACCAGTGGGAATTTTTAAAACATCTTACCTATGAAGGTGCAACAAGAGCGCTATCACTGAAATTGAAGAAACAACCCGTGAACGAATCGACTTTGAATTGTTCACTATCAAAATGATGGGCTTTGCCGGTTACTTTTTAATTGTTAGTGATTTCATTAAAGCCGGTCGTGATATGGGTGTGTTTATTGGACCCGGTCGTGGTTCTGCTGCAGGATGTGTGGTGGCGTATTGTATCGGCATCACCAATATTGATCCGATTAAATACAATTTACTGTTTGAGCGATTCCTAAATCCTGATCGTAAATCAATGCCGGATATTGATACCGACTTTGATGATGAAGGAAGACAAAAAGTAATTGACTATGTAGTTGAAAAATATGGCAAGAACCAGGTAGCACAAATCATTACCTATGGTACCATGGCTGCCAAGATCAAGTATTGCCGATGTGGCCCGTGTAATGGATCTTCCATTGCCAGAAAGCCGGGCATTATCAAAATTAGTTCCTGAACGTCCGGGTGTTGCATTGAAACGTGTATTGCATGCCCCATTTAACCGGCGAAAAAAGTCTTGGAAGAAAAAGATGGCTTTGGTCCCGATGAAATAGAGAATAGTAAAAAAAATACGGCAGATCTATAATGGCGATGATCTCTCTGCAAAAATTTTACATGAAGCAGAAATTCTGGAAGGTTCTGTTCGTAACACAGGTATTCATGCGGCAGGTATCATCATTGCACCAAGAGATCTGACAGAACTGATTCCTGTTTCTACATCCAAAGAATCTGAATTGTGGTTAACACAAATTGAAGGAAGTGTAATTGAAGATGCCGGTGTAATTAAGATGGACTTTCTTGGTTTAAAAACATTGACCATTTTAAAAAATGCATTGCAGCTCATCAAACAAAATCATGGCGTTGAAATTGATATTGATACCATTCCGTTAGATGATAAAAAAACATTTGAACTCTATCAACATGGTTCAACCATTGGAACGTTCCAGTTTGAAAGTGTGGGTATGCAAAAATATTTGCGTGAATTAAAACCCGATAAGTTTGGTGATCTGATTGCGATGAATGCCTTGTATCGCCCCGGCCCTATTGCTTACATCCCCAACTTTATTGATCGTAAACATGGTAAAGAAGCGATTCAGTTACGATTTGCCTGAGATGGAAGAATACCTTGAAGAAACCTATGGTATTACGGTTTACCAGGAACAGGTAATGTTGCTGGCGCAAAAACTTGGCGGCTTCAGTAAAGGTGATGCCGATGTATTGCGTAAAGCAATGGGTAAAAAGCAAAAAGCGGTACTGGATAAAATGAAAGCACAGTTTATTGATGGCGCTACTGCAAAAGGACATCCATGCCGATAAACTAGAAAAAATATGGACCGATTGGGAAGCATTTGCACAATATGCCTTTAATAAATCGCACTCTACCTGTTATGCATTTGTGGCGTATCAAACCGCTTATTTAAAAGCACACTATCCCGGCTGAATACATGAGTGCCGTGTTGAACAATGCAGGTGCTATTGAAAAGATCACCTTCTTTATGGAAGAGTGTAAACGCATGGGCATAAAAGTATTGGGACCTGATATCAATGAATCACAAACAGGATTTGCAGTGAACAAAGCCGGTGAAATTCGTTTTGGTTTAGGTGGATTGAAAGGTGTTGGTGAAGCAGCGATCGAAAGCATTATTGAAGAACGAGCAAAGAAAGGACCGTATAAAAATATTTTTGATTTCATCAAACGTGTCAACCAACGCACCGTTAATAAAAAATCGTTGGAGAGTTTGGTCTATGGTGGTGCATTTGATTGCTTTACAGAATACCATCGTGCACAATATTTTCATGTAATGCCGGGCGACACGGTGAATACGCTGGAACGTATCATCAACTTTGGGAACCGCTTTCAGGCAAATGTGCAAAGCAATACCAATACCTTGTTTGGTGAAAGTATGATGATGGAAATTCCAACACCGAAAATTGTCAATTGTGAAGAGTGGACGTTGACAGAAAAACTCGATCACGAAAAAGAAATTACCGGCATCTTTATCAGCGGACATCCGTTGGATCATTTCAAATTTGAAATGCAGTACTACAAGATCACCCCACTTGCAGATTTCAATGAGTTTAAAGAAGCCATTCTGCTGCATGCAAATCCATTTCAGCAGTTTCGTTTAGCCGGGCTTGTTACGTCGCATAACCAACGTGTTACCAAAACAGGAAAGCAGTTTGGTATTTGTATGATCGAAGATTATACCGGTAATACGGAGTTTGCATTGTTTGGCGAAGACTTTGTAAAATTCAAAGATCACTTTACTCCCGGCGCTGTGGTGTTTGTGACGGGCGTGTTTAAAACACGCTGGAATAAGGATGATGATTTTGAATTCAAAATTAACCAGGTGCTATTGCTGGAAACGGTAAAACGCACGATGACCAAACAGTTGATCGTTGATATTGAGCCACGTTTCCTCACCGAAGAGATGGTGAGTTTCTTGGAGAAAAATGTAAAGAAAAATCCCGGCAAGAGTAATTTAAAATTCAACTTATACGAACCGAAAGACAACTGGAAAATTGGCATGTACACCGTGGAGAAAGGCTTTGAGATGAATGATGAAATGGCGGCCTTTCTATTGGATAAACCGGAATTGAATGTTACAGTTGTTCATGGGTAACGTCTATCATCAAACGCAATCGCACAGCAAATGAAGCTTCTGTATAAACTATCTTTTATTTTTTTGATAGCGGCCATAAGCTGCAATGAAAACGGGAAAGAAAATAAAAAAACTGAATTTAAAGTTGGAGCAAAAGCCATATCCGAATTTGATAAAATAAAACTTACCGAACTCAACGGTAACAGCTTCGACTTACATCAATACAAAGGCAAAACCGTCTTCATCAATTTCTGGGCGACCTGGTGTAAACCATGTATCCAGGAATTGCCATTTATTGAAAAAGCGATGAATCAACTGAACGATGAAGAGATTGTGTTCTTATTCGCCTCCAATGAAGCTGCGGAAGAAATTGAACAGTTCAAGAAAAATCATTCCTATAAATTCAACTACGTTCAACTACATAATCTGGAAGAATTAAATATTATGACTTTGCCAACCACCTATATCTTTAATTCCGACGGGGAACTGGTGTTTTCTGAAATGGGTTACAGAAAATGGGATAGTAAAAGCAATATTGATTTAATTCTCAATGCAGGAAAATGAAACTGATCACTATTCTTTCACTGATGATTGTTTTTGCAGCATGTGCAGATAAAACAACCGAAACAAAAACCATTGGAGATGTAGTAACTCTATCCTCCCCTGCTGCCGATTCATCTGCAGAACCTTACTTGTTTACCGATGCAAAAGGCATCGTTCATCTTTCATGGGTACAGAAAAAAGGAAGAGAATCATCGCTTCATGTTTCTACTCTTGTAAATGATCAATGGACAGCCCCCGTTACAATCAGCTCGGGCAACAACTGGTTTGTAAACTGGGCAGATTATCCTGTTGTATCTTCTGATGCATCCGGAAATATGCTTGCACATTTTTTAGAGAAAAGCGATACTGCAAAATTCACCTACGATATTAAGTTGGTGGCATCATCCGATGCAGGTAAAACATGGGGTGCTCCAACCACCTTACACGATGATGGCAAAAAAGCTGAACATGGCTTTGTTTCCATCACACCTTTTAATGATCAGTTTATTGCAGCCTGGCTCGATGGAAGAAAAACAGCGATGGAAGGCGATCACAGTAAACATGAAGGACATCATGGTGAAATGACGTTGCGTGCTGCATTGCTTGATAAAAAAGGAACAAAAATAAACGAATGGGAACTCGACGGAAGAATATGCGATTGCTGCCAAACAACCATTGCCATTACAGACAACGGACCTGTTGTTGTTTACAGAGATCGTTCCGATGAAGAGATCAGGGATATGTCGATTGTACGTTTTGTAAATGGAGAATGGACGCAACCTAAAACCATCTTCCCCGATGAATGGAAAATTGCAGGTTGTCCCGTTAACGGACCAAGAGCTGATGCAATTGGAAATAACTTAGCCATTGCATGGTTTTCGATGAAGGATAACAAAGGAGAAGTGAAAGTTATTTTTTCGAATAACGGAGGCGCCACATTTCAAAAACCGGTACAGATTGATGAAGGCAACGCAATCGGTCGAGTAGATATTGTGATGCTGGATCAAGAAAACGCAATGATTAGCTGGATGGAAGGTTCAACCATCAAAGCAATCAAAGTAAATGCTGATGGTTCAAAAGGACAGCCTGTTGTTATTGCCGAATCGTCCGACTCAAGATCAAGCGGTTTTCCGCAAATGACAAAAGCGGGTGATAAATTATTCTTTGCATGGACAGATAATAAATCAAAAACAATCAAGCTGGCAAGCCTTTCATTATGATAAAACCTCCGGGGTTTTTGAAACCCCGGAGGTTTTACCCGTTCAGCCTGAAATGTGCAAAATCAGCAGTTAAAATCGTTTTAACTGTCAAAACCTGTAGTACAACCTACCAATTTTTACTTGTGAACAGCTGTGGATAATGACATATCATCAGATTAACAGGAATGGGCTTAAATTTGTCCCTTCATTCAAAAAAAATAAAAGGATATAAATTATGGCACTCCAATTTACAGATGCAAACTTCCAGAGTGAAGTGATCAGTTCAGATAAACTCAGCGTAATCGATTTTTGGGCAGAATGGTGCGGACCATGTCGTGCAATCGGTCCGGTTATTGAAGAATTGAGCAAAGAGTACGACGGTAAAGTAAAAGTGGGTAAAGTAAACGTTGACGAAAACCCACAGGTTAGTATGAACTACGGTATTACTTCTATTCCCGCTATCCTCTTCGTGAAGAATGGTCAGGTGGTTGACAAATTAGTAGGCGCACAGCCAAAAGGTAATTTCGTGAAGAAGATCGAACAGCACATGTAAGATTTTATTACAACGATCATAGAAACCCGTTTCAGTTTTGAAACGGGTTTTTCATTTTTGGATGCTACCAAAACTCATCACTCATTATTCATCACTCATCATCCTCCCTTTTATTCACATTCATTCAACATTCATTAAACCTTACTGCACTTTATTGAATCTATTAATTAATTTCAAAGCATTATCATTAAACCCTCTTCATGAGTACAACCACTCTCACAGCTACTGTAGTAACCGGGCATTATGGATTTGCTGACATTCACAAACAAACCGACAATGATCATCATCTCCTGGTAGCCACCAAAAGCTTTGCAGCCGAACAGGTCATCAGCACATTCGGCTCCAGCGAAATTCATGCAACGCCTTCCCGTTATACTGTTCAGGTAAATGAACATGAACACATTATTTTAAAGCCGGAGTTTCTGCAATACATCAACCACAGTTGTAACCCCAATGCATTCTTTAATACATCCACCATGGAATTGGTTGCACTACGAAACATTGAACCGGGTGAAGAATTTACATTCTTCTATCCGTCAACAGAATGGTTTATGGCTGATCCTTTTCAATGCTTTTGTGGTGAAGCAAATTGTATCGGCACCATCAGAGGTGCAATGGAGTTGAGTGTTGAAGTATTAGCCAACTACCGGCTTACTGATTTCATTGCATCGAAACGTAACCATTTAAATGATTAAACTGTTACATTTACAGTATGCTTTCGAACCCGTTTCATTCACTTCCTTCTACCGAACATCCGTTGTTTATCTGGGTACTGGCACCGCATCTGCAAACCAATGATGCAAACCTCGATTACTATTACGATTTCACACAAAGCATCGACGAATACACAAAGGTTTTTGAAGAGTTACAACTAAACTGGAAATGGCAACCGGTTACACAAACTAATTTCAAAGAGATCATTGACGATATCGCTGCTACCACTTCGTTTCAAACAGCATTGGTGTTGAACTTATGTGATGGTGATGAAGTGAATGGCACACCCGGTGTTTCCGTGATTCATTATCTCAAAGAAAAGCAACTCATTTTTACCGGAGCCGATGCGGCGTTTTATGATAACACTACTTCAAAGATCATTATGAAGGAGTTGTTTGATAAAGCAGGTATTGCGCATGCTAAATGGGTGCCCATCCATCATGCCAAACAAAAACTCAATGGCATTTGCGAATTTGTAGGCACACCGATGATCGTGAAGCCGGCGGTGAGTGGTGGCAGTATGGGATTAGGTGTAAAGAATGTGGTACACAACACCGACGAATTAAAAGCATTGGTGAAAGAACTGTTTGATGGTTACCGTGGTTGGGATTTTTCGTTTGGCGGATTAGTTGCTGAAGAATTTATTAATGGTCCGGAATACACCGTGTTTCTGTCCGGTTCGCATCATTCGCCACGCAGCCGCAAAGTATATACACCGGTCGAACGTATTTTTCATAAAGACTTACCGGATACAGAAAAATTTTTATCCTTCGATCGGCTATGGGAAACCTACGAACAGGAAAAGCCCATTGGCGAAGAAGAAGATTTTTATCAATACCACCTGCCTCCCATCGGTTTGCAGAAAAAGATCATGGACCTGAGTTGGAAAGCCTATTGCGCTGTTGGTGGAACGGGTTATGGTCGTGTCGATATCCGCATGGATAAAGCAACCGGCAAAATGTATGTGCTGGAAGTAAATGCACAATGCGGATTAAGTGAAGATGAAAATTATACATCCATCGGTGCCATTGTTCGCTTGAGCAATCAATCGTACACGGGTTTAATTCTGCACATCCTTCAGGATGCCATGCAAAGACATAAACAAAAACAAAAAAAGGCTGTGGCAGTAAGATAATATTGCCGATGTGTTATGAAGATCTGTGTACTGCAACCCGACTATTCTACTTCTGCTGTTGATTATCAATATTACGATCCTGCAAGAAATTTATCGAACCTGCTACCACAAGTACAGTTCGATCATGTGTTACTCAACAAACTCACCACTTACAAGCAATTACTGGAGCTGAGCAAAAACGGTTACGATTGTTTTGTGAATTTGTGTGAAGGTTATCTGGAATGGGAAGTGCCATCCATTGATGTGATCTATACATTGGAATTGCTCAATCTTCCTTTCACCGGACCTAACACGTTACTCTACGATCCGCCCAAAGAGTTGATGAAATATGTAGCCTACACTGAAGGTGTAGCTACTGCAAATTATGCATTGCTGGAAACCGTGGAGAATCTGGAGCAACAGGTAAAGCATCTGATGTTTCCATTGTTTGTAAAACCATCCAAGGCAGGCGACAGTTTGGGCATTGATGAACATTCCATTTGCCATAATATCGATGAACTGCAGCAAAAAGCATTTGCTGTATTACAGCACTATCCGCAATTATTAATTGAAGAATACATTGCAGGAAGAGAATTTACCGTGCTTGTGGCGGCTGATGCAAAAGATGAAAAGAAGTGCAAAGTATTTCAGCCCATTGAATTTATTTTTCCCGAAGGAAGAACCTTTAAAACATACGCACTCAAAACATCGGAGCTTCATCCTGAAAGTAATATACCGGTAACAGATGCAAGCATCAGGCAACAACTAACGGAAGCGGCTCAACGAATTTTCCGCAGCTTTGGTGGCGTTGGTTATGCACGCATGGATTTCCGGATGAACGATGCCGGTAAAATATTCTTCCTTGAAGTCAACTTTACCTGCTCTGTTTTTTATACAGATGGATACGAAGGCAGTGCTGATTATATTATTAAAGCCGATGGCATTGGTCAGGCCGGTTTTCTGCAACACATCATTGAGGAAGGTATTGCCCGCCACAAGCGAAAGCAAAAGAAATATATAATGAAGGGCAATTCCATTGCCGGCTTCGGTATTTATGCCACCTGCCCTATTGCAGAAGGAGAAGTAATTTTTAAAGGCGAAGAACGTCCGCAACGCATCGTTACCAAACGTTATGTGGACGAAAACTGGCTGCCCGAAGAGAAGCTCTTGTTCCGCCATTATGCCGTTCCGCTCAGTACCGAAGTGTATGTGTTGTGGGACAATAACCCATCGGAATGGGCGCCGCAAAACCATTCCTGCCGACCGAACACTGCTTACAAAGGCCTTAATCTGGTGGCTTTATCCCCCATTTTACCGGGTCAGGAGCTTACAATGGACTATGCCGACCTCCTCGATGAAAGTGCCGAAACATTTGAATGCCAGTGTGGTACACCAGATTGTCGTAAATTAATTTCAGGCACTAAAGGAAATGCTGTAACGCAACGGGAACAAAACCGAAGCTGATCTCAACCCCTCTCCGGCTTATCTTTGCAGCACCCTTACTAATCCATTCTACCGGAAAAGAAATATTCACTTTCACTAAACTCCGGTGATTCTGCACAGTCTATTTTGAGGAATTTTTTAAACCGGAAGGAGGAAGCATATGCCTGGAAAATGGGTGATCAACACAATTGTAAAACAGTATAAGTATAAGTTACTACTTACGTATTCCCTGTTTGCCGTGGAAATGCTGGGACTGCTGATGCGTCCGTATTTCCTGGGAGAAGCTGTGAACGATCTCATCAAAGGATCTTATCACGGTTTGTTTTATCTCGCAGGCGCTCATTTGCTGTGGGTGGTTACTGGCACCATCCGTCACCGTTACGATTCACGCACCTACTCCGATATTTATACATCGCTTGTTGTAAAGTTGATGACACGTCATAAGAACAGAGAGTTATCGAAACTCAGTGCACATTCCACATTATCCCGTGAGTTCATCGACTTCCTTGAATTTGATCTCAACTATATAATTGAAGCCGCATACAATATTGTTGGCTCTATGATCCTGTTATTCTTTTACGATACGCAGGTAGTGTTGCTTTGCATGTTGATGCTGATCCCTGTAACCATCACCAGTTATATTTATGGCAAACGGATGCGTAAGCTCAACAAACTCAAGAACGATGAATTGGAGCAACAGATCAATGTACTTTCAACCCGAAATCCATTGCGCATCAACGAGCATTATAACAAGTTGCGCAAATGGCAAATCAAGATCAGCGATCAGGAAGCATGGAATTTTGGTGTAATGGAATTGTTGGTGATGGTAAT
Source organism: uncultured Bacteroidota bacterium (assembly GCA_963830845.1). GTDB lineage: Bacteria > Bacteroidota > Bacteroidia > Chitinophagales > Chitinophagaceae > Lacibacter. Next base: position 37,992 of record CAWHOR010000077.1, on the reverse strand, counting down.
CATCACCGCTTCTTTATTGACGGTATCTGCTGTAAACGGTAAAACCTTGCAGGCTGGTGATATGATCGGCATCTATACGTACATTCTCAAATTTGTAAGTGGATTAGATACTGTTCCGTACATGATTCAACGAATGGCTACGTTGAAAGATATTTTGCATCGTGTAGAATTACAACCTGAAGAAGAACATGGAAGGGAACATGATCCGGAGAACGTTATTACTGCGGCTTAACTGATAGTGAGGAATTGGGGATTTGGAATTAGCAACTGCTCTTTCTTACCTATTTCCCTATTACTAATTCCAAATTCCTTTACGCCCTTACTTCTTTTCTACTATTTTCAAATCCGGCAGAATCGTCATTGCCAATACAATGATAGAAGCTGCAAAATAAACATACAGCCAAACAGTTGACTGCGGACATTCTCCATTACGGCAGGTAGATAACAATAACAAATTTCGCAATGCCCATGCAAAATTGATCGCACCCACAAACGGGTTGATACGTTTTGCCCAAAGTTTTGGAATTAAAAAAAACAGAAAGGCCATCCCCAACATCACCATATTCATCAATACAGGCATTCCGAATTTGGAAACAGTTTCCGAACCAAATCCTGTAACAGTTGCATTGATCGATGGAATATAGATCCAGGTAAAACGGGCGGCCAGCAACATCAGTAACCCGGCAAGAATGCCAATATAATTTGAATAACGCATAAGCTTACAAAAGAATTGGCAGTAAAGATAGGGCATTCAGTGCATGCCACTCATCCGCACATCTCCTTCAAAACATGCAACATCTCAAGAACTATCCTGCTAATAATGCCGGCCTTTTTTGATAAACATCCAATATCAGTTCGCCGAAAATTGTGTTGGCCCATGCAAACCATTTACGGGTAAATTTGTTCGGATCATTCTTGTGAAATGATTCATGCATAAAGCCAGTACCGGCATGGGTAGTCTGCAGCATCGAAATGCATTTTCTAATTTCGGCATCACTGGAACTGGTATGCGCCCGCATCACAATTCCCATTGGCCAGATGAGATCAATGCCGGTATGCGGACTCCCGATTCCTTCCGCTGCGGAGCCTTTAAAGTAAAAAGGATTTTCTGTGGACAAGATCATTTTACGTGTGTTCTGATAAACAATATCCGTTTTGGGCAAGGCACCCAAATAAGGCAAGGAAAGTAACGAAGGGATATTCCCGTCATCCATTAAATGATAACTTCCAAAACCATTCACTTCATACGCATATACTTTCCCAAACTGTGGATGTGTCGTAACAGCATACTGCTTTAACGCATTGCTTACTTCCGTTGCGAGTTGATCGCATTCATTGGCAAGCTTGGTATCGTTATGTACAGTACGTACTAATTCAGCCGCCTGCTTTAATGAAACGACCGCAAAAAAATTAGAAGGAATGAGGTAAGGAAAAACCGTTGCATCATCACTCGGTCGAAATACAGAACAGATCAATCCTACTGGTTTCACCGGATAGCCATAACCTTCCAGTGGCACCCCATCGGTTCCCCAATCGGTTAAGCGTTGAAATTTATAAGGTCCTTTATCGGTTTTCCGCTGCTGTTCTTTAAATGTTCTCACCATCAACGCAATGGCTTCTTTCCAATGGTTATCGAACGGTGAATGATCGCCGGTATATTTCCAATAGTGATAGGCCAGCCTGATTGGATAACATAAGGAATCAATTTCCCATTTGCGTTCATGGATACCGGGTTTCATTTCGGTACGATCTGTATTTTTCCACTCACTTTCTTTAGTGCCATCCTTGTAGAATGCATTGGCATAAGGATCCAGATGAATACAGTTTGTTTGCCGGTTGATGACACCCGCAATCAGTTGCTGTAATTTCTTGTCTTCTTTCATTAAAGGCAAGTAAGGCCACACTTGTGCGGTGCTGTCACGCAACCACATGGCATCGATATCCCCGGTAATAACATAGGTATCGGGCTTGCCATTTTGAATAGAAAAATCAACTGTTGTATCAAGTGTGTTGGGGAAACAATTTTCAAACAACCAAGCCATCTCTTTGTTGTTTAATCCTGCTTTCAATCTCGCAACCACTGCTTCTACGGCATCACTTGTGAAATGTCTGTCGCCCAAGGGCGGACGTTTACTTTCAAACACGTTAACCGAACTTGCCCAGCCTGATTGTTGGTTCAACACAAGCCCTGCAGCCAATGCACTTGTGGCTCGTATAAAGTCTTTTCTTGTTGGCATAATAACTGGTTTATTATAAATTGATATCTATGGCAACATTGAGAATGGTCTGTACGCTTGCGACACTCCCCATGTTGAAGAAGGACGGTCGCCCATTTCGATTAGCAACTCTCCTCCGGCAACGATGTCTTTATACAAAAGATAGGATCGCTCATAATTTTTTCCGTTGAGTGTCATGCGTTGAATGTATCTGTTAGTGGCACTATTGTTCTTGACCTTGATGTGAAATATTTTTCCATTGGCAAGTTTCAATAATGCATCATCTACATTAGGGCTGCCAAATACATACAGACCGTTGGCAGGATTTACCTGATAGAAGCCAAGGGAGGACAAAATATACCAGGCCGACATTTGTCCAACATCTTCATTGCCACACAATCCATCCGTACGATCGGCATATAAACTATCCATAATGTAGCGCACTTTATCGGCCGTTTTCCAGGGTTGTCCGGCAAATGCATACAGATAAGGAATATGATGACTGGGTTCATTACCATGTGCATATTGACCGATAAGACCGGTGATATCAGCCGATGCCTCTTTTCCCATATCGCCTTTGATCACAAAGAGTGAATCTAATTTTTCAAGGAATGCAGTTTCACCACCTAATAATTTGATTAATCCTTCAACATCATGCGGCACCAGCCATGTATATTGCCATGCATTGCCTTCTGAAAAATCATCTTTCATGTGCTTCGCTACAAACGGACTGAATGGGTTGCGCCATGCTACTTTCGATACCCGGCCCTGCATAAATTTTGTTTCGGGATTAAAATAAAATTGATAATTCTTTGATCGCTTGTTGAAATATTCGAAGTCTTCCTGCTTACCCATTCGTTTGGCCATTTGTGCAATACCCCAGTCGGCAATTGCATATTCCAAGGCCATTGCAGCCGACTCTACCATGCTATCTGCCGGTATAAATCCGTACTTCTTTACATAGTTCAAACCTCTCTCATCTAACATTGCAGTTGTTTTCACTGCTTCCCATGCAAGTGAGGTATCAAATCCACGAAATCCTTTGAGATAGGCGTCCACCACAACATGAATTCCACTGTTGCCGGGCATTGTATTTGTTTCGTTACCTACCAAATGCCAAACCGGAAGTTTCCCTTGTTGTTGATAAATCGCCAGCATGGATTGAATCATATCATCCACCCGCTCCGATTGAAAAATCGTAAACAGTGGATGTACTGCCCGATAAGTATCCCATAGTGAAAAAGTGGTGAGGTTCGTAAACGAAGCATTTTTATAAACGTTCTTGTCAGTACCTCTGTAATCGCCATTCGCATCATTAAAAACAGAAGGTGCAATCATCGTATGATACAAGGCTGTATAAAACGTTCGCATCCGATTTGTATCCTTTGATTGAATCGCAATTTTACCCAGTTCTTGATTCCACAATACATCTGCATCGGCGACCACCTGATCAAAATCCCAATGCGGTATTTCTGTGCCGATATTCATCAATGCATTTTCGGTACTCACCGGGGAAATACCAACTTTTACTTTCACTTTTTCACCATTCTTTACCACAAAATGCGCAACCCCTTTTACAGCCGTTCCCGTATGTTCTTTCAAGGCTTGTTGAATCGTGTCTTCATACACCGAAAAGTTTGCGAATGGTTGTGAAAAAACTGCGGTAAAATAAATCCGTTGATCTTTTGCCCAACCAGTAGAATAGCGATAACCTTCAATAGTTGTATCGTTTACTTGCCTTATCATGGAACCCGTTGGCTTGTCCCAACCGATCCCTTGTTTCAAATCAATGATGACTTTGGCATCTTCTGCATTAGGAAAACTGTATTGATGAAAACCAACTCTTGCTGTTGCTGTCAACTCTGCCCGTATTTTATACCGATCGAGATCTACAGCATAGTAACCGGGTTTTGCAATTTCGTTTGTATGCGAAAACAAAGAATAGTAACCGCTTGCAGAATCGTTGAGTACACCTTTTGTTATTTTCACATTGCCAACTACGGGCATCAGCATGATATCGCCGAGGTCACCAATCCCTGTTCCGCTTAAATGTGTATGCGAAAAACCAATAATGGTTGAATCGGAATAATGATAGCCCGAACACCAGTCCCACCCCTCCGTGATATTTACCGGGCCGAGTTGCACGCCACCAAAAGGAACATTTGCTCCTAAAAAAACATGTCCATGAAACCCGGTCCCGATGAAAGGATCAACATAAGAAGTGAATTTTTCCTCCTGTGCTTCTTTCTCCCGACAGGAAAAAAACAACGCACTCGTGAACATTGTAACAAGCACCACCATTCGGACTTCTGAAAGCATACACAGAAATTTAATAAGAAGAGATTAGTTATTTTAATCCAGCTTTGACAGTTAGAGAAGATGTTAATCGGATATCCTGCGAACTGGCACCCACCAATATCTTGTAAGTGCCGGGATACAATTTCCAGGCATTTTGTTTCATATCCCATTTTTGCAACTCCGCGACTGGAATATCAAAACGAGTTATTTTTTCTTCTCCTTTTTTGATGAACACTCTTTTATACCCTTTCAATTCTTTCAGCGGCATTCGCTCCGCATCTGGATACTGTATGTAAACCTGCGCTACCTCATCGCTATTCATGTGGCCTGTATTTTTAATGGCAACAGAAAATGAAACCGTATCCTTTGATGAATGAACAAGGTTTGGTTGTTGATACCATTGATACGAAAATTTTGTATAGCTCAATCCATAACCAAAAGGGAATTGCACCTTCCCGTCGTAATAGCGATAAGTTCTACCCTTCATGGCATAACTTTCATAAGGAGGCAAATCGTTGAATGATGCATAGAAAGTAACCGGCAGTCGCCCCGCAGGTGATACATCTCCAAATAAAACATCGGCTAATGCTGTGCCACCTTGTTCGCCGGGATACCATGCAAGAATGATGGCATCAGCATAGGGTTCAATTGCCGAAATATCAACATTGCTGCCTGCAGTTACCACTACTACCACTGGTTTATTTTTGGCTCGTAATTCTTTTAACAATGCAATATGTGCAGCCGGAAGATCCAGCGTTAATTTATCGCCTCCATTTGCGGCTAAAAATGCATCCCCGCCTTCTCCTTCATAAACAGGCGTTAGACCAATCACCGCAATGGTGAGATCACTTTCACCAGCCGCCCAAATACCACCAAAATGGGTTGTATCATTGAAATCACTTCCCTGATCATATTGCACAGCAGTAGCCGGGCCAGCCGCAGCAGTGATGCCTTCAGCAAACGTGACGATATTTCCCGACATACCATGATAGTTCGCCACCATTGGATCCATTGCGCCGGCATTGGGACCCAACACCATAATGGAACCATATTTATTTTTTTGCAAGGGCAACAATCCTTTGTCATTTTTCAACAGCACCATGCTTTGCTGCGCTGCTATTCGGGCAAGCTGAATGTGGGCTGCTGAATTCACCGACTCTGCACCAAGTTTACTAAACGGCACTTGTTGTTGCTGATCGTAGAAACCGAGCCTCAACTGTGTCCGCAAAAGATTTGCAAGCGATGAGTCGATATCTTTTTCTGTAATCAATTTTTGCTGATAAGCTTGCAATAAATTCTTCTGATACAAATCGGAACAATCCAGATTCACACCATGTTTCAGTGCTGATGCGGCAGCTTCAACATTGTTTGGAAACAGTTTATGAAACCGCACCATATCGTCCAACGCACCGCAATCGGTCACAACATGACCTTTGAATTTCCATTCTTTACGGAGCACCTGTTGCAGCAGAATATCGCTTGCGCAACAAGGCTGATCGTTCAATCGATTATAGGCGCACATGACCGATTCAACGCCTGCATCCACCACTTTTTTAAATGCATATAGGTATGTTTCACGCAAATCCTTCTCATCTACAATCGCATTGAATGCATGCCTTCCTTTTTCGGGCCCGCTATGTACCGCAAAATGTTTGGCAGCAGCAGCTGTCTTTAAATATCGTGGATCATCACCTTGTAATCCTTTTACGAAAGCTGTTCCCATCATCGCTGTTAAAAAAGGATCTTCGCCATAGGTTTCCTGTCCACGTCCCCATCTTGGGTCTCTGAAAATATTGATATTGGGCGACCAGAATGTAAGCCCCATGTATTGCAAGTGCCTTCCCTTTGCTGTTGAAAGATTGTACTTCGCTCTCGCTTCCGTTGAAATCACATTGGCTACTTCATGAAGCAGGCTGTCATTAAAAGTAGCCGCCATTCCAATTGCTTGCGGAAACACTGTTGCCAACCCTGCACGTGCCACACCATGCAATGCTTCATTCCACCAATTGTAGGCAGGTATATTCAGACGTTCGATGGCTTTGCTGTTATGTCCTGTTAATGCAATTTTCTCTTCAATGGTTAACTTCCGAAGCAAATCATTCACCCGTTTTTCGATGGGCTCGTTGCTGTTTCGAAAAAGAGTCGACTGCTGTTGCGCATCGGCAGAGAATGAAATAGAAACAACACAAATAAAAAATGATATGCAAATCTTGTGCAACATGAATGTTCTGTTTATTCGAATGTACTACTAATAATAAGCTGAAAATTATTCCGCCTGCTTATACAAACCAATTTCTGCCAACATGGGTTGCAGGCGGGACGACTCAATAACAATCCGAATACGGTCGGTCTTTACAGGAGCAAAGCGCAGTAATCGTTTATACCCCACCGTTGTTCCTGTGAGCAAGGTTTTCCACTGATTGTTTTCTTGATACTGAACCGAAAACTTTTCAATCCGTTGCCCTTTGCGAATATTTTCCTGCAGGCAAAGCACATCAAACAAAACGGTTTGCTTCAGTTTAAATTCAAGAATAGCTGTTGTATCATTTCGTTTGGTTGTGAAATGTGTATGATTTTTTCCATCCAATACATTCTTTCTACCCTTGCCTGCGCTGTTGATTTTTGCTCCTGACAGCAGATTAGTTGAAAACGTTTCATCCAGTAATCGTTTCCATTCCCGAAGGTTTTTTGCATCGTTGTCATGAATCAATCCTCTTTTGTCGGGTGGTATATTAAGTAATAAAACACCGTTGCGACCAACCGAACTGAAATAGATATCTGTTAACTTTTGTGGAGTCTTTACTTCATGGTCTTCTTCCGGATGATAAAACCATCCTGATCGGATTGACACATCCGTTTCAGCAGGATACCATACCAAACTTTTCGCCTGGCGTATCTTCGCTCTGCTTCCCAAATCATCCTCCATTAAATTCATAGGCGCAAATCCGGTTTGTTGTTGTGAATTTGCAGCGATCTTTTCCTGCACCATTGCATCAGCAGGTAGCACACTCCATTCGGTTTCTCTTCCATAACCTGATTCTGTTCCTACCCAACGCACATCCGGACCCATTACCGCAATCACCGCATTGGGCTGCAATTTCCGGATGTGGGTGTACCATCTATTGAAATCATACACTTGTTTTTTTCCATTGGGTCCTTCACCATTCGCTCCATCAAACCACACTTCCTCAATGTTGCCATAATTGGTAAGAAGTTCTGTAAGCTGATTGATGAAGTAGTCGTTGTATTTTGCAGAGTCACCGAAGTAAGCAGAATTTCTATCCCATGGAGATAGATATACACCAAAACCAATCCCGAACTCTTTGCATGCATCAGCCGTTTCTTTTACCACATCTCCACTTCCATTTTTCCATGGACTGTTCTTCACAGAATGTTCAGTGTACTTTGACGGCCACAAACAAAAACCATCGTGATGTTTTGCTGTTAGAATGATTTGTTTGATGCCTGCTTCTTTACACACTTTCACCCATTGTCGTGCATCCAATGCAGACGGATTAAAGATGGAAGGACTTTCTGTTCCATCACCCCACTCCTTGTTTGTAAATGTGTTAATGCCAAAATGAATAAAACCTGTCAACTCCAACTCCTGCCAACGCAACTGCCGTTTTGAAGGGACTACATTGGCAGCTTTGCGGATCCTTTCTTTTTCGGAATCTTCTGGCTGAAGAACAACATAGCTTTTGGGAGAAAGAATCTGCGACTCACCTTTGAAGGACAGTAGCAGGAACAAAGCACCTAATATTGAAATTATTTGTCGCATAGTAAAGGAATGTGTTAGATTTTAAAAGAGAAGCACCTGACGGTATTACCCGCAGATGCTTGCTCCCACCACTGCTGATTTGACGAAGGTGCCACCCCGTTATAAAACATCATTGTCCCGATTTGGGTGCGATACTTGTTGTTCGTTTATTCTCATTCATAATTTTAACTTCCACCGTTTCGTTAACTTTCTTATGATTCACATTAGCATTCAATCGAAACAACACATCATCATTCATATTGAAAGGCATGCTGTAAGAAATATACAGCACTCCTTTTTCCTTGGCTCTCAGCCTACCCGGGTTCGTGAATACTAAACCGGCTTTCATTCCTTCCGTCAGGAAACTCAATTTCATTTCGTCGTTCGTATCATTTGCATAATGCAGCTCCATTTGTTTTGTTTCACCCGGTTTCATGTATCCGAATGCCAATACCTTCAGCCGGAGATAAAGACCATTGCCAAAATTATAGGGATATTCATCGGTTACAGGATGCTCTGCCGGAACAATGTTTCCCTCTACCCAAATACGATTGAACTCTTTCCCACTATTGCTGAACACGATAATCTCTTTCGAAAAGAAACCGGATTTATAACTTGGATCAAATGTAATTGTTACGTTTCCTTCAGCGCCCGGTTTTACAGGACCCTTGGTTACAATTTTACCTATACATCCGCAACTGCTATGAACGTCAGCAATTGTAATCTCTGTTTTGCCCGTATTTTTGAAAACAAAAGAATGAGAAACCGCTCCATTTTTTTCAAGAATAGATCCAAAGCTAAACACCCTTTCTTCAAATGCTATTGATGTTGAAACAGTTTGCGAATCTGATTTACTGACAAAAACAAAAAGTATTAAATAAATTGAAATAACCTTCTTCATCGATCAAGCTTTCAAACATTCCGTAATTAAAAATGTTAATTCGCATAAACATCCAACTCAGCTATTCTTCGATTGTTCGTACTGGTTGAAGTAGAATAGGAAATTTTCAATCGAACATATCTTGCAGTGATTGATTTATAAAACAATATATAATTGTATCCGGATGTGTAAAAAAGATTCGCACGCAGCGGAGTTCCAACTACGTCGTAGTTGATCCCATCTGTACTTAGCGATACTTCCACCTGTGTTGGAGTGAAATTCGTTGAGTTTACTGTAAACAAACGCAATCCGGTAACATTACTTGAAGTCTGCAAATTCAAATCCGCTTGTACCAATGATTGCCCCCATCTGGAATAGGAAGAGTTTGAACCATCTAGGACACTGCCACCACTGACAATAGAGATTGGTTCAGGAGAGAACGTGATCGTCCATGGCGTGCGTGGTGTTATGAGTGCGCCCAAAGCATCTGCAGCAACAGCATTGTATCGGATCCTTCGTTGTTCAGTGTTCACAACTATGTAAGCAATTTTTGTTTCGGCACTGCCGGCAATCTCACCTGCAACCGGATTGGATACCGTTGTCAAACGAACGGGAGCCATATACGCTTTACCTGTTAATGTGTGCAGATTGGCAGCATTCGAAAGAATTGAAATCGAATCAACTGATCTGGTTTCACCTTTAAGAATATTCACCGCTAAAATATCTGCGGTTAATACACCTGCTGGAAAAGGCAGATAAGTTGTATTGTTTGCGGCATTGTACTGTTCAATTAATGAATTATCCAAAGTGGCCGTCACCATCACATTTTCACTCACGGGTTTTGTTGCCAGCACAGGAAACTTTACCGCTGTAGGCAACGTTGTTGATAGGTTCAGCAAGCCGGAGCCTGCTGCATCCGGAATATTTACGACTGTATAATTCAATGAATTTTGAGGCTCATTCCCTGATGCCAGATTGTTGAAATAGAACTTCGCAATCGGGTCGCCTTTCACATCGTACCGCACCGTTTTTTTGCATGAAAAAAGTGATGCAACTACAACGATACATCCTGCAACATATTTAAATCTTGACATGTTTCTGATTTTTTGGATTAAGATGATTTACTGGCTGCACTTGTTTAAGAGATCGTCGGTCCAGGTTACAAATTGTGATTTATCTGTAATCGGATCCCATACATCATCGCCATTGTTATCCCAATAAACTTTGGTCCAGTCCATATCATACTTCGCACCTGATGAGGCAGAGTTGCGGAAGATATGCCCTGCTCCTTCATTCATTTTCCAATAGGCGAGTAAACCGTTTGCGTTTGGATCGGCACCACATAAGTTGAGTTTTATCTCACCTGGGGTAAGAGCCCTGCTCCACACTCTGCATTCTGCGATACGACCATTGAAATATTGGCGGGTATCATAACCTCCCCAGTTTTGTCCGAGGTTCAATGCTGAAAAAGCCAACACCATCGAGCCAGATAATTCGGCAACCTTAGTACCATCAACATACATAATACCTTTGCTGCCGTCGTATGTAATGGAGATCATGTACCACTGCATCGGATTAAATCCATATGCAAATGCACCGCCCAACGAACCAATCAATTGAAGTGCGTTGTTGGGATTGCCTAATTCACCATAGCGTAACCCAATGGAACCTCCGCCAACACCCGACCAGGAAATGAGTGTTTGAATTGGCTGTGGATTTGTATTGCCATCGCCGCTACGAAACGCATACACTAAATTTTTTATTTCCAATGTAAAGTTGGGAAGTATCACCGGGTTAGCAGGATCAAACAAAGCAGTTGCATTGAAGCGACCTCTTGTACCGGGTGAACCGGTTGTTGGCCCTGTTGAATTGTTCATGGACAATGCAGGAAAACTTATGATCTGTGCAATTCGTAAAAAAATTGTTCTTGATGACTCAAGTACAGTCATGTCGCCACCGGTAACAGTTTTAATTGTTATCGGAATAAGGTAAGAGCGACCATCAACCAAGGGTGATGTTGAAATAACCTTTACTGAAACGGGAGTTGAAGCAGCAGTTCCTGCTTTAATCACAGTTGAGAGGTTGGCAATTTCAATCGCCGCATCGGGCACCACAAAATAGGATGTGTTGTTTTCTTTATTGTAAGCATCAACTGCTGCGGGATCGAATTCAAAAACCACATTGATATCTTCTTCAGCCTTATAAGTTGAAGTGGCTGTTACAGCATACACTTGCGGTGTAGTTTCAACCGAAAACTTTACAACAGGCGCAACTTCAGTGCCTGTAATAAGAATCACTGCATCTCCAAATTCGGCTTTCTTGCAACTTCCTGCCCAAAGGAACGTGAGTAGAATGAATCCAAGATATAATTTACGTGTCATTAGATTTGTATTTAATTGTTTAGACAACATTATTTAACAGCGGGGTTCGCAATTTGTATGCACCTTCTTACATTGTAATAAGGGATGCCTGTTGGAGAATAATAATCACGATCAAAATAAAAAGCTCCATAGCCTGCTTTTTTCCCTTGTGTTGGGTTCCATCTTGCCATACCTTCCAATGAATGCATCCGGCTTCCGTTTGTAGTGAGCGTATTCCCATTGGCTTCAATAAAAGGTGTACCTCCATTTGCAGAATGATCCCCAAAATTTTCTGTTACAATAAACTTACCGGGAGGCACCGCTGCCTGCACTGCGTTGTAATACGATTGAAGCCTCGCTCCTGTATGTTCGGTAAAGCCTTGTGTGTATGCCTGACGGATAAAATAATTGGCATACTCACCCGTAGCAACAGGTGGAACCAGACTGTAAAAATCAATGATCAATAACTTGTCGGGATACAATCCTTTAGGTCCAAAATATTGACCGATATGCTGTACCAGTTTGGTGAAATTATCGCCTTGCAGAAAATCGCCTTCGGGTTCATAATCCAGATCCACACCATCGAGTGCCAGATCGCCTGAAAACATGACTTGATCAACGAGATGCTGTGCGTATACCGCTATACCTGCATCGTTTCTGTTTGCAGATAAATCATAGTCGGTTCCATCTCTGAGCGTAATTACATGGTTCATCCTTGTAATGGTTGGCACCACAAAGCGTGTTCCTTTTTCTGCCTCACTTCGATGAGATCCTTGTAAGCAATCGGAGCATATCTGCTGTTGGCTGTATCTTTACTCGGTATCCCACCCCATAGCGAAACAATGTCAACACTATCGGGTAATCCGATAAAACGCTCACCCCACGAAGCAGGATCTTTGTAACCACCTGCACCCTCAATTGGAGCATACGCTGCATACCAGCCAAAAAACAAATTGTGATCGGTTTTTTTATAATCTCTTAGATCTTGATAATACTGTTCATCGTATGTAAACGGTTTCTGAATTTCCAAGGCTTTGTCTTTGAGACAACCCGTTACGAAACACAGCGAAATCAGTAAACAGATTAGAGACATCAATTTTATTTTCATATCAGTATCTTTTATTTTTCTGATTAATTATTTTTTATCCCACCAAAGTTGTGTGCCGCCACCATCAGGTCCACCCAACGCAGATACCCCGCTTTGCACTCCAATTAAATTATTATTGTATTCTGATTGTGGATATGGAATCCGGCGGATTTGTTTTGTTCCGATTGTCTGGTTACTGTTATTCACCACAACAGGAAGTAATCTTGGATATCCCGTGCGTCGAAATTCGGCCCAACCTTCCGGACCATCCGGATATAATGCAAGCCATTTCTGCGTGATAATCCGTTCAAGATTTGTTTCAAACTGATCGGCTGCATTCCAGGCAATCAGGATATTGCTGGGTGCTGCTGCGTTATTTCCCGATTGTCCGCTGTTATCGTTAAACGGCGCAGGTGCTGAGGTGTTATCTGCCGCATAAGTAGCTGCTGTTGCTGCCTGCAATCCATTTTCAACAAATGAAGCCGTGATGCCTGCATTGTAAAAACTCTCTGCTGTGCCGCCCATGTTCCATCCACGAAGTGCGCCTTCTGCACGTAAGAAATAAGATTCAGCAGCCGTTATCCAAACAATTTGAGTTGTGTTCACATTCATGTTCAGATTGGAAATATTAGATCCGGTGTAGGGTGTCCAGGTTGTGGTAACAATCCCTTGCCTTACACCATGATAATTTCCATCGCTGGCTGTGGTAAAATAGGCCGCCCTTCTCGGATCATTGTAGCCGTTCATATACGCATCCATCGATGCACCCATCCGTGCTTCACCCGCATTAAACAAATAAGCAATTTCGTACAACGGATGATAATAAATGAGGTTTGAAGAATGTTGCAAAGCAGCTCTTTCATTCACGTTTGAAATCACACCAAATGGATTGGCAATTGATTTTTCGGCTTCGGTTTGTGCAAGCGCTGGATTAGCATATACCACCCGCATTGCTAAACGCAGACGCAGTGTGTTTGCAAACCGTATCCAGTTCGTTACATTTCCATTATAAATATTATCGTAGTCTTTCAACAATGTAACGCCGGGATTTCCCTGGGCAAACAATGTCAATACATCAATAGACGAACCAAGTTCTTCAAAGAATTTTGCATAAACATCCTGCAACGGATTGTATTTGTTTTGCAAAGTACCACTGCCATAATTGATGTAAGGAATGGGACCATAAGCATCCGCAACACGATGCATACCTTCCACTTTCAGGATTGTGGCCAATGCGGCAATTTCAGGAAGACCTTGTTGTTCGGCAGTTGTTTTAATCGATTGCCATGCGGGCATAATTGAAGAGAACCCTGATGTAAATGTTCGTTCAATCCAACCCGTTACAAAAGAATAGGTACCGTTGTGTACTCCTCCGAACCATGTACCCGTAGGTGCAATATATCCAGAGTAAGCATCGCTGGTTAAGCCCTGCGCAACCTGATAATCGCTGGTGAGATTACTTCCATCTTTAAACAACACCACATTTCGTTGCATTTGTGAAAAGAAGGCACCGGTTTTAAGATTGTCAGCAGCCATTTTGTCTTCGGTAGCTTCATGCTGATTGGTATTCAACTCGTCAAAATTCTTTGTACAAGCTGTGGCGATCAGGACCGTCACAACACTCAGCAGTGCAGTCCTTTTCCAATTATTTAGTTGATCTGTTATCATAACAATTACGAATATTAGATGATCAGAAATTTAGTTTTGCAGAAAATCCGATTGAACGCAGACTCGGCATCATAAAGTAATCGATTCCCTGAAAGTAGGTTTGTGTGTTCGACGTTAACTCAGGATCGAACGGCGCTTCGTTGTAAAGCAAAAGCAGATTCCTTCCAACAAACGAAACGTTTGCACTTTTGATAAACCGTACCCATTTGTTCAACGGAATATCATATCCGAGAGAGGCTTCTGCCAAACGTAAATTGGTAGCACCGTACGTGTACATCGATGCAATTCCACCTGATGCACCAGCTCCTACTATTTGATAATATTCTTTTGCTGGTACAGGTCGTCCGTTTACTAATGCTCCTCCGGCATCACGAGCATCAGCAGACGCTTGTGATACGCCAAACGCATCCATCATTGCCTGTGTGTTTGATACAACAACACCTCCCACTCTTCCTGCAAACAGGAAGCTCATTCCCACACCTTTCCATTTAAAACTATTTCCCCAACTGAGGTTGTATAATGGATTACTATTCCCTGCAAATACAAAGCGGTTTAATTCGGACGCTACTGTTTGCGAACTAGGATCCACATAGATTGCTCCATGTTCATCTACACGGAGTGTGTTCACATAGATATCACCCATGGAGCCGCCTTCTTTCAACACCATTTTATAACTTCCGGTTCCGGTCATATCAAGTTCCTTCAGGGAAACGATTTCACCGGTAAGCGGATTGGTCCATCCGGGCAAGAGTTGCACAATCTTATTCCTGTTCAGTGAATAAGCGGCATAAGAACTCCAGGTGAGTTCGCCAAATCTTTTGGTATAGCGTGCAGATATTTCCAATCCTTTATTATCAACCCTTCCTGCATTCACGATCACACTTGTGAAACCGGAAGCAGAAGAAAGTGTTGGTTCAAAAAATTGATTGTAAGTACTCGATAAGTATGCAGTTGCATCAATCTTGAGTGCTCCCTTAAATAATGCAATATTCAATCCTGCTTCCCACGACTTTGTTAATTCTGGTTTCAGATCAGGATTGGGCATACGGGTTTGTGTAACCGGGAAACCACCCGCTAAACCATAGGTGGGATTGGTGAGAAACACATCGGGTTCATTCCCCACTTCAGAATAAGAAGCACGGAGTTTCAGAAATGATAATACGTCTGATTGAATGTTCAACAGATCTGTTACTACACCCGAAACACCGACTGAAGAATAGAAGAACGACTGTCCACTTGCCTGCGCTAATGTAGAAGCCCAATCGTTACGGGCAGTGAGATCAAGAAACAGCATGTTCTTATAGCCCAGTTGTGTACTTCCAAACACCGACTGTTTCTGACGCTTGAAACCAGATTGCGACATTTCCGAAAGAGCGCGGTTGATATTGCCGTAGGTGAACAAATTTGCAACACCCTGCAGCCTTCCACCAAACATTGCCTGATTAAAGCGAATGTCTTCAATGGCCGTACCAATGTTTGCGGTGAGGCTATAATCTTCGCGGAACGTTTTATTAATATTCACCAGACCTTCAGCATAAATCTGCCGGTTGTCTAATGCATTGAGTGAATAATAGCCTGTCTCAGACGCAAAAAGCGTATTGGTGGATGCCGCAAATTCTTTAGCACTTTTTTCGTTGCTGCGATCCATCTTCACCCTGCCCGATACATTGATCCAATCGGCCAGATTGTATTTCAATGATACCGTTGCCATGTAACGCTCTTTGTTGTTTCGAAAAATATCCCGCTGTGTAACCCAGTATGGATTCTGCATCATCAAACCATTATCACCATAGGGCCAGAACTGCGTCATCAAATTACGTGATGGATTAAAACGCTCAAACGCTTTTACTCTGTTGAAATCATCACCCGCCGGAAACAAGTAAACAGCCACTAATGGATTGAAATACTGTCCTTGCGAGATCATATTTTTTTCACCAATCAACCCCATCATAAAACTTACATCGAGCGTCATTTTATCATTCAGGAATGAACTGGTATTTCTTGCTGTAAAATTGAACCGGTTGAAATCATTGTTTGAAATAATTCCGTTAGACGATGTGTTACCGACTGACAGGTAGGTCTGGCTCTTATCTGTTCCCGTAGAAAAGTTCAATGAGGTGGTTGAATTGACACCTGTTTGAAAAAAATCTGCCGGGTTATACGTTGATGGCGTTGCCAATTTTTCACCCCAGCTATAGTAACTGCCTACTTCCGAAACACCATAGGTATTTTGAAATTTGGGGAGTATCAGCGGACTTGAAAAAGAAGTTGTATTCGATACACTGATATTTGTTTTATTTTTTTGTCCCTTTTTAGTGGTAATAACAATCACACCGTTTGCAGCAGCACTACCATAAAGTGCGGCAGCCGACGGACCACTTAAAACAGAAACACTTTCGATATCATCGGGGTTAATGTTTGCAACAAAATCACCCGTTTGTCCCGAACCTGAAAAAATATCATCTGCCTGTCCGCGGATATTATTTGGCATGGGAATCCCGTCGATCACATACAGCGCATTGTTATTGCCGTTAATGGATTTTACACCACGCATCACCACTCGGGACGAGCTACCATTTCCTGCGGAAGAACTATTGATGGTAGCACCCGCTACTTTTCCGATCAGACTATTGATAAAGCTGCCGTTGTTCACAGAGCTGATATCGTCGCCTTTAATCTCTTGTACATTGTACGTAAGCGTTCTTACTTTCTTGGTGATACCAAGAGCTGTTACCACTACTTGTTCGATTTCTCCCACTACCTTCTGGAGTACAATTGAAACGCTGGTACGGTTGCCCACTAATACTTCAGTAGCTGCATATCCAACATACGAAACAATCAAGTATTGCTCTGGCAATGCATTGATTGTAAAGCGTCCATCTTTATCGGTAACTGCTGAGATGGTGGTACCTTTCACTGTTACAGTGGCACCTTCAAGTGGCAAGCCTTCTGCGCCGGTAATTATGCCTTTAATTTCCACAAAGAGCGGAACTTCTTCTACCACGGGTTCTTTGTCTGCCACAACAGGAGCGGATGGACTACTATTCTTGGTAAGAATAAAAATCGTACGATTGTGAATTTCGTAACCAACCGGTTGATCCTGCAATGCGGCTGCAAGAAAATCGTTTAATGGCATGTCTTTCACTGAAAGTGAAACAGGTTTGATATTTTTCAGCAAATCCTTATTGGCAAACACGGTGTAACCTGTTTGCAACTCAATTGCCTTAAATACCTTAGTAATCCCCACCTTTTTACCAGAGAAAGTTACCGATTGGGAGAACGATTTGGCCTGAACATTGACGAGGCCTGCGATGATTAAAATGAGAGTTAGTTTCATGACTAACAGCGTTTGGTTTAAGAACCGAAACGGCCGGGGTGGTATTTTCAACAACCTGCACGTGTTGAAGACTGACGAAATGATACCGATGGCCACAGCGTTCCGATCACAAAGAGCAGTTTTTTGCATACTTTTGCCTTGGTTTGTATTTAAAAAATCAATGTTTCCCGACGTTGAATTTAGATTTCATCAAGCCATTACCGCCCGGATGACCGTCCGTGGCGGTTTGTTTTGAGTCATCTTTTTTTATTGCTGATCCTATGTATTTCCTTGTTTTATTTTTTACAAAAATTATTACGGCAGCACCACCAGTTTCCTACCCTCTTCCATCCGAAAATGTACTTTTGATTTTTCAAGCGCATTTAACACCGTAGGTAGATTCAGGTCTCTTCCCATTTTTCCAAAAAACTCTAATTTGGGAATGCCTTTTTCATACACGACGTCGATATTATACCAACGTTCAAGCTGCCGCATCACTTCTTCTAATGTTGCATCCTGAAAATCAAACACACCATTTTTCCAGGCAACCACTTTATCTACATTTACATCATTGATAATTTTCACCGGCGTTGATCTGCCTTTGTTGCCAAATGCAACTTGTGCCTGTTGTCCGGGCTGCACATTGGTTGTTTGTCCGCCATTGATAATTTGAATGGCACCTTCCAGCAGCGTGGCGTTGATCTGCGTTTCGTTGCTATAAGAGTTGACGTTGAAATGCGTACCTGTCACTTTAATTTCCGTTTCATTATTCACTCTTACACGAAACGGCATGGCTGTATTTTTTGCTACTTCAAAATAGGCTTCGCCGGTTACTTCAACCATGCGATCTGTTCCTGCGAATACGGTTGGAAAACGAATGGAAGATGCTGCATTTAGCCACACTTTTGAACCATCGGGCAAAAGCAACTGAAATTGTCGCCCCTTTGGAGTACTCATTGTGTTATAAGTGATTTCAGGATTTCCAGACTGTCCGTTTCCATAAATCAAACGACCATTCTTCACCTGTACTTTTGTTCCGTTCTGGTTACTGATCACTGCATTACCCAAACTATCGAGCACCACAACCCTACCATCGTCTAAGGTTAGAATGGCACCCTCTTTACCTGGCGTAATTTCTTCTTTCACCACAGTTTTAACAGCCGTATCAACGGTAGGTTTTGTTGATTTTTTGAATAGCAATAAACTTCCTGCACCAAACAGTAGCAATACAGCGGCCGCATAGCGTAACCAGCGGGACTGCATCATCGAAATCCGCTTGGCAGGTGCGGCTTTTGACTGTTCAAGAATCAATGGTAATTTCGCTTTCAGTGTTGCCAGCACTTTTGGGTCAACTTCCTCAATTGCAACAGGTTTCTGTAATTGCGTCATAATTAAATCCACCAGCTCAGGGTCTGGCTCATCAGTTCCAAGTTGTTTGACCAATTCATCCGTTTCTTCCGGTGAAAGTCTTCCTTCCAATAAGCGGTTAAATAAATTTGACAGATTCGGGTCCACGCTGAATAGATTATTTCAAACAAGAACGGACGGGCGCAAAAAATGGGGGGATAGAATCGAAACTTTTTTTTGAGTAACTAAAAAATGATTCGTTTCAAATCAAAAACGATTGGAATAAAAAATCTCGAATAAGAGAAGCGGCAATGGGCTGTAGGAATATTTTGCCAGATAATTACGGATTGATTTATTGGCAGTTACAATATACTCTTTCACCGTTAGTGGAGATATGCCGAGAATGACGGCTGCGTTCTTATAAGTGTGCCCTTCCAGTTTTACAAGCTCAAATACTTTTTTTTGCTGTGGAGGGAGTTGATCAATTGCTTTTTTCAACTGACCGGAAGACTGGCTCATTTTGAAATCCTCCTCTTCACTATCCTGCTGTTCGATTACAAGTAAACGAAACTTATTTAATAAGGAGCGGTCACGTTGCATTTTTCGATAAAAATCAAGCACGAGATTTTGTGCGATGCGAAACATATACCCACTAAAATTCTCGGTCATTCCGATTTTCTCCCGTTTTTGCCAGATCCTTACAAAAAGCTCCTGCACAATTTCCTCCGCCGTATCCGTATCCCGAACCATTTTCAGGATATTGGTATAAAGCAAGGGGCTGTAATGCATGTATAAGATAGTGAAAGCTTCTTCACTACCATCCTGCATCTCCCGCACAAGGACAGATTCATTATGTAATTTTTCGATAGACAAACGGCGGCAATCTTTAAATAATTATCAAATAATTTTTAAAAGTAGCGAATAAGCAACGAAATTTTCGTGAAGGGTACTTTTTATTGGATAAGCGGAAAATGAACAACAAAATATATTCACAAAAAACAAAGTGGCTTTATTAAATTAATTACAATAACGTTTCATCTCTGGAGAGACGATTCAGAAAAACTACTTGCGATGTTCCGGCGAGTGTAAAAAAATGCTTCACATGCAGCGATGATTGATGCAAAAGAATGCGCTTGCGTTTATGCTTCTTCTTTTCCGGTAACCTGAAGCATCGAAATGCACTGCATTGCTCCAACGCTGTTCGGCACCATGTAAAAGTTTTTTTGCTTCAATGTGGTAAGGACATAAAAAAACCGGGCGAAGTTACCAGTGAACTTGTCCGGTTTATTGAGGTCCCGAGCGGATTCGAACCGCTGTACGAGCTTTTGCAGAGCTCTGCCTAGCCACTCGGCCACAGGACCAAATTTGTGAGGTGCAAATGTAGTATATTCGGGCAAATACACCCAAAGAACTATGCAAAGAATTGCGGAAAGCGAACTCATCATCAATAACAGAGGAGCTGTTTACCATTTAGATGTACGCCCCGATGAATTAGCAACTACCATTATTACCGTTGGCGACCCGGATCGGGTGAAGGAAGTTTCCAAACATTTTGATTCCATCGAACATAGATCCCAACATCGGGAATTTGTAACGCATACCGGTTTTATTGGAAAGAAACGAATATCTGTTGTGTCGACCGGTATTGGTCCCGATAATATTGATATCGTGTTGAACGAACTGGATGCATTGGTGAATATTGATTTTGGAGCAAGAACCATCAAGCCAACACTCACTGCTTTACATATTATCCGCCTTGGTACATCGGGTGCATTGCAGTCCGATATTCCGGTGGATGGTTTCGTAGTTTCCACACATGGATTAGGTATCGACAACCTGCTGCATTTTTACAGGCACGACAGCAACGAAGAGGAAAAGCAGATCATGCAATCGTTCGTAACGCATACACAGGTACAGGATAGTTTATCGTACCCCTATGTAACTAGTGCCGGCTCTCAATTGCTCAAACATTTTGTGGAAGGTTATCATCATGGCATTACAGTAACCTGTCCGGGATTTTATGGCCCGCAAGGAAGAGTGTTGCGTCTCGGCCTCTCCAATCCTGCCTTGATCGACCGGTTAACGCAATTTCAATTCGGTCAGCATCGTATTACCAACTTTGAAATGGAAACGGCGGCCATCTATGGTTTGGGTAAAATAATGGGGCATCAATGTCTTTCCATCAGCGCCATTGTAGCCAATCGGGTAAAGAAAGAATTCAGTAAAGATGGTGGAGCGGCAGTTGATAGTTTGATCAAGAAATCGTTAGCGATAATCAGTGAAATATAGCAAGTGGAAAGTGGTGAGTAGCGAGTAAGAAACATCTTGTAACGAAACAACAACCTATATGCTACAGTTATCACACAAAAAACTTGATGTGTATCAAATTTCACTCAAGCTGGCAAAAGAAATCTATACCGTTACACAACAGTTCCCTAATGAGGAACGATTTTTAATTGTCAACCAGGTGAGACGAGCTGCTATTTCGGTTTGTAGTAATTTAGCAGAAGGATCAGCCTGAAAATTCAAACAGGAGAAAATCAGATTTTTTGAAATTTCCAGAAGCTCGGCGGTTGAAATTGACACACAGTTTGAAATTTCGCTCATACTTCAATACGTTCAAAATGAGCAAATCGCTCAATTGGAACAATATCTTGAATCGGCTTTCAGAATGATCAGTAAATTAATTTCGAACTTGGAGAGTGGTCAAACCCACTAGCAACTAACCACTCCCCACTAACATAAAACAATGACCATTCCCTTCTACAAATACCAAGGCACCGGCAACGATTTCGTTATACTGGATAATCGCTCTGGTAATTTTACGCAATTAACCAGCGTACAAATAGCCTATTTATGTGACAGGAGATTCGGCATCGGTGCCGATGGTTTGATGATGTTACAACTCAAAGATGGGTACGACTTTGAAATGCTCTACTACAATGCTGATGGCAACGAAGGCAGCATGTGCGGCAACGGCGGACGCTGTTTAGTTGCCTTTGCAAAGCAGATGAGTGTGATCGACAAAACCGCTGTATTCCTTGCTACAGACGGGTTTCACGAAGCTGTTGTAAAAGAAAACGGCTGGATTGAATTAAAGATGAAAGATGTAAACAGCATCGAAACATTTTCGGATCATTCAATTTTAAACACTGGTTCGCCCCATTATATTCGATGGGAACAGGATATCGCAAAAACCGCAGTTTATGATGAGGGAAAACGCATTCGTAATTCACCCCCTTTCAAAAACGAAGGGATCAATGTTAATTTTGTTCAGGTTCACGAAGATGCTATCAGCGTACGTACTTATGAACGGGGTGTAGAAGCCGAAACCCTGAGCTGTGGTACGGGTGTTACAGCAGCAGCGATTGCGGCCAGCAGTAATACCACCGGAAAGCAGGAGAAAAAAATCCTGACACCGGGCGGAGAGTTGAAAGTGAAGTTTGAAAAAATATCCGACTCGTCTTTTGAAAACATTTGGCTTTGTGGCCCCGCCACATTTGTCTTCAGTGGAACGATCGAACTTTAATCCAATATCCAACGAAACCCTAACCCTACACCCAATGATCGCAAAACGCTATCATTTAAATAAGTTTCAAATTATCAGCCATGCTGAGAACACCATTGAGGACATTTTAAAACAATGTAAGCAGATGGATGAGGTTCAGTTTTTCTATAAATCTGAACAATGGTCAGTTGCTGAAAACCTGGAACACCTCTCTCTCAGTTTACATAAAAGCTGGCTTGGCTTATTTTCTCCAAAGTTTTTATTGAAATGGAAATTTGGCAAACCTGATCATCAATCACTTTCGTACGAAGAACTGTTACAGTTATATTACCAAAAACTGGATGCCGGATACGATCAGGATAAACGTTACATACCAGTTGTAAAAGAAGAAAAAGGCGCAAAAGAAAAACTAATCACAAGGTTTGAACATCTCACCGTTAAATTCCTCGACCAGATCCGTTATTACTGGGAAGATGATACAATGGATGAATACCAGGTACCACATCCTGTGTTAGGTATGATCACTATAAGAGAACTGCTTTATTTTAACCTGTTTCACAACACCCACCATTATAAAACCATCCGCAACAGGAAAAACGAAGCTCTGGAATTTTCAACTGCAGATTAGAAGCCGGCTCTTACCTTTGCGCCGCTATGCTGCAATTCTTCAAAAACGAAAACGGCAAAACCCTTGCCATCGAAAAGCCTGAAAGCGGGGCCTGGATCAATATTGTTCCGCCTTTAAAACAGGAAGAGTTTACTGAAATCGCAGAAGCACTGGATATTCCCATCGACTTTCTTGCCGACTCACTTGACATTGATGAACGCTCCCGTTATGAACTGGAGGATAACGTAAAGCTGATCGTTATTAAAACACCGGCAGAAAACAATTCCTTTAACGACAGTGATGCGTTTTATATCACCATCCCCATCTGTATTATTTTAACGCATAACCAAATCGTAACAGTTAACTCGTTTGATAACGGAGCCATTAAAAAATTCCTGAACACCTTTCAAAACCGCCATCCCGATAAACGGAATATGATGGTGCTGAAAGTGTTTGAAAAAGTGGTGCAGGCCTACATGGAATTTTTGAAAGAGATCAACCACCGTAGAAATTTACTAGAGCAGAAATTGTACGATGCCAACAGGAATGAAGAGTTACTGGATTTGATGCGTATCCAAAAAAGTCTGGTGTATTTTGTTACTGCATTGCGCAGTAATGAAATGCTGTTGATGAAATTACAACGCACCAAATTTCTTGCATTGAATGAAGAAGAAGATGAGTTTCTGCAGGATCTGATCGTTGATACAAGTCAGGCCCTTGAGATGGCGAATATTTATACCAACATCCTGAGTTCAACCATGGATGCGTTTGCCAGCCTCATCAGTAACAATCAGAATCAGGTAATGAAGCGTTTAACATCCATTACCATTATGCTGCAACTGCCAACATTGGTGGCCAGTATTTATGGAATGAATGTGCCGATCCCGGGTGCACATTCAACCTTTGCGTTTTATTTTCCCATTCTTATTTCATTGGTATTATCATTACTGCTCGGCATTTTCTTTTTGCGAAAGAAGTTATTTTAACCAATCATTTCACCACTCATTAATCAGCTGAAAAATGTTCAATATTCGGGTTTACGGCATCATCATCAACGAACAAAAGCAGGTATTGGTGAGTGATGAATTTATACGTGGCGCCTACATTACAAAATTTCCCGGAGGCGGATTAGAATTTGGCGAAGGCACAAGAGATTGTTTGAAACGGGAGATGAAAGAAGAACTGAATATTGAAGCTGAAATTGGCGAACATATTTACACAACCGATTTCTATCAACGCAGTGCATTTAATCCTGAACACCAGATCGTATCCATTTATTACCATGTAAAACCGCTGGAACCAATTCTTGTTTCATTTAAACAAACGCCATTTGATTTTCAGCCACATCAAATTGCCGACCCCAAAGGAGAAGCAGAAGTATTCCGTTTAATTGATTGGAATGAATTCAGTGAAGAAACCATGACGTTGCCCATTGATAAAGTAGTTGCTCAACTGTTGAAGGAAAAACGGTGAGTAGTGAGTAGTTAATGGTGAGTGCATGCTCAGCATAGGAATTCAATTTCGCCTGTTGCCTATGACACATTGCTTATTGATTATTGACCATTGCTCATTGCCCATTACTTTCTACCCTTGCATCGCTGCCAATTTCATTTCCGTTGCCCGTTCTTTTCCAAGATAACGTTCAATCACCGAATGCATCAGGTAAATAACCGGTGTTAAGCAGATGGCAACAATAAACTTATAGATATAGTTCACTACTCCAACCGCCAGAAACAAATTCAACGGCCATACAAAATCATTGCCTTGCTGGTTCACTCTCGTACCAATATAAAAGGCAATAAAGAGTACCACAAAACTGTCAATGAACTGCGATACCAATGTAGAGCCGGTGGCCCGCAGCCAGATGTTTTTTTCACCCGTTACTTTTTTGATCCGATGAAAAACAAATACATCGATCAACTGACCAATATAAACGCCGTTAACGAACCGATGATGATAAAACCACCCTGCCCCAACACACTGTTGTACGCCTTTTCCATATCAGGAACGCCACTCCCCTGTTTACTGGTAATAAAAAAATCGGCTGGTGTCAAATTCATCGCCATTACAAATACAAGAAATGCAAACGTAATTAAGCCGGCTGTGAGATAGGAAAGAAACCGCACACCCTTCATGCCATAATACTCGTTAATAATATCCGTCATGATGAATACCACGGGCCACAATAATACGCCTGCAGTTAAATTCACGGATAATACATTTCCAAACAACTTCAATTCCATCGGCGTAAAACCCAATGTTTTTTCTAATGAAAAGATCTTTACCCCAATGATCTCAGCGATCAATGCATTGGCAATAAAAAAACCAGCCAGCACCAGGAAGAGTTTGGTTGATTTATCGGAAAGCAGTTGTTTGATCATAAAAAGAAATAAAGAAGTTGAAATATAAAAATCACCACATTAATAAAATGGATCGAATTGACCCTGAATTCTATCTTCTTCTGCAAAAGCAGCACAATTAACCAAACACACAGGAGAATGTTCACCAGGAAACTCAAAAACCATCCACCGATGATCAGTACAGCGAGTAATGACTGAGAGCTGACGAAAGGGATATACCGCAGGATCAGGCAAATAAGAAATAACACATTCAAAATGAGGGCTACCTTGCTAAGAAATAAAAATCCTTTCATACAGTTAAAAATGCTGTCAATCCCCCAAAATACCATTATTTTGCCTCACTGAAACTGAAAATTTTCACACAGGATTCCGGCGCCTGTTTCATCCTGATTCCGGTAATCAAAAAGTAATAAACATAGCACATGAAGTTTGATTTCAAAAAGCTGATACCACATGCCGTTGCAGTGGTGGTTTTTATTGTTGTTGCATTGATCTATTGCAAACCGGTACTTGAAGGCAAGGTGTTAAATGCAACCGACAACATGGGATGGAAAGGTATGGCCCAGCAATCATTTGAAGTGCGGGAAAAGCAAGGTATTTTCCCAAACTGGAGCAACAGCATGTTTGGCGGTATGCCAACGTACCACTTTGCAATGGAAGCAAAGCACAAGATCATGTTTGCATATGTACAGGAAATAATAATGTTAAAGCTGCCAAAACCTGCTAACTTCTTTTTTCTGGCATGTATTTGCTTTTACATATTGGGGCTTGCATTGCGGCTCAATCCATGGATCGCCATGATGGGTGCACTCGCCTATGGTTATTCCACATACAATCCGGTAATTATTGGTGCCGGCCACGATACAAAAATGCTGGCAATGGGTTACGCACCATTGATGATCGCAGGTTTATTACTCCTCTTTCAAAAAAGGTGGTGGGTTGGTATTGCTGCATTAACAACCGGCGCCAGCTTGCAGATAAGCACCGCCCATTTACAGATCGTTTACTATACACTTATTATTCTTGCCATACTCTGTATTGGATTTTTGATCGATAGCTTCAGGAAAAAAGAAGTGGCAGCAGCGTTTAAAAGTTTTGCCATTGCATTGTTCGTTGGTCTTGTTGCTTTTGGCAGTAATGCCATCCATACACTTACTAACTGGGATTATGCAAAAGAAAGTATGCGTGGCGGTGTAAGTGAATTAAAACAAAACACTGATAAGAATACAACAAGCGGCGGACTTGATAAAGACTATGCATTTAAGTACAGTGTAGGCGTAGGTGAAACATTTACATTATTGATTCCCGGTATTTATGGTGGCAGTAATGGTGGTGAAGAATACAAAAAATCAGCATTTGCAGATAAGTTAATGGAAGTTGGTTATCCCGAAGATCAGGCTTTGCAATCTGCAAACGGCATGTCTTATTGGGGTGATCAACAACCCACTTCAGGTCCGGTTTATTTTGGAGTGATCGTTATGCTGCTGTTTGTATTTGCACTCTTCTTTGAAAAAGGTTGGCTGAAATGGAGTCTGTTTGCCGCCGGTTTGTTTGGTGTATTGCTTGCTTGGGGCAAGAATGTTGAAAGCATCAACTATTTCTTATTCGACTACATGCCGCTGTATAAAAAATTCCGTGCACCGTCGATGGGGCTTGTAATTCCGCAATTGTGTTTTGTTGCTATGGGAGCAATTACACTCAACAATCTTTTATTTGGAAACAATACTGCCGACAAAATCAAAAAAGCCTGGAAGAATACAGCCATCGCATCCGTTGCGTTGATCGCTATTGCGGCTGTCATGTATTTCAGTTTTGATTATCAATCGCCAAATGATGGCAGAATCAAGGACAACATGA
Source organism: uncultured Bacteroidota bacterium (assembly GCA_963830845.1). Lineage (GTDB taxonomy): Bacteria > Bacteroidota > Bacteroidia > Chitinophagales > Chitinophagaceae > Lacibacter. The sequence continues at coordinate 10,728 of CAWHOR010000077.1, read as the reverse complement.
GTGGTGCCATGTTGCAACAATATACACAACAAGGCCAACAAGTAACGGCTGAGATGCAGCAACAGGCAGAAACATTTGGACGCTCATTCATCACTGCAATACAAACCGATCGCAAAGGATTATTTGCAGGTGATTTAATGCGTACTGTTTTTTTACTGGCACTTGGTCTTGGTTTGCTATGGGCGTTTGCTTATCAAAAGTTAAAAGCATTTCCGGTGATGATTGCCCTGTTACTTATAAGCTCAGTTGATGTAATGGCAGTTGGCAAACGTTACATCAATGAAAATTCATTTGTAGAGCCGGATGAATTCAACAATTCGTTTACATTGTCGGAAGCGGATAAAATGATCAAACAGGATACGGGCTACTATCGTGTGTTAAACACAACTAGCGATTTCACCAACGAATCAATCACTTCTTATCATCATAATTCCGTTGGTGGTTATCACCCGGCGAAACTGCAGATCTATCAGGACCTCATCGAAAACCAGATCGCAAAGAATAATATGCAGGTGTTGAATATGCTCAACACAAAATATTTCATTGTACAAAATCCGCAGAATGGTCAACCCATTGCGCAAATGAACCCTGCAGCATTTGGTCCGGTATGGTTTGTAAAAGCGATCAAATATGTAGCTGACGGAAGAGAAGAAATGAAAGCGTTGGACAGCACGAACCTGCGTGACACAGCTGTTGTACAAACGAAATTCAAAGCCAGCATCGGTAACGAGCCTGTTGCAGATTCAACAGCATCCATTCGTTTGATTGAAAATAGAAACGATTATATTTTGTATGAATCATCTGCAGCTTCCAATCAGTATGCAGTGTTCAGTGAAGTGTATTATCCACGTGGCTGGAAAGCATTCATTGATGGCAAGGAAGTTCCAATTGTAAAAACAAACTATGCATTGCGTGGCTTACCCGTTCCGGCCGGTAAACATAAAATTGAATTGAAGTTTGAACCACGTTCATATGAATTAGGAAACAGTATTACCATGTATGCGTCCTTGCTTGCCTTCCTGCTTTTGTTCGGAAGTCTGTTTATGGAATGGCGCAGCGGCAGAAAAACACAGGCATGAAAAAAGTGCTGACGATTGTTCCCTACCCCTACCTGCCTTTTTTTTCGGGGGGGCAGAAATTGATTGCTCAGTTTACTTCCTTTTTGGGAGAGCAATGCGTGTTACATGTAGCAGGTACAAATAATAATGATGCAGCACTTGTAACCAACTATACGTTCCATCCTGTTTTAATCAACAGTCAATTGCGTTATGCAGATCTGTTTGCTTTTTTCCGGTTAAAAAAAATCATCAGAGAGCAACAGATCGAAACCGTGATCATTGAGCATCCCTATCTCGGCTGGTTGGGATGGATGCTGAAAAAAAGTTGCGGTATAAAATTGATTGTTCATACACACAATGTGGAATATGAACGTTTCAGAACAGTTGGAAAAAGCTGGTGGCCTTTACTGAAATGGTACGAGGGCATGGTATTGAGAGCTGCTGATACTGTTTTCTGCATTGCAGCAGAGGACAGAACCCGGATGATCGAACAGCTGAATGTACCTGCATCAAACTGTGTGCTGATTCCTTACGGCATTACACAAACACTTATACCAGCTGATAAATTTGCCCGTAAACAACAGATAGCTGCCACTCACCAACTTGACCCTAACGCTCTTTTACTTTTTTTTAATGGCTTGCTTGACTACAAACCGAATACAGATGCACTCCGAACTATTATTGAAAAGATCAACCCGTTGTTAAAACAATCCGGATTACATTACAATATCCTGGTTGCCGGAAAACGATTGCCTGTTGAATTTGGTGAATTGAAACAATGGAATAACGAACAGATTTTTTATGCAGGATTTGTAGAAGATATTGATTTGTACACAAAAGCAGCCGACATATTGCTGAACCCTGTAACCAGTGGCGGTGGTGTTAAAACAAAAATGATCGAAGCACTTGGATTAAATACAAGTGTTGTATCAACCGAAACCGGTGCAACAGGTGTGGATTTATCTGATTGTGGAAGTAAACTAAAAATTACTCCAGATGATTCATGGGAAAAGTTTGTTGAAGCGATTCTTTTCTTCGCTAAACATTCAGATATAAGAACACCAGCAACCTTCTATACCAACCATTACTGGAAAGAAATTGTAAAGAAAGCTTTGTCTTCTCTTTAGTGAGTTTTTTACCACGCAGTTGTAGAGAAAAACAACACAACTATTACGCTGAAGCACCCAGTTGTAAATAATGCCTCAACCGATTAACCAAAAGAAGCCTAATCCTCTTGATTTATACTATTTTAGTTCTCAAATAGTCTATAAAAATGAAAAAAAATGCCGCCCATCTACTGTCCGTATTTCTGCTGATGCTAGCCTTTTTCAGCTGTAAAAAACCAGAAACGGTAGTTATTCCCAAGCCTCCTGTTGCAAACGCAGGTGCCGATCAAACGATTCAATTACCACTATCAAGTTTTACACTAACCGGCTCAGCAACAACTCCACAAGGAGTAATAACAGGATCGCTGTGGAGTTTGATATCAGGGCCAAACGTTCCTGCTATCAATAGCCCGGCTTCTGCTACAACAACTGTTTCAAATTTTATTGCTGGAACCTATCTGTTTCAGTACAGAGTTAATAATACCGATGGACTAACAGGACTTGACACAACGAAAATAATTGTAACCCCTTCTCCAATTGTAACATTAACCCTGCAGCCGGCAAACAATACAACCGAAACACATATAATTGGCGGGCCTTCATTGGATCTATACGATCCTACTGCACCTGAATTTGCCGCAGCAGCATGGACTATAAACGGAGCTTCAGCTTATTACCGCGGGCTTATTAAATTTGACTTGAGCAATATTCCGGCAAACGCTACAATTGTTTCAGCCAAATTAACCCTTTATTCAAACCCCACTCCTTTAAATGGAAATCATGTAGATCCAAATTTCGGCTCGGATAATTCAATGTATATTGAAAGAATAGCATCAAATTGGAGCAGTGCCACAGCGAAATGGTCGAACCTTCCGGCAACCACAAGCAGCAACCGGATTTCAATTCCGCATACTTCTCAAAAAATTTTAGATCTGGTTGATTTGGATGTAAAAAATCTTGTATCTGAAATGATCAGCAGCAACACTAATTACGGCTTCATGATCCGTTTACAGAATGATGTTATTTACAATAGCCGGATTTTTTGTACCAGTAAATATTCCGATGCAGCTAAACGACCTAAACTTGTGGTCGTATATCAATAAAGCTTGTATTCTGCTAGCGAAAAAGAGGTCAGCAATTATTGATTGCTGACCTCTTTTTTCATCAACTATAAAAACAGCATCTCTGCTTGTTTTAGATCAATTTAATATTGCGTTCAGGAAACCTGTTTCAGCAAATTTGAGCAGACAATCTGTAGTGCATTTTCACATTCACTATATTTACAGTAAATCAATTTTAAACCAGATCGTTAGTGCTGTAAAACAGAATAGAATGGTAGTTGGAAAAGGTATGATTGCAACAAGATTCAGGGCATATCAGGAAGATGAACGTTTTGTCATTTTCGCATCAGGCGTTTCCAATTCTACCTTACATGATGCAGATCGTTTTGCACGGGAATTGAACTTGCTGAAAGAAACGATCAGTAAGTACCCGACAGCACAACTGGTTTACTTCAGTACCTGCAGCATCTATGATCCGGCGATGCAACAATCGGCCTATGTATTACACAAGCTGACCATTGAAAACCTAATCAAAGAAACACATCCCAATCATATTATTTTCCGTGTTTCAAATCCCATTGGCCAAACAGATAACAGAAATACGATTCTCAATTACTTTATTACCCATATTTGCGAGGGACAACATTTTACCGCCTGGAAATATGCCACCCGCAACCTGATCGATCTTGACGACATGTATGCTGTTTGCGATTGTATTCTTCAAAAGCAAACGCACAAAAATGAAATCATCAACGTTGCCAACCCAGTCAACTACTCTGTGATCAGCATCATCCACGGAATTGAACAACATTTTTCGAAAAAAGCCGATTATAGTATTGCAGACAGAGGCAGCAGTCCACTAATTGATATTACCGCCATTGAAACGGTTCTAAGCGAATTGAAGCTGGAATTTGATGAACATTATTTTGCACAATTACTGACCAAATATTTCCCTGCCAATGAGCTACCGGTCAGTTAAACAAAAACTTTTTATTGAACAGTTGCTGATGGCCCCGTTTGTGTGGCTGGGTAAATTGTATGGAACTCTTTTCCCGCTACAAACAAAACATGGTGCCGTATTATTTTTTTCGAATGCTGATATTGGCGGTGCCCCACAAGTGAATATTGATATTACTGAATGCATCAAAGACAAAAAACCGTTAATCATTTTTTCAAAGTATCCTCGAAACAACCAGTTCAGAGATCGCTTTACCATTGAAGGTGCCAGAATTATTGATCTTCATAAAAAAATCGACAACAAACTTTATCACTTCGTCAACTTCTTTTATAGAGGAGTGATCGCATCATGGGTCAAACAACAACAAATACCCGTGGTATTAGGCGGTGAATGTTTGTACTTCTATAAAGTAATTCCGCATTTGCCTGCCAGTGTAAAACGCATTGAGATCTGTCACCTTGCTACATGGATGAATTATACCATTGGCTACATCGATGATATTTCAACCCGTATATTCAGCACAGAAGAATTGAAAAAAAAGATAGAGTCCCAATACAAACAGAACGAATTACCTGCACCATACTTCAATCGTTTATTGTTTATTGACAATGCCATTGATATTCCAACATTCGATCCAATTAACAATCCTGTGATGCAGGTCTATTTTATTGGACGTGGTGCCGCACAAAAAAGAGTGCATTTGATTGCTGCTATCGCAACAGAGATTCATAAAAAAGGGTTGCCTGTTCAATTCAATTTTGTTGGCGATGTGGAGAATATCGTTCATGAAGCCGACTACCCTTTCTGCAAATTCTTTGGCAATGTAAAAGACGAAGCCCTGATGAAACGCATTTATCAGGAAGCAGATGTGCTTTTGATGACATCGCTGTTTGAAGGATTACCTGTGGTGGTGATGCAAATGATGGCCCATGGAAAAACAGTGGTATCAACGGCAGTAAACGGCATTCCCGATTATATTCATCACAATGAGAATGGCTTGTTGATCCAATCGCAAACAGAAAATGATATTATAACGGAAGGCACCAGCTATATTGAACGTTTGCAGGCCGATCCGGAACTGCGAAAAAAGCTGGGCCAGCGAAGCAGGGAACTAGCGATGGAGAAGTTTAGTAGAGAGGTGTTTTGCAGCACTTACCGCAAACTCATGTTTAACGAATAGTATTCCTTTGTATTATCGTTTGCTTCGGAGAAACGAATAACCCATCAACAGTTTTGACACAACACCGTTTTTCAACAGCATCAATGGTATTTTTTGCTGAAACCTCAGCAACTGTAATAAAAATGCCGGCACCTGTATTCCATCCGCATAAGAAACCAATTCCTGTTTTGAACGAATGGAAAGATTACGCAGTAACCGCCACCATGCATCGTAGGTATAAAGTTGCGCATGTGTTGCAGCTCCAAGCTTTTGATAGTACATCAACGCTTCTTTAATCTCAACAGCGGCATTCCGGAATACTTCATTTGTTACCTGCGAATCGTTCCTGCTCATGGTGATCAATGGCTGCGGGATGTACACTGTTTTATACCGTAACATCATTCGAACATATGCTTCGAGATCGACCAGCCATTTAAACGAAGGATCGTACAATTCACTCATTGAACTTTTGAACAATAATACACTGGGCGGCCCCAGTTCATTCTTTGCAAACAAAAGATAGGGATGTGTTTGTATTGCTTCGAAACGTGCTATCGAAATTGTTTGATCTGCTAACAGCTTGGTTTTTTCATTGTAGATAGAATAACCGGAAAAAATACAATCTGCTTTTTCATCGATGTGTTCAGTAAAAATCTTCAATGAATCTACTGCAGCAAACCAATCATCATCATGCATGATTTTGATCCAGGTTCCTGAAGCGTATTTCATCCCTTCCATCCAGTTACGTGGAGTTCCGAGTTGTTGTTGGTTGCGGATATACTGCAACGAAAAGCGATAAGATTGTTTGTTGACGAATTGTTCTACTGCATCGGTGGTTGAATCGTCGGTGATGATCACTTCAAAATCGGTGAACTGTTGTACAGCAACACTCTCCAGCAAACGTTGCAGGAAAGTCACCCTGTTATACGCCGGAATGCAAATTGAAAGAAGTGGTTTTTGATCCATTGTACCGCTTACCTTTTAATGAGCCGATGAAGATACTGAAGTCCGGTTGGCCGGTAGAGCATAAACTTAGCAATGGCATACCACAACGAAATATACTTCCAAAGTTGCTGACGCAAGATCCATTGTATACGATAGCTGAATGAAACCGGTTTATCCTTCAACCAATCAAGCCAGCAAGCTGCCAGTAACAATTCAAACCCCACAGGAATGTCGCCTACAGAAACCGGAAGATCCTTTTCTTTTGCAGCATGATAAATAAATGCTTCTTTCACCCATCTACTACCGTAATCACCACCAAGAGTATGATGTACCAATGTAACGTCTGTAACCACCATTACCTTCGTAACTGCCGCTGCCCTTACCGAGAAATCTATATCATAAAAATGAAAGCCTTTTAATAATTGCTCATCGAAGCGAATTTTCTCCCATACTTTCTTCCGGCACAACATAAAAACACCATCGATACAAACAGCATCATGATAGTGTGTTGATGAATCATGCCGGTTATGCATTTCATTCACATGCTTTCCATCGGTATGGATAATGTTGAACACATCCATTTCTCGTTCGGACGTATACCAGCCTGAGTACATTTTTCCTTTGTATCTGCTTCCTGCAACGCCAACCAATCCTACGGCATCATCTTCTTCAAATTTCTGCACCAGCTTTTGCCCCCAATTCATAGTTTGAAAGGTCACGTCTTCGTGTACAAACAGCAGAAGAGAGTACTTAGCGTCTTTTGCCAAATGGTTGTACACATTACAAATTCCATCATTACTTGCCTTGTTATCCCAAACCAATATTTCATAAGGAACTCCAACAGTATCCGAAATACTCTGCTTTACCTCCCGGAGCAACTCATCATTAATTGAACAAATAAGTACAGAAAGCATAGCTTCTCTTTAAAAATCAAAAAAACCTACATTTGCCTGATACGTAAACAAACAATGTCGAATAACTCTTTCTTCAACAATCTGCTTACAGGAATTAATAGTGCAGCCAGTCGTTTTGTTAATAATCCTTACCGGGACGTAAATATCAGCTGGCTGAAACTGAAAATCCTGAAACACTTACCGGCCGGAAAATTAAGACATCACAACCTATCCGGCAAAAAAGTATATTTTACCAATGCGCAGGAATTTTTGTTTGGATTGAAAGAGATCTTTATCGACAAGTCATACTACCAAAAACTTCCACCCAACCCGGTTATTATTGATTGCGGATCAAACATAGGGCTCAGCATTATCTATATTAAAAAAATATGCCCTGATGCAACTGTTATTGCATTTGAACCCGATGAAAGAAACTTTGAACTGTTGCAAAAAAATGTCAACTCATTTCAATTAAGCAATGTTACGCTGCACAAATCAGCAGTGTGGATCAGCAATGAACCACTTCAGTTTTCAGTAACAGGAACAATGGGCAGCAGCATCACAACTGCTACAGAAACGGGCAAAACTGTAACGGTACAAGGTTTCAGACTCAAAGATCTGTTGACAAAGAAAGTGGATTTTTTAAAGATCGATATTGAAGGTGCCGAATACGAAGTGTTGAAAGACATTGCTCCACAATTGCAATTTGTGCATAACCTGTTTATTGAATACCACGGCACGTATCATCAAAATAAAGAACTCATTGAAATGCTCAGCATACTTGAAACAAGCGGGCTTCATTTTTATATCAAAGAAGCCACAAGTATTTACGATCATCCATTTTCGAAACAGAAACGGCCGGTACATAACTTCGATGTGCAATTGAATATCTTTTGCACCAGGAAGGAAGTATAATGCCAATCTTAAAATTCACTAAGAACGTGGCTAAAGGAAGTGAAGGCATAACAGTAACCTGCTTAAAAAAAGCAAAGTTCAATTACTGTTAAAAAATGGAGGGATATAGATGTAGTACAAGCTAACAACGGCTACATAAAGCTATATCTATTTGGGCTGACACATCATCCGGAAGAAGGAAATTTTACAACTGTGCCTTGTTTGGCAATAAGCGTGCATATATGTGGCCAGTTAGTAACCGATCCGTTTCAAAAATTCGTCTTTTCGGCGGGTAGCAACCTCCAAATATACACCGTTGTCCATCTCCACTTCTCCACCCCGTCCTTTGTGGTACTTCCTGATTTTATTCAAATTGATGAGGTGAGAATGATGCAGGCGGAAAAAATTGGTTTCGGGCAGCAACTCTTCGTATTCCTTCAGGCTCTTGGATGAAACCAGCTTCTGTCCATCGGTTGTAAAAATTAAAGTATAAGCACCACTGGCTTCACAATAAAGAATAGTATCTGTTTCAATAAACTCCAATTGATCTTTAAATGTTGGTACTGCAATTTTTTGTAACCCAACCGAAGGTTGCTTTAAATTCTGCATCAACAGATTCAACTGCTGATTAATACTCTTGGCTTGGGTTCGTTGTTCAGCTTTTGCAACCACTGCCTTAAGTTCATCAATATTCACCGGCTTTAGAATATAATCCAGCGCTGAATATTTGAACGCCTTCAACGTATATGAATCAAATGCGGTAACAAATACAATTTCAAACGTCATCAAATAAACTGTTCCCGCCATCGGGTCGATTGGGATCAAAACCAATGTCGCAATCCGACTCGATACCATTACTGACGGGTCTCTGATTGTGACGTGCAGGCTTCCTGTTTCGTTTCGGACGATGAGAATTGTATATCCCATAACAAAGGATTAAGGCAGCAACAATCATTATTGGCACGATCACCTTGATGATCAAATTGTTATTCGAGTCGCTACCGCCATCACGATCCAAGTTCGTTGTATTTCCGTTCGCGGTGGGTGAGGTGATCACTGGTGCTGTCGACGATGGACCGATTCCCGTCGGGGTGTTTGTACCGGTAGTTGGCATCAGCGTTGTGTTCACTATATTTAATGCTGGTGTGGAAGTTGGAACGTTCGTTGCCTCTGTATCTGGTGATGATGTCGGTGTCTTCGAAGTCGGTAGCATCCACGGCGGGAGAGTCGCTTGAGCTACAGGTATCGGTGCGAAAGTAATCGTTGGAGTCGGCAGAATGTTGGGTACGATCATCGTTGTTGTGGGTTCCATTGTTGGTACTGGCGGCACTTTGATCGAATATACTGTTGGTGAAGCGGACGGAAATGCGGATGGTCCATCTTCCCCTGGTGTAACACTGATGATCTGCCCCTGTGCGACGAATGAAGGTGCTGGTGACTGTCGCCCTAAAATAACGACCATAGAAACAAGCATTGGAGTACCGACAGAACGATATTGTTACGTAGTGGACGCATCGTATTGCTGTAATTTTGACCGGCTCTTGCTGCTATCGGTGTGATGGTCTTTCTACAGCGATTATATTGCTGTGTCCCACACTTATAATTATTGCTTTTAGTAAATATGAAACGACGAAAACTACCGTACATCGCGTATATCTACTGTAACGACACCCTCTACTTGTCGCGGTTACAAACGATGAAATTGTACTATTGTTTCGTTTTACTTGCTTATTCCCGGTAGTGTGCTGTGATTGCTGTCAGTACGGCTAGTGCCATTGGTATATGTAGGATAAAGTAATTGATGCGTCTTGTGAACAAGACGGAAAGCGTCTCTGTTTTACTTTCGATTGATGAAACAGTCGTCGTGTACGTTCGGGCTTATAAGCAGCAGCAGTCCTGTTCCGATTTGAATTTTGTCGTCTCGTGAAAGATCGAGGGGATATAATTTATAGTTGCATGGATCGTGAAAGTCCACGACATTCTCATTTTAGAAATAGATTTATATGGCGCACATATGACATATAGCAACATGATGCACCCGCCGTCTCCTGCTTTCACTTTGTATCACTTAAATTGTGGGGATAGTAAATCATCTGATTCCCAACGGAAAAGAGGACAGGTAAGGCTTTTTAAATATTTGACAAATACATAATTGGTCAAAAATGTTAAATAATGTCATGATATTAATCTTCTTTAACTAAAATGAGTTAGTGTCACGCTTTATAGATACTTAACAAGAGATTAGTACTGAAAAATATAGAGTTTGAATAGATAAAGGAAATACCGGTACGTCGCCTGTTTGTTACCTTTTTAAACGGCTATATTACACATTCCACTGGCACAATCTCCACTGCTGCTACGACGAGAAGAAGAATTTGATGATGATGATGATGACGTAGAGGATGATGAAGATGCCGATTCCGATTCGGTCATACCAGGTATCGACAAGTTGTTACGTTTCAAACCAATATCGGCATGGGTTGTCAAATCTTTGGAGGATGGTAATTGCACTATAAATGTCGTTAATGATGTTTCGGATTCTGTCGCCGTCCGTGACACAGTGATGTTATGATTCTTTACGACTGGTGTCGCATCACTTTCGATGGACGACTGATCATCGACATCATGAATGCCGTCACCATCCACCGTCATGC